>JAQTTV010000028.1 GCA_028710565.1 Gallionella sp.
GTATCGTCTCTGGTTGCTCTATCTTCATACCATTGGACGCTACCGCCAATAACTCAGTGTGTCAAACGGATATATGAATTATTGTCACTACCTATAAAATGGGTGTACCAAGCGGATAGGCATGCGTGCAACTATGTTCAGCAGTCCTTTACTTTGCCTCAAAAGACAAGGACGCGATGTTCTCCTTTGATTTACCAATTCTATCCGCAAACATTGAATATGTTGATATTGGAAATCTCACTCATCGCGCGACTTTTGAGTTTATATTGAATGTTGTTGCAATCTCTGGAAATGGGGAAGCTTTCGATGTCTATATTGATTGCACAAAGCGGGTATAACCTTGCGATCGAGAGGGAATGCGCGAATACACCCTCGCGCAGCCTAGTAGGGTGCGCCATGCGCATGCGGAAAAATCATTTAATTTCAAGCTGATACGTGAATTCCCCGTGCGCACGGCGCGCCCTACTCACTAAATTCCCACCCAATTTTCGACTTGCAAGGCAGGAACACGCTCAAACTCAGCGACATTGTTGGTCACCAAAATCAAGTTTTCAGCCAGTGCGTGGGCGGCAATCCACAGGTCATTGTTGCCGATAGATGTGCCTTGAGCTTGCAAATATTGGCGAATCTTGCCGTAGTGTAAGGAGGCGTTTTCATTCAGTGGCAACACAGGAATGAACGCGGTGAGTTGTTGCAAAATCTGCTGTGCGGCGAGTGATTTCGCGCTCTTTTCTGCCCCAAAAGCCAATTCGCCGTAGGTGATGACCGACATCGCCACACTGCCCGATGGCAACGCCGAAAAACGTGCCAATACTTCAGCAGGACGATGATTTTTTATGTAAATGCAGATATTGGTGTCGAGCAAGTAGCGCACCATGATTACAGCCCTTCACGCACTTGCGGCGGCGCATCTTCGCGCTCGGTCAAGCAATCGTCAGGCAATGCCGTCAACAAATGAAACGCTTGCGCCAAGGAGCGCGGGATTTTGCGTAAGACCAATTCATCATCACGCCGAAAAATTTCCACTTCATCCGTGTCAAACTGAAATTCCACAGGAATCCGCACCGCCTGAGAATTGCCACTTCTAAACACTTTCGCTGTACGCATGATGCACTCCTTGCTTGTAATTACATCAAGTATATACAAGCAACATTGAGATGCAAATAGATTTAGTAGCTTGAAGTTTCAAGTTGGCGCAATAAAACACCACCTCATTTACTCACTTTGTGATGGCACAGTGGGGAGCAAAGTCATACTGGGCGCGGACTCTGGATCACTCACCAGCGCATCCAAGCCCATCCCCACCGCTGACGATACCACCGAAGCCAGCACGATCACTAAAATCCGCCGCGTCATGCCTGCTGCGATCTCTTGTTCATTGAGATAACGGTTGAGATACCAAGCTGCGACGAAAAAAGCGAGCGTAGAAACAATGATGCTTAGCATGGCTGACAACCCCTATCAAAAAGTCCTGTGATACTACGCACAACGCGTTTTAATGTCGAATTGCATCTGCACCCGTGCCAAACTGATGCTCAATCGCCCTTCAATGCCGATAAATTCTTGCTGAACACGGGGAATTTGGCGACTTTTGGGTTAAAATGAACACCCTATTGGGAACACCCTGCGCAGGTGCGCGACGGTGATTTTTTGGTTCTAATGAACTATCCAAGTTAAACGGCGGCGTGTCCGCCGTCTGTCTTTACAGAGGTTTTTATGTCGCATGTGATGAATACTTATGCTCGCCTACCTGTTGCTTTTGTGCGTGGATCTGGCGCATGGCTTTGGGATGCCGCTGGCAAACGCTATCTTGATGGCTTATCGGGCATTGCCGTCAACACCTTGGGGCACGCACATCCTCGCCTCACCGACGCACTCACCCAACAAATTAACACGCTGATTCATTGCTCGAATGTGTATCAAGTCAATGGACAAGAACAATTGGCCGACAAATTGTGCGCATTGAGTGGCATGGATGAAGTGTTCTTCAGCAACTCGGGCGCGGAAGCTAACGAAGCCGCCATTAAAATTGCGCGGATGTTTGGTCATAAACGCGGCATTGAACTGCCCACCGTTATCGTGATGGAGAAATCTTTCCATGGGCGGACGATGGCAACTTTGTCTGCGACGGGCAATTACAAAATCCAAGCGGGGTTTGAGCCGCTGGTCACTGGCTTTGTGCGCGTACCGTACAACGACATTGCCGCGATTCGCCATCTTGCGGAACATCACAACAACATCGTCGCGGTACTGGTTGAACCCGTGCAAGGCGAAGGCGGGATACGCACCTTGGACGTAGACTTTTTGCCACAATTACGCACGATTTGCGACACCCAAAACTGGCTGTTGATGCTGGACGAAGTGCAAAGCGGCATTGGTCGCACAGGCAAATGGTTCGCCCATCAACACACGGGCATCGTGCCAGACGTCATGACTTTGGCAAAAGGCCTAGGGTCGGGCGTGCCTGTGGGTGCGTGTCTGGCAGCAGGTAAAGCCACGGGCACATTCCAACCAGGCAACCACGGCTCGACTTTTGGCGGCAATCCTTTGGCATGTGCGGCAGGCATCACCACCTTGGAAGTCATGGAACAAGATGGCTTACTCGCCCATGCTGATACCTTAGGCAAATTTATCCGCGACGGTTTAGCACAGCAATTACAAGGCGTGGCAGGCGTGGTCGATATACGCGGTCATGGTTTGATGATAGGCGTGGAACTGGCAAAACCCTGCGGCGAATTGGTCAAATTGGCGTTGGCAAAAGGCTTGCTGATTAACGTGACGGCGGACTGTGTGGTGCGCCTGTTGCCTCCGTTGATTATGTCCACCGAAGAAGCGCAACAATTATTGGACATGCTTTGTCCATTGATTCAAGAATTTATGCAATCTTGATTGGAACTCACCATGCCTACCCAAACGCCCGTTAAACATTTCTTACAATTCAAAGATCTCAATCGAGAAGAGCTGGAATACCTGTTTGAACGCACGCGCCGTATTAAGAAAAAGTTTAAGTCCTACCAGCAATATTGGCCTTTGCAAGACCGCACGCTGGCGATGATTTTTGAGAAAAATTCCACCCGCACGCGCTTGTCTTTTGAAGCAGGCATGCAACAACTAGGCGGTGCGGCGATTTTCTTGTCCACGCGCGACACCCAACTGGGACGCGGCGAACCAGTGGAAGACGCAGGCGAAGTCATTTCACGCATGGTCGATATTGTGATGATTCGTACCTTTGAACAATCCATTATTGAACGCTTTGCGGCGCATTCGCGTGTCCCTGTCATCAACGGGCTGACTAACGAATACCACCCCTGCCAAATTCTTGCCGACATTTACACCTTTATCGAACAACGCGGCTCCATCACAGGCAAAACGGTAGCGTGGATTGGCGACTCGAACAATATGTGCAACACGTGGCTGCAAGCGGCAGAAATCTTGGACTTCAATGTGCATGTTTCCACGCCACCAGGCTACGAAGTCGAACCAGAACGTGCAGGACTGTACGGGCATGAGCATTACGAAGAGTTTACCGACCCGATGGATGCGGCACGTGGCGCGGATTTGGTGACCACCGATGTGTGGACGTCGATGGGCTTTGAAGCGGAAAATGAAGAGCGGCTAAAAGACTTTGCCGATTGGCAAGTGGACGCAGACATGATGCGTGTTGCCGCACCTGATGCGCTGTTTATGCACTGCCTCCCCGCCCATCGCGGTGAAGAAGTCAGCGCGGAAGTGATCGACGGCGCACAGTCTGTGGTCTGGGATGAAGCCGAAAACCGATTACACGTCCAAAAAGCATTGATGGAATATCTGTTGCTGGGGAAAGTTATATAAATCACCCGTGCTCTATTCCCTCCCCCTAGCAGGGGGAGGGTTAGGGCGGGGGTAGAAATGGTTTGTTTGTAGTGCAACGTTTCAACCCCCATCCCAGCCTTCCCCCTCCTAGGGGGAAGGAGTGCAATGAATACACAAAAAATTAACATTATCAGGAACTTACCATGAGCGACATCAAAAAAGTCGTCCTCGCCTATTCGGGCGGTTTGGACACCTCCGTTATTCTTAAATGGCTGCAAGACACTTACCAATGCGAAGTGGTCACCTTCACCGCTGACCTTGGTCAAGGCGAAGAACTCGAACCCGCACGTCAAAAAGCCTTGCAATTTGGCATCCCCGCTTCCAATATTTTCATTGAAGATGTACGCGATGAATTTGTACGTGATTTCGTTTTCCCAATGTTCCGTGCCAATACCGTGTATGAAGGTGAATACCTGCTCGGCACGTCTATTGCCCGTCCTTTAATCGCCAAACGCCTGATTGAAATCGCCAAGATGACAGGCGCGCAAGCTATTTCCCACGGCGCGACAGGCAAAGGTAACGATCAAGTTCGTTTTGAATTAGGGGCTTACGCGCTCAATCCGAACATCAAAATCATCGCGCCTTGGCGTGAATGGGATTTGTTGAGCCGTGAAAAATTGATGGCTTATGCCGAACAACACGGCATCCCCGTCGATATGAAGCATAAGCAAGGCGGCTCGCCGTATTCCATGGATGCTAATTTGCTGCACATTAGCTACGAAGGTCGTCATCTGGAAAATCCCGCAGCCGAAGCAGAAGAATCCATGTGGCGTTGGAGCGTTTCACCTGAAGCCGCACCTGATGCAGCTGAATACTTGGACATCGAATTCTCCAAGGGCGACATCGTGGCACTGAATGGCGAAGCTTTATCCCCAGCGCAAGTCTTGGCAAAATTGAATCAATTAGGCGGCAAGCACGGTATTGGTCGGTTGGACTTAGTAGAAAACCGCTATGTCGGCATGAAATCCCGTGGTTGCTACGAAACCCCTGGCGGCACGATTATCCTGAAAGCCCACCGTGCGATTGAATCCATCACGTTGGATCGCGAAGTCGCGCATCTGAAAGATGACTTGATGCCACGTTATGCGTCGATGATTTACAACGGCTACTGGTGGAGTCCAGAACGCCGCGCCCTACAAACTTTGATCGACCATACCCAACAAGTCGTTAACGGCTGGGTGCGCGTCAAATTATACAAAGGCAACGTCATCGTAGTGGGACGCGATTCCGCAACCAATTCGCTGTTTGACAGCAGCATTGCGACTTTTGAAGATGACAAAGGCGCGTATGACCAAAAAGATGCAGCAGGATTTATTAAATTAAATGCTTTGCGCTTGCGCATTGCAGCGAATTTACAAAATAAAAATTCTTAAGGAGACACATCATGATTTACGAACTCAGCGGCGATATTTTATTGAGCGGTGCCAAAGCGATTGCGCAAGGCGTTGCCCCCAACGATGATTTTCATGCAGGTTTAGCGTTGCAATTACGTGAAAAAATGCCCGCCTTGTACAAAGATTTCCGTCATTTCTGCCAAACCACCCATCCTAAAGCAGGGGGTTTATGGACATGGATGAGCGCGGATGGACACTACATCGTGAACTTATTTACCCAAGATGCGGCTTACGAACACGGTAGCAAACCTGGCCAGGCATCAGTCAGCCAAGTCAATCACACCTTGCACGCGCTACGTACTTTGATTGAAAAAGAACAAATCACCAGCGTGGCACTGCCCCGTTTGGCATGTGGTGTGGGCGGGCTGGATTGGAATGACGTATTACCTTTAATCGAAAAGCACCTAGGTGATCTGGGCATCCCCGTGTATCTCTATAGCACTTATCACAAAGGTGTAAAAGCCGTAGAAGCGGCTTAACTTATTCCCCTTCCGCTCCTTCCCTCTAGCAGTGGGGGAGAGCGTAGCGAGGGGGCAACTGGGATGGGGGTTGAAAGGTTGCATCAGCGCGATGATTTCTCCCCCCACCCTACCCCTCCCCCTGCTTGGGAGAGGGAATAATGCGAAGAGAGAATTTATAAAAAACTCGAAAATTTTAAGGAAATCAATATGTCACAATTCGATAGCGTGAGCGTAGTCAAAAAAGGCAATGTATTTTTTGACGGTAAGTGCGTTTCTCACTCCGTGTTATTTGCCGATGGCACACGCAAAACCGTCGGCGTTATTTTGCCTGCCACGCTGACTTTTAATGTCGGCGTGCCTGAAGTCATGGAAATCGTGGCGGGCACTTGCCAAGTCAAAATTGGCGATGACACTGAATTTACAACTTATGCCGCAGGTACGCAGTTTTACGTGCCTGCCAACAGTCATTTCGACATTCAGTGCGACGAAGCCGTGCATTACGTGTGTAGTTTTGGCTAAAAACAGCCCTCACCCCCAACCCTCACCCTAGCCCTCTCCCACGGGGAGAGGGGATGAAAACTCCCTTCTCCCTTTGGGAGAAGGGTCGGGGATGAGGGTAGTAAACTACCTTTTAACATTCAGGAACTTATCATGCCCTCTTTCGACATCGTTTCAGAAGTAGATAAAACCGAAGTCAAAAATGCGGTTGAACAAACCAACAAAGAGGTCAGCACACGCTTTGACTTCAAAGGTTCAGATGCTCGCGTAGAGCAAACCGAATTAAAACTCACTCTCCATGCGGACAACGAATTTCAGCTGGACCAAGTACAAGACATTCTCAACGGCAAACTCGCCAAGCGTAATGTGGATATTAAGTGCTTAGAAATCAGCGAAAAAGTTGAAAAAGTCAGTGGCAACAAGGTCAAACGCGGCTGTGAAGTCAAAGTCGGGATTGAAATTGAACTGGCGAAGCAAATCGTCAAACACCTCAAAGACAGCAAAATGAAGGTGCAAGCCAGTATCCAAGGCGACACCGTGCGCGTCACAGGCAAAAACCGCGATGATTTGCAAACCGCCATTGCGTTTGTCAAAAAAACCATCACCGACTTCCCGCTGCAATATCAAAATTTCCGCGATTAACATGCCCAACACCCTCACCGCGTGCATCGAATTCTCGTTTAAAGGCGAAGATTTTCGCTATGCCGCACCGTTGGATTTAGACGCGTTGTTGTTGCAATACGAGCAATTCCCCGCCATCGCCCCGCTGCTTGCCAAAATTCATCACGTTGACACTTATTCCTATCTGTATGAAGTGATGGAAGAATCTGACGTGACCTTTAGCGACGCAGAAGGCATCGCGGCGGAATTTGTCCATCATGGCGAATTTGATGCGCAAGGGCTTGCCGCGCAGTGGGCGGAGCTGAAAGTATTGATTCCCCTGCAAAAAATCGCGCAGCAAACCATGGGGATTGCCGATTTAAAAGCCCATCCCGATTTACTGACCGCGCTGAAATTAGCGTATAAACAAGGGCAAAAGCATGAGTGACTCCGCCGTAGGTCGAGTTCCAACCCCACGTGCATTAGTCCTCTTCGCGGAAGGTAGCGAAGAATTAGAAGCCGTCACCATCGTCAACATCCTGCGCCGTGGCGGTGTGCAAACTACGTTGGCAGGCTTAACCGACGGTGCATTGCGCGGCAGTCGCGGCATTGTCATCGTGCCAGACACCACGCTGGAGGCGGTGCTGGATCAAGATTTTGACCTCGTGGTGCTACCTGGTGGACAGCCTGGCACGCGAAATTTAAAAGCCGATGCGCGTGTATTGCAACTGCTACAACGCTTTGCCGCCCAAGGAAAATTCGTCGCCGCCATCTGCGCCGCGCCGTCGGTACTGGCTGAAGCGGGCTTATTAAACGGCAAACAAGCGACCTGCTACCCGACTTGTTTAGACGACTACCCAAATGTTCAATTGCAAACCAGCGCGCTGGTCGAAGACGGCAAACTCATCACCTCACGCGGCCCTGGCACGGCAATGGACTTCGCGCTGGTGTTGGTAGAACGATTAACCAACGCATCAACCAGACAAACTGTAGCCGCCGCACTGGTGCGGTGATTTAACACCCTCTCCCTTACCCTCTCCCGTAAACGGGCGAGGGGATAAAAGGTCACTCCCCTCTCACACTTGTGGGAGAGGGGCTGGGGGAGAGGGAATACAACTAATTATTGAACCAACCTAAAGGAATCTGCCATGACACTCCGTACCGTTGCAACCACTCCCTTTAATGACCAAAAACTTGGCACATCAGGCTTGCGCAAGCGCGTGCCTGTTTTCCAGCAAGCTCATTATTTAGAAAACTTCGTTCAATCCATTTTTGACAGCATTTCCGCGCCAGCGGGTTCGACTTTGGTGCTGGGCGGCGATGGGCGTTATTACAACCGCGAAGCGATTCAGATTATTTTAAAAATGGCGGCGGCAAATGGTTATGCCCGCGTGTTGGTGGGACAAGGCGGCATCCTTTCCACGCCCGCCGCGTCGTGTGTGATTCGCAAATACCAAACTTACGGCGGCATTATCCTGTCCGCCAGCCACAATCCTGGCGGGGTCGATGGCGATTTCGGCATCAAATACAACGGCAGCAACGGCGGCCCCGCGACCGAAACCGTCACCGAGGCGATTTTTGCCCTGACCAAACAAATCAGCCAATACCATATTTTGGATGCGGCGGATGTGAATCTCGACACCATCGGCACAACGCAACTCGGCGCGATGCAGGTCGAAGTCATCAATGCCGTCAACGACTACGCCGATTTAATGGCAACCTTGTTTGATTTCAATCAATTACGCGCATTGTTGAGCGGCGGTTTTCGCATCCAATTCGATGCCATGCACGCGGTCACAGGCCCGTATGCGCAAGAAATTTTCGTCAATCGCTTGGGCGCGCCTGTCAACAGCGTGATGAACGCCGTGCCGTTGCCTGATTTTGGACAAGGTCATCCAGATCCTAATTTGACCTACGCGCATGAGCTGGTCGAGATTGTGTATGGCGAAAACGCCCCTGATTTTGGCGCAGCTTCGGACGGCGACGGCGACCGCAATATGATTTTGGGCAAAGGCTTTTTCGTCACGCCGTCAGACAGTTTGGCGGTGCTTGCCGCCAACGCCACCCTCGTGCCAGGTTACAAAAACGGTTTGGCAGGCATTGCCCGTTCCATGCCCACCAGCGCGGCAGCGGATCGCGTCGCCGCCGATTTAGGCATTCCCTGCTTTGAAACGCCGACGGGCTGGAAATTCTTCGGCAATTTGATGGATGCAGGCAAAGTAACCTTGTGTGGCGAAGAAAGTTTTGGCACAGGTTCTGACCATATCCGCGAAAAAGACGGCTTATGGGCGGTATTGTTCTGGCTCAACGTGGTCGCAGCCCGCAACGAATCCGTGGAAGCCATTGTCCGCGCCCACTGGGCAAAATACGGGCGCAACGTGTATTCCCGCCACGACTACGAAGCCATCCCAACTGAAGCCGCCAACCAAGTCATCCAAAAGATTTACGCCCAATTCCCAGAATTGGCAGGTAAATCGTATGGTCGCTACACCGTCGCCACCGCCGACGACTTCAGCTACACCGACCCCGTCGATGGCAGCTTCAGCAGCAAACAAGGCATCCGCATCCTGTTCACCGACGGCTCGCGCATCATCTTCCGCCTGTCAGGCACAGGCACCGAGGGCGCAACCATTCGTATTTACCTAGAATCCTACGAACCCGATGTCGCCCAACACCATTTGGACGCACAAGACGCATTGTCCGAATTGATAGCCATTGCGTTGGAATTGTCGGATTTGAAGGGTTTGACGGGACGTGAACAACCAACGGTGATTACTTGAGAACGGTGAAACGGGAAAAGTGAAACGTGGGCTGGGTGGTGCACAACTTTCACCACTTGCCCTGCCGTAGGTTGGGCTGAGGCACGAAGCCCAACGTTTACCGCGTGATTTGTTGGGCTTCACTGCGTTCAACCCAATCTACAGTGCTCAATCGTAAATTTTGGCTGGTTTGTGAACCACAGCTACTCTAAAGGGATAAAAAACACATGCCAGGACAAGCGATTAAACATCATTACATCCCACAATTTATTCTTCGGAAGTTCTGCAATGAGTCAGGTCAACTTCATATCTACAATAGCCAATACAAAAAAATAAACCCAAAAACATTTACACCAAAACAAGTCTGCTATGAACCTGATCTTCACACTCTGATACACGGAAATGAAAAGTTTTTCGACATAGAAACAGGTTACTCAAAATTAGAAGGAGAATTCTCTGAAATGCTTACCAAGATTGAAGAATATGTTGATGATAATTCAATGCTAGATGAGATTCATCAGAGTGAAGATGCCGCAAAAATTATCAATTTCTTCATCGTACTTTCATTTTGGAGAAATCCAGCTCGCAGCAAACTGGCGGCGCGCGCGCGGAGAAACCTACGTCAACTCTACAATCATGCCAGTAAAGAAAATAAAGCAATGGTTGAATATGAAAGAAAATTCTTACATGATATTGAAAGAAAGGGGGGAAAGATTAGCGAACAAGCTTCACAATTTCTCTTTTTACCACTACTCACAGCCCAGTTAGATGGGAAAATTATTGGAGATTGCTGGTTTTATAAGTCAAGTGCAGAGCTCATTTTATCGGAAGACCCAATATATTTTTCTTCAATAAATGACAACTTTGTATTGGATGGAGATATTTACCTTCCAATATCGCCGAACTTATGCATCACAAATTCACCATCGAAAATCGCTGATTTTCAAAAATTCATTTTTAGCAACTCACGGCATAAAGTCATTGCTCGCTCACGGGAAATCTTGGAAGACAACTGTAGAATAAACGGGGTGTCGCTCTGTTAATAGCCCGCACTAGGGCACAATCATTATTGCGCCCTATGTGATGCTCAACACTACTCCTCTCTAAGACGCAACAATCACAAACAAAACCAAATCAATGGACATAACAATGGACACTCAATTCAAAACACTTTTCTCTAGCAGTTCCTTTTTAAATGATCTCGTCGATTTGTCTGTCGATGCAGGTCGAGCCATCATGGAGATTTACCAAGGTGAGCACATTGAGGTAACAGGCAAGGCGGATGATTCTCCCTTGACGCTTGCTGATTTGGCATCACATCGTGTGATTGTGGCGGGGTTGCACAAGTTGACGCCTGATATACCTGTACTCTCTGAAGAAGCGGCAGACATTGCCTATTCTGAACGTCAAAATTGGGTACGTTATTGGTTGATTGATCCACTGGATGGCACCAAGGAGTTTATTAAGCGTAATGGTGAATTTACCGTCAACATCGCGCTCATTGAGAACGGCGCGCCTATTCTCGGCGTGGTTTACGCACCCGTATTGAATGTGTGTTACTACGCGGCTCCTAAGTTGGGGGCTTTTGTGCGACGGGATTCGGGTGAACCACAAGCCATCAAAGTGAACTATCCTGACATAGGCGAAACGCTGAAGGTCGTTGCCAGTCGCTCACATCGTGATGCGCGTACTGAAACTTTATTGGCGAACTTAGACCGCTACGAGTGCATCAGCATGGGCAGTTCACTTAAACTTTGCTTAGTCGCGGAAGGTGCGGCACATTTTTATCCCCGTCTTGCCCCCACCATGGAATGGGACACAGCCGCTGCGCATGCGGTTGTCAACGAGGCAGGGGGTGTGGTGTGCGACTTAAGTCTGAATGTGTTGCGATACAACAAAGAGGATATGCATAACCCAGAATTTTTGGTGCTGCCAGAAAATAGCCCGAATATTGAAAACACATTACTCCGTCAAATGAAACCCTCTTTATCGTAATCAAATTTGCGGTGAGATTGCGGAGTCTTACGGCGCAGTTTACGGGTTGCCATAGCTTGGGCTGTGGCACAAAACCCAATATTTACCGCATGATTTGTTGTGCTGCGCTCAACCCACCGCACGGGCTTTCAGCCGATTTGCACAGGTTCAATGACGGTTCTTCAAAGATAAAAATTCTTGGCAGTAGGGGTGGTTATCCTGTACATTGGAGCTGGTATCCACGGACGTGGTTATCCAGCTAAGATTCAGTCGCATTCGTCTATCCCCCATTTTCTTTGGAGACGCATATCATGATCAAAACTTCCGCATCCTCTCCGTTGTCACCAACATCCATTTCAGCATTGCTACATAGACCATTCACCACATTGGGACGAATGTGCTTGGTCTTGGTGGCGACATGTGGCTTGTTTTTTTCTGGCGTGACTCATGCTCGAGCGAACATAGGTGACATCGTGCAGCTAAAATCGGTGAATTACACAGACCGCTATGTGCGTCATCGAAACTACATGGGTGAATTGACCCCTGTTGCATCTGATGGCGACAAGAAGGACGCTAGTTTTATCACCCGTTCTGGGCTAGCGGGTATGGGAGTATCTTTTGAATCCGTCAATTTCCCAGGATATTTTCTGCGTCACCAAAACTTTGAGATCAAGCTCCATCAGCGTGAGGAATCGGATCTCTACAAGAAGGATGCGACCTTCATTGATGAGCGTGGTCTAGCTGGGAAAGGGCGGTCATTTGAGTCGGTTAACTTCCCTGGTTTCTACTTGCGACACTGCGATTTCAGGATGTTTATTGACAACAATAGACACGGGAATGCGGCTTGCAACCCCTCTGAGTCTGTCTTCGAGGCGGACGTGAGCTTTGACGTGATCGGCATGCGTGATCAAGATAAAACGATACAAATGAGATCGGTGAATTACACAGATCGCTATGTGCGTCATCGCAACTATTTAGGTGAATTGACCCCTGTTGCATCTGATGGCGACAAGAAGGACGCTAGTTTTATCACCCGTCCTGGACTAGCTGGCACGGGTGTCTCTTTTGAATCCGTCAATTATCCAGGATATTTTCTGCGTCACCAAAACTTTGAGATCAAGCTCCACCAACGTGAAGAGTCTGATCTTTACAAGAAAGATGCCACCTTCATTGATGAGCGCGGGTTGGCTGGTAAAGGGCGGTCATTTGAGTCGGTTAATTTCCCTGGTTTCTACTTGCGACATTGCGAGTTCAGGATGTTTATCGACAACAATAGACATGGGAATGCAGCTTGCAACCCCTCTGAGTCTGTCTTCAAGGCGGACGTGAGCTTTGAAATTATGAGTGAATCTGCTCAGCCGTAATCAAGTGAAATCCATCAGCGTAGGGTGGGTTCACCGTTAGGTAACCCACTTTTATCCAAATCAAACGGCAGTTTGCCGCGCGAAACTGCCTTGCCCACCATGCCCACTTTATCCCACCACCTAAAACACGACACCCCCCGCCTGCAACACGCCTTAGCATTGGACTTTTCCACGGCGCGGATTGAGGTGCAATGCTTGTTGCAGCACGTTTTGCGGGTGAATCGGGCGTATTTGATGACCTATCCCGAACGGGAGTTGAATGCGGCGGAATTATCGGCATACAGCGCGTTGTTGGAGCGGCGGTTGCAAGGTGAGCCGATGGCGTATTTGTTTGGCGAGCGGGAGTTTTATGGGCTGATGTTCAAGGTGACTTCCGCGACGCTGATTCCGCGCCCTGATACGGAGTTGTTGGTGGAACTGGCGTTGGCGCGCATTCCGCAAGGAAAGCCTTGCCGCGTGTTGGACATGGGCACAGGCAGCGGGGCGATTGCCGTTAGCCTTGCCTATCACCGTCCCGAAGCCGATGTTACCGCCGTGGATGCCAGTTCCGATGCGCTTGCAGTGGCACAAGACAATGCGAACCGATTGTTGAAAAATGGAAATTTGCACTGTTTGTCCAGCAACTGGTTCAGCGCATTGGATGGCGAACGCTACCACGTCATCGTGTCCAACCCGCCCTACATACGCGCCGCCGACCCGCATTTGCAACAAGGCGACGTGCGCCACGAACCACTAACTGCTTTGGCATCAGGCGAGGACGGCTTCAGCGACCTGCGTCATATCATCACCCACGCCCCCGCGCACCTGCATTCCGAGGGTTGGTTGTTGTTAGAACACGGCTACGACCAAGCCGAAACCGTGCGAGCATTGTTGCAACAAGCTGGTTTTAAAGCAATTTTTTCAGAACGCGATTTGGCAGGGATAGCACGCGTATCGGGTGGACAAATTTAATAAACGAACGAGGCAGTTTTTAGCATGATAATGACGAAGTAAAACTCATATTGAGAACGCCATGCCCACCAAATCCCCCGTCCTATTTGTCTCCCACGGTGCGCCAGATGCACTTTTAAAAGCCCCTGAAACACTCGCCTGCTGGCGTCTAAAATTCACACACCCTCGGCGATTTTGGTGATTTCGGCACATTGGGAAGCGCGTTGTGCGACGGTGAGTTTATCCGCCGCGCCTGAAACCATACATGATTTTTCAGGGTTTTCTCGCGAGTTGTACGACTTACAGTATCCCGCACAAGGCGCGCCTGACTTGACGAAACGGGTGGTGGAGCGATTGTCTGCGGCGAGGATTACCGTAGAAACACACCCGAGTAGAGGGCTGGATCATGGCGCGTGGGTGCCGCTTTCGGTGCTATTTCCTCAGGCGGACATTCCCGTCACGCAATTGTCACTGGCACACAATGGCAGTCCCACTGAACACTATCAACTGGGCTTAGCCTTATCGTCATTACGGGGAGAGGGCGTGCTGATTGTCGCGTCTGGCGCGATTACCCATAATTTTGCTTGGCTAGATTGGCGTTCGCAAAGCGAGCCTTTGCCCAAAGCGCAGATTTTTACCGATTGGGTGGCTGATCGTTTAGCGGCGCAAGACCTCCCTGCCCTGCTCAATTACCGCGATGCGCCTTACGGGGCGGAAGCCCATCCCACGGAAGAACATTTTTTACCGCTGTTTATTGCACTCGGCGCAGCACAGGGTCATGCTCCTACGCGCTATTGCCCACCCTTCACTTATGGCAGTTTGGCAATGGATGCGTATCTTTGGTCAGGCAACTGAGAACCTGTTTACGATCTTACTGCGAGGCCGTGATCGAGGCTCATGCGCGGCTCAAAATCCTCATTTACACATGTAAACTGCGGTTTCTGCGCTGCTCTTCGCCCCGCTGACGACCTCTCGCTACAGATCGTAAACAGGTTCTGGGGAGATTCAAGTACGGCACGACGAATAGGAATCTCACCTACGAACCAAGCAAAATCCTTACCCCTTTCGGACCGATGGACCCGCCCCAACATTGCTCGCTTCCATCCATCTCTTGATGCGTCTTGCATCTTCAATACGAGCGGTCTTTCCTTGAGAATCCAGCAACACGATAATCACGGGACGTTTGTTGATGCGAGCTTCCATCACTAAGCAACGTCCCGCTTCGCTGATAAAACCTGTTTTACTCACGCCAATGTCCCAAGAGTCGCTACGCACCAGCGGATTGGTATTGTTAAACATCAACTCTTTCCCTGCTTTCGCATTGACGGTATGGCTGGAGGTGGTGGTGAACTGACGTATCGTCCCGTATTTACGGGCGGCGGCAACCATTTTGACTAAATCTCGCGCAGTGGACACATTATCGCTATTTAACCCCGTTGGATCGCGGAAATAGGTGTTTTGCATCCCCAGTTCTTTGGCTTTGGCATTCATCGCTGCGATAGCAGCTTTTCTGCCCCCAGGATAGGTGCGCGCCAACGCGGCGGCGGCGCGGTTTTCCGATGACATCAACGCCAACTTCATCAGCTCACTGCGTTTGAAAGTCAGCCCCACGCTGAGACGAGAGTGCGTACCCTTTAATACATCCACATCAGCAGTGTCCACACTCACGCGTTTGTCCATGGGCAATTTAGCATCCAACACCACCATGGCAGTCATCAACTTGGTGATCGACGCTATCGGTGCAACCATCTGCGCATTTTTTTGGTACAACAGCTTTTGAGTTTTTTCGTCAAAAATCAAGGCGATATTGGAATCCAATTGCGGCAATTTACCGTCAAATCGCGGCAGCTGAGCCTCCTGCTCGACCTGTTTTTTTGACCGCTGTGGGGATTTAAAAACCAATTGTGATGATTTTCCCGCTAATTTGGCAGATTTTGGCGCGGGCTTAATCAACAATGCGGGGGATTTTCTATCCAATCCCAATCTTTTGAGTGTGGCAGGATCGGGTGCGGGACCATCCTCTACAAATCGAATTTTGTCGGCATGCGCACTCATGATGCACATGGATAAGGCTAAGCAACCCAAAGCCTGTTTTATTATTTTCTTCATCACTACTCTCCCTCAAAATTCACTGTACGCGATACGGCGATAAGTGAATTAACCTACAATTTACAACTCTCCTTGCTGCTGAAGATTCCATAACTGCGCGTAACTACCCGCTTTTTCTAATAATGCCCGATGTGTACCACGCTCGATAATCCGACCATGCTCCATCACTAAAATCTGATCCGCTTCCACCACCGTGGATAAACGATGCGCAATCACCAACGTGGTGCGATTGCGCGCAATCTGGAATAACTCGGCTTGAATGGCTTTTTCAGATTTTGAATCCAACGCCGAGGTTGCCTCATCAAAAATCAATATCGCAGGATTCTTCAAAATCGCACGCGCAATCGCCACCCTTTGCTTTTCCCCGCCTGACAATTTCAGACCACGTTCGCCCACTGTAGCATCATAACCTTGTGGCAATGACTCAATAAAATCATGAATATGCGCCGCCTGTGCCGCCGCAATCACTTCATCCCGCGAAGCACTGGGGCGACCGTAGGCGATATTGTAATAAATAGTGTCATTAAACAACACGGTATCTTGCGGCACGATGCCAATCGCGGCGCGTAAACTACTTTGACTGACTTGGCGAATATCTTGCCCGTTAATCTGAATACTGCCCGTGCCGACATCATAAAAGCGGAACAGCAAACGCGACAAAGTGGATTTCCCTGCCCCACTCGCCCCGACCACCGCGATGGTATGTCCCGCTGGAATATCAAAACTCACGCCCTTTAGAATCTCACGATCAGGATTATAGCCAAAATCGACTTGATCAAATCGCACCGAAGCTGTGCCGACGTGCAAAGTCTTCGCATCTGCCGCGTCTGCGATTTCATGGTGCTCGTGCAGCAAACGGAACATTTTTTCCATATCCGCCAAGGAATGGCGAATTTCCCGATACACAAACCCCAAGAAATGCAGCGGCATATACAGTTGCAGCATAAACACATTCACCAGCACCAAATCGCCCAGTGTCATTTTGCCAGACACCACTTGTTGCGCCGCCAACAACATCAAGCCCGTGATACCCACGGCGATAATCACACTTTGTCCCGCATTCAACATCGCGAGCGAGGTTTGATTCTGCACCGCCGCCGTTTCCCACTTCTCCATATTGCGGTCATAGCGACGAGCTTCAAACTGCTCATTGCCGAAATACTTGACCGTTTCATAGTTCAACAAACTATCAATCGCCCGCGTATTCGCCTTGGAATCCAAATCATTCATGGTGCGTCGCACCACCATACGCCATTCGGTAATAAACAAGGTAAAGGCTATATAAATCACCAACGTAATGAAGGTGATGATGGCAAACCACATATCGTATTTTTTCAGCAAAATCAACGCGACCAGCCCGATTTCCAGCAAAGTCGGCAAGATATTGAACAAGGTAAAGTTCAACAAAAAGCTAATGCCGCGTGTACCGCGCTCGATGTCTCGCGACACGCCGCCTGTTTGTCTGTCCAAATGAAAGCGCAAACTCAAGCTATGCAAATGTTCAAACACCTGCAACGCCACGCGGCGGATGGCGCGCTGGGTTACTTTGGCAAACACCGCATCGCGCAACTCACCAAACAAGGTGCTAAACAAGCGCAACAAGCCATAGCCCACAATCAAAAAGATCGGCACCACCAACACCGCGTGGGTTTTATCTAACGCATCAATAATTTGCTTTAATACCAGCGGCACGGCGACGTTCGCCAGTTTAGCCGCCACCAGCAACACCATCGCAATAACGACTCGCCCTTTAAACTCCCACAAATACGGCAGCAACGACCGTATCGTTTGCCAATCATTTGGTTTTTCAGTCGTGGGCGGTGCGGCAGGACGCATAAGAAATTGGCTTAAAAATAAGGGAGTCGATTATAGCCGCCCCTAGGCAGTTTCGTCGGACTAATCTTTGCCCTCCGCACACCCACGGGGACAAGATAACAATTAGCAATCAAGTGACTACATCCATTATAGAGGCACTGATTTATTCGTCAGCTCCGCCAAGCACCTGCTCCTACAACACCACAATTACACCATGGGTTTAGAATTGCTGCTAATATGCGCAGGCACGAAAACTTAGCATCTAACGAAAGCGAGGCACACCATGTGGTTCATTGGGCTGATTATTGGCATGTTGGTAGGCTCTACCTTTGGCAGTTTCGGCGCGCTGCTGGGAGGCGGGCTGGGGGCTTGGTTAGGTTGGGTATTTTCCACGCGCAATGAGACGGCGCAAACAACGCCACACCCGCAGGAAGCAGAAACGCTACAACGCCTTCAGGATTTAGAAGTGCATGTGCGGCAATTGAATTTACGCATCCAGCAATTGGAAAAAGCACTCAATATCACGGCTGCCGCGACACAAGCCGAACCACCTCTTCCTCAAGTCGACCCTGTGGTTTCTCAATCACAAGCTGTGGTTTCTCAAGCCGAGTCTGTTGCTTCTGAGCCACCTCCTGATGTCGCTACTGATACGCTCTTACCGCAAGAACAGCCTGCGCCCATACTCACGCCACAACTGCTCGCTTGGCTTTCGGATCAGCCTGAATCACCAGCCGCGACTAAGCCCCTTGTTGCTGAAGCCATGCCTGACCGTACTGATGCACAAATTGCTATTGCATCCACCGTCGCACCGATTACCACCGCCGAGTCCACCACACCCAAAACCACCCCCAAGGTCGAATCGTACACGCCGCCACCCATTGAATTCCTACCCGACGAATCCGAGCCATTCGTCCTGCCCAGCTTTTTGACCAAACTATTCAGCGGCAATATTCTCGCCAAGATCGGCGTGGTATTGCTGTTTTTTGGCGTGGCATCCGCACTGAAATTAGCGGTGCAACACGGTATGTTCCCCGTTCAAGTACGCTTGTTGTTGGGTGCGGTGGGTGCGGTGGCGATGGTCATGTTTGGCTGGTCGCGTGCACAAATCCCTAAACATCAAATGTTCGGCTTTGCTTTGCAGGGCGGCGGCTACGCCATTTTGTATCTTCTCGTCTATTTTATGTTGGCGCGTTATCAAATGATTTCGCCCACGCTGGCTTTCATCGCCTACACCTTGCTGGGCGTGTCATGCACCTTATTTGCGGCTAAACAAGACAGCTTATCGCTGGCGGTTTTAGGGATTTCAGGCGCGTTTTTATCACCCGTATTGGCATCCAGCGGATCAGGCGATCACGTCACCTTATTCAGTTATTTTGCGTTGTTGAATGTCTTTGTCTTCGCCTTGAATTGGTTTAAATCTTGGCGACAACTCAATATCGTGGGCTTTCTATTTACGCTGGTCATTGGCATGAATTGGGCATTACACGCTTATCAACCCGAACACCTCAATAGCACGGAGTTTTTCCTCGTGCTGTTCTTTTTTATGTACTCGCTCGAACCCATTTTCTACGCTTTATTTAGGCAATCCACGGCAATGGCATGGGGTGATGGCTTGTTGTTATTCGGTGTGCCCGCCATCGCGGTCGCGTCCCAATCCGTGTTGATGCAACCGTACCGATACGGCTTGGCGTGGAGCGTGTTTCTGGCAGGCTTGTACTATTTGGCGTTGTGGTGGGTGTTGTATCGTCGGCAAGATGAAACTTTAAAATTAGCAGAACGCAGCCATTTAGGCATCGCCGTGGCTTTGTTGACCTACGCCGTACCGCTGACCTTTGGCGCAAAGGTGACGGCAGCGACTTGGACGGTGGAAGGCTGCGCTGTGTTGTGGTTAGGGCTTCGCCAAGATCGCTATTTGGCACGCTGGACGGGCATTGCGTTACAAATCTTGGCGGGCGGCTATTTCCTGACCCATTTTGATGAACTGTCTCATGTGCATGCGGTGTTCAACGACGTGTATTTGGGGAGTTTTATCACTGCCATGGCGGGATTTGCCAGCGGGTTGATGCTGCATCGTTGGGAGAAAAAGCCCGATCAAGTGGCGGCAAACAGCCTATTTTATTGGGGATTATTGTGGCTAGGTGTCGCAACCTGTGCCGAAATCCAACAGTTTGTGGCAGTGGATTATCAAGATGCTTCGTGGCTCAGCTTCTTCGCCGCGCTAGTCTTCGCATTAGAAATCGGCGGCAAACATTGGAATTGGGCAGCCTTGCGTCAGATGATTTGGCTGTTGTTTTACGCGCTGGTCATCATCGCTTTTCATGCCATTACGTCCAACCAACATATCCTCAGTGGCGCGCTCACCCTGATTTACCCCGCCACCGTCGCCTTGTGCTACTGGCTATTGGCACGTCAAGAACGCGATGAATTGGACTTTGGACTGCCGCTGTTGCGTGCGGGGTTATTCTGGGGACTGAGCGTGCTGGTTTCCAACGAAACCGCGTGGACGATACAACACTACCTCTTCCCCCATAGTGAATTGTGGTTCTGGTTGCCCTTTGGCATCACTTTCTCCGCCATCGCCATGTGGCGGGGCATACGCCGCGATGAACCCTTCGCACGCGTCGTGGGGATCGCCGTTCAATTGCTATCGGGACTCTATCTCATTGCCCAACATGACGACGTGGTCAGACAGGTCGCTATTTTCAACGACTTCTATTTGGGCAGCGTGCTGGTTTCCGTGCTGGGATTGGCAACTGCATGGCTGCTACATCGCAAAGACGCAAGCTCCGCCGCTGCCAATAGCATGTTCTATTGGGGATTGGCTTGGTTGCTCGCCCCTGCCTGTCTGGAAATTCAAACCTTTACGCCGAGCAATTACCAAGATGCCGCATGGCTAGGATTCATCGCCGTTGTCGCGGGTTTGTTGGAATTGGACGGTAAACGCGAGAACTGGGCAGCCTTGCGCCAGATGATTTGGCTGTTATTCGGTGCGATTGGCGGCATCGCCGTGGATGCGATTTTACGCGAACAGCATGTCTTGTACGGCATGTTGATCTTGGTCTTCCCCGCCGCCGTGGCGTTGTATTACTGGCAATTGGCGCGACAAGAACGCGATGAATTCAACGTCAGGCTACCCGCGCTGCACTTGTGGATGTTCTGGGGATTGGGCGCATTAACCGCGCACGAAATCGCATGGGGCGCGCAACAACTTAGCCCTAACACCGACCTATGGCACTGGTTGGCTTACGGCGGCAGCTTCGCCGCAATCACGCTTGCCACATTGAGCGCGCAACGTCGCCAACTTTATCCCGTCGCCAATCAATACGGTGATTACGCCATCAGGGGCTTGTTGCCCGTGGTCTTCGCCAGCATAGGATGGTTTGCGCTTGCCAGCACTCAGTATTCAGGCGATGGCTCAGGATTGCCCTATATTCCTGTGCTGAATCCACTGGACTTGGTGATGCTGTTGAGTTTGTACAGCATTCACGGCTGGATAAAAGCCCCCCAACCTTCTGAGCTCAAACCCATGATCGCTTACGCCCTGCCTGCGGGGGCTTTCCTGATGATTAGCACCCTCGCGGGACGACTGGCGTATCACTGGGGCGGCGTGGCGTTTGATTGGGATGTGCTGCTGCACAACGCCATGATGCACGCCCTGCTTTCCGTGATCTGGACGCTGACCTCCATCACCCTGATGATCTACGCCTCCCGCCTATCCTCCCGCCGCATCTGGTTTATCGGCTTCGGCTTATTGGCGGTGGTAGGCGCAAAACTGATGTTGGTTGACCTGCGCAACACAGGGACGATTACATGGACGGCATCGCTGATTGGGATTGCCCTATTGGTCATCGCCGCCAGCTATTTCTCGCCTGCGCCGCCGAAGAAGGTGGAGGAAAAAGTGGGGGATGAGGTTGTGTAGAAATGGTAATGTCTTAAGTGAGTGCTGATTTGTTCGTCGTCATCTCTGCGCGGAGCCTGTAGCACACGAAGGTGTGGGGTGGAGATGCTAGATATGGGAATAATAGAGCCTCTAGTGCTTGACTTTGCGTGGATGAAATACACTAAGATCAATAGCCAAGCTACTCAAAAAATCAACTTCTTGGACACCCATCTCTTTTGGATGATGCTTGTCATGGAAAAATGTAGCGTTTAATTCAGCCTACGTTGGAATGCTCTGTAGGCAAACCTTAGTGTAGCACCGACATTTGGAGCGCATCTCATCCAGCAAATGGGGTATATTAACAGGCAAGGTCATTTTTGAAAAATTACCCACTTATTTTGTTAAATAACGATGATCTTATCTCAATTATGAGTAGTGCGCGGCAATGCTGTTTAGATTAAACAGTGTTTTTGTAATCTAATACGTCGGGTCTTAGTACCGAAACTCTTGCATGTCATAAATAAATATTACGCTCATCCCAAGCTAGGTGTGGGTAAGCCTCTTCATTTGTTAGATACCATAATGTGCGTGGCAGTATCTCAACCTTGCTAATGGGTGGAATTTTGACATAGCGTAATAGGACACAGGCTTTATAACTAAAGTATTTTATAAGAATGGATTTAAGAATGAAGGCACAAATATTTTCAGGTGCGAGTGTAGGTGCATTACTTGGAATTCTTCTTGGTTTATCTACTTCCCCTGTGGTTGCACTTGTCGTCGGAGCGATTGCGGCTTTGTTGCCTCAATTGACATCATTGCTTAAATCTACAACGCCATGTCACGAAGACATAAATAACTCCGAACAGAATATCGCAGAATTTCGGCTGGGAGCTTTTGCCCTTGCCTGCGCGTTTGGAATTATTTTTGGAATATTCCTGCGTACACACGATGCACTATCACCTACAAAAACACCGCCTATTGGGTCGCTCTTGAACGAAGTCAATGCACTTGTTGAAATTGGTGTAAAAAAGGAAGAAGCCCAAAAGATTATACTCACTAGGTACCTTGAAACTAAACCGAATGTTTTAGGTAATCAAATGGTTGATGGAAAAGCAGCGGATGTAGGCACTCATACGATTTTGTTTGGTCTAAATACAGAAAGATGTGAACTATTCGATATAGATAACATGCACGATATCAATGTTTTGATTGAATACTTCGAAGCAAAAAATGAAAGTAAATTGGCCAGCATTGCAAAACAAATTAATTCTCAGCAAATTGATGAGAGTAATAAGTTATCGATATTCAAACTCGTATTGGAGGAATTGTGCAAAAAATAGTAAGCATTTGTATCTCCATTGCACTGACTTTCTTTATACCTAAATATTGCATGGCATTATCGACTTCAATTTTACAAAAAGTCAGTCAATCGGCTGTAAAAATTGAGGCTAGCGGAGTCGATGCTAGGGGAGCGTGGCAACACGCCGCTACTGGGTTCCTATGGATGGATAGTTCGCATGTTGTCACATCGCTACATGTGGTTGATCGCTCCAATAATATAACCGTAAGATATATGGATGCCGATGGAAATATGGTGGCATCTTCGAGTGCCAATGTTGTTGCCGTACTGAAAGATTCGGATCTCGTTCTATTAAGGGTAACTAAGCCGCAGGATCGAAAACCGCTAACAATCAATGAGTCCCCCCCAGTTGTCAAGCAAACCTTTGATGTTGTCGGATTTCCATTGAATATCTCAGTAGCCAGCAATACTACAGTGACTATTCGGCACGGTGGAAATAAACTTCGAACGATACTAGGACCAAAGCACTTAATTCTAGTTAAGAGTGCTCCATACCCCAGTGTAGATGTGGAAATTTTGAACCTTGAGGGTAGTTTGGTACCAGGGCATTCTGGTGCGCCAATCGTTAATGAGCAAGGTCAAGTGATCGGAATTGCAGATGGAGGCCTAGAATCTGGCGCAATTGAAATTTCATGGGGGATACCCGTGAAACAATTGAACTCTCTTGCACAATCTAATGATGTTTCGCTCCCTATGAGTCCAGTTGCCACTACAGCATTTACTGATGACACACAGGAGGGTATTGGTGAAACGTTAACATTAGGAACTACAAATTTTACGAAGTTACGTACTAGAACATTCGCGCAGTTAGTTAGCACAGCTGATGATATTCGGGGCTTGAGTCAGCTTGCAACAGCTTTTTCCATTTTCAGTCCAGATTCATTCAAGTATGATATTTATCAAGACCTAAGTTCTGGTGCTACCGTAGTCATTCCTGAAGGTGCTCAAATCACTTCAAGTAACAACTTTTTTGTTGTCGATACAGGGAATGCGCGGATGACAATGAAGATACAGCTTGCAAAACTATCGTCGCCAGACCAAGACCAAGAAAAATCGGTGGCTTTTGAACGTCAGCTATTTGAAGTCAACAACTTCATGCAGGCTTGGCCAGATGGGCAGTGGAGTTATCTTTTACCCATGAACAAATTTGGTGTCAAGGTGTACCGAAGGGGGTGGTTCAGGAACATAATAGTCAACGGTCAAAGCATGTCTGACAAGTATTTCTTCGAGACATTGGCAAGTACCAGCACATATTTTCTTGGTATTGCTGCGATAAATAATGACAACACTTTCCCAACTTTACAAAGTGAGTATTTCTGTGAGCAAGATAAGAGTGGTGAGGCGTGTGCAGCTTTCTTTGCTTCGAGAAAGCTGTGGGCGCAGATGGTTCTTGGAGTACAGTTCTCAAGCTTTCCCTTTAAATTCTAACCCAGCACTGTAGCGCGCAATCGTTATTGCGCCGTATGTATCAAACTTTGCTATCACGAGGATCAATGATCAATGGGGTCAGATTCCAATACTGCTACCGCAAATAATAGTTGCTTAATAATCAATATGATACAGATAATCATCAATTCGTTGACGATGTTTTTTATAGTAATTTGAAGCCGAAATTTGATACTAACATGCTTTATCTAATTGATTTTCGCGTAAAGAGTTCTTGGTTTTGATGGGCAGATTAATGTGCAACACATTGATAATAATGCATTAAGTTATTTGCGGTAGCAGTATTGGAACCTGACCCCATTGATTTCTTGATTTCGCCGCCTGACGGCGGCGGGTATTTTGGGACACAGGTGAACTTTACGTTATACCTCTACATATGAGCACTCAAAAAATACGCTGCAACGACATTGCCTATCGCAAAGGGTTTATTGAGGTCACGTCTGAAATTCATGCTGCGTGTATAAACTTAGAGGCGTGGCAAGTCCATCCAGAGGTCGATATTGCAAACATCGAAATCACAGATGAAAGTTTTCCAGACGAAGGTGTAACGGGAAATGTTGAGCTAGAAATGAGCGTCGAAGTAGCCGAGTGCTTGATCGAAGCACTTCAGGCAGCCATCTACAAGATAAAAGAGGGTGACTAATTTCCCCTATCCCACCTATTGGGATCAACAGCGGTAGGGCGCAATGCGCTGCGATTATCGCCGCCCTATCTCTGCAAAACCCATAAAATCAATTCGCCACAAGACAATCTGCCCGTAACGAAATAAACGAAAGTTTGACCATCTGGTGCAAGCACCCCGCTCGTCGGGGGGTTTTCATGCTTAAGTCCGCAAGCAGATTGCTGCGCGAATTCACCGCCACAGGGTTACAATAGCCGCTTATTTTTCATGGAGATTTATCATGCCCACGATCAGTATGTTTTATGGAATTTTGATTCGGATGTTTTATCGGGACATTGAAAAACATCGTTTGCCCCACATTCACGCGGAATATCAGGGGAAGAGCGCGGTTTATTCCATTTTAGATGGGGCGGTTTTAGCGGGCGAACTCCCGCCGAATAAGCACAAGTTGGTCGTCGCGTGGATTGAAATTCACCAAGAAAATTTACAGGCGGATTGGGTATTGGCGGTGAATGGCTCAATTCCCTTTACTATTAAGGGACTCGATCAATGAACATCATTCAAATCAAACCATTGCCCAATTGGATGTTGGCTATCGTCGCAGAAGATGGACGCGAGGGGCTGCTTGATGTCCGCCCCTACCTGCAATATGAAGCTTTCCAGCCCTTGCGGGATCATGCGGAATTTGTAAAAGTCTCCAACGGTGGCTATTTTGTGGAATGGGCGTGTGGCGCAGATTTGTCCGCCGATACCATTGAGGCACGCTGGCGGGTAGTGGAGCGGGTGTAACCCGTCAGGCGACTTTTCAAAAGGCAATCCGCCCTGTTCCGAAATTAAAGGCATACTCGTGAACTCCCAGATAATTTTGGCTGATAGGAGCATGGAAAATGAATAGCAATATCGCACCTCGTTTTGAAGATGTGCGCGTGATTGAAAGCAGCGGTAATGTGTTTGCGGATTTGGGTTTTGACCCAGCAGAGGCGCGGGTGATGGCGTTGCGGGTAGAATTGATGCTGCGCTTGCGTGAGCGATTGCTGCATGATGGTTTAACGCAACGCGAGGCAGCAAAACGCTTGGGCGTGACCCAACCGCGTATTTCGGCTTTGTTTAAGGGGGCTTGGCGGGATTTTAGTATAGATATGTTGCTAACCTTGGCGGAACGCGCTGGGTTGCACCCACAATTGCAGCTAAGCGCGTAAGGTGGAATGCCAAAGGTAATTCACGCTTGTCATTTTTCAATAGTGGATTACTGCGTGAAGCTCTCCCTCAGTGTTACAATCCCCTCCTCAATTTTTTCGGAGATTTATCATGCCTACGATTAGTATGTTCTACGGCATCATTATTCAGATGTTTTGGGACGAACATGCCCCGCCGCACTTTCATGCGAGTTACGCTGAATACAAAGCGGTGATTGAAATTAAAGCTCTAAGAATCATTGAGGGAGAATTACCCAGACGGGCGGCGCAGCTTGTGTTGGATTGGGCTGAGCTGCATCAAGCTGAATTGTTGGCTGACTGGGAGCTGTGCAAAAACAATCGCCATCCCGAAGCGATTGCACCTTTGAAGTGAGTGGGTTATGTACTGGGATGTAATCACCGTGCGCCCCGCAGCACCTAGAACCTTGGAGGTGGTCTTTGCTGACGGGCTAACGGGAACAATATTGATTGATGTTTCTTTTTGTACTGGCGTGTTTGATGTGTTGCAAGACGACCAGCTTGTGCATTTAGCATATATTGAAAATGGCGTGGTTTTTTGGCAAGGCGGGCTGGATCTTGCGCCAGATACCATGTATCGAGAAATCAAAAAAAGTGCGACGCGCCATTATGTCGTGAAGGCAAAGCATGACGCTTTAGCTACCCTGACCTGACCGTCAGATTATCAACGGGATTAAATTCGATTGATTTTGACATTTGATGATGGTCAACAAATTCGTCAGACACTTACATTTAACCGCACTATAAAGCGCATGGAAAATTCAAAATTTACCGTATCTATCATGGCTCAGCATGAGGTACAGACGGCTATAAACTGGGCGAGCCATGAAGGACGGAATTCTGGGATTAACGATGCCTCTGCATTTTATGCAGCAGACGTGACGGGTTTTTGGGTTGGGAAATACGAGGACACGCCAATCGCCACCATATCCGCCGTCAAATATGGAAAATCATTCGGATTTATGGGGCTTTACATCGTACACGAAGCATTCAGAGGCAAGGGTTTTGGAATGAAAATGTGGGAAACTGCCATTTCAAGTCTGCGTGGTAGAAATATAGGATTGGATGGGGTACTGGCTCAACAAGAAAATTACAAAAAATCAGGATTCAAGTTAGCCCACAGAAACATAAGGTTCGCAGGAAAATCAACCACAACACAAATGCCAGCAAGCAGCTTTGTCGAAGCCAAAAATATTCATTTTCAAGACCTTGAAAACTACGATAAGACATTTTTCCCTGCGGAAAGGAGTGCTTTTTTGAAGGCATGGGTAAGCCCTCAAAACACGCACACTTTAGCCATCGTTGAGAACTCAAAAATTGTGGGATATGGCTCCATTCGCACTTGTGAACGCGGGTTCAAAATTGGCCCGCTCAATGCCGAAAATGGCGATCTGGCATGTGATTTGTTTTTGGCTTTAACCGCACGCATACCAGAAGCATCGGACATATTTCTGGATGTGCCAGAGCCAAACAAAAATGCAATCCTTCTTGCTCAAAAGTTTGGTATGACTCCTGTATTTGAAACAGCCCGAATGTACACAAATGAATTCCCACCGATGCCACTCGAAAAAATATATGGCATCACCACTTTTGAGCTTGGATAAATCCCCTCTAGCAGACTGTTAGGGAGATGCTGGTAATTATTTTAGCGAGGTGACTAGGTTTTGAGTAGCCTGTTAATCCACTTTGACTTGCGAACAACTAGAGTCATCTTCTCGCAAAAGAGACTAAACTCAAATAACTGTACTTAAAGCACCCAGCCAAACTCAGGGGCGATTTGCTTTAACCAAGTTGCGACGCGTTCATCTGTGAGAATTTTTTGATTCTCATGATCCAACACCAGCCCAACGAACTCGTCATCAACCAAGGCTTTGGAAGCAATAAAATCGTAGCCATCCGCTGACCACTGACCGACCACCTTTGCACCACGCGCCACGACGAAGTGATAAATTTCACCCATCGCATCGACAAATTCATCGGGGTATTTGTCTTGATTGCCCAAGCCAAAGATCGCGACAGTTTTACCACTGAAATCAACCTCCTTGAGTTGCGGCAAAAACTCTTCCCAACCGCCGCCCATACAGTCCGTGGATAACCCTGGCAATTGTCCGCCCCCTAAAGTGGACGTACCCAGAATGAGATGGGAATAGCTGGCAAGCAACGCAGGCGTGGCTTTGTTGACATTGAGTGCATCTGCCATGGTGTCA
This sequence comes from Gallionella sp., assembly GCA_028710565.1. GTDB lineage: Bacteria > Pseudomonadota > Gammaproteobacteria > Burkholderiales > Gallionellaceae > Gallionella. Next base: position 28,486 of record JAQTTV010000028.1, read on the forward strand.
TCATCAAAACGTTTCTTGATGGCTTTGGCGATGCGGCGGGTGTTGCCTGTGCTGCTGGCAAAGAAAAGACCGATGCGTGGCATGATTGTCCTTTTTTAAAGAGACCGATTGTCACATTTGCAACAATCGGTCGCGATGCAACAATTAGATTGGGCCGCGTCCTGCACGTGTCAATGCCACGGTGCGAGTCAATGCTTCAGCTAAGGACACTTTATCGCCTTTGGGCTTGTAATCACTCAACGCTTTATAAACAGTCACGATTTTTTGCGCGGCAGATTGCCCCTTAAAATCACTCTTATCTAAAGCGGCAAGGTCGATTAACTCATTCCAAATTAAGCCTTCTTGCATCCCAATAACAGGAATACTGAGACCATTGGTGTCGACAATTAAAGGCTTGTTGATATTCACCACAAATAGAATCATGCGAATATCTGCTGCAAAATCAGCCTGATAGTAGTCCAGCACCTTGGGCAACAACGCCAAATCGTCCAAGCTACCGACGTAGAGCTTGATCTTGTCATTTTCTGCCAGCACGATGGTGTTTTTGATGGTGGCAGTGGGTGGCATACGGTGTCCGTGCGCATCGCCCACTTCACCCAGCTCCAAGACCAAATCCCCGCGATACGCCGCGTAGCTGCCTTCAGACTCTTTGAAGTTCATGTTGAACAACAGTCCTTTTTGTTCGTAATCATTGAATAGCATAATGCACCTTGTCGTAAATGAATGATGGAACTTTCATTGAGCAAAATGCGTACCAAATATTCGCATGACACCGTATTTAGGTTTTTCAAAGTGGGAATGGATTACTCTCCGCAAGTGAGTTGTTTAAGTTGCATCCAATAGGGTATCGTGCGAGCTTCTGTAATTGCCCTGAAGCACTGCGTGGAGTCACCATGAATGATCTCGTTAGAATTTGCCCACTGTGCGGCACACACAACCCACCCGATGAGACTTTTTGCAACTGCGGGACATTGCTGGCAGATGTGGATTTTACACATATAGGCGTGAAGCCAACTGAAGTCGAGGCAGTTTCACCCCCCTCCCCTGTCACCTCCCCTGACAATCAGTTTGTACTATGTCCACACGAAGATTGCGCACAACCTAATCCCAGCGGTTCGACCCGTTGCGTGTATTGCAACCGCGAGATTACTGCCCCCACTGCTACCACTGACCCGCTTGCCGAGCAGCAATCTGTTTTGCCGCCCACTTTGCGTGTCCAGTTTCGCGTATTAGAACTACTGCCCACCGCAGGGGGACAAGCAGATTTGGTGCTGGCGGAAACGCCCCAACATGAACAACGGGTGATTAAGCTCTATCGCAAAGGCATCGCGCCTAACTGGGATCTGTTAGCGCAACTGCCTGACAGCCCTTACCGCGTAAAGTTATTCCTACACGGCGTGGTGGACGACACGGGCTATGAAGTGATGGAGTATTGCGCAGCAGGCACGCTACGCAATCTATTAAGCCATTGGCCGCAATCAAATGACACCGTGCGGCGGTTGATAGAACAGCTGTCAACCATGCTAGTGGCTTTGCACGGCAAGCAAATTTTGCACCGCGATTTAAAACCCGAAAATATTCTGATTCGCCAGACTTCCCCACTCGAAATTGCCCTGACCGACTTTGGCGCGTCCTCGCTCAAAATGGCGACGCAATATTTCACCAAGGGTGCACGCACGGCACATTACGCCGCACCTGAAGTCCTCACGGGCGTATTGGATGAAAAATCCGATTGGTGGGCCTTGGGCATGATTCTGCTGGAAACCATTACAGGGCGACATCCTTACGAAGATTTAAGTGAGCAAGTGGCGTTACATCAACTGGCAACCAAGTCGGTGGATGTGCAAGGCGTGATGGATGATGACTTGCGCATGCTATGTCGCGGGCTGTTGTTGCGTAATCCCAGCAAACGCTGGGGCGCAGATGAGGTTAGTCGTTGGTTGGCAGGTGATCCGCGTTTAACCATGCCTGACGATGCGGGTGAAGGCGCGGCGGTGCGACCTTATACCCTCAAAAAATCACAATGCACTACCCGCAATGACTTGGCTTTAGCCTTGGCGCGCTATTGGGAAGAAGGTAAAAAAGACCTCGCGCGTGGCACGATCACGCAATGGGTCGAGCAGGATTTACGCGATTTCAATCTGGCGCGTGACATTCAAGATGTGATGGCAAAACACGAATTGAGCGATGATGGGCATTTGCTGCGCGTGATTCTCTGTGCTTTGCCAGGGATGCCACCAATTTGGCAAGGCAAAGTCATTACCCAAGCCGCCTTGGTGCGGGCCGCAATGTTGGCACTGGAAGATCATCGCGAATCTCGTTTATGGTTATTCTCGATCTATCGCGAAGGCGTGTTCAAGGTTTTAGGCGATAACGGCAACACTGATATGCTAGCATATTCTCAAACATGGAAGTCAGGCGTAGAACAATACCGCCAACTCTGGGCGCGCAGCAAAGAGTTAGAAGAATCTTGGCGGCATCGCCCACTCAGAACCTACCCTGGCGAAGTGGTGGATGTGGATGACCTGTTGTATCTGGCATCCATGCGCATGAATGTGCCTGCATTAGAAGCATTTTTGCCTGAATTAGTGCTATCGCTGTATGTGCCAGACTTTACCGCATCCGCTGAGCAATCCGTATTGGCGGCTTATGCAAGCACCGCGACAACCTGTCAGTGGTTCGTCACCTTGATTGACGAAACCACCGATAAATCGCCCATTTTCTGGTGTGTCATGCAACGTTTACTTCCCTTTGCACAGGAAGATGGCAAAAAAGAGCAAGGTCGCCAACGGGAAGCCGTGCGCAATGCCGACACCAACATTAGCCATGTCATCACCAAATTGGTCAATGCCTGTGCACAATTACTCGAATTTAAAGATGTGGAAAACTTAGCTGCGCAAGAATGCACCACATTGAATCAGGCAGTTTCCAATTGGATAGAACTCTCCACCTGGATCAAGGGCTTGGATCACGACCATGCAGATTTACACAAAATGACCCAACAAATGAATACCGTAAATAGCCAGATGTTTGGCCTGCAAACTTTTTTAAATCAACACCAACATCTGTTAGAGATCAACTACATTTGGACCAATCCCTCACGCTTAACTTTAGGCGCGACCTTTCTTTCACCACTCCTGCTCTACAGTTTCACCTTAACAATGCTGGTGCTGCTGGTGCTTGCTACTGGTGTATATTGGCGGAAGCAATTAGCGGTACAGTCTCAGGTAACGGGCTTGGTACGCTTACGCCGCGTGCTTCTGAGTGTACAAAAATTTAAGGATGGTTATTTAAAACAGGGGAACGAAACAACTTAAGTAGGGACTGATTTATTCGTCATTCCGACGAAGGTCGGAATCCAGTCCATTGATACAAAAGTATTTTTGCTTCAGCAAAAACTACAAAACCGAATAAATCAGCACATCCTTAAGCACCCGTTCACAAGCTGTTGCGTTGGTCGGTTTGAAAATATAAAGGATGCAAATGATGTCAGAAAAACAGCCTATTTCACCCAGCTTAAGCGCGTGGTTTGAAACCGAGCAAGGACAGTACGTATTGGCACGTGAGCAAGCCTATTTTGACCGCACAGTCAGTCGCATTTTTGGCTTTAATGCGCTGCAATTAGGACTGCCGACGCAGGATTTTTTATCTGCCAGTCGGATGCCATTGCGCTTAAAAGGTGCTTTCGAGACGGGTGCGGCGGTATGTTTATGTTGCGATGAATTGCCGTTTGCCTGTGCCAGTATTGATTTAGTGCTGATGCCACATATTTTAGAATTTGCCAAGCAGCCGCATCAAGTGTTGCGCGAGGTAGAACGCGTGTTAATCCCCGAAGGAAATTTAATCATCAGCGGCTTCAATCCCTATAGTTTATGGGGCTTGCAACGCAAATGGGGCAATCAACAAGGTTATCCATGGTGCGGTGAATTTATTGCACTCACCCGTCTAAAAGATTGGCTGGCGTTATTAGGATTTGAAGTGGTCGGCGGACGCTTCGCAGCGTATGCGCCCCCTTTTAGCCAAAGTCATTGGCTGGAAGAACGTTTCGCCTTTATGGAAGCGGCGGGAGATCGTTGGTGGGCCGTCAGTGGTGGGGTGTATTTTTTACATGCGGTTAAGCGGGTACACGGCATGCACTTGATTAAACCGAAATGGGATAAAGGGCTGATTGGACAACTGCTCCCCACCGCGACGCAACCCACCAGTCGTCAGTCGGAAAGTCAGTAAGGTGTTACGTACAAATAATCGGATAATTGAGCTGTTAGTCGCTAGTCGCTAGTCGTTAGCTTTTAGTTGTCCAGATAAAAATACAAGCCTACCCACATGAATATATTGCAAATAATTGTGTATGCGCTACTCACTAAAAACGGCTCTATGTGAATCATAGTGGTTCATCGTGGCACAAGTAACAATCTCCCTCACCTTCAAGCATATGTATCTACACAACTTTGTTCCCTCACCCTAGCAGGGGGAGGGTTAGGGTGGGGGTAGAATTTCATATAAAAACAACATGCTTCATGATTTGTAGAGGCGCGTTGCACATGCCCTTGTCTGGATGCAATTCGCGCCGTCGGCGCACCCTCTCCCCCTGCCCCTCTCCCACAAGTGGGCGAGGGGAGTCTGGGTTCAAATCCAGACATTCGGATCTTGTTGTTTTTGAATGAAAAGTTTAATGCACCCTTATTCCAAAATGATTGAAAGTTGTGTAGATACCTATGCCTTGAAGAGGAGGGAGCCTAGTTTCACACACTGTAAATCACATAGAACCCTAAAAGCTAACAATTAGCAGCTTAACGACTTATCCACGACAATTTACTAACAGGCACTTCCCATTGTGCGGGGAAAGTGTAACTTGGCAAAAACCTAACCTTCCCGTATCGGCACACGTTTTGCCAGCGCACACATCAGCTCATAGCTAATCGTCCCTGCCGCACGCGCGACTTGCTCTATCGGCATTCCTTCCCCCCACAGCACAACGTTGCTGCCCACTTGGGCTTTAGGAACGGGGCTAAGATCAACATAGAGCATATCCATCGACACCCTCCCCAAGGTGCAGGTGACCACGCCATCGACCAAGATTGGTGTGCCATTGGCGGCATGACGCGGATAACCATCGGCATAGCCACACGCCACGATGCCGATACGCATGGCGCGGTCGGCCTTAAATACCGCGCTGTAACCGACTTCATCGCCTGTGCGTAGGTGTTGCACCGCAATGATGCGGCTGTTTAACGTCATCACGGGACGTAAACCCAATTGCTGCGCACTGGTGTCCACAAAGGGGGACGCGCCATACAACATGACCCCTGCCCTCACCCAGTCACCATGGGTTTGCGGATAACGAATCAATGCCGCTGAGTTGCCAATAGAGCGTGCCATGCGATATGGAGATGCCAGATCATGAAAGACCGACAATTGTTCTGTCACACCACGGGCTTCGTCTGCATGGGCAAAATGACTCATTAAAGTGATGTCGCGGATTGCGGCATGTTGCTCCAATTGCGTCATGGCGGCACTGACCTCGGACGGTAAAAAACCAAGACGATTCATGCCAGTATTGATTTTTAACCACACATCCAAGGTGTTACGTTCAGGATAAGCCTCTAAACAAGCAATTTGCCACGCACTGTGTATCACCGTGGTGATCTGATATTCGGCAAGTAGGGGCAAGTCTTCCGCACTAAAAAATCCTTCTAACAACAAAATAGTCTGGCGAAATCCCGCTTCACGTAATTGAATCGCTTCGTGTAAATCTAACAAGGCAAATCCATCTGCTTGTTTTAACGCGTCAGCAACACGTAACAACCCATGACCATAGCCATCCGCTTTAATCACCGCCATGATGCGTGCACGCGTCATGCGACGTGCAACATGCAGATTATTTTCTAAAGCATTCAAGTCTAGTTGAGCAAAAATGGGACGCGGCATGGCAAGGTCACAGCAAAAAAGGTGTGCAATCATAGCAGGGGCGTTGCTTTCGTGATATAAATCGCACTCACAAAAAATGAGCACCTCTCCCGAATGAATATCGGCTTTTACATTATCCTCGCTGCGCAATTCCTTTCTGCCCTTGCCGACAATGCATTGCTATTTGCGGCGATTGCACTCCTCACAACACTACACGCGCCAAATTGGCACACCCCCGTTTTGCAGGGTGCGTTTATCTTTTCTTATATCGTGTTGGCTCCCTTTGTCGGTGCATTTGCCGACTCGCTCCCCAAGGGAAAAGTGATGTTTCTGAGCAATAACATCAAAATTTTAGGCTGTCTGGCGATGCTATTTGGCATAGATCCCTTAGCCGCCTATGCCTTAGTGGGACTGGGTGCTGCGGCGTATTCACCTGCCAAATATGGCATTCTCACCGAATACCTCCCCCCTAGCAAACTGGTGTTGGCGAATAGTTGGATGGAAGGACTGACCGTCGCTGCCATTGTGATGGGCGCGATAGTCGGCGGTGTACTCATTACCCCCACGATTGCAGCCCCCATGTTGGACTGGTGGGATATACCGCTGTTCACTACAGGCATAGATTCCCCGCCAGAATTAGCCATCAGCGTCATTGTGTTCGTCTATATGTTGGCGGCCATTTTTAATCTGTACATCCCCAAAGTCGCGATTGACCACAAACCACTGAACAACAGCGCGTGGTTCTTACTGACTGATTTTGCACATAATTTCAAATTACTCTGGCGCGATCCGCTAGGACAAGTCTCGCTAGGGGTCACCACCCTGTTTTGGGGGGCAGGCGCGACTTTGCGCTTATTGGTGCTGGGCTGGGCGGCAGTGGCACTGCATTACGACATGGCAAATGCCGCTAAACTGACCGCTTGGGTCGCGGTGGGTATTGCCATTGGTTCAGTGATCGCGGCAAAATTTGTCCGCTTAGAACACTCCGTGAAAGTGCTGCCCGTCGGCATTGCCATGGGGCTGATGGTTTTATTGATGATTCCTGTCACCAACAGCGTTTTGGCAACCGCCTTACTGATCGTTATTGGTGCCATGGGCGGCTACTTTGTCGTGCCGATGAACGCCTTGTTACAACATCGCGGACACTTACTGATGGGCGCGGGCAGCTCAATTGCGGTGCAAAATTTCAATGAAAATCTCAGTATTTTCGCGATGTTGACACTCTATGCCATCATGGAAAAACTGGATTTTGGCATCTACGTGATTATCGCGGTATTTGGTTTATTGCTATCGGGTAGCATGACCGCACTCTATAGAAAACACGCGCACGATCAAGATGCGGGAAAAATATAACCCCACTCAAAAGGATATGCTATGACGTTTGAACAGCGTCCAACGATACTGGCGGTGGACGATACCCCGATCAATCTCACGATGTTAAACGAGATACTCAAGCCGCATTACCGCGTGAAAGTCGCCAACAATGGCACTAAAGCCTTAGAAATTGCCGCGACTGCCCAGCCTGATTTAATCTTGCTCGATGTGATGATGCCAGGGATTGATGGCTACGAAGTCTGTCGCCGCCTTAAAGCTAATCCCGCCACGCATCATATTCCTGTTATTTTCCTCACCTCCAAAACGGAAGTGGAAGACGAAGAAACCGCCTTTGCCGCAGGAGCCGCCGACTTTATACACAAACCCATCAGCCCGCCTATCGTGCTGCTTCGGGTTAAGAATCACTTAGAAATCAAATTTTTGCACGACTATTTGCAAAGTCAATCTGAACAAGAGCGTAGCCAGAAAATTCAGCTGATGCAGATTTTTTCCAAGCATGTTTCCCATGAAGTCGCCGAAACCATGTGGCAACAACGCGATCAATTTCTCAATGACCGTCGCCCACCGCCGCAGCAAGTGACAGCGACCGTGATGTTCACTGACATTCGCGGTTTCACCACCATTTCCGAGCAACTCGATCCACACACCCTATTCGATTGGCTCAATCAGTATATGGATGTGATGTCCAAAATTGTGATTGAATATCACGGCGTGGTGAACAAATACATAGGCGATGCCATTATGGCGGTGTTTGGTATGCCCTCCTCCCGCACCACCACCGACAACATCGCTGAAGAAGCCCAGCGTGCAGTGGACTGCGCCTTAGCCATGCGTGATGCCATACAGCAACTCAATCTGAATTTTGTCGAACGAGGACTCCCGCCCGTTGGCATTCGGATCGGCATTTTTACAGGAGAAGTTGCAGCTGGCACATTGGGAAGCTCGGAAAGACTGGAATATACCGTGATCGGCGACACCGTCAACACCGCCGCGCGTCTGGAAGAAATTCGTGATTTAGAAGGTAATAACCAACTGGATCAAGACTGCCGCATCCTTATCGGTGAGACCACACTCCGCTATTTGGACAGCCAATACCAGACACAATTTGTCCGCCATATCGTATTAAAAGGCAAAAAAGAACCCGTGGCAGTTTTTAAGCTGGATGGAAAAAAGATTTAGGGTGAAGGGAGAAGAGTGAATGGAAAAGGGAAAAGCCGCCTCTTCCCCGTCCCTCTTCTCCCCCTAACCCTTTCAGGAAAACAACAATGAAATTACGACTCCTTATCGCGCTGCTACTGTGTTCTTCCGCCGTTCTGGCTGAAGAAATCGGTCACGTGAATACCGAATGGAAATTGCTTGGCTCGCATCAACTCGTGGTCGAAGTCTATGACGATCCCAAAGTACAAGGCGTGTCCTGCTATGTATCCAAACCCCAGCGCGGCGGGTTGACGGGGGCAATCGGCGTGGCAGAAGAACTTTCAGATGTATCCATCGCCTGCCGCCAAGTCGCGCCCATCAAATTCACCGAAGCCGTACCCAAACAAGAAACCGTCTTCACCGAACGCCGCTCCTTGATTTTCAAAACCCTGCATATCGTCCGCATGGTCGATCCCGCCCGCAATACCTTGGTGTATTTGACCTACACCGACAAACTCATCAACGGCAGCCCGAAAAATTCAGTGACCGCCGTGCCGATAGAATCAGGGATAAAAATTCCTGTAAAGTAGGAAAGTGTACTCATGACGCGTCCCTTTTCTCCTGGCTTTCGCCTCTCCCGTACCGACCTCGTGGTGTTATGGATAGGCGCAATTGCGGCGGTCGGTGTTGGGCGGATTGACCTCGCTTTAGGCATAGCGATTGCTTTCACCGTAGGACATTTTTTCTTATTTTGCAATGTACTACGTATGGCACGCAGTCGCGAGTTGATTTGGGCGGGGGTGTTTTTGGGCTTGGCGGTGAGCACCTTGATGCAAGGACAGCCGAGTTGGGGGGTGACATTTGGCATTGCGTTTGCTGTGACGGTAATCATCAGTATGGTTCAATTACGTCACCCCGCTTATCACGGCATCGCATGGCAATACTTCAATCCCAATCTGCCGCAATGGTGGGAAGCGAACCAACACGTAAGCGATACGCATCGAGGTTCTCCATAATTCCCTTGACGGGCAGGCAATGGGTCAAACACAATCCGAGCCTCATTTTATTTCGTGCCTATGACCATGTTTATTTTTAAATTTATCCACTTACTGGCCGTACTGGTCTGGGTGGGGGGAATGTTCTTTGCGTATATGGTGCTACGCCCTGCGGCAGTGGAGGCACTGGAACCGCCCATGCGCTTGCGCTTGTGGAATGCCGTATTCCATCATTTTTTCAATTGGGTATGGGGCGCGATATGCGTGTTGCTAATCAGCGGTTTTTACATGATTTACCTCTATGGCGGAATTAGCCAAGTCCCCCGCCATGTCCACATCATGCTGGCATTGGGCATCGTGATGATGCTCATTTATGGCTATGTATTTTTTGCTTGCTACGTTCCCTTTAGCCTGCATGTCGCCAAACAACGCTGGAAAGAAGCGGGCGACATGTTGGCAAAAATCCGCAAGTTGGTGGCGGTGAATCTGATACTAGGGGTCGTGACGATAGGGGTGGCACTGATTGCATAGGGAATAATGGCGAAATCTTGGATCAGGCCTGAATGGCACTTACTTAAGCCAAATCATCGGCAAACTCCCTCCCCTTCAAGGCATAGGTATCTACACAACTTTGTTCCCTCACCCTAGCAGGGGGAGGGTTAGGGTGGGGGTAGAATTTCATTTAAAAACAACATGCTTCATAATTTGTAGGGGGCGCGTTGCACATGCCCTTGTCTGGATGCAATTCGCTCCGTCGGCGTACCCTCTCCCCCTGCCCCTCTCCCACAAGTGGGCGAGGGGAGTCTGGGTTCAAATCCAGACATTCGGATATTGTTGTTTTTGAATGAAAAGTTTAATACACCCTTATTCCAAAATGATTGAAAGTTGTGTAGATACCTATGCCTTCAAGGGGAGGGTTGGGGTGGGGATGGGGGTGTGTGCAGAGAACGAACCCATCCCCATCCTAGCCTTCCCCTTGAAGGCATAGGTATCTACACAAGTCCGTGAAGTAATGGCAGGATAGATGATGATTTTAAAAAACACAATCTGGGCTAGACCCACGCTTGGTCAAACGCTACCAACAATTGGTACAAGAGCATATGAACGCCAGTGAACCACTCAGTGCAGGACTGAAGTCTTTGCCGAACAAAGTCAGCAGCTTTGCCAGTACGCAAGCGGCGTGGCGATTCTATGCCAACGAGGCGGTGACGCTGTTGGCATTGCAAGCCCCATTGATCGCAGCGGCGCACGCGGGCATTGCGGCGCATTGTAGCCAATACGCTTTGTGCGTGCATGACTGGTCACGCTTGCAATATAAACATGACAATAAATCAGACACCTACGCCATTACCCACAAGACAGATGTAGGCTACGATTTGCAAACCAGCCTAATCGTCAGCGACCAAAGCGGGCAGCCGCTTGCCCCCGTGGCGCAACGCTTAGTCAGTGCCGATGGCAGCTACGCCAGCTACTATCCTGACAGCAATGCCCCCCAACCCGCCAAGGCTCATCTGGACGAAGTCAGCGACACCATCCGACATTTACAGCAAGCGGGCTTCGCCAAACCCTTGGTACACATCATCGACCGCGAGGGGGATTCGGTCGGGCATATTCGTCAATGGCAAGCCGCAGACTGTCATTGGTTAGTGCGGGTCAAAGACAATCCCAAAGTGGAACACGCAGGCAAAGCTATTTCCTGCAAAAACCTCGCCGACACCCTCAGCTACACCCGCAGCCGCGAAGTCCTCTACCACGGCAAAAAGCACGATCAATGGGTCGCCGAAACCGAAGTCGTACTCACTCGTCCCGCCCGACCTAGCCAAAGCAAAGGCAAAAAAGTCGATATTAAAGGCGCGCCCGTGACCGCACGTTTCGTGGTCAGTCGGGTGCTAGACGCAAACGGCAACATCCTAGCGCAATGGTTATTGCTGAGCAATATCAACGATGTAGAACCAAGCACCCTCGCGTTGTGGTACTACTGGCGATGGCAAATCGAGACCTTCTTCAAGCTGCTCAAATCCGCAGGACACCAGCTAGAAGCATGGCAACAAGAGTCCGCCCTCGCCATCTTCAAACGCCTAATGGTCGTTGCGATGGCATGTGTGACCGTCTGGGCAATCGCCGCCGACGACAGCCAAGAAGTCGCCAAATTACGCGCTTTCCTGATTAAACTCAGCGGCAGACAAATGCGCAAACAAGTAGAATTTACCTATCCCGCCCTGCTCGCAGGACTGTGGAGCTTCCTCTCCATGCTCGAAATCATGCAAAACTACGACCCAAACGAGCTGGAGGAGCTAAAAATATCCGCCATGAAATTCTTCGGCGGACTTGTGTAGATACCTATGCCTTGAAGGGGAAGGAACGGTAGTTCAGCCCGCTTTTACAGGATGGTGAAAAATGTTAATCCGTGCCGCATCGGGGGTTTTGAGCTTAAGTAAGTGCCATTCAGGTCTGAACCCGATAGTGCGTGGGCGACGTGGTATGATTTCGGGAAATTGAATGCGAAGCTGCCTCTTTGACCCACGCGCAAGCGATCTACGACTTGCTCAAGTGGTTTGGGAGGATGTGAGGTAGCAAAATTTCCAAGCATCACAGGGGTTTTCAAATTTCATTATTTAAAATTAAGGTGTGCGAAAAGCACGCTTATCATTGATATAAATCAAATATTTTTTATAAAAAACCAATTATCCACCTGTCCAGCTAAAAGATTTAGTTACGCTATGGTGTCTACTTTGACGTTGGGCCATTACCTTCTTGTCGCAGGGGTGCATAAATGATTCATGACGGTGATAGCCAGCAAGCTCTCCTCAAAGAACAACAAGAACGTGATCGACAGATGAAGATCATTGATCGTCTTCATGATCTTACTGTGCATGGGGCAAAGGGTCTGGGAGTTCTAAACGCAGGCGCAGCGGTTGCAATGTTCGCCTTCGTTCAGGCTTTGGTTGATAAGCCTGCGTATCTCGCCTTCAAGCCCTATGTGCTTGGTGCTTTGTCGAGCTTCATCTTGGGGGCATTCCTCGAACGAGTAAGGTTAGGTCGTGATCGCGAAGCGAGCCACGACCTGAACCGTTTGTTGGACAAGCCTGGTGATGTTGCAGTGAATCTCGTTATGGAAATATCTCGCTGACTGTGGCGGTGCGACTGGGG
>JAQTTV010000053.1 GCA_028710565.1 Gallionella sp.
TTTGTGTCGTCATCTGCTTCATCCTCATGATAAAGTATAAAAAATCCCTTTCGGGGTGAGGATGAATTATCTTGTCTAATCAATCGCTGAAGGAATATTTCTCCGCGATAGCGGCTTCGTTCAACCCAGCAGTCCACACGGACGCTGCGCAATAAAGCCGCGCAGCGCCAGTGACTTCTACGTTGGCAAACATAACCATCATGGGTATCTATAATCGTTTCGCTTCTCCGCAACTACTCGGCTGGTTTGCATTACTACTCCTGTCATTGTTACTCACAGGATGCGTTTCAAGTCCATTCTATTACCCTGATAGCGTTCTCTATAGTACACCGACCAGTGTTGGTCTAAAGTTCGAGAATGTCGAATTTACAAGCAGCGACGGAACACGATTAACTGGATGGTTTATACCTGCAACGGGATACCAAGATCCGAAGCACGCGAAAGGCACCGTTATTCACTTTCACGGCAATGCTCAGAACATATCTGCACAGTGGCAATTTGTAAGCTGGTTGCCACAGCGCGGTTTCAACGTGTTTGTTTTTGACTATCGCGGGTACGGTAAGTCGCAAGGAACCCCTGATCCTAAAGGTGTGTTCGAAGACTCAAATGCTGCGTTGAACTACGTTCGTTCACGAAAAGATGTCGCCCCAGAACGCCTACTCATTCTGGGGCAAAGCCTAGGAGGCACAAATGCAATAGCAGTGGTCGGTTCAGGCAACCGCTCAGGCGTGAAAGCGATGGTGATCGAGGCTACCTTCTATTCCTACGCTTCTATCGCAAACGACAAAATTTACGGTGCGGGTGCTTTAGTGGACGATACCTATAGTGCAGGACGCTACATTGCCAACATTGCTCCAATCCCATTACTCTTACTGCATGGAACATTTGATCCTGTAGTTCCATATGCACATTCAGTTAGGTTATTCGACAAAGCGCGTGAGCCAAAATCAATGATCACGGTAGAGGGCGGAGGGCATATCGAAGCACTTACGTCACGGTTTGGTGCCCAATATCAAGAGGCGTTGCTTGATTTCTTCGACACATCGCTTTCTGGCAAATAACGAAAATATAGGGGCAGGTCTGAATGGCACTTACTTAAGCTCAAAACCCCCGATGCAGCACGGATTAACATTTTTCACCATCCTGTAAAAGCGGGCTGAACTACCGTTCCTTCCCCTTCAAGGCATAGGTATCTACACAACTTTAAAAAATTTAAAAACAATATGTTATATATCAAAAAGCATGGTTTTTGGTTAGGCTTCAGTCCCTTTAAGCCGAGAAATTTAGGCTTGTAAAGGTAAGTGCCGCCATGAAAATCAGATAATTATTGCATAACACCATGATTTTAAATAAATTAAGATGTGCAGATAGTTATGCCTTGAAGCATAGGTATCTACACAACTTTAAATCATTTAAAAACAATTGGTTATAAATTAAAAAAGACAGTTCTTGGTTAAGTTTCAGCCTATTTCAGTCAAAAAACTTTGGCTTGCAAAAGTAAGATCACCATGAAAATCAGATATTTATTTCTTAACAACATGATTTTAAACAAATTAAGATGTGTAGATAGTTATGGCCTTGAAGGGAGGGAGTTTGCCGATGATTTGGCTTAAGTAAGTGCCATTCGATCATGACCCCGCAATCATGCGCCGAACCTGTTTTGCGCGAGTCTCTCCAAATACTGTCCGCCCCATTTCTCAAGCTCGGCCAAGATAGGCTGTAACGTTCGGCCGAATTCGGTCAGACTATATTCAACTCGCGGCGGCACTTCAGCATAAACGATGCGCAGCACGATGCCGTCTTGTTCCAATTCGCGCAACTGCTTGGTCAGCACGCGTTGAGTGATGGCGGGTACCAATCTGTGCAGCTCGTTAAAGCGTTTGGTCGTAGCCAAATGATAAAGAATCACCCCTTTCCACTTGCCCCCAATCGCCTCAATCGCCGCTTCAACAGCGCAACCGAAACTACAACGATAATCAGCATGTTTCATTCAAAACTCCCATTAGTATCCTTTTTGTAAGTATGGCACATCTAGGTACGTACTTGTTTAAATAAAATCTACTGCCATAATCGCGTCCCTCATCAACACGAAAAACGGAGCTGACATGACACACCCCATCATTCAAGATTTGCAATGGCGCTACACCACCAAGAAATTCGACCAGACCAAAAAAGTGCCGCAAGCAGACCTCGATGTGCTATTTGAGGCAATGCGCCTCTCGCCGTCTTCAATCAACTCGCAGCCTTGGAGATTTATCGTCCTAGGAACAGCGGATGCCAAGGAGCGCATGAACCGTACTTTTGCCAACAAGTACCAATTCAACCAACCGCATGTTGTCGATAGTTCGCACATCATTCTGTTTGCACACAACCCGCACTACACGCGGGCGAACTACGGCGAAGTGATCGACTGCGCCATTGCGGATGGACGCACCCAACCCGAAGCGCGAGATAGTGCATTTGGAGCTTTCATTTTTGCCGAACTCAATACGGATAAAACGGGGGACACCAGCGTGTGGACAAAAGCGCAAACCTATCTGGCACTCGGCAACGCCCTGCATGTACTGGCGCGGCTCAAGATTGATTCCACAACGATGGAAGGAATTGATGCCGAACTCGTGAACCAGGAGTTTGAGCAAGAGCTGGATGGTTATCACTGCCAGGTCGCGCTGGCAATTGGTTATCATCAGCCGCAGGAAGATCACAATGCCAAGTTGCCGAAGTCGCGGCGCAAGCTGGAGAGCATACTGGTACAACTTTAAATTTGAATGCGCGAGAATGTAAGGTGCGCTATCGGTGAATTTTAAGCCAATGACAAATATCTATGAACCTTGGTTTCCTGTAGATGACCTGCCAGCCATTTTGTATTGAGAGGCGTACGAATAAATTCGTACCCACGGGTGATTTGGTCAGATGCAAAATACACGATTACTTATACGTTACTACTTATCGCGAACTTTCGGTTGAAACCGTTGCGGAACGCAAATCCAGTAAATTCCATGCGTAGCCATTGCGCCACTAAACCACACACTACGCCGAGTGATTCGGGAAGAGTTGCGTCATGCGGTGTAAGTGGTGGAAATCACCGAACCTGACCCTATTGACGAGCGTTGCGGCGTATGCAACGTGTTTATGGCAAGCGAGCCGCTGGCGGGCAAGCGGATAACCAAGGTGACAGAACGCAAAACCAAAGTGGATTGGGCGCAGTTTCTCCACGATATTGCCCAACGCTATCACGCCGCACAGAAAATCACCTTGGTGATGGACAATTTAAATACCCATAGCCCAACGAAGCCTTTCCACCTGACCAAGCAAAGGCACTCTGGGATCGCTTTGAATTCGTCTATACCCCCAAGCACGGCAGTTGGCTCAACGTCGCCGAGATCGAACTCAATGTCATGATCAGCCAGTGCCTTGATCGGCGCATCGGCAGCATGGAGAAATTAAGCGCAGAAGTCGCCGCATGGCAAGCCCGCCGCGACCAGATTCACGCCAAAGTAAACTGGCAATTTACCACCGAAAATGCACGCGTTAAACTCAAACATCTTTATCCGACATTTTGTGAGTGACGTGACACTAGGTTATATTTTGAATAAGTTCAAACATAATCTGGTCGAATCTGTAATATAAAATGTTGTTTTACTAGACCTGAACCAGATGGTGCAACTCACTCTCTTGTTGCCACTGCATCAAGAGAATCGCCGAACGTTGTTTAATATGCTCTAGTTGGGTGCCTGCTCCAATTTCAGGCGCAGTGTTCAGTGCGCCGCTTTGCTCAGGGAATATCCCCATTTTTTGTAATCGTTCAAATATAGGATGCATGGCATTCACTCTGCCCATGCTTTTATCCCGATAAAATACCGTTCCCCGAATGCGCACGAATTTCCAACCCAACCGTTCCAGCAAAGCCTGTCTCGCCAAATCTTCCTCTACTTTGTCGTAATGCCAGCGTTCGCCATCACACTCAATCGCTAAACGCTTGCCGCCACCTTCTACGACCATATCAATTCGATACGCACCGACTTTCCATTGCGGACACACACGATAACCTTGACTAACCAGCAATCGGTACACCTCCGCCTCAAAAGGAGATTCTGTTTCATTTACCCCATCAGCCAACGCATTCATCAACGCAGTTGGATCAATGGCGTGCTCAATCAAACGACGACGTAAATCTCCTGATTTAAGCTGTGTTTGGTGATCCAATGAATACATCACCCAAAGCTGATCTTTAGCGCGACTCGCCGCAACGTTATAACGTTTTTTATACATTGCGTCCGCTCCCTCTCCTCTCATGGAAAGCGGCCCCTCACCGTCTGACTTGCTATCCACCATCGACAAAAAGATGACATCGCGTTCATCCCCTTGGAACTGGGCTGGATTGCCACACAAAATTCGCCGAGTTTCATAAACCACAGGGCTAAGTTTATTCCGCAATAATTTATCAACTTCATCAGATTGCTCTTCCCCTAGCAAGGAGATTACGCCAAATGTTTTTCCCTCATATTCGGGCTGTTCAATTGCCGCCATGATTAAGCTGACTATTGTTTCCGCTTCAACTAGATTCTTTTTCCCAACTCGATTCCCGTCCACACGATACGCAACTAAAGGAGGCTTGATTGGCGTGGAGGCACTTTCACGCAGGGGCTTAATTTCACCGCCGTAAGACAGATCATTACTAAACTGAATAATCTCTGGGACACAACGGAAGTGTTCTTTTAGACGAACGACCGAACCAAAGGAAATTTGTGCGCGCGCGTAAATAGAGGTTTTAGGGTCAAATAATAATTGAGCAGGAAATCCATTTAGCCATTGCCCCATTAAATCTTGGATGGGCTGTTTCTCTCGACCGACATCACTTGGCGTTATTTGTTCATCATCCCCCACGACGATTACTTTTTTAGCCATATAAAACACGTCTAGCCCCTGCACCCCTTCTTGACTGGCTTCATCGACGATAATGACATCGAATTTATCGCGCACAGGATGAAAATGTTTGGTTGCCTCACTAAAGGGCATAATCCAAACAGGGACTGCACCAATCGCTTTCGCCATTTCACGCCGCGCTTGTTGCAACAACGCAGGAACATTACGCCCTGTACCTGCACCAATTGCTTTCCAAATCTCAATCCAAGCCAATAAAGCCTGTCGTTGATCGTGATTTACTTTACCCAACAATGCCGCCCAAGCGCGTTGCTCAACGAGGTTCACCGTTGTCTCTCTTAACGCATCACCCAGTCGCTCAATCCGCGCCTGTATTTCGGGTACAGACAATGCAGCACGGCGATCTAATTCCTGTGTAAATTGCTTGTAACGCCAAGCAAGCTGGGGAGAGTTGGGCAATGTTGCTTGTTGATGAGGAGGCAATCGTTTGGCAATCGCAATTACCCAATCAGGCGCAAAGGGATGCAGTTTTTTCAGGCAGATCATCCTGTCTCGAAAGACAGGGTAGAGCTTATGTAATTGCACTATGCGTAAATACGCATCACGATAAGCGTCAGCAGAAAAATTATTGACGGCATCCTTCAAACTGCGAACCACGGCACTACTGGAGTCAAGTTTTGCCAAAGAACTTACTAAGCTGGCAAACTCAATTTCAATTATCTGCAATTGTCGCCGCCGAACTTCTGCCTCAATGACAGCGGGTAGCTTTTTCTTCACTACAAAACGTAAGCGTTCGGCGTGATGGTAGAGGGTTTGTGTAGGCGGAGCATCTTCTGCCAATCTCTCCCAACGCAACCCTTGTTGAACAAGCTCTAATTCGAGTGGTTGCCATGCACATCTGTGCCAAGCCAATGCTTTACGAATTTTTGGCACGAATTGAAAAGCAAAGACTTCTGGATTGTCCAAATTACATTCTGGAACGCCATAAGGAATCATTTGGTTTTTCCAACGATTCACTAACGCACTACGTGCCTGCTCCTGCTCTACCAATACTAACAATGCTTGAAAATGCACTAACTGTTTTGGCTTTTTACCTGTTCCAACACTTGCTAATTCAATAAACTGCTTCCATTTTGGCTTAAATACCAACTCCAAGAAAGAAAGTGCTTTGTCCTTATTTAGATGGGCAATGATTTCGCTCAGTATTTGGTGTTGATTTTCCAATTCCCAGTTTTCGGGTAATTTGGGGGTGTGATGGTAAATCAGTTTTGTTGCTTGTTTATCTTGAAATTTAGTATGGACAGATTCTACGTCCGCACAGAAAAGTTGCCAGATTGTGGCAGATTGTCCACCCTCAATCCCTGCTTGCATGACCACCAACCGCCACGCTTCTATCTGACTTTGAGTGAGCTCGTCAATGATCGGTGAGATTTTCTCCAATAACAATTCTAAATCATCTCGTTCAGCTTTCCTTGCCACCCAAAGCTCTTTGCGATAGTCCAAATCACTCACGCGCAGTGTTTCACGCAAAGCAATTTTATTGGCAAAGCCCTCTGGCGACCATAAGTCTTGTAACGGTAGCAAAGGCTTGGACAGCTCTGCCTCATCCAGTTTAGATAAATACATTTGGCTCGCATAGAGGAGCTGCAATTCCACTTCACTCAGCGGCAACGGTTTCTCTGCAACAACACTTCCCGTTATCCAGTCATACTTGCCATCACCCTCAGCAACCTCGCGTGCCGCATCTGAAGGTTGAATTTCTTCCCCCGCAAGAATCAATGGGCGGTATTCACCGTTGATTGCCATAGATAAGTCAGCACGGGCAGCATTCAACTCCTTCAACAATTGGTGTCGTTTTGTTGTTAGTAACTCGGCTTGCTGAATGAAAGACTGACGGCTCTCACCCAGCTTCCTTGCCAACTCACGCACCGCTTGTTCGCGCTCTTTTCGACTAATCGCATCACTGTCTAATACGCTAACACACAATGAACGCAAAGGTTCTACCACTTGCCCGCGCAATACTTTAAGTGCCTTGGTCGTGTGACTGGTAACCAGTACACTTTTTCCTTCCGCCAATAAGCTACCAATTAAGTTAGCAATTGTATGCGTCTTCCCAGTCCCTGGCGGACCTTGCACCAATACCCCATCTTGATGGATAAGTCGCTTTAGAATTGTCAGTTGCGCGGCGTTGGCAGGTTTAGAAAGGAGGATGTCTGGATCTTCATTTGCATATGCAGTATCCGACTCTTCGCTAACGTCTAATGTATCGACTGCTGGCAAACAACCAACGATGCGCACTAAAGTGCTTGGCAACTCAGTTGCATCAGGCAAGTCCTTCAACACTTCTTCAATAAACTGGACGCGCCCTGTTTGGCGTTTACGCAAAAACAAAACAGGAGAACGCGTCATGCGAGGGGAAGTTTGAGCGGTTTTAGCGATTCCAGCGCCCACAAACTCACCATCTTGAAATGCGCCGATGACTCCTTTTAACCAACCAGAGACCAATTCTCCGTCTAACGGGTGCAATGCACTTTCGGCAATTTCATCTTGCCAACGTTTGACTGGCAACCCCGCGCATTCATCCGAAGAAAACAACGCCGCGTACAACTCTGGCGCAGCATCCACATTGCTGACTTTAAACTCGCTATTACGGGCAGAAAAAGCAAGTTCAACACGCTGAAGCAAAATGGGGTGACTCAATTCACCCACAGAGGATTCCCAGCTAAAAAGACCGTCTCCTAACATCAGTTCCAGTGACTCACCTTCGCGTTCCAATCTGCTATGCAATGCAAAAAATTGCTCCCAAACCTTCAGTGCAGCACGGGCGGGTAGCTCACTGCTTCTCCAAAGCACTCGTTTCCTTTGCCACTCAATGAGTTCAGAGTCGAGTTTTGGGTAGGAATCAAAGCGTTCTATATCGGATTGATTGTTAGCCTGAACGAGGCGTTCAGTTTTATGACTGACTTGGGATAAGTCTAAATTATCCCAACCCATCTCAAGCCAAATACGCAAGTCGCTGCTTGGCTCTGGACAAGGGTGAGTTACAGGTTTTTTGAGTATTAAACAGACACCGTCATCTTCCCGAACAGGCTGAAATACACATAAAGTGTCGTGTGTAGGCAAGTCTTTAAACCACAAAGACCACTCTTGCTTCGTTATTTGTTGAACAATTGATGAACGACGTAACTCAACGGCTTTGAAGAAACTGAATAACTGGATCAGTTTTTGACGGGCGATTTCAGTTTGATTCTTCACAATAACGCTCCAAGGACAACATCTTTAAGAACAATTAGGGTAGCGCGATTAAATCGGCGCGCTCAAAAACCAAGTGCAACATTTTTAGGGGAGAATGTTGCATGGAAAACCTTAGAGTCAGGTCTAGCAACATAACCTTTTGCATCCACGCCGCCCCCCATCAAACACAATGCGCACAACAGCACTTCAACGCTCGTTATCTCGCACTTCGTCCTTCCCCTAATGCTTGCCCGTGCTACCAAATCCGCCTGTGCCGCGTTCGCTTAAGGGGAAAGCTTCCACGATATTGAATTGCGCCTGCATCACGGGGACGATCACCAGTTGTGCCATGCGTTCCATGGGCATCAGGGTGAAAGGAATTTGGCTACGATTCCACAGCGACACGAAAATTTGCCCTTGGTAATCAGAGTCAATTAGCCCAACCAAGTTGCCCAAGACGATGCCGTGTTTATGTCCTAAACCAGAGCGCGGCAAAATCATGGCGGCATAGCCTGGGTCTGCAAGATGAATGGCGATACCGCTGGGGATGAGTTCACATTGTTTAGGTTGTATTACGACGCTTTGCTCTATGCAGGCACGCAAGTCAATACCCGCTGACCCAGCGGTGGCGTAGCTGGGGAGGTTGCCCTGTAAACGGGAATCCATAATTTTGACATCGACGACGGGTTTGTTTTTCATATTAAGACTCCTTGAAAGGGTTTGATAAATGGATTAGGCAAGGGAGAAAGGAATAATAACGGCTCTTTGTGAATCATAGTGGGTCAGCGTGGTACAAGAGAACAATCTCCCTCCCCTTCAAGGGCAGATTCACCCCATCCCCTCTCCAACTCTCCTCTTGAAGGCATAGGTATCTACACAACTTTGTTCCCTCACCCTAGCAGGGGGAGAGTTAGGGTGGGGGTAGAATTTCATATAAAAACAACATGCTTCATAATTTGTAGGGGGCGCGTTGCACATGCCCTTGTCTGGATGCAATTCGCTCCGTCGGCGTACCCTCTCCCCCTGCCCCTCTCCCACAAGTGGGCGAGGGGAGTCTGGGTTCAAATCCAGACATTCGGATCTTGTTGTTTTTGAATGAAAAGTTTAATACACCCTTATTCCAAAATGATTGAAAGTTG
>JAQTTV010000029.1 GCA_028710565.1 Gallionella sp.
CGGGAGGCCAATCTACGAACAGGCTCTGGTTAAAAACCAGTCCTCAGGTTGGGACGGCCTTCCCTGTGAAACGTAAAACTTTTACTTCTCTTTTATACTGCATTTCAGCAAATTCAATCATACAAGGATTGGGGTTCATAAGCACCCCTCAATATATTCGACTGATGGTTCTAGACCAGCACGGATATCAGTGATTTTCCCACCGCCTACTTCCATGACGATAGCGGATTTCCCCTCGGCACTCTTGAATATGAGGTAATAGCCGCTCGGATCGTAGTGATGTGGCTCAGTGTGAGCTGATGGATGTTCGGCTGTTACCTTCGCCAGACGCTCACCAACTGAAATATTGAGGTTGTTCTTAGCCTTTGCCGAGACGTCTGCGCGAGTGATTACATCCTGTTCAACCATGAAGTTAGCTTCGGGATATGCCTTGATTTGTACGTACCGACATGCCGCTTCATCATCGTTTGCGGGTGCCGCCACATGCTCCGATACCGTCTTTTCAACATCAGAAAGTTTGGCACCGAATTTGATTGCACCATAGCCAGTGGCAGACAGCACGGGTTCTTCTGCGTTGGCAGTAGCTGTAGCAAAAATGAGCGGGAGAAACAGTGCAATTTTCATATGAACTCCAAGGGGCTGCCAGATTTTGAGTAGCGCATTGCATCGCATGAAAGCGGCATATTCCTTGGCTTTAAACATCCTACGCATCACTTCACCACCACCTTGTCATTGGGGAGTTGCCCAAACAATTCAGGTGCGTACATCGCTTCCACGCGTGTGGGGGGAAGCGAGAATTCACCTGGGTTGTTGAGGCGCACCGTGTATTCAAACCAGAAGTGTCCTTTGGGGACAGTTTCGTAGTAGGCGCGGAAGAAGCCTAGTCCGCGTTCGGTGAAGCTTGCCCATGCGTCGTTGCGGTCATCGCGGCGATAGCGATTTTCGCCTTGTTGGGCAATTTGCGAATCGCGGGCGGTGTTGCCCATGATACTGGCTCCACTGGGGATGGGGTCTGACAACGCTACCCATTTCATCGCCTGCCCAGCATCCACATCCACCCGTACCCGCATCAAGTCGCCACGACTCCATTGCCCTTTCACTTTTTGCTCCATCGGCGTGATGGTGCGTTTGATGCGGTAGCCGCTTTCCAGTTGTTTGCCAGGAATGGCGGCGCGTAGCATGACGTTCGCCCAAGGACTGCCCGTGCCTTGATGGGACAAACTGAAGTCAGTTTGAGTAGATTGCCAAGGCAATTGCAGCGGCGTGGTGGTAGGTTTTTCCCAATGATAGGGCACGGGTTTCGCGCTACCAAGTTGTGCCGTCGTGACCCCCGTGACAGTTTCTCGCTCGAATTTAGCACTGAATTTCTTCAATGCCAGACTGCCCCAAACGTTGCCCACCGTGGTGCTCCAGCTGCCTTTTGTTTGACGCAACAACGCACCGCGCAACAAGGCAGGCAGATCGTCTTTCCAAGCAGGATCGTCCATCACAACATTCAATAAACGCAAGGCATTGGTTTCGCCGTTCGCCATCATCCACCACCAGTTGTCACGTGTTTCGCTGTTAAACATCAACCGCCCGCCCGTATAGCTCAGGCGGTTGCGCAATTCACGTTCTACTTGTGCCAAGCGTTCGGCACGTTGTGGCGCATCCGATACCCGATGCAGCAAGGAATACCAGTCAATCAGCATCAAGGTGCTTTGCGAATTGGGCTTAAACTCGAAAGCGGTCAACATCCGTCCCGTCACCAAACCACGGTGCGATAAAGCTTCCAAGGCTTGTAAACGACGCGCGGTCAGATACGTCAAGTCCAATGCGCCTTGTTCCTTAGGCGTGCGCCCTTCGGCAAAATCCAGCAAGCCGCGCTGCATTTTGGTATCCACGGCTTCAGGCAATTTGATGCCTTGCTCATTTGCCATCACCAGCACATAACCCGTTAAGGTCGGGCTGCCGCGACCTGCACCAGGGAAGTATTGCGCCAAGCCGCTCGCGTCTAAATAGCCAGAAAGATTTTGGCTAATATCCGCCCAACGCGGCGCGTCTTGCAATCCAGCGGCAATCGAGACTTTTTGTTCCAAACAGCTATAGGGATAACTGAGGAAATACTGCCGTATGCCCTCGGTTTGGTCAGTCAAGCGCGCACTGAGTTGCACCGCGATGCCGCCTTGTCCTGCCAATGCGCCGTCAGGCAAGGTGGTCGCCACGCGATAAGGCTGCTCCAAACGCATAAAGATCGCTTGTTGCGTCGTCACAGGCACACGCGGTTGGATTTTTTGAGTGAATTTCAGGCTGTCCCATATTTTACCTTGCGCATCCACCACCGAAATTTGCCAAGGCAAACTATCCACCCCGCTGGGCACCGTCACAGACCAGCTTAACTCTTGTGCTGCTCCGCCAGCCAAGTTCATGGGCAACACGGGCAGCGTTTGCGACCCCGCCGTGGCTTGCACTTTGAGTGCCAAGCTGGATTTAGTCACGTTGCGCACGCTCATCATCGCCAGATATTGATCGCCTTCTCGCACCAAAGGCGGCACGCCAGCGGTGAGTTGCACATCTTGCGTGCTGGTGATTTCGGTTGAACCCGTGCCAAAGTAACCCGTGCCGACATCCGCCACCGCGACAATTTTGAACGCAGTCAGGCTGTCATTAAGCGGCACCGTAATCGTCGCCATGCCTTGCGCATCCAGTTTGACGCGGGGTTGCCAGAACAACAAGGTATCAAACAATTCGCGTGACGAAGCCCGTCCGCCGCCGCCGCCTGCAGGTAGGGCTTTTTTACCAAAATGACGTTTGCCGATGACCTGCATTTGCGCGGTGGCAGTTTCCACCATATAGCCGCGTTCTTGCATCATGTCTTCCAGCAAGTCCCAACTTGGGTTAGGCGCGAGTTCCAACAAGGCTTGATCGACGGCCGCAACCATCACTTCACTGCCTGCGGGTGCAGGTTTGCCATTGGGTAAACGCACCCGAATTTTGACGGTTGCTTGAGCACGTGGCGCGTACACCGTTTTGTCGGTTGTCACCTCGACATTCAAGCGCGCCCCTTTGATGCCCACATCCAGCCGCACGATACCCAGTTTGAAAGCGGGTTTCGCCAAATCCACCATGGCGGTTACAGGCGGCGTGTTTTTACCGCCACGCCACGCATTCCACCATGCGGTCGGCGTATGCCAGCCCCATTGGAAGAAGGAATACCACGGCACTTCGCGCACGCGTCCACGAACTGCCAATACGGACACAAAGACGTTCGGCCCCCAATTTTCACCCACGGGGATTTCGATAGTGGCATCTTCGCGGCGTAAAGGGCGCACAAAGCTTTCCACAATGCCTTCGCGCTCTATGGTAATCAACGCGGTGGCATCATGGAATGGCGTGCGCACTTGGAAGCGTGCGATTTCCCCAGGTTGATACTCGTGTTTTTCGGGAATCACATCCATGCGATCTTGATCTTGCTGGTCAAACCAGAAGTCGCCTTCGCTGGAATTGTAATAGCGCAGGTCAGATTGACTTTCGCCCCCCTTACCGTCTAAAGCCAGCACCTTAAGCCTAATGGATCCCGCTTGTTTTGCGGACACGGTACAACTAAATACCCCGTATTGATTGGTTTTGCCACTACACAGCGTACCCAAGTCATCGCGATGCTTTTCGGTTTCATAACTATAAAATCCGCCCAAAATCCGTTTGCGATGCACAAACTCCCAACGATGTTCACCCATCACGGTAACCTGCACCCCTTCGCGCGGTTTGCCTTCCATATTGAGCACAATGGCTTGCAAAGCATGTGTGCCCTCGGCATTTTCCTCATCCTTGATTTGCGCGCCCACCATGACTTCAGCAGGCCAGATTTCGGTTACCCCTGCGATGGTTTGCACTTCACCATTGGGATCGTTAAATGTCATTTCACTGCGCAACTCCATCGGCCTTAGTACAGGCTTAGTCAATGGCATCAGTACTTGCGCGGTACCTTGTTTGCCCAGTGTGACGGCTTGTTTATCCAAAACTAAATCGTCAGTTGAGCCATTGGATTCATCATCGTTATCCATGCCGAATGAGTAATCTCGATAACGGGGAAACGAGGTATAACTGCCTGACAATAAGCCAGACAACTGAACTTGCTGCCCACTCGCCACGCCGCCATTTAAGTAAGACAAGGACAAGTTTATAGGCACTTTTTTCACATTCGCCACACGGTGCTTTTCAGCTTGCACCGAGCCTTTAAACTTAGGCAAACGGAACTCGGACACCCTGAATTCGGCGGTTGAATTCCAATCCCCCATTAGGACGCTATACATGCCTAATTTGGCAGATTCTGGAATTTTCCATTGGGTAATTGCGATGCCGCGCGCATCCCAGACTAAAGGAAAAGTGATTTCTTCATCGCTGCCATAGACCTGTATCGTGACCTTTTGAGGAAGTTCGGCAGGATTAGGATAGGAAAATCCATGCGCTTTGGGCAAGCGGGCAATGTGCTTCATGGACACGGTTTCGCCCGCGCGGAACAAGCTGCGGTCCAACACAGTATGAATTTTGGGGCTGGCAATGTGATCCCAATCATGCAAGTTATACCGCCAAGGTTCGATGCCTTTATCCCAGTCTGAACGCACAAAGGAAAAGTCCTCGCCCAAACGAGCGGTTACAAAATACACATTGTTATTGCAGTCGTCATCAACAGGCAACGGCTTTGCCCATAACATACGTCCCAACGCATCCGTTTTACCTTGAGCTAAAGCTTTGTTCTTACAGCCATAAATATGCACATCGGCATTCGGTACACCTTTGCCTGAGACCAAGGAAGTCACCCACACCAAGCTATTGTCGCGTCCCTTTTTGAAGTGAACGGACATATCGGTAACCAGTGCTTGCGAGCGCACATACATGGGCTTTGGGGTCTTTAACAAGCTGTTGCCGAGCATCTGGCTTTCGATTTCGATCACATAGAAACCTGGTTTTTGCAGCGGGATACCAACCACTTCAAAAGCTTGTTCTCCATTAGGTTTGGGCAAATTTTGCACCGTGGCTTCGTGTCGCTGCGCTAAATAAGACAGCTCACGGGGATAATACTGATCGTAGCTAGAGGGGCTGTCTTCACTATCTTGTGATTGCGTGGCAGGGACTTGCGCCTCAAACGCTTCCATATCCGCCCACGTTTTTAACATCGCGGCATCAGTGGTTTCGCGCAAGACCCGCATTTTCAGATTGGCTTCCACATTGCGCAACGTAACAGGCAAAACGCCACCCTCGGTTTTTTCCAAAATCCCAAAACCTGCGGCAAATTTGGCTAAAGGCGGATAGCCCGCTACTCGCGTTTTCAGCGGAAATTGCGCTGCATTGCTCAAGGGGCGACCACTTAAATCTTTAAGCTCTTTGGGGATGACTACCGTGAACTCACTATTGGGTGGGAAGGGACCTTTGAAGGTCACGCGATCCAAATGATCCTCGTCGCGTTGAGGGGGACGGTCGGGGAGCGGGTGTCCTAAGGCTTTGCGCGCTGCGCGGTATTCAGCACTCCATTCTTCGGGTCGTTGCTCGCCATTCTTACCTACTAAGCGAATTTTGTTCGCCAACTCGGTGCTGATATTTTCGCTGAATTCTAACCACAAATTGGACAAGGGTGAGCAAGGCATATTGGCGCGTTCACGATCACAGCCAAAACGGGCAGTGAATGGGGTGCGCACTTGGTAAGTAAATACCGAATCTTCCAGCACCTTTGCGCCACCTTCTGCCTGTATCCCACGCCCCCACACTAGGTTCATTTTCATCCCGACAGGCAAGGGACGACTACATTGCAGCGCAATGCCATGGGTGGGTTTTTGATACTCAAAATCAGATGCTTTAATTACTTTGGCATAATCTGCATTGGAAAGTACAGACACGGGAATGCGTTCACCTACGCCTTCCGCTTCGCACCATGAGAATTGCGCGACTGATTTCGCATTGACAGGCAAGCGCGTGTCTAACAAGAAAACTTGGTCTTCTTCAATTTTCCGTATTTCGTAGGCTGACTGAGATGGGGTAATGCTCTCTACCCAAGGGCCAGGCGTGCTGACGACATAGGTTTCGGCGTTGCGGATTTCCTTACCTGATAACGACCTCAAGCCCACCTTCGCCGTAAAATGACAACGCTCGCCTGGGTTTAAGGGACGTTTCAAGGTGTAGCTCCAGCTACGTGCATTCTCCCAACGATTCGTTCCCGATACAGGACATTGAATATCAAAAGGTACAGGACCGTTTGCATCACCCAACTTCACTACATCATCGTTAAATTGCGCCGTGAAGTGCTGGGGATCTTTCACCTCGCCCTGAGGATCAAAACGATCAACGTACATCGCACCTGTTGAGGGCGCACGCAGGCGTTGTGCATCGGCTTGTACAAAGGCTGCGCACACCAGTGCGATGCCCAATAGCATACGAAATTTCGTCAACATCACTTTCTCCCCAAAACCATCCAATTCGACAACCAACAAATTTTGACGCGGCATTACTTACTCCCCTCGCCCGCGTGCGGGAGAGGGGCAGGGGAGAGGGAAATGCCCCTGCCTCTTAAGAAACGACCTTCTCAAACACCGCAATAGATTCCACATGCGAGGTATGCGGGAACATATTCATCACGCCTGCTGCTTTCAACACATAACCACGCTGCACCAATTCCGCCGCATCGCGTGCCAAGGTCGCGGGATTGCATGACACATACACAATACGACTGGGGTCATGCTCGCCGCCCAAGGATTGTACCAATGCCATTGCACCATCGCGTGGCGGATCAATCAATAATTTATCGAAATGTCCCAACTTCGCTAAGCTGGCATCGGTCATTTCAAATAAATTCATCGCCGCAAATTCAGTATTGGCGGACAAGCCATTGCTGGCGGCATTTTGGCGTGCGCGTTTGACTAAGGCTTCGCTGCCTTCCACGCCCAGCACCTGCGCCCCGCTGCGGGCAATCGGCAAGGTGAAATTACCCAAACCACAGAAAAAATCGGCAATGCGTTCATTGGGTTGCGGATCGAGCAAGCGGATCGCACGGCTAATCATCACGCGATTAAGCGCGCTATTGACTTGGGTAAATTCAGCAGGCGCGAACGGCATGACAATACCAAACTCAGGCAAGCTATACGACAGCGCAGGCGCATCCAGCGGGTAAAACGGGACGATGGTTTCAGGGCCTTTGGTTTGCAACCAGAATTGCACTTGATGCAAATCGGCAAACGTACGCAATGCGTTTTCATCATCGGGTGACAGTTTTTCCATAATCCGCAGCACCAATGCATCCACCGCTTCACCCACCGCCACTTCGATTTGCGGCAACTGTGCGCGTATGGACAAGCCGTTCACCAGCTCGGCTAACAACGGTAACAAACGGGCAATTTTGGGGGCGAGAATCTCGCAATGCGACATATCCGCAACAAAGCTACTGCGCTTTTCGTGGAAACCCACCAGTGTTTTGCCCTTTTTGATGACATATTTCACCGAGATGCGCGCCCGTTCGCGATAACCCCACGTTTGCCCATAAATCGCAGGCAAAATAATTTGCGCTTTGACTTTGCCGATATGCTTGAGATTGTCTTCCAAGATGCGTTGCTTCACCGCCACTTGCGCGTTGGCTTCCAGATGCTGCATCGAGCAGCCGCCACACACGCCGAAATGACGGCATTTCGGCGTGACGCGCATCGATGAAGGATGGGCTATATGCGTGGCTTGCGCCAATTCAAATGAAGGTTTTTTGCGATAGGACGTATAACGCACGGTTTCCCCGATCAACGCCCCCTCCACAAAAATCACCTTCCCCTCCACATGCCCCACGCCACGGCATTCTTGATCCAAACTGGTAATCGTTACACTATTTTCTGTCGTCATATTTAAGTTAATTCATTCAAAGCAAGTATTGATAAGCAACGGCGGTACGTGACGCGCACGTACCACCAAAATGGAGCGGTCATATTGACCGAGCGGGAAAGATACCAGATTTAGGCGATAAAAACAGCGGGAATGCGTTGGCTCACTTAATATCAACCGCCTCAAATTTTCTATACAGTCCAGACAACTTCTTCAAGGTGACTCTAAACTGGCTGCGCGCCTTAACGCGTGATTTTGCGGTTGCTTGTTCAACTTTGGAAGCAGGGTCAAATATCACATCCCCGCGTTGCATAGCTGCCAGAAAGAACGAAAAATCAGTTCCCTCGCCTAGAAAAATAGGGCTTTTGTACTGATATTCAGGTGGGATTGCCGCATCTTTTTTGTAGGGAATATAGGCTGCCTGCGCATGTTTTCGACTCCAATGTGCGATCAACCCGTTAAATGTCCACGCAGCAGAAATATTGCCCGCAGCATCTATTAAATGTATGCCGCCATTCACATCGCATATTTTCCCCGTTTTTGAATCAAAGCCTTCTAATAACAAAGTTTGTCCAGAGCTGATACAAGGAATGCCAACCTTATGCGTTCCCGTAAAATATAGTCGATCATCGGCTATTGGACGACCATATTTTCTGACGAACGCCTCAACACCACTCTGTCCGTAATATCCTGAATCAGGTTCTGGTGTCATTAGGGTAATTCGACTACCTGAATACGCTTTGACTTCCCATCCCATAAAATCAGGGGAGGCATTGGCATTCGGCTTAATACCAAGCAATGCTTCCAATGTGTAGCCACCACCGTTTTGGGCTTTGTAGGGGGCTGGAATACCCTCTTTGCTCAATTTCATGGATGGATGCCATCCCATTTGATAAATTTTGCATAAATGTTCCAGCAAAATAAGACGCGAATCTGCCGCACTTATATCCGTGAGGAGATATAAAACGCCACTTTTTTGATAGCAGCCCTTTTCAATTTTTGATGCCAACTCCGCAGATATGAGACTGTCTGACCCAGAAAGATAAGCAAAAATTTTATTGTCAGCAGTGATGCCGAAAAACAAGTGGCGACCATCCGAGCCATTATTATGTAGCCGTGCCTCTTTAGGGATAGGATGCAGCATGGCTGATGGTGCAATGGAGCATCCTCGCAAAAAGCCAGAAAGTCTGATTTCAGGATAGTCAGGATAAAGAATAAGCTGCGCATGTTCAGCACATTCGATTTGCTGCTTTTCGTTTATCCAGTAAAAATCAAGTGATGCCTTAAAGTTTTGTCTCTTTACCCCAGGCTCACTACGAATATCCGTAAAAGGCAGCTGCTTGAGAACTTCAAAACTCCCTCCAAGGTAGATTTGTTGTTTTGAATTATCATTTTCAGCCAATGGCTTACATAAAATTCTAGTCGCACCCAGTGAGTGCATCGCTTGAGTCAATGAATCAATATTTCCAAAGCTCATTTACTGCCTTTCACTTAAATTTTATTTTGAATTTATATAGGCAAAATGCGAATGACTAAATTCACAACACTACCTATCAAGCATCGAATTGCCCAATGCTGGCACGAAATACGGGTAAACCAGCTTCATATACATTATCACCATTTAATACAAACATTTTGGTGATAATCTGACGTAACGCTGATGATTCCGCATCCGAAAAAATGCTTGCCCCATCCTCAACAGAAACAATGTCAGATGGGTCATCATCGGGATGAAATAACAAACCACGAACCGACATTTCTGAGAACCAAGCGAACATTCCATCAAAGCTACCATTTTCCCATGCTGGAATTCGAGAAATTTCATTCATAACAATCTCCTTTAAAAATATAACGACCAGTTAGCTCACTACTTTTTGAGCATCACTTCTCAATATGTCTTGCATCAAATTGGCGATGTGCATCACAACAGGCACAACCACAGAATTGCCGAATTGCTTATATGCTCGCGTATCCGACACAGGAATTCTAAAGGTATCTGGATACCCCATTAACCTTGCGCATTCACGCGGCGTGAGTCGGCGCGGATTTTTGTCTTCGCCTTGGTTAATCAAAATTTCTGAACCGTCTTTGTAATAACGCGCCGACAAAGTGCGTGCCGCATTGCCCGCGCCCACCAGTCCAAAACCGAAACCGTTGCCCTTTGCACGATGCTTTGCTGCGTAATTTTGCAAATACAGCCAAAGATTATGGGTCAATGTGTATTTGTCATGCACTTTCTGGGCGGCATGGTCGAAGTATTTCCCTTCATCCCACGGCAAAACGGGTTCGCTGCCATCGGTGCGATGCAAAATTTCGGCGAGGGTGTGATTTTTGGCGGGCAAATCCAATGCCGCCCAATCTAATGCCACAGGTTCACGGAAGCCGACAATGTAAATCCGTTCGCGGTGTTGTGGCACGAAATGCGCGCCGTCGATGACTTTAATGTGAATGTGATAGCCCAACTCTTCGGTCAGGGTGCGTTTAATCACGTCGAAGGTGCGCCCTTTGTCATGCGATTGCAGGTTTTTGACGTTTTCCAACAAAAAAGCACGGGGGCGTTTAGCTGCAATGATGCGCGCCACATCGAAAAACAATGTCCCTTGCGCTTCGCAAGCGAAACCATGTGCTTTCCCCAACGCGTTTTTCTTAGACACACCCGCAATCGAAAACGGCTGACAAGGAAAACCAGCCAACAGTAAATCGTGATCGGGAACATCCTCGGCGGCAATTTGCGTGATGTCGCCCGCCAATTCATGCCCCCCCGCAAAATTTTCGGCATAGGTTTTCTGCGCGTAACTGTCGTATTCGCTGGTAAACACGCACCGCCCGCCCACGGCTTCAAACCCCGCACGGATGCCGCCTATGCCCGCAAAAAGGTCAATAAAATCAAAGTTTCCTCGCGCAGTTTGTACAATGTGCAAAGGCAAAAGTTGCTGCAATGCCACGGAAACGTAAGCAGGCGGCTGGGATTCTCGCGTTTCCCAACGTCTAATTGTGCGCACATCTACCTGCAAATAGTGCGCAATTTCTACTTGGGAGTGTCGTTTGCGGGCAGCGGTTAGATAAGAAAGTGCGATTTCAGGATTGTCGGTCATCGGATAGCGCATTTTGTTTTGAATTAAGGGACGCAAAGCGGACATTATACCCTATTTATAACCTAGTAATTTGAGTGTTTGTTTAAGTAGTAAGACTTGGATTTAATGTCAACACGTTTGCGCCCCAATTTGCTAATAATTCCCACGCCGCGCCTCTGCCCTGTAAAATCGCGCTCATGCTTAATATCGCCACTTACAATATCCATAAAGGGTTTTCACAATTCAATCGCCGCATGGTGCTGCATGAATTACGCGAACGGTTACGCGAACTGGATGCGGATATTGTGTTTCTGCAAGAAGTTCAAGGGGAACATGCGCATCATGCGCAGCGGCATCCTACTTATCCGCCCACCTCGCAACATGAATTTATTGCCGACACGGTTTGGGATCATCACGCTTACGGCAAAAATGCCGTGTATCAGGCGGGACATCATGGCAATGCGATTTTAAGTCGTTGGCCGATTTTGCAATCTCATAATCTGGATATGTCGGCGCATCGTTTTGAAGAGCGGGGCATGTTGCACAGCCAGATTGAGCTTAAAGATGGCGAAACCGTACATTGTTTATGCACGCATTTTGGCTTGTTTGCCAAGGGGCGGCGGCAGCAAGCTGAACGCTTGATTGCTTATGTGCGTGAACAGATCCCACCGCACGCGCCGTTGATTATCGCAGGCGATTTTAACGATTGGCGTAACCAGTTGGGTGCGTTATTGGCGGAGGCGATCGCGGTGCATGATGTTTTTCAACAACATCAAGGTATCCCCGCACGTAGCTTTCCTGCAGGCCTGCCCGTGCTGCGACTGGATCGTATTTATGTGCGTGGCTTTGATATTTTGCAACGCGAAGTGCACAGTGGGGCAGCGTGGCGACATATTTCTGACCACGCGGCTTTATCTGCCCAGCTCAAACGTCTATGACTTCGACTACGCATGAGATGCTGAATCCTGCACCCCTCGTCCCCCATACCATTTCTGGTAATCAACTCACTTTGCTGCATTGTGGGGTCGAGTATTTTCCGCAATTGTGTGCCGCGCTGGATCATGCACAGGTCAGTATTTTTTTGGAAAGTTATATTTTTGCGGGAGATGAAACGGGGCAACGGGTGGTGGACAGTTTGCTGCGGGCGGCACGACGCGGGGTTCGCGTACATGTTTTGGTGGATGGTTTTGGTGCGGTGGATTTTCCAGACGCTTGGCAAAGTAAATTTGCCGCTGCGGGCGTGCAACTGCAATGGTTTAGGCATGAGGTGTTTAGCTTTAAAATCCATCGACATCGTCTGCGCCGTTTGCATCGCAAATTGGTTGCTATCGACCAAACCACGGCATTTATCGGCGGCATCAACATTATCAACGATCGCGTCAATGCCACGAGTGCACCGCGTTTGGATTATGCGGTGCGCATTGTAGGGTCAATGGCAACCGAAATTGATCTCGAAATGCGGCACTTGTGGTATCGCGTGTCTTGGGCGAAGTTTCGGCAACGCAGCGATTGGCTCAAAATAAACGCTTACCGTCACTGGCTGAAGCAACAAAACGAGACACTCGACACGCCACCTTTGTTGACGCTGCTGCTGCGCGACAACTTTCACCACCGACGTGACATTAAAGAGGCGTACCTGCACGCGATCACCCACGCTGAACACGAAATCATCCTCGCCAACGCGTATTTTTTACCAGGGCGAAATTTTCGACAGGCACTGATCGAAGCTGCCCAGCGCGGTGTGCGCGTGGTGCTGCTACTGCAAGGTAAAGTTGAATATCGCTTCCAACATTATGCTACCCATGCCTTGTACTGGAAATTTCTCGAAGCGGGGATAGAGATATATGAATACCAGTCCAGTTATTTGCACGCCAAAGTGGCGGTCGTGGATCAGTACTGGGTCACCATAGGCTCATCGAATATCGACCCCTTTAGCCTAATGCTCGCCAGAGAAGCGAATCTCGTGGTGCGAGATCGCGAATTTGCAGGTGTATTGCGGCAGAGTCTGCTGGTCGCTACCGAACATGCCATCCGTATTCAACCGCAAGACTGGCAGCGGTTGAATTGGGCAACGCGTTTGCTACTATGGGCAAGTTATTCTGCTGTACTGATGGTGACCAGTTTAGTGGGGGGTAAACGACAGGTGGAGCCGTGAAGAAATGCGCCTCTCCAATGAGCAGGAAGTGAAGCGATTATGCCGAAGCCCAAGCTTGAGCCGTTGGGTAATCACCAAATACTTCGATATCTGCATCGACGAATAAACGCGACAAAACAGCTTCCCATGTCAGCATGGGATCTTCTGTGACGACGGCGATTTTGTTGAAGTCGTAATGATGTTCTTTGCTAAAGAATTTAATTTCTTCCCATACCACGTCGATGCTGACTTTTAACATTGCCCGCATGTCAAAAAGGAGATTCATTGTGCCAGGGCTTTTAAGCTCATAGACAACTTCGTCTTCAAATTGCTTGAAGTCAGCGAGGGTAAATTCCCCTAGTACCGCTACGTTGACCAGATTCGGTGATTGTTCAATGGTGATCATGGTGTTTCCTTTCACAATAAGAGTGTGAGAGATTAACATAAACCTCGAATTGCCATGAAGTGTAAAGCAAGGCTAATGCTCGCACGGCTATGCCCTGTTTCATCATGAATACGTGCTTGTCATGCTCACGGATGGCGAGATTTTTGGATGCTTACCGATTGAATAATAGGGGCAGTTTTCATTGTGTGTTCATGATTCTATTTCCCGTGCTAATGTGTGCGCTAAATAAACGCAGCACACTCGGATATAAAACTTAATGAATAATAAAATTCAACAGATTATTGAGCAAATAGCGGCACTTGAACATGAGCTGCATACCGTCATTGAGCAGGAAGAAGGGCAGCTGCGCTATCAGCTTGAGGGGAAGCGAGTCCTGTTTGAACAGGCTATTAAGGAAGCGCATCGCAAGGTTAAAGTGGGTGTGTTTCGTTGGTTTATGACGGTTCGCCCGCAAAACTATCTGACGGCACCCATCATCTATGGCATGGCAATTCCGCTTTTTTTGTTGGATATTTGCATCACGATTTACCAGTGGACGTGTTTTCCCATTTACCGTATTGCTCGCGTCAGTCGGGGAAATTACATTGTGATGGATCATCAGCATTTGGCGTATTTGAATATTATCGAGAAAGTCCATTGCTTGTATTGCTCCTATGGCGTGGGGCTGTTGGCGTATTCGACCGAAATCATCGCGCGCACGGAACAGTATTTTTGCCCGATTAAGCATGCACGTAAAGTGCTGGGAACGCATTCTCGCTATCAGCATTTTTTAAAATATGGCGAAGCCGATAATCTTCACGCCAAAGTTGAAGCTCTTCGTAGCGAGTTGGCTCAGGAAATAGATCAAAAGCCGACAAAAAGGTAGTGCTTTGGGCGGAAATGTTCATTTAATCCGTTCACCCTG
This sequence comes from Gallionella sp., assembly GCA_028710565.1. Classification (GTDB taxonomy): domain Bacteria; phylum Pseudomonadota; class Gammaproteobacteria; order Burkholderiales; family Gallionellaceae; genus Gallionella. The sequence continues at coordinate 14,352 of JAQTTV010000029.1, forward strand.
AGCCGTGAGTTTGTCGAATGGTCGAAGGACGAACGGATTTCATTTGGTCTTGTGTTCATGGTTCGACAAACTCATCATAAACGTAAGATTTAATCTGTGTATCCCTCGTTCCGAACAATTTTTATCACACACGCTGTGTATAATTTTGTCCTATTTTATTTATTGTTGAGGATGATTGATGAGTCTCTGTATTGGTACGCCTTTAAGCCCTTCTGCCATTCGTGTCATGCTGCTGGGCAGCGGCGAATTGGGTAAAGAAGTCATCATTGCTTTGCAACGTTTTGGCGTGGAGACCATCGCGGTGGATCGCTACCCCAATGCCCCTGGACATCAAGTGGCGCATCACGCTCACGTCATCAATATGGCGGACGGACAGCAATTGCGCGCCTTGATTGAGCAAGTCAAACCGCACATTATCGTGCCCGAAATCGAAGCGATTGCTACCGATATGTTGGCAAAAATCGAACAAGAAGGACTGGCGACCGTTATCCCCACCGCGTGCGCCACGCAACTGACCATGAACCGCGAAGGCATACGCCGTCTCGCCGCTGAAACTTTGGGTTTGCCCACGTCGCCGTATCGCTTTGCCGATAGTTTGGCTGAAATGCGCGCCGCAATTGAAGTCATCGGTTATCCCTGCATCATCAAACCCGTGATGTCGTCGTCGGGCAAAGGACAATCCAAAGTCGATACGCCCGATGAAGTCGAAGCCGCGTGGGACTACGCCGCCAGTGGCGGGCGCGTGAATCAAGGTCGCGTGATTGTCGAAGGCATGATTCATTTTGACTACGAAATCACCCAACTGACCGTGCGTGCCAAAGCCGCTGACGGCAGCATTGCCACGCATTTCTGCGCGCCAATTGGACATGTTCAAGTGCATGGTGATTACGTCGAAAGCTGGCAACCGCAAGCCATGAGTGAATTAGCACTGCAACGCGCCCGCGACATCGCCGAAAAAGTGACAGGCAATTTGGGCGGATTAGGATTATTTGGCGTGGAATTATTCGTTAAAGGTGATGAAGTCTGGTTCAGCGAAGTGAGTCCCCGTCCGCACGACACAGGCATGGTGACCATGACCACCCAACGCCAAAACGAATTTGAACTACACGCCCGCGCGATTTTGGGATTGCCTGTCGATGTCAGTCTGCGCAATCACGGAGCCAGTGCGGTGATTTACGGACAACATGAAGCGCAAGGCATTTCCTTTACAGGCATTGCCGACGCACTCGCCGTCCCTGACACCGACCTACGCCTGTTCGGTAAACCCGAATCGTTCGCTCGCCGTCGCATGGGAGTGGCTTTGGCAACGGGTTGTGATACCGATCAAGCACGGGAACGGGCGAAATTGGCCGCCAGCAAAGTGATGCCAGTGGCGTAATTCAGAAAAGTACTGATTAAACGCGTTCGCCCTGTGAGCCTCATGAATCAATCCGAGTAATGAGGAGGCATCGAGCACATACCGTTGCTCTTCTCGCTTGCGACGCAGAGCTTGGGGCTTGCGCCATCCGCTCTATCGAAAAGCTCGGTTTATTCGCACTTGTACTGGTGTTTTGCGGCGAGCCGCATAAAATCATGGGCAAAATTTTCTAAATCGGCTACGGCAAGCTTGAGTCGGCGTAGGAAAAAGTTATATGCCAACACGGCGGGCAGGGCGGTGGCGATGCCGATGGCGGTGGCGATTAAGGCTTCACCTATTGGGCCTGCCACCACATCCAAGCTGGCAGAGCCGCTTTGTCCTATGCTTTTCAGGGCGTGCATAATGCCCCACACGGTGCCAAATAAGCCGACAAACGGCGCGGTGGAGCCGATGCTGGCGAGTACGGTGAGTCCGCTTTCCAATTGTCTTTGCAGGTTTTGTACCGTTTGACGCAAGCTGCGTTCCAGTCCGTCTTGCGGCGAGCCGAGATGTTGCATGGCAGCACTCTGCTGTTGCAGTTCACGCAGTTCCGCGAATCCCGCTTGCGCCAGTAAGGCTTGATTTCCCTGCATATCTACACTGAGTTGAGCGGCTTGTTGCCAATTTTGCGCAGCCCAAAATGCTTTGTTAAAGGCGAGGTTGGCTTGGCTGTCGCGCCACTGCTGCCATAGCTTGATGAGCATAAGTGACCAAGTGGCGATTGAAAAAAGAATCAACACGCCTAAGGTGGCATTGACGATGGGGGAATCTGAAAATAAGGTGCTAATCATCGCTTTCCTTCAAAACAAATGGAATGGGGACTAAAAAATGTTGGGTGATGAGCTGTCCATTGTGACGGGCGGGTACAAATCGCCACTGGCTTATCGCGTGTAATGCGGCATCGTCTAATACGGCGTGTCCACTGCTGCGCTGTACCGAGAGTTGCCCTGCCAAGCCCGTCGCCAATACTTCCACATTCACCACCACCGTGCCTTGCCAGAGCATACGATTGGCGACGCTAGGGTAGTTGGGTTTCGGATTATTCAAATAAGCCGCCTGATAATCAGGTTCGCGATCAGGCAAAACGGGCGTGGTGACCGCACTCATTGCCGTAGTCGTTACCGTGGGCGGGCTGGTTGTGACTGATACGGGAAGCGTAGCGGCAACACTGGGCACCATAGCACTAGGCTGTGGTGTGGGTTGTGGCATAGCTTGGGTTGTGGGTTGCGGTTTAGCTTGTGCTGTTTGAGGGCGGCTGGGTGTTTCCACAGGTGTTGCAACGGTCTGCGCGGGTGCCGTCTCCAACAATGCCAGACTCACCGTCATGGGATGAGAGGTTTTGTGTGAGACGGGCGTGCTTGACCACTGAAGCAACAGTGCCGCATGGACGAACACGACAAAAGCGATCAGCAGTACGCGTGGGGGCAGGGAACAAACAGGCATCATGTCGCGGTATGTCTTAGCCTAAATGTCGAGCTGCACCCCATGCGGCATTATCCCACCAGCTTTTTGCATTCTTTGGCACATGCCTCGCAGCTTTCGCCACAGGCTTTGCACGCTTCATGCTTGTCTGCGTGCTTTTTACATTCTTCTTGGCATTGTTGACATGCATCCAACGCAATTGCCGCCAACTTGCTCAATTGTTTCGAGTTTTGGTTCGCTAATTGTTGTAGTGCGCCACATAATGCCAGCATCTGATTGACGCTTTTGGCACATGCCGCCATCTCTTTCTCGCCTTGTCCTAACAATTCCAAGCAATGATTCAAGCAAACTTGCCCTTTTTGCAAGCAATCTGCGGCAGTTGTTGCCAAACTGGTATGGGTTGGTGCGTCGTGATGGTGACTGTGATCGTGTTCGCTGGCTTGCGCACTGCCGACGAGTGCCGCACCCGCGAGTGCTACGCCGCTTAATAATAAGGTTCTTCTATCCATAAGTTGCTCCTAAGTGTGATTTAACCCGACCGAGACAGGTTTGCTCATTGGTCGGGAGGGATTTAATTACTTGGTTGGTGCGGGTGTGCTGGGGGCGGCGGGTTTGTGCGACTTGCCATCACAGGCATACACGCTCGTTGCAAATGAAAAACCGATGACTGCACATAATACGAATAAAGCTTTTTGCATTTTACGTCTCCTTAAATAACCAATAAAAATGGGCATTATTACCTTGCGTGCTTCATCATGATGATCTGACTCCGCCACCTGAAATTACCACCCAATCACAGCAATAGCAACCGTCGAACGCCTAAAATAATCAGCACCGCTGCCGCGCCCCAACGTATCCAACGCAACATCCACATGCGGTTGTCGCGCAGATGTTTGCCAAACAGGTTAATCAGTGGCAATAAAATCAATAGCGGCGTGAGTGCCGCGCCTAAACCAAACACCACGCCATGCTCCGCACCCAAGGCAATACTCCCCGCAGCGGCGCACACCGCCAGCAAGGAAGCTAAGGGCGCGCATGGCGTTAAACTCAGCGCGAAGCCCAATAAAAATGGAGGCGTGCTGCTGCGAGCGGCGTGACATGGTGCGTGGGATTTGCCTGTTTGCCATAACCAAACGCCCGCCGTAATGGAGGCCAAACCAATCACGGCATTGCCTATGCCACTGCGCAACGCGTGGGACAGCCACGCACCCGCACCGCCTGCGATGCCACCCAACAAGGAATACGCGACGATCCGTCCTGACACAAACAGCCCCGTATCGCGCAAGGCGACCAGTTGCGAACCGCCGCGTCCTAAAATCCACGTCCCCATAAAAGGCAAACAGGTGGCGGTGCAAGCCGTTAAGCCTAGCGACACGCCCAACAACCAGATTGCAAAAAACGTGGTTTCGGGCGGCAATAAAGCGGGGTTGAGAAAGTCGTTCATGGCTGATCTGTTTTGATGGCGGTCAGCCAGATGACTTTATTTTTAGGCAAACCTTCGGGATTTTCGCCCTTCACCCGTTGTTTGTAATATGCCCGTGATGAAGCAAATAACTTGAAATTCAAGAACTTAATTTGAATCACATCATCATCTGGACAAAATTCCGCACAGCGTCCGCACAAGGTGCAATCTTCGTGAAACGCGGCTTTGCCGTGTTCGCGCCCAATTTCGGGAATATCCATCGGGCAGGCTTTTTGACATACGCTGCATTTTTCGCATTTGTCGTGCTGCGCCTTGACCAAACGCATGGGCGACAAGCGTTGAAACAGCGCGTTCCACGATAACAGCGGGCAGATGCGGCAAAATGGTTGGCGTACCGCCAGCGCGGCGATGATGACGAAGCCAAATAAAGCATTGCCTAACGCGCCTAAGAAAAAGTTAATCCCTGTGGATGTGCGCACCGCCAATTGTTCGGTATCGGCGGTCAATAAAGTCGTGGCTAAACGCGAAGGACACACTTGGCAATATGGATCGCCCAACTCATTGGAGGCAACGCCCATGCCCGCCAATAACGGCAAGCCCAATACCAGTACCAACAACAGCAGCCATTTTACGGGTCGGACTTTGCCGACTTGCTGCGGTGCGAGCCGATTGAGTGGTCGTCCCAATCGCCGTCCGATGCGATAAAGGATTTCTTGTACGGTTCCCATCGGACAAACCCACCCACAGAAGGCTTTGTTTAACAAGAAGAAAAAAGCAAAAAATGTGGCGACTGAAATCAAGGTGGGAATAAACACCTGCACGGTTAAAGCCTGCGCTTTCGCTAAGGCTTCTCCGATACGGTGATGCAATTGATGTTGCGACACAATTAAAATGCAATGGTCGCCCGTTTGCTTATCGAACGCGCAAGATAAGGACGGTAGGGCTTGCGAAATGCGATCCACGGTATAGCTGCCTAACAACGCGCCGCCATAAACCGTGACAAATAACATCGCAATTTGCACGGTAAAACGTAACCGTCCCAAGGTGGGGAATAATGCTTTTAGCATGATGCGGTCTCCTTTTTGCCGCGCTGGCGCAATAAGGGGAGCGCGCTCAACATCCCCAATACCACAAAGCCTAAGCCCATGCCTAAATCACGCTGGTCAAATGCGTCCGCACCATATTGCCCGTTAAAACTGGTCAAATAGCTTTTGTCGCCTTGACGCTGCTCGCTTGCCAATACAAAACTGCTGTTGCGTCGTTCGTGGCTATGTTGTCCCGCAGCGGGTGTATTTTCTGCTTTAAAATCATTCGGAAAGCGCACGGTCACCACGCCTTCTGCATCGCTGGTAAACGTGCTGGTTGTGCCATTTTGGGTCAACAATTGCACCGCGTGTTGTGGCAAAGGTTGGTTGTTAAAGCGCACTAAAAATTGCCAATCTTCATTGGCGCGATAACGGGAATGTTCACGCGGAAACGGTTGCGGAATCAGCTCCAGCTCATTTTTTGGTTTTAAAAACATCGTGGTGGGGTTTTTGCCAGGGTGGCTAAAGTAATACACGGTCGAAGCCACGCGCACTTGATTGCCCTGTTCTTCCCGCGCCGTTAGCCAATGAAATCCGCCCGATGCGGGTTTGTCTAATTGCGCGCCCGCCATGTCCAGTGGTAAGGGACGACTGGGCGAGGTTGTGGCGTTGGAGTACGCGTCGATTCGATCCGCCACGATATTTTGCGGCACGATGGACACATTGCCGCGTGCCTCGCCACGCAGCTTGACCATGAGCATGGGCAAGGTTGTCCACGCGGTGGGCAAGTTGCCAGAACGCTGGTCGTGATGGCCAGCGTGTTCCCCGTGTGCGTGGGGCGCGGCAATCCCACTGACCGAAGTTTCAGCAAAAGCCTGCGCTGATATTCCCAACAGGATGATAATTAGGTATCTGTTTTTCATGGTGATTCCTAAAATTTAACTGTTAAACCAGCGGTCAAGACACGTCCAGGGTTGACCACAATGGAAGGGTCGAGTGCGTTGTAAACGCCGTCGCCATTGGAGTCCGACGAGCCGCGTATGGTGGTGTAGTAAAAGCGGTTAAACACATTATCGACGCGGGCAAAGAATGACAGTTTTACGTCCCCCGCCGTCTTTAACTCATAATTTGCCATCAGATTGGTGGTGGTACGTCCGCCTATCCATACGATATTCATTTCATCCGCATATAGCCCTGATTGCACCCCCACCTCGGCGGTAAAACTTAATGCGGGGGAATAGCGATAGTGAGTGTTGATATTGAGTTTATGCTTGGAGGTGCGCGGGACGACATTGCCTGTGTTGTTATACAGTTTGGAAGGCAGGGGGGCGACGCGAGAACCCATCGCCATCCAATAGCTGTCGTTGCGGGTAAAGCGTGCATCCAAATAGGTATAAGCTAAATCGGTAGCAAACATGGCTTTGCGATCAGTTTTGAGAGCCAACTCAATGCCGCGATTGCGTACCCCGCCGATGTTTTGGTATTGGTCAATCACGCCCACGGGGGCATTGGCGGTGGTTTGATATTGCCCGCCCGTATTCAGGATGAAATTTTTGCGATCCAGTTGAAACAATGCCACATCCAAATCTAACCCTATGCCAAATAAACTACCTTTTGAGCGCAGCCCAATTTCTTGATTCAACGATTGTTCAGGCTGCAAGTTTGGATTGCCCTGTACCAAACCCACGCCTGTGGGACTAATGGTGCTGCCATACAGTTGTTGCGCGGTAGGTGTTCGGAATCCTGTTGATACATTGGTGTAAATCTCTTGTGTGTCGGATAACGCATAATTCACGCCGACACGTTCTGACCACACCCCAAAACTTTTTTGCCCTGACATCAGCTTGCCTGCGACAGGTGCCATCCCGCTGCTATATTTGGTTTGTAAGTCATCGTATCGGGCATTAAATGTGAAGGTAAGCGGTTGTGTGGCTTGCCATTTCAACTCGCCATATACCGCTTGGGTATTGGTTTGCATCAAGTCATCTAGGGTGGTCGTGCCTGCTTTGTTGACCAGTGCTGCTGCCACCTTAGGTGCGCCACTGGCGGAATAGGTAATGGCATTGCTGGTCACTTGACGGTCTTGGTCGGTGCGCAAATCCAAGCCTGCCATAAATGCCATCACCTCGCCGCCTTTACGCCATTCGGCTTTTAACCCTTTTTGAATCTGATTGTTATCGTTGATATTGATATAAGTATTGGGGTTCTGGGAAATGTTGATGGGGCTGGCTAAGGTGCCGTTGGCATTGCGCAAAAAGCCACTGGTACCGTTGGATTTGAAATTGGTGTGGTCGGTATATTGATAAATGCCCACCATCACATTGCCATTCGTCCCCAAATCTTTTGAATAATTGAGGTTCATTTTGTCCAGTCCCACATCATACAAACGGGCAAAATCTTTGCCGCTGGTTGCCAATGCACTGCGCGGATCGAGATAGGCATTGTCAACCCCGCGCACGGTGCCGTGGCTGTCTTTGTTGCGTTTAGACTGCTCAAATCCAAATGAAATATCACTGGTCGAGTCGATCATGTATTGCAATTTGCCATTGAAGTAATTGCGCAAATAATTGCCTTGGTCATAAAAATCGCGCGCAGCGGTGTGTGAAGCCTGCACATGTCCCACCCAATCGCCTTTGGCAAAACCTGTTGTCACCACCTGTTTTTGATAACCAAAACTGCCCACTTCTATGCCACTGCTCAAGCCCGCCATCTTTGCGCCGCGCTTGGTGGTAATGACCACCGCGCCTGACAAGGCATCTTCGCCAAACAAATACGAAGCTCCGCCTTTAATCACCCGAATGGACTCGATATTGTCCAAATCAATGTTGACCCGCCCTGTGCGCTCCATTACTGGCACGCCGTCAATCACAATCGCCACCCCTGGTTTTTCGCCCATATAGCGTTGATTTTCCACCCCGCGCAAGGTGATTTTCAACGAATCGCCACTTTGCAATTCTGCCGTCACCCCTGGCACGCCTTCCAATACCTGCAAGATGTTTTTGCCATGGGTTGCATCCACTTTTTTACCACTGATATGACTGACATTGCTGGGTTCACCGCGTTTTGCGTCAAAACGGTCATCAATGGTGGTCGAGGTCACCGTCACGGCAGGCAACATTGCAGGTTCGGCATAAGCTGCGGCACTCACGGCGAGGGTTAATAAACTGAGGGTAAAGTAATGCTGTTTTTTCATAAATACGCCCTTGTGCATGTGTCGTTATGGTTAAATCGACGCGGATTCTATGGCGTAAAAAACAGCCTGGGAATGTGACAAATTGTCGCACCCCTTGATTTTCGGCACTATTTTTCTATGCAGAGGTGTGGAAGGACGCGGCGCGGAATGCTGAAAAGAATAGTCTAACCAATAAGTTGCCTACCCTCTGTTTATGCAATTGGAATTGAACGATACAAACGAATGGATTTGGCTTTTGAGGTAAGCAGACAACAAAAAGCCGACTTACGTCGGCTCTTTGAAGGTTGGAAATTTACGTGCGTTGCGTAGATATGTTATTCACGTCCCGAATCTTACTGGGCATTGCGCAGCGCGGCGATCCGTTCTTCCAGAGGAGGATGGGTCATAAACAGCTTGGACATCGCGCCGCCGCCTGAAATGCCAGAGGCAGCCATATCTGCGGGTAAAGAAGCCTGTTCGTGGTTCATTTTCAAGCGTTCCAATGCCGCAATCATTTTGCTGCGCCCTGCCAAATTTGCCGCACCCGCATCGGCACGGAATTCGCGTTGGCGCGAAAACCACATCACAATGATGCTGGCTAAGAATCCCAATACCAATTGCGCCACTATTTCGGCGACGAATGAACCGATGCCAGGACCGTGATATTCCTCGTCCTTGTTGCGCAGAAAACCATCGACGATATTGCCGATAATTTTGGAGAAGAAAAACACAAAGGTATTCACCACGCCTTGTATCAGGGTCAAGGTCACCATATCGCCATTAGCAACGTGGCTGATTTCATGTGCCAATACCGCTTCCACTTCATCGCGCTGCATGTTGTACAACAAACCCGTGCTGACCGCGACCAGCGCGTTATTGCGATTCCAGCCCGTGGCAAAAGCATTCACATCGGGTGCATCGTAAATCGCCACTTCAGGCATGCCAATACCCGCTGCCGCAGCTTGGGCTTGCACGGTACTCAACAACCAACGTTCGGTTGGATCAGAAGGATTTTCAATCACTTGGGCATTGACCGAGCGTTTTGCCATCCATTTCGACATAAATAGTGAAATAAACGAACCCATAAAGCCCACGACAGTTGACATGGCTAACAGGCTGCCCATTTGAATCCCGCCATTGCTGTCAAGGTAATGATTCACACCTAGCACATTCAAGGTAATGCCAATCACCAACATAATCGCCATATTCGTGGCGATAAATAAAATAATACGTTTCATCAAAGTTCCTTTAGCAAAAGTAAAGCAAGGCTGTTTTTAACAGCTTCGACTATATGGGGTAGGGTAGTTGGATTTCAAGTCTTATCCCTCGTGGGCATTTCTAGAACGACTGACCTTGCGCTAAAATGACACGACGCGCAAAATGCGACAACTTTCTTAGAACCTTTAAACACCGATGACCATGCACAACGCTGACCCGATTGAACTTGAAAAATTTTCCCAACTGGCGCACAAGTGGTGGGATAAAAACAGTGAATTCAAGCCCTTGCATGACATCAATCCGTTGAGACTCAACTATGTCGTTCGCCAAGCGGGGCTGGCGGGTAAAACAGTGTTGGATGTGGGGTGCGGCGGCGGGATTTTGGCGGAAAGCATGGCGGAAGCGGGCGCGCACGTCACAGGTATAGACCTAGCGGAAAAGCCCTTGAAAGTGGCGCAATTGCATTTGTTGGAAAGTGGTCAGCAAGTCAGTTACCGTAAAATTTCCGTGGAAGCCTTGGCGGCGGAACAGCCTGAGCACTACGATGTCGTCACGTGTTTGGAGATGTTAGAGCATGTGCCTGATCCACAAAGTGTGGTGGCGGCGTGCGCCAAGCTGGTCAAACCGAATGGTTGGGTATTTTTTTCAACCCTGAATCGTAATCCTAAGTCGTATTTGTTCGCTATTTTGGGCGCGGAATATGTGCTCAATTTATTGCCACGCGGTACACACGATTATGCGAAATTTATCAAACCCTCTGAATTGGCGCAGTTTTGTCGTAACGCCGACTTGACCGTGGATGATTTGGTGGGCATGAGTTATAACCTTTTGAATAAAAACTATACTTTCGGTAATGATACGGATGTGAATTACTTAGTTGCTTGTCGCCGTACGGCATAGTTCGCCTAGTGAGGTGCTGATTAAATCCGTTCGCCCTGAGCCGTGAGCTTGTCGAATGGTCGAAGGGTGAACGGATTTAATCTATTAATTTCATTAAATCTTCCATTCATGGTTCGATAAACTCACCACGAACGGAATATTTAATCAGCGTTTCCATAGATTTTTATACGCTCAAGGAGCATAAAATGATCGTTCTACTCGTTTTTATCGGTATTCTGGCGGTTGCTTTTTTCTACGGGGTCAGCCTTTACAATGAGCTAGTGAATGTCAAACATGCCGTAGCAAAGGCGTGGGCGAATATCGACGTTCTATTGAAACAACGTCACGATGAATTGCCCAAGCTGGTGGAAGTGTGTAAACAGTACAAACAGTTTGAACAAAAAACCTTGCAAAAAGTGATACAGGCGCGGTCTCAAGTGCAAACGGCGCGTGAAAATCATGATGTTGCCGCGTTGGGGCTGGCGGAAGGATCTTTGCGCGCCAGTGTAGGCGGGATTTTTGCCATTGCTGAAGCTTATCCTGAGTTAAAAGCCAACGAAAGTTTTATGCAGTTGCAGCATCGCATCACCGCTCTGGAAAACGCGATTGCGGATCGACGTGAGTTTTACAACGAGTCGGTCAATATCAATAATGTGCAAATCGAAGTCTTTCCCGCCAGCATCATTGCAGGGATGTTTAATTTCGAGGCGAAAACGTTGCTAAAATTTGCCGAGGAAGAAAAGAGAGATGTCGATATAAAGCTGTTGTTTAAATAAAGCATCATGTTAGAAAGACTGCGCAAAATCCAGCTTGCCACGTCAGGTGTGCAACTGTTGTTGCTATTGGTGGCGGTGCAGCTTGGATCTCGCGTGGGTTGGGTGGTTTGTTTATCCATTATGTCGCTGATTAGTGTGTTCGCGTGGCAGTCAGCTTTGAGCAAATATCGCGCGATTCAAAATACGCCGACATCCAAAGTGGCTTCTGCGGCGCAAGGTTATGTCGAACTGATGGGGCGTGGCTATCCCTTCGCGGCGGACGCTCCTGTATTGGGTAGGCTCTCTAAACGTCCTTGTTTGTGGTATCGCTATCGTATCGAGCAAAAAAATCACAAACACGAATGGTATACCAGCGAAAGTGGCGAGAGTGATGCCATTTTTGTGCTGCGCGATGACACGGGAGACTGCGCCATTGACCCCGAACATGCCGAAATTGTCACCCAAGATTATCAACAATGGACCAATGGCGCACGTCGCTATACCGAATGGCTGTTGCTAAAAGACGACCCACTGTATGTATTGGGCGAGCTGCGCACCCAAGGCGGCGGTTCATTGACGTTTGATTTACATGCTGAACATAACGCGCTTTTGGCTCAGTGGAAGCAGAATATGCCTGATTTGCTGGCCCGTTTTGATTTGAATGCGGATGGGCAGCTTGGCGAAGAGGAATGGATGTTGGCGCGCCGTGCCGCAAAGCGTGAGGTAAGCAAAAAAATTGCCGAAGCACAAACCCAAGCCGACATTCATGTCATCAGACAATCCGCCGATGGCAAACTCTTTGTGATTAGCAATCTTACCCCTGAAAAGTTGTCGCGTCGCTATTTGTATTGGGTCTGGGGTAATTTGCTGATTTTTTTGTCAGGGCTGGCTGGCATAGGTTGGGTTATGCAAATGCCACGTTTTTAGGATGCAAACGACAGCGTGTCTTGTCCTTGTCGTTGCGGACTGTTCGTGTATTACGCGCTAATTTTGATTTTTTTGTAAATTCCCCTCGCTTTTATTTTTTCTATCCGTATAATGCGCGCCTTGCCGCACACCTTGCGGCAGTTTAGTTCATCGTTTCCGACCTACCTCTCGTGCGTATTCAAATCGCACCTGTCTAAAAAGCTCCATTAGATTCCACTAGGGTCTTGGGTTTTCTGGTTAGCAACGATGTTTTTGCGCCAGTTAATCGTCTGCCTTTACAACGGCTGTTTTACTGCCTGCGCGCCCTGCTGGGGAAATATACAAATCTGTTTCGTGTCGAATTATTTTGGTACTTTGCGTACTAGGGTATGGTTTTGACGTGATTATGCTTTGTCTTTCTTCGGAATTTAATAGAGAAAAAATAACATGACATTTGAAAATTTAAACCTGAACGCTGCCATTCTGAAAGCTATTGCTGAAACTGGCTATACAGAACCAACAGCGATTCAATCGCAAGCGATTCCTGAAATCATGGCTGGCCATGATTTGATGGCCTCTTCCCAAACAGGGAGTGGTAAAACCGCTGCGTTTATTCTGCCTGCGTTGAACCGCTTGGCGACACCTTCTGCTGTGACTAATAGCAAAGGTCCACGCGTATTGGTACTGACACCAACACGTGAATTGGCACAACAAGTGTGTGATGCTGCGACTAAGTACGGCAAAAACATGCGCTTCAAAATCATCAGCATTTTGGGTGGGATGCCTTACCCAGTGCAAAACCGTATGTTGTCGGGTCAAGTTGACATTCTGGTGGCAACACCAGGTCGTTTGATCGACCATCTGGAACGCGGTCGTATCGACTTCTCCCGTTTGGAAATGTTGATCTTGGACGAAGCGGATCGTATGTTGGACATGGGTTTTGTGGATGATGTAGAACGCATCGCTGCGGCGACACCAGCAACACGTCAAACCTTGTTGTTTTCGGCAACTTTGGACGGCGTGGTTGGCAACTTGGCGACGCGTTTATTGAAAGAACCAAAACGTATTTCTGTGTCTGCTGCGAAAGCAAAACACGAAAACATCGAACAACGCATGATGTTCGCGGATGACGTGGCGCACAAAAACAAGATGTTGAATCATCTGTTGACGGATGCTGAATTGAACCAAGCGATTGTATTTACCGCCACTAAACGTGATGCTGATAGCATTGCGGATCAATTGTCTGTGTTGGGTCACTCGGTTGCTGCATTGCACGGCGACATGAGCCAACGTGAACGTAATCGTACTTTGTTAAACTTGCGTAACGGCACCGTGCGTATTTTGGTGGCAACGGATGTGGCAGCACGTGGTATTGACGTGCGCGGTGTATCCCACGTGATTAACTTCGACTTGCCTAAGTTCGCAGAAGATTACGTTCATCGTATTGGTCGTACGGGTCGCGGTGGTTCATCGGGTATCGCGATTTCCTTCGCTTCTAACCGTGATGCACAATTGTTGAAACGTATCGAACGCTACACAGACCAAAATCTGAAAATGCACACCATTGAAGGTTTAGAGCCTAAATTCAAGATGCGCACAGGCGGTTCCGAACGTTCTGGTTCTGGCGAACCGCGTCGCAGCAGCGGTGGTGGTTTCGGCGGTGGCAATCGTGGCGGTAATGGCGGTGGTTTCGGTGGCGGCAATGGCGGTCAAGGCGGCAATCGTGGTTATGGCAACAGCACAGGCTTCGGCGGCAATCGTTCCAGCGCGTTCACGGGCAATGGCAACAATGGTGGCGCAGGCTTCCATCACAGCGCACCCGATAGCCGTCACAGCCATGTAGGTCGTGACGCACATCCAGCAGCGTCAACAGGTTTTGGCGCACCGCGTCAAGAACGTAGCTTTGGTGGTGATCGCAGCTTCGGCGGCAATGCAGGTGGTAATCGCGGCGGCAATACGGGCGCACCTCGTACAGGCGGCTTCGGTGGTGACCGTGGTGGTAATCGCGGCGGCAACACAGGCGGCAATGGCGGTCAAGGCGGCTTCGGCGGCAATCGCGGCAACCGTTAATACTCAGCAGCCCGTTTGACGGGCGTTGGGTAAAACAAAAAAGGCACACTTCGGTGTGCCTTTTTTTGTGGGTGAATAAGGTAAAACTATTCGATTTTGCCTCTGTTTCTTCGCCCTTTCGGGCGATGTACAAATGAATTCGTACCCACGGATGCCTTAATGCGGCTGACTATTTATTTTCCAAATAATGTCGAATCAAGCCACGGGTTGACCCATCATGTTCGCCTGCAATGCCACCTTCGCGCAACTCAGGCAAAATTTTCCCCGCCAATTGTTTGCCCAGTTCTACGCCCCATTGGTCGAAGGGGTTGATGTGCCAGACCACGCTCTGGGCGAAGACTTTGTGTTCGTACAGGGCGATGAGCATTCCCAGTGTGTGCGGGTCGAGCTGGTCAAATAAAATCGTGTTGGTAGGTTTGTTGCCTGGGAAGACTTTGTGCGGTAACAGGTTTTCCAACGCGTCGCCGCTTAAGCCTTGGGCAAGCAATTCGGCACGCGCTTCGTCTATGGTTTTGCCGCGCATTAGGGCTTCGGTTTGGGCGAAGCAGTTGGCAAGCAAAATAGCGTGATGTTCGCCCAGCGGGTTGTGGCTGCGCAGCGGAGCGAGGAAGTCGGCGGGAATCATGCGCGTGCCTTGGTGGATCAATTGGTAAAACGCGTGTTGCCCATTGGTACCAGGTTCGCCCCACACCACCATGCCCGTGTCGTAATCCACGGGGTTGCCGTCTCTATCCACGCCTTTGCCGTTGCTTTCCATGTCGAGCTGTTGCAAATAGGCGGCGAAGCGGTGCAGATACTGGTCGTAAGGCAGCACCGCATTTGATCCCGCGCCAAATAAATTGCCATACCACACGCCCAACATTGCCATGATGACGGGGATATTTTGCTCCAGAGGCGCGCTGCGGAAGTGTTCGTCCATGGCGTGCGCACCTGCGAGCAGTTCTTCAAACTTGTCCATGCCGACAAATAGGGCGATGGGCAAGCCGATTGCCGACCATAAGGAATAGCGTCCGCCCACCCAGTCCCAGAATTCAAACACGTTTTCCGACGCGATACCGAATTGCTCGGTGGCGGCGAGGTTGGTGGACACGGCGGCAAAATGTTTCGCTACATCGACATCATTGCCTAACTGCGCCACCAGCCAAGCGCGGGCGGAACGGGCGTTGGTCAGGGTTTCTTGCGTGGTGAAAGTTTTGGAGCTGACGATAAACAGCGTGGTTTCCGCGTCGAGTTTTTTCAGCGTTTCGACCAAATGCGTGGCATCCACATTGGACACAAAATGGGCGCGCAAGTCAGGGCTGGCGTAGGCTTTCAGGGCTTCGCACACCATCAAGGGGCCGAGGTCAGAGCCGCCGATGCCGATATTCACCACGTCTCGAATCGCCTTGCCTGTATGCCCGCGATGTTCGCCACTGCGCACCGCGTCAGAAAATTGCCGCATCAGTACCAATACACGGCGTACATCGGGCATCACGTCTTTGCCATCCACGAATACTGGGCGGTCAGAACGATTGCGCAGCGCGGTATGCAAGGCGGCGCGTTGTTCGGTGACATTGATTTTGTCACCCGCGAACATGCGTTCAATCGCGTGTTTTACATGCGCTTGTTCCGCTAACGCGGTAAGCAGCTTCATCGTTTCAGCGGTGATGCGGTTTTTGGAATAGTCGAACAATAAGCGGTCGAGCTGGATGGAAAATTGCGCAAAACGATCCGCATTAGCGTCAAATAGCTGACGCATGGTCAGGGATTGAACAGTCGAAAAATGCGCATTCAGTGCTTGCCAAGCGGCAGATTGGGTCAGTTTGGACATGATGGTGTTTGGTTGTAGTCGTTAGTCGCGAGTCTTTAGTTAGTAGGGTGGATAAGCAACGCGCATCCACCTGAATTTAGGGTGAAAAAGGTGGATGCGCTGCGCTTATCCACCCTACAGCTTGGAAATGGCGAGTAGGGATTTGGGATGAAAAGTGTAAAAGCGCGACGGTTTGTTTCACCTTTCACGTTTCTCATTTCACCCGTCTCCTACACGGGTTGCAAAATCACCCCAGCCAGTGGCGGCAAGGTAATTTCTGCTGAATAGGGTAGTCCCATCCACGGGATGTCTTCCGTGGTGATACTGCCCGCATTGCCCATATTGCTCCCTGAAAAATACTCGGAGTCGCTGTTCAGGATTTCGCGATATTCTCCTGCGTTGGGTAAGCCAATGCGGTAATGCTTGTTCGGCACAGGGGTGAGATTAAGTACCACGACCACACTACTGCCATCGCGGGCACGTCGCTGATACGACAACACTGAGCGCGCGGCATCCGTGCAGTCTATCCAGCTAAAGCCTTCAGTCTGGAAATCCAAATCATGTAAAGCAGGGATGTCACGATAAAGCACATTCAAATTGTGGGAGAGATTGTGCATGCCACGGTGCGATTCTTGACCGAGCTGCCACCATTCGAGCTCCCACTTATCTTGCCATTCACGACCTTGAGCGATTTCATTGCCCATGAAGTTGAGCTTTTTACCAGGCGTGGTCATTTGATAAACCATCAACAGACGCAGGTTGGCAAATTTTTGCCAACTATCGCCAGGCATTTTGGCCAATAAAGAACCTTTACCGTGTACGACCTCATCGTGTGAGAACGGCAGAATGAAGTTTTCGGTATAGGCGTAGATCTGACCGAAGGTAAGTTGATTGTGGTGATAGCGACGGTAAATGGGATCTCGTTCAAAATAGCTGAGCGTGTCATTCATCCAGCCCATATTCCATTTCAGTGAGAATCCTAGACCGCCCACGTAGGTGGGGCGAGATACGCCAGGCCAAGAGGTTGACTCCTCTGCCATGGTTAATGCACCAGGGAAATCCTCGTGCACCATCACGTTCATGGCACGCAAAAAGTCCACCGCTTCAAGGTTTTCACGACCACCGTATTTGTTAGGTATCCATTGATCGGCTTTGCGCGAGTAGTCCAAATACAACATAGATGCCACGGCATCGACACGTAATCCGTCGAAATGGAATTCTGATAGCCAGAAGTGCGCGCTGGACATCAAGAAGCTTTTCACCTCGTTGCGTCCGTAATTGAAAATGTGCGTACCCCAATCTTGATGGAAACCCAAGCGAGGGTCTTCGTGTTCATATAAAGCGGTGCCATCAAAGTGTGCTAGAGCAAAACTGTCTTGTGGGAAATGCGCGGGAACCCAATCCAAAATGACCCCAATATTGGCTTGATGACAGGCATCAATAAAAGCACGCAACTCATCTGGTGAGCCAAAACGACTGGTGGGGGCGAAGTAGCCCGTGGCTTGATAACCCCATGATTCATCCAGCGGATGTTCGGAAACGGGCAGCAACTCAATATGGGTATAGCCCATGCCTTTTACGTAAGGGATTAAATCCTTGGATAATTCTTGATAGCTATAGGGACGACCGTCAGGATGACGTTTCCAAGAGCCTGGATGCACTTCGTAAATATTGATCGCACCGTGCAACCAGTCCCATTCGCCACGTTGCTTCATCCAAGCCGCATCTTGCCATTGATGGTGATGTGCGGTTGCGGCGAGTGCTGCGGTGTGGGGGCGATGTTCATAACCTTGGGCGTAAGGGTCGGTTTTGGTGATGATTTGCCCTGTTTCACGATTGCGAATTTCGTAGCGATACAGCGCATGTTGGGCAATGTGGGGTAGGAAAATTTCCCACACGCCACTAGAGCCATGTAAACGCATAGGATTTAAACGACCGTCCCACTGGTTAAATTCCCCGACCACGCTGACGCGCTCTGCATTGGGAGCCCACACTGCGAAGCGCACACCTTGTACGCCATTAACTTCAACTGCATGAGAACCCAGCATATTATAGCCTTGGCGTAACGTGCCTTCGCTAAATAAATGCAAATCAAGTTCGGAAAGGTAAGCGGGGAATTGATATGGATCAAAGAGATCATGGCAGATTGATCCTTGATAGATGCGCACTTGGTAAGGGCGGTTGGGGGCGGTGGTGCCATGCCATTCAAAGATGCCTGCAGCGTGAACGCGCTTAAAGGCCATTATCGTCTCGCCCAACAATTCAATGTGTGTGGCATTAGGTTGATAAATACGAATAACCCAATCTGTTTCGGTCTGGTGGAGTCCCAAGAAACCAAATGGGTCATGCAAGCGGGCGTGCAACAGCGATTCCATTAAACTATTCACCTTATCTCCTCTTTGTTCTTGTCTAATGTGGCGATTGTAAATGATAATGGTCACATCACGGCAAAGTAAAAAAGAGAGGGCAAAAATGAGTACTGAATTAAGTTATTTACAAAAGAAATATCAGAACGCTTCTGGTGACCCTGCACCGCGTTTTGTCAGTAAAATTACCAAAAATACTTATGCAATGGTTTTGGCGGGCGGACGGGGTAGCCGCTTGCATCAGATGACTGATTGGCGAGCGAAGCCAGCGGTTCCTTTCGGTGGTAAATTTCGCATCATCGACTTTGTACTTTCAAATTGTGTGAATTCTGGTATTCGTCGCATTGGCGTAGCCACGCAATATAAATCGCACAGCCTGATCCAACATATCCAGCGTGGTTGGTCTTTCCTGAACGGTCAGTTCGGTGAATATCTTGATTTATTGCCTGCACAACAGCGTATCCATGAAGATCAATGGTATCAAGGTACAGCGGATGCGGTGTTTCAAAATCTAGATATTATTCGTCAGTCAGGAGCCGATTTCGTGTTGATTTTGGCGGGCGATCATGTCTACAAAATGGACTACGGTAAATTGTTGGCATTTCACGTTGATAACAAAGCCGATATGACCGTGGCGTGTTTGGAAGTCCCTGTGGCTGATGCAACCGCTTTTGGGGTGATGGCGGTGGATGACAATGCTCGCGTGGTTGAATTCGCGGAAAAGCCCGCTCAGCCTGCCTCTATTCCAGGTAAGCCTGGCATATCGCTCGCCAGCATGGGGATATACGTGTTTAACGCTAAATTTCTATTTGAGCAACTGATACGCGATGCGGATGACAACCGTTCTAGCCATGATTTTGGTAAGGATTTGATCCCGCACATGGTGGAAAAATACCGCGTCTTTGCCCAAAGTTTTGAAGAAAGCTGTGTGGGCATGAGCGAAGATAATACGCCGTATTGGCGCGATGTTGGGACGATCGATTCGTATTGGGAAGCCAGCATGGAGCTGACTAAGGTCGTTCCTGATTTGAATATGTACGATCAGGAATGGCCAATCTGGACGCATCAAGAGCAACTCCCTCCAGCCAAATTTGTATTTGATGAGCCAGAACGGCGTGGGGTGGCAGTGGATTCATTGGTGTCGGGCGGGTGTATCGTGAGTGGTTCGACCGTGCGACATTCTTTGCTTTTTTCCGATGTGAGAGTGAATAGCTATTCTTTAATTGAAGATTCAGTCTTGTTGCCGAATGTTGATGTAGGGCGGTACGTTACACTGAAGCGTGTCATTGTGGATAAGAACTGTAAGATTCCTGATGGATTGGTTGTCGGAGTTAATCCTGAAGAAGACCGCAAACGATTCCATGTCAGTGCCAATGGTGTCACCTTGATTACGCCTGAAATGCTGGGGCAAGTTGTTCGTAGTATTCGTTAAATTTCACTCACTCCACCCCGCTTCGGCGGGGTCACCTCGTTATGAAAAAACCTGTTGACCTTATTTTTCTCTGGCACATGCACCAGCCAGATTACCGCGATTACGCTACAGGTGATTTTGTATTGCCTTGGACGTATTTGCACGCCATCAAAGATTACACGGATATGGCGTACCACTTGGAACGCTATCCCAAAGTGCGTGCGGTCATCAATTTTGTGCCGATATTGCTCGATCAACTGGAGGACTACGCCGATCAGTTTGCCACGGGACAGTTACGCGATCCTTTGTTGCGCTTGTTAGCACATGATGACTCCTGCAAATTGACGCAAACGCAACGGAATTTGGTCTTAGAGGCTTGTTTCCGTAGTAATGACGCGAAAATGATTTCACCGTATCCCGCTTATAAACGATTGCAAGCATTGCATGCGCAGATGCAGTCCTATGGAGAGGTGGCATTGACTTATCTGTCTGGGCAATATATGGCAGATTTGTTGACGTGGTATCACCTCGCTTGGTTTGGTGAGAGTGTTCGGCGAGAACATCCTTTGTTATTGAAATTGATGGCGAAAAGTGAAGGTTTTACCCATCAAGATCGTATGCTGCTGGTCGATTTAATTGGTGAATTAGTGTCAGGCGTGATTCCGCGTTATCGGAAATTAGCAGAAACGGGGCAAATTGAAATTTCTGCCACGCCGCATTACCATCCACTCGCCCCTTTGTTGATTGACTTCGCGAGCGCGAAGCAGGCTATGCCTCATGCGCCGATGCCTGAAACTGCGTTTTATCCAGGCGGAAGACAACGTGTAGCGGCGCATATCACTAAGGCAAAACAAAGTCATGCTTCGCGTTTTGGCAAAGTACCCCACGGATTCTGGCCTGCGGAAGGGTCGATTTCGGATGAAACCTTGGCGGTGATGACGGCGGAAGGTTGTCGTTGGATTGCCAGCGGTCAAGGCGTGTTAGCCAATAGTTTGCGCCAGAGTCATCAGGATACCTCGCATAAACAAGATTATCTCTATCGCCCGTATCAATATGTACAAGGTGATGCCACGATGAGCTGCTTTTTCCGCGACGACCAGTTGTCGGATTTGATTGGTTTTGAGTATTCGCATTGGCATGGTCAAGATGCTGCCCGCCATTTTGTCGAGCAAGTTGACCAAATTGGTCGTCATGCGCCACATGGCGAAACCCCTGTGGTGAGTGTGATTCTGGATGGCGAAAATGCGTGGGAATACTATCCTTACAACGGATTTTATTTCTTGGATGGGCTGTATGCTGCGTTGGAGGCACAAAACAATATCCATACGCACACTTATGAAGACTACCTTCGCCTGACTGCATTACGTACCGACAGCGCGAAGCCGCGTCCTTTGCCTAATTTAATGGCGGGTAGTTGGGTGTATGGCAACTTTGCGACGTGGATTGGCAGCAAGGACAAAAACCGCGCTTGGGATTTGCTGTGTGCTGCTAAGTCAAGTTTCGATACTGCAATGGCCAGTGGTACGCTGACAATCGAGGAACAAGCCGCCGCAGAAGCACAACTTTGCTCTTGTGAAAGCTCTGATTGGTTCTGGTGGTTTGGTGACGACAATCCTTCACAATCTGTGAAAAGTTTTGATCGTTTGTATCGCCACAACTTACGCGAACTGTATCGTTTGCTGAAACTCGTTCCACCCGCAGAATTGGATAACCCAATCAGTCGTGGCGGTGGTTATGCTGAAGCAGGTGGTGCCATGAGACGCGGTTCTGAGTAGGCTTCGTTAGAATTCGCGCATTGGTGCATTAAATAGTCATAAATATTGCTTATGCTGAGGTCGTTCAATTCACGGACGGCCTTGCAAGGTGATTTGAAATAACCCATCTTAAAATTCAAAGAAGATTTAATCATGTCAAAAACCATCTCTCTTCTCTTCGGTGTGCATGCGCACCAACCCGTCGGCAATTTCCCTGAAGTCATCGACGATGCGCACTTTCGTTGCTATCGCCCGTTTTTGCAGGTGCTGCATCGTTTCCCTGACTTCCGTTTCGCGGTGCATTTCAGCGGCTGGTTGCTGGATTATTTAGAAGCCAAATTCCCTGAAGACATGGTGTTGTTGCGCGAGATGGTGGCACGCGGGCAGGTAGAAATGTTTGGCGCGGGCGACACGGAACCCGTGTTGGCGGTGATTCCTGAACAAGACCGCTTTGGGCAATTGACGCGTTTTTCGGATAAATTGGAAACGCGCTACGGGCAACGTCCGCAAGGTGCTTGGTTGACTGAGCGCGTGTGGGAAGCGACTGTCGTGCCTTCTTTAGCCGATGCAGGCATTCGCTACGTGACAGTCGATGACTATCATTTCCTGTGCGCGGGTAAAGAGATGGCGGAGCTGAATGGTTATTACACCACGGAAGAAGGCGGTAAGCCTTTGGATTTATTCCCGATTTCGGAAGGCTTGCGTTACCGCATTCCGTTCGCACCCGCGCACGAAGTGGTCAGCTATATGGAATGGTTGGCGGATCAAGGTGAAAATGCGGCGGCTGTGTATTTCGACGACATCGAAAAATTTGGTATTTGGCCCGAAACCTACGAATGGGTTTATGAGAAAAAATGGCTGGAAAACTTTATTGTCGGCGTGTTGGCTTCGCAAAAAATCAAACCGCGCACTTATCAGGATTACCACGATACGGTGAAAACACGCGGCATCGTGTATTTGCCCACCACGTCCTACATTGAAATGAACGAATGGACGTTGCCCGCCACAGCAGCGGCGCGTTATGCCGACTTGGTGGCACGCGAAAAAGTATCAGGTCGCTACGAAGAACATAAAGCCAACATTCGCGGCGGGATTTGGAAAAACTTTTTCACCCGTTACCCAGAATCTAACTGGATGCACAAGCGCATGCAAAGCCTGTCGTTGCGCGTCGCCCAATTACCTGACGGCAAATGCAGCGCGGATTTGCTAGATGATTTGTATGAAGCCCAAGCCAATGATGCCTATTGGCACGGCTTGTTCGGCGGGCTTTATTTGCCACATTTGCGTCGCGCGGTCTATAACGCCATCGTGCGTTTGGAAGCAAAACTTGACCAACTGACCCCGCGCATCGTACCCGCGCTCAGCGATTATGACCGCGATGGCACGGATGAATATGCGATCTACAACAACGCCTTGCAAGCCATCGTCAAATTGGATGGTCACGCGGGTATTTGCGAATTGGACGATTACCGCCTCAATCACAATTTCGGCGATACGCTGCGTCGTCAAACCGAACATTACTTTGCCAAGATTCAACGAAGCCAAGAGGCATCGGAACACGCGGGAGACGGCATTGCCAACCCGCACGACCGCGTGGCTTTCAAGCACGAAATTTCCCATGCCGATTTATTGACTGACCTCACGCCCCAAGGCGTATTTACCGAAACCTTGCAAACAGCGCAAGGGTGTCAGGCCATCAATAATTATGGCTTGTTGGCATCGGATGAAGACTCGTTGCAATTCCAAGCAAATTTGGCAAGCGGCGGCATCATCAGCAAAACCCTGCAACTCAGTGAAAATTGCATCGAAGCGCGCTACACGTGTGCGGAACTGACTACGGGTGAAGTCGCCGTGCGCCTGCTGTTGGCAATGCCCAGTTGCGACGGTTACGCAGGACGATTTGTCGCCACCGATAACACCATCTTAGGCGGCTTGGGGCAGCCGTTATTATTGAATGATGTCAATGGCTTGACGCTAGACGATGGCGTGTTAGGTGGGCATATCATCCTCGCCACTTCTCATCCCGTGACGATCAACGCTCAACCCTATTTCACGGTCTCCCAATCCGAAGCTGGCTTTGAAAAAATCATGCAAGCGGTTGAAATTACCGTGACTTTTGCCGTCCGTGCGGAGGTGTTTAGTTTGAGTTTGGAAGTCAATAAGGGACAGTGCGAGGTGTAAGAACCTGTTTACGATCTGTAGCGAGAGGTCGTCAGCGGGGTGAAGAGCAGCGCATGAGCCTCGATCACGGCCTCGCAGTAAGATCGTAAACGGGTTCTAAGGTAGGATGCGTCGATAGGCGCATCTCTGTTGCAATTGCAGAAATTCCGTAGGGTGGATAAACGTAGTGCATCCACCTTTTTTCTTGAAAATTCAGTCTGTAGCTTGGCTTGAGGCGCAAAGCCCAACGTTTACCGCGTGACTTTGTTGGGCGCAGCTTGCGCTCAAGCTAACCTACTGTTATATATCGTGAAAAAAATTATTATTGGTATCGTAGCAGGTGAAGCTTCTGGAGATTTGCTGGGCAGTCATTTGATGGCGGCGTTGAAACAGGTGCGTCCTGATATTGAATTCGTCGGTATAGGCGGGGCGAAAATGCAGTCCGTCGGGATGAATGTTTTGTTTCCCATGGAAAAATTGGCGGTGCGCGGCTATGTGGAAGTGTTGCGTCATTACCGTGAAATCGTTGGCATCCGCGATCAACTGCGTCGTTATTTTTTGAAAAATCGTCCTGATTTGTTTATCGCCATCGACGCGCCTGACTTTAATCTCAATCTTGAACTTGCATTGAAAAAGCGCGGCATTACCACCGTGCATTATGTTAGTCCTTCGATTTGGGCATGGCGCGGTGAGCGTATTCATAAAATTAAAAAGGCTGTTAATTTGGTGCTGGCGTTGTTCCCGCACGAGCCGAAAATTTACCAAGCAGCGGGCGTACCTGTGGCGTATGTCGGTCATCCGCTGGCAGATATGTTGCCTGAACAGCCTGATCGTACTGAGATGCGGTTGAGGATGCGCTTGCCACTGCACAGCAATGTGTTCGCTTTTTTGCCTGGTTCGCGTCAAAGTGAAGTGCGTGCCTTGGCTGCAACGTATATTGAAACCGCCAAACTGATTACTGAAACTTGCCCCGATGCGCGCTTTCTCGTGCCGCTGATTACCCGTGAAACGCGTGAAATTTTTGAACAAGCGATTTACGACAGCGGCGCGGAAGGGCTGGCGATTACCTTGCTGTTTGGTCATGCACAAGATGCCATGATCGCCGCCGATGGGGTGTTGGTGGCTTCGGGTACGGCGACGTTGGAGTGCGCGTTGCTCAAACGTCCCATGGTGATTACCTACAAAATGCCCGTGCTGTCGTGGCAGATGATGAAAAACAAAAATTATTTGCCTTATGTGGGACTGCCGAATATTTTGTGTGAACGCTTTGTGGTGCCAGAGTTGTTGCAAGACGATGCCACGCCTGAAAACTTGAGCCAAGCCTTGCTCAATGCCGTCAATGACCACGGCGCGCTTGCCGAATTGGAAGCGACTTTCTTGCAACTGCATCGCACTTTACGTCAGAATACGGCGCAAAAGGCGGCTGTTGCAATTTTGCCTTTGCTGAGTAAAACAACGCATTAACGGAGGATGAGTTGGGGAAAATCAACTACGCTTGGCTGCTGCTGATCTGTGCTATCCCTGCGGCGCACAGTGAGGCGATGGATTATGCCACTCTCGCGGCGGCAGATGGGCAGTCGGTCACCTTCCTCGCTCAAATTTCGCCCCATCCTGAACAACATCCCACAGGCTTGCTGGATCGCTACGATCCCAAAACGCATACCCTGCAACATCAGCACGAAACCTATGCTGTTTTGAATGCCAACGATCCGCAAATCGTTCTAGCCTCGCCGCAAGCACTCGCTTGCAAGGACGCGCTGGACATAACAGGTACAGCTCACTTGATCGTGTTGGGGGGTGAAGCCAATACCAAAAATAGCTATCGTCGTGTTTGGGTTGCAGTTTCAAGTTATCTATGTCGTTGAACTGTGACCGAACAGATGAGGGCGAGATTGCGCTTCAGTTCTGGCAGGTAAACAGCTGTGAGTGCATATCAATACCCCCATCCTTCTTCTGCACTTAATCGTGATACCTAACGCTACTCAAAACCAGCCAAAAACGCTATATACCCATCGCCTTTGAAAACCCCGAAAAATAGCAGACAATGTCCAGATGGAAATCAAACTGAGTGTAGAAATCAAAAAAGTCTTGGAAGCTCGTCACCGCGTGGAGCGGGATGGGCGGGTGCG
>JAQTTV010000054.1 GCA_028710565.1 Gallionella sp.
ATCGTCTCTGGTTGCTCTATCTTCATACCATTGGACGCTACCGCCAATAACTCAGTGTGTCAAACGGATATATGAATTATTGTCACTACCTATAAAATGGGTGTACCAAGCGGATAGGCATGGTTTTATCTATCCATCCTTTGCCACGCAGGGACAAAACCGATTGAAGATGACTATCAAAAAGCGCACGGGCATTACTTAAGTTTTTCTCGGCATGGGCGGCGGCAGTGGCGATCCCCGCAAAAGCCTCATCCAATATCGCCACAATCCGCTGCTGTTCGGGGAGAGGGGGCATTGGTATTTGTAATGATTTGATGAAAGGTAGCGTGACCCCTTGAACGGTTGCGCCTTTACCTGCCTTTACGATGTCCGTGGAAACTGATTTCATCCACCAAAATAGAAATGGGACAGACAGATTGCCCACGTCTTTGGGAATGATGCCCCTCAAATCTTGATTGATGGCAGTTTCATATTCAATCCGACAAACTTTGCCCAAGCCGACACGGGTAGCGATAACAACATTGCCTTGCGGGATGATATTTGTCGCGCTGGCTTTGACCGCTTCTCGTGTGATTTTGAATTCAGTGTCCGAAATCAAATCGCTTTTCATGTCCCTAACTGTTGCCCAGCGAATGTCGCCAGTGTAATAGGTAGTGTGCGACTTACCTTTCGATGGCGTACCACCTCCAATAACGTCACACACTTCGCCAATGGTTTTTAATTCCCAACCAGCCCTCATTTCAGCATGTCTCCTGTTATTTGTAGTGAACCTAACTCCGTTCGTGGTGAGCTTGTCGAACCATGAGCGGGCACTAGTGAATCCTGCCCTTCGACGGGCTCAGGGCGAACGGGTGTGGGAGTGTGCGATACACTTTCTCCTGTTCGTGGTGAGCCGTGAGCTTGTCGAACGGTCGAACCATGAGCGGGCACGAGCGAGTCCTGCCCTTCGACGGGCTCAGGGCGAACGGTTGGTGGGTTATGTGATGCAGTGTCCGCCAATCGTGGTGAGTCGTGAGCTTGTCGAACGGTCGAACCATGAACGGGCACGAGTGAGTCCTGCCCTTCGATCGTTCGACCGTTCGACTCGCTCACGGCTCTCGACTCAGGGCGAACGGAGTGGGGGGATTTGGCGAGTTTGGATACTTCGTCCCAGTCGCCGCGCATCATGGCTTCTTTCTTTTTGCGGCTCCAGCCTTTGATTTGTTGTTCAGAAGCTAAGGCTTCTTCGCGGGAGGGAAAATCTTGGGAAAAAGTCAGTTGCAGCGGTCGCCGTTTAAAGGTGTAGCAACTGGTGATGGCTCCCGCATGGTGTTGGTACAGGCGATGTTCGAGATTGTCGGTTTGACCTGTGTAGTAGCTACCATCGGCGCAGCGCAGAATGTAAACCCAAAATGACATATCAATCACACCTTCCGTTCGTCCTGAGCAAAGTCGAAGGACTCACCAAGAATGGTAGTGTGTTTCGTTGCATCGTCACAATAATTTCCTAATTTTTGCCAATACCGCCGCACTTTCCGCATCCAATTTTGCAATTTCCGCCATGATGTCTTGCGGGTTGCGGTGTTGCACTTCGTCGTTGCGGTTGGGGTTTTTCACCGACAGGTCAGAGGTCGTGAGGTCGATGTCGGCGACATTGACTGACCATGAGTTGGCGGAATCGGCTTGTGTGGCTTGCAGGGCAAGGAAATCTGCCAAGTCGGCTTCGTTGAGCGGGTTGGTTTTGCCGAGGTTGCGGGTTAGGTTGAGCGAATAAAACCAAACTTTTTGGGTAGGCGCGCCTTTTTCAAAAAACAGCACCACGGTTTTCACGCCCGCGCCTGTGAATGTGCCGCTGGGCATATCCAGCACGGTGTGCAGATTGCAGCTTTCTAAAAGCTGTTTGCGCAAGCTGACCGAGGCGTTGTCGGTGTTGGACAAAAAGGTATTTTTGATGACCACGCCCGCCTTGCCGCCCGCTTTGAGTATTTTGATAAAGTGCTGCAAAAATAAGAACGCGGTTTCGCCCGTTTTGATCGGGAAGTTTTGCTGTACTTCGGCGCGTTCTTTGCCGCCAAAGGGCGGATTTGCCAGCACGATGCTATAGCGGTCTTTTTCCTGAATGTCGGCAAGATTCTCGGCGAGGGTGTTGCTGTGCACGATGTTGGGGGCTTCAATGCCGTGCAAAATCATGTTCATCGTGCCGATGATGTACGCCAAACCTTTCTTTTCTTTGCCGTAAAAAGTGTGCTTTTGCAGGGTTTCCACGTCTTTGGTGGAGAGGTCTTTGCTTGCTTTGAGGTATTCAAATGCTTCGACCAAAAAGCCCGCCGAGCCGACTGCGCCGTCGTAGATTTTGTCGCCGATTTTAGGTGCGACGACTTTGATGATGGTTTTAATCAGCGGGCGCGGGGTGTAATACTCGCCGCCGTTTCGCCCCGCGTTGCCCATGTTTTTGATTTTGTCTTCATACAGATGCGACATTTCGTGCTTGTCGGCTTTGGAGCGGAAGCGCAGCCCGTCAATGATGTTCAAAATCTCGCGCAGGTTATAGCCGCTTTGCACCTTGTTTTTCAGCTCGCTGAAAATCTCGCCGATTTTGTATTCCAGCGTATCGGGGTGGGTCGCACTCGCTTTGAATTTTTTCAAATAGGGAAACAGCTTGTGGTCAACAAAGTCTTTTAAATCGTCGCCCGTCAGCGCGGCGTGGTGATCGAGTTTGCCTTCTAGTTTGGGCATCGCCCACGTTTGCCATTTGAATTCGTCCGCGATCAATGGCTGATACACCTCACCCGCCAGCTCCGCCGCCGTGTGTTTGTCGCGCTCCAAATCTTCTAAATACTTGAGAAACAACACCCAAGAGGTTTGTTCCACATAGTCCAATTCGCTACCGCATCCCGCATCTTTGTGCAGAATGTCGTCGATATTTTTAAAAGATTGTTCAAACATAGTGTACCCGTTGTGGTCAGGTCAAGCGAAAAGCCGTTAGATATGAATAAGGCTTGCATCGCTGCAAGCCTTAAAGGTTGGTGGGTCGTCACGGACTTGAACCGTGGACCAAAGGATTATGAGTCCTCTGCTCTAACCAACTGAGCTAACGACCCGAAACTGGGATGGCAGCGTGTGCTGCGCATCGAAGGGGCGTGATTGTAATCTAAACCTGCTGGGGCGACAAATCTGAAACTTGGATTTTGTCGCCCAGACTTGCGGTTTCTAGTTTTCGCTATCCAAGAAACTTTTCAGTCGTTCGGAGCGCGAAGGATGACGCAATTTACGCAACGCTTTCGCTTCAATTTGGCGAATACGTTCACGGGTCACATCAAACTGTTTGCCGACTTCTTCCAGCGTGTGGTCGGTATTCATTTCGATACCGAAACGCATACGCAATACTTTGGCTTCGCGTTGGGTCAAGCTATCCAAAATATCTTTGGTAGCACCACGCAGACTTTCGTACACCGCCGCATCAATCGGCACGGTGGTGTTGGAATCTTCAATAAAATCACCGAGATGAGAATCATCATCGTCGCCCACGGGCGTTTCCATGGAAATAGGTTCTTTGGCGATTTTCAAAATCTTGTGGATTTTGTCTTCGGTCATTTCCATTTTTTCCGCCAGCGTTGCGGCATCAGGCTCGATCCCTGTTTCCTGCAAAATTTGACGCGAAATGCGGTTCATTTTGTTGATCGTTTCGATCATGTGCACAGGAATACGGATGGTGCGCGCTTGATCTGCAATGGAACGGGTAATGGCTTGGCGTATCCACCAAGTCGCATACGTGGAGAATTTGTAACCGCGACGGTATTCAAATTTATCCACGGCTTTCATCAAGCCGATATTGCCTTCTTGAATCAAATCAAGGAATTGCAAGCCGCGATTGGTGTATTTTTTGGCAATCGAAATCACCAGACGTAAGTTCGCTTCAATCATGTCGCGTTTGGCGCGACGGGCTTTGGCTTCCCCGTTGGTCATTTGCTTGTTGATTTCTTTCAACGATTTGACGGGCAGCCCCACACGTTTTTGTAGATCAATCAAATGTTGCTGATGTTCAACAATCGCGTATTCAAAACGCGATAGGGCTTCGTTGTAGGGATTCTTGCTTTGCAGTTCTTGTGTCACCCACTGCAAGTTCACTTCATTGCCAGGAAACACCTTGATGAAGTGCGGGCGCGGCATTTTAACTTTAGTGATGCACAGTTCTTGAATTTGACGTTCGGAACGACGCACATCTTCCACCAAGCCACGCATGGTGTCGCACAACGCATCTACTTGCTTAGCTGAAAAGCGGAAACTCATCAGTTCTTCGGAGATTCCTTGCTGATATTTGTCATACTGCTTGTTACGGCCACCTTGCTTTTCGTAAGACTGGGTCATTTTGTCGAACAAGTCAGCGATATTTTTAAAACGTGCCAGCGCATCCGTCCGCAATTGCGCTAAGTCAGCTGCCGCTGCCGCCGCTGTGGCTGCTGCTGCAGCTTCTTCGTCTTCTTCAGTATCAACATCGCCTGAATGGTCGTCATGATCGTGATCGACATCTTCATCCTCCGTGCCGATCATGGACTGATCTTCGCCATCGACAAAGCCATCGACCAGCTCATCGACACGCATTTCATTGCTTTCGATCTTATCGGCTAACGCCAAAATTTCGGCAATGGTCGCAGGACATGCCGAAATCGCCTGAATCATATGCTTCAGACCATCTTCGATACGCTTGGCGATTTCGATTTCTTTTTCGCGCGTCAGCAAATCGACGGTACCCATCTCGCGCATATACATACGCACAGGATCGGTGGTGCGACCAAAATCGGAATCGACTGTGGAAAGCGCGGCTTCTGCTTCTTCAGCTGCATCTTCGTCCGCCACCGCAGGCGCGGCATCGGTCATAATCATCGCTTCAGCATCGGGCGCAACATCGCACACTTTGATGCCCATGTCGTTAATCATGCTGGCAACGCCTTCGATTTGCTCAACTTCAAGCATATCGGGCAGATGGTCATTGATTTCGGCGTAGGTCAAATAGCCACGCTCTTTTCCTAATATAATCAGGGCTTTGAGTCGTGTGCGACGCGCTTCTAAATCCTGTGGGGTATCCACATGGATAATTTCAACAGGCGCGATGGGATGTTTGTCTTGTTTTTTTTTGTCTTTATGCGTTGCCATAATCCTGATTCCAGATAACCCGCCATGAACAGGTCACGACGCGGAAAAGCGGCAAATTATACGCGATTATCGCTATTTTTCCTAACCTTTTGAGTCGGTTAGATTCCTACTTTCATATATTGTCTTGAACTTGTTTCAAGCGTCCGCACACGTTCAAGGGACAATGTTGCTTTATAATGACGTAAAATCAAACTATACAACGGGGGCGTGCGATGCGTTTAGGCTTTATTTTCATCATTATCTGTGCCTGCTTGTTAGGCTGCGGCCATAAAGGCCCACTAAAACTCCCTCAATCCAATCTATCCAGTGTTCAATTTACGCCATCCAGATGAATTCCTATTTCCCTACCAAAAACAATCAACTGCACGCAGAAGCCGTGCCAATGTCCGACATTGCCGCGCAATTTTCTACGCCTTGTTATGTCTATTCCCGCGCCGCCTTGACGGACGGATTTCAGCAATTTACCCAAGCTTTGCAAGGGCGAGATCATCTCATTTGCTTCGCGGTGAAATCCAATAGCAATTTGGCGGTTTTGAATGTCTTTGCACGATTAGGCGCGGGCTTTGACATTGTGTCGGGTGGTGAATTGCAGCGCGTGTTAGCCGCAGGCGGCGATGCACACAAAGTGGTTTTCTCAGGCGTGGGAAAAACTGAAGCGGAAATGCGCTTGGCATTGGAAGCAAATATTTTGTGCTTTAACGTCGAATCCGCCGCCGAGTTGATTCGTTTAAACGACGTTGCTGCCGCTATGGGCAAAATCGCGGCTATCAGCTTGCGCGTCAATCCTGATGTGGATGCCAAAACACATCCTTATATTTCCACGGGTTTGAAGCAAAACAAATTTGGCGTGGCTTATACCGAAGCCGTTGCGCTGTACCGCCAAGCGGCAAGCTTGCCGAATCTGCGTATCACAGGCATGGATTGTCATATCGGCTCGCAACTCACCGAAGTCAGCCCGTTTATTGCCGCGATTGAGAAAATTCTGCTGTTAGTGGATGAGCTGGCGGCGGCAGGCATTACGTTGGAACATCTGGACTTGGGTGGCGGCTTAGGTATTTGCTATGCTGACGAAACCCCGCCCGCGATTGCTGACTACATCGCCGCCTTGTTAGGCGCGCTACAAGGTCGCACCCACAAAATTATTTTGGAGCCAGGGCGCGTATTGGTGGGCAATGCAGGGGTGTTATTGACCCGCGTGGAATATGTCAAACCTAGCGAAGAAAAACATTTCGCCATTGTCGATGCGGCGATGAATGATTTGATGCGCCCCGTGCTTTATGATGCCTATCATCGCATCACCGCCGTCGTGCAAGAAGCGCACCCCACGCAAACTTACGAAATTGTAGGGCCGATTTGCGAAACAGGTGACTTTATCGGTCACGCCCGCGAACTCGCCATTGCGCCGCAGTCCTTGTTGGCGATCCATTCCGCAGGGGCTTACGGCATGAGCATGAGTTCCAACTACAACACCCGCCCGCGTGCCGCTGAAGTAATGGTCGATGGCGAAACTGTACAGTTGGTGCGTGAACGTGAAACCGTGTCGCAGTTGTGGGCAGGTGAGCGCGTCATGGCATCACGTGCTTGCTGATAAAGCCTCGTTTTAATCCACCAAGGCAGCGACTTGCGCTATCTAAATCTGAGTTTCCTTAAATTGGGACGTTAAATACTTGAGTAAATTAAGGCTATTTTTTTGGGCGAAAAAATATGATAGATTTACTTCGGGCTGAATTTTTCACCCTGTGATTAACTAACTTGCTGGAGGTTCAAATGGGTATCTTGGGTAATATTATCGCTGTTATTGGAATCGCCGCAGTTATTGGCATCATCGTGGCGACAATTACGATCAAAATGAGACAGTAATTTGTAATTCGGGCTTGGCTCAAACCCTGTCAAGCCCTCACTCCTCATCTCTTCTTGTTCCCGCTTTCGGTAAGTCTCTCCTAGTCGCTTGCATTTAAACTGCCATTTCCTGCTTTGCATCCAAACGTATGATCACTGGCATACTCCACACCACGTTCTTAACCGCCGACCTCGTGAGGGCGCGCGCTTTTTATGAAGGTTTACTGGGCTTACATGTAGATAGTCAGCGTCCCAACATGAGCTTCGACGGCGTGTGGTACGACATTACCCCCAGCCAACAAATACACCTGATGTTGCTGCCTAATCCCGAAACAGGTTTGACGCGCCCCGCCCATGGTGGACGCGACCGCCATGTAGCATTGGGCGTATCGGATTTGGACGCATTGAGCAAACGCCTCACCGCAGCAGGCGTGCGCTACACCTTAAGCCAATCGGGCCGCCGCGCCCTATTTTGCCGCGACCCCGATGACAATGCGTTGGAATTTATGGCGATGCAGTGAGTTGATTGATCGCATGGAGTTGGGCGACATACCGTTCAAACCGCTTCGTGCCAGTTTTGCCATTGCAAACCCTGAACGCGGGAAAACTCGCGCACATTACGCGTTACCAACGTGGCGTGATAACGCAACGCCGTGGCAGCAATCAAGGTATCGTGCGGACCGATGGGCGAACCTGCCGCCTCAAGCTCGGCTCGAATACGTGCCGCGTAAGCCGCACACTGACTGTCAAACGGCAAAATTCGTATCGGTCGCAGCAAAGCCGTTAATGCTTCCAAGCGAGGTTTAGCCGCCTCTGGCGGTAAACACAGCAAACCATAACGCAGTTCGTATTCCACAATCGCGGGCACGCCAAGGTCGGCAGGAGAAAGTGCCTGCAAGCGCGGCACCACCTGTGGGTCGCCCCGAAAATAATAGCTGATGGTATTGCTATCGAGAATCAGCACGGTGTTTTCTCAGAAAATCAAGCGCGGCACATTGGCGGGCAACGTACTCGGCTGTGCTTCACGCAGTGGAAAATCCGCAAAACTCCCCGCCAGCGCGAGACAATCCTGCGGCCATTCACGCGTGGCATATTTGCGGATAATATCTGCCACCCAACGACTTTTCGATACGCCGTTCGCCTGCGCAGCTTGAGTCACCAACGCCTGCGTCGTATCATCTAAATAGAGTGTAATTTGAGACATTGCTTTGATTCCTTAAGCATAAATTAAAGAGATGGAAGCTGCCAAAATCCTAGCGCACGATTGTTTTTGAGGGTGGCAAGTATATATCCAAGTATATTTATTTCAAGCAGTTTATCTGAGGTGAGTTCGCGTAACAACCCGCCGAATGGTAGACACAAAAATGGCGGATTGCTTTGCGGTGAAATCGCCTTGCCGAGTTGCAGGTTACTTTGTTCTTCCCTGCCAAATATCTGGATTGCGGCGGCTATGGAACACCGCCAACACAACAATGCGCTGCGGCTCTAGGCGAAATAAACGCTGGAAGGAAAGTTGCGCACAACTGCTCGGCGAATGTCTTGATGCGCAATGGCATATTGCAAAGGTTGCTCGGCTGCTTGCGACACGCAGTGGTCTATTTCAGCCATACACGCAAGGGCAAGTCCTTGACGCTTATTTTCATACCACGCACTTGCCGCGATAAATTCCGCACTGGTGGCGCGATGAAATGCAATGACCAGGCTCATTGCTCAATGTTCGCCAACATCGCAGCTTTGACTTCGTGCCAAGATTGCACATTTTCAGGGCCATCCAAATGGTCGGCTAGGCGGCGATCCAATTCGGTTTCTTGGGATTGAGTCAATGGCGGCACAGCCTGGCGGCTGACAATACCATTCCATATTGCTTCAACCAACTCAATCAGGGCAAACGCATTAAAACCACATAACAAACAATGAGCTAATATGTCATCTCAAACATTTTTATTGAGGGCAATAGATGGCAACTGTTTTTTTAGAGCATTTTTCCGTGTTAAAGGATCCTCGAATCGAGCGGAAAAAGCTTCATGCCTTGCAGGACATACTTGTTCTGGTTATTTGCGCCGTCATCAGTGGCGCTGAAGGTTGGGAGGAAATTGCGGCATTTGGTCATAGCAAGCTTGAA
>JAQTTV010000030.1 GCA_028710565.1 Gallionella sp.
GTATCTGCGTGAATGTAGCTGCACCAACTTATCGCGAGCTATACGATGCCCAGTGGGATTATCATCCTCACCTTTTTGCATATAACCACTTGCGAAAAGCGGGTGTACCAAGCGGATAGGCAAGGAAAAAACATTGTGTTGCGTTCAAACTGGGCAAAGGGGCAACATGAGAAAATGCTGCAAGAATGGGCTGAAAAGTATCCAACTGTAGTCATAGAGATCAATGAACTTGTTGACTGCATTGTGGCAATTGTTCGAGTGTTGCCGCCAGAACAACTACTGTACATAGCTTGGACGAAAATGGCATTTTCATTGCAGGGTGTTGAAGTAGAAACTGACATTGGCAAAGAGGAGAGTCACGCGTTGCGTATGGTTGAGTACTTGCAAAGCGTTATCGCCGCAACACCTCCAAGTTCAGAGCAGAAGAACGAAGTTTCAGAAGAAGATTGGGAATATCTATCCTCGCGGATTAAGGAGTTGTTTCAGAAAGTCAATTTAGAGCATCAAATCTTCGCCACTGCCAAAAGAAAACTATCTGAGGATAATTTCGATGATGCAATGGAGGAGTTTCACTTTAAATCACAGATGTACTGGTGCAATGTGCGAGGCGATAACTATCAATGTCATCAAGTTCAGTCACTTGCAGACTTATTGGCTCCTCAGTCAGATATTATCGAAAGAGTCTTTGGCGTTTCAGGCAAGTTTCTTATAACTGAATTACAAAAAATTTGGCATAGCCTAATTTTTGGTCTCGGTGACGCGACAGCATCATTAACGCGCATACAGACTGAGAGCATGGATGATGTTTCAATTCTATTAGCGAATAAAACTTTATCTGACGGTAAAAGCGTTCCTGAGTTGATAAAAATTGCGATGCAGCAACGAGGTTGCTTGGATGAATTTGAGTACAGTCTCGGCTGTATTATGGGAATGAACTTATTCGATGTAGGACTGCTCACTAATTTACCCATTGATTTTTTAGAAGAATTTTCATGGAAACCAGGTCAAGATGAGGATTTTTTGGCGGCTGGAGAATTTAAGGGGTGGCCATTACGAATTTGGCCAACATTTAAACGCCCCTTTTTGAAATTAGGTGAGCGGTATTTCTGTTTTGATGTTCACGGTCTCTTCGATCACTTTTTTAGGCAAATTGAGAAAAAAGTTTATTCGCACTCAGAGACAGAAAAGCAAGTGTGGATTTCGGGACGAAAGGTTGTTTCCGAAGCTTTGCCGATTCAGTATTTCAAACGATTGTTGCCAGAAGCAACGATCTATCAAGAGGTTTACTACCAATCACAAGCAACAACGGGCGGTTCAAAAAAATGGTGTGAAACCGACTGCCTCGTTATATTCGATGACCATCTATTTGTAATCGAGGTTAAAGCGGGGGCGTTTACTTACACGTCCCCCGCAACTGACCTACCTGCATATATAAAATCCTTAGAGGGATTGGTGAAAAGCCCTGTCGATCAAGGGCAGCGTTTCGTCAAGTATTTGAAGGACTCGGAAGAAGTTTCTATTTTTGATGCAACGCATAAAGAGATTGCCAAACTAAGAAAAGCAGCATTCAGGCATGTGACAATTTGCGCAGTAACACTTGATGCTTTTACCGAAATTGCCGCACAAGCCCAGCATATTCATAAAATAGGGGTGTCAATTGGACACGAGCCAATTTGGTCTCTTTCTTTGAATGATTTACGGGTTTATGCCGACATATTCCAAGGATCACTTGAGTTCTTGCACTTTGTAGAGCAGAGAATGTTAGCTGCAACCTCTGAACGCTTGAAATTGGACGATGAACTCGACCACTTAGGCTTGTATCTCGAACATAATAACTATTCCATGTACACAGAAGAATTTTCTCCTAACAAGGATAATGAGCTTCGTTATCATGGCTATAGATCAGAATTGGATAGATATTTTTCTGAGAAATTGAGAGGGAAAAACGTCTCCGCGCCACCTGTGCAACGGATCCCACTCCGCTTGCGAGAGTTATTAAACCTACTAAATTCTGATATTTCACTTTCAAAACGGTCATACGTTGCGAGTTACCTGCTTAATCTTGATGGAGGTTTCCGAGAGAATATTTTTAGTTGGATTGAAACAGAGCTGAATAAATTACCCGAACGAGGGCGGTGTTTGCCATTTTCATCACATGGAAATATCAGGCTCACCGTTTTTGTAAATATGTCAGGGATTGTTTCGTGTAATCAAATAAATGCAATCGAACATGTTCGTACTGTGATGATATGCGCAGGCGAGACAAATCGAGAGCTACTTGAGCTTTCATACAAAACAGATAAGACACTAGAAAAATTAGATTGGTCAACTGTCACTTTTGAAGGATTGGCAGTTGCTGAAATGGCTCGTTTGAAAAGCGAAGGGGAAAAACTTAAAGCAAAGCGCATTACTAATACCATTCATTCACAAGGGAAAATTGGTCGTAATCAGTCATGTCCTTGTGGTAGTGGAAAGAAATTTAAATACTGCTGCAATCCCCAAAGACAACATCAATAGCCAAGTAGAGTACGCTGTGCGCACACATAAAAACCATTGACTCATTGTGATGCGTAAATTCCCCGTGCGCACGGCGCACCTGATTTGCCTCACTCTCCCCACCCATTCACTCGACAAATCCCCATCGCCACCTCACGCTGCATGGAGGAAGTGCATATGGTTGGTGAAAATGGCGGATGCGCATCCGCTTATCCGCCTTACCGCTACAAGTCAAGTCCATCAAACGCCTCCGCATCGGACGCGTCGCGCTATCAAAATTGCCCGTGGGGCAATGGCGGTATTTGCGGGAGGATGAGCGGTTTTGAAAAGACGAATGACGGGAACGAGATCTAATTCCATTTAAAAATCAAAAGCATCGTAAGGTCTGCTGTGCGCACTAGGGTGCATGGAATGCACCCTGCGTCATAATTATTGTATTGAAGTAGGATCAGTATGCTCGCCATATCCCCACCGCCCCCACACCCACCCAAAATATATTGAGCAAAGTATAAGCACGGTCTTTTTTGAGTAAAGCACACCAAGAAAGCATCACCGCATCAATGGTATTGAACACCCACACAAACAAAAACGGGCTGGCAGGTCCAAACCAACTGACCAAGGAAAAGCTGAATATTCGCATCATCACCCCGATCATTTCAACGGTCGAAAGGTGTTTCAAAACAAGTGTATTTAAGGCTGTAATCATATTGTTGATGTGTCCATGTTCAAAACTTCGCTGCCGTGCGCCCGCCTATCCCAGCAAATGCAGCACATGTTCGCGTTCTTCGACTAACTCTTGATAGCCTGCTTGCATATAGCGCATCGCCACGTCATTGACAGGCAAACCTTGGACGATTTCGTATTGACCATCTTTACAGGTCACAGGAAAACCATAGATCACGCCCGCTGGAATGCCATAACTGCCATCTGACAGCACGCCCATGGTCGTCCAATCATGCGGGTGCGTACCTAATATCCAGTCGCGC
This sequence comes from Gallionella sp., assembly GCA_028710565.1. GTDB lineage: Bacteria > Pseudomonadota > Gammaproteobacteria > Burkholderiales > Gallionellaceae > Gallionella. Next base: position 3,483 of record JAQTTV010000030.1, read on the forward strand.
ACATGTCCAATCGCCGCATTGGCGGCACTGGCAGCACTAGACAACCCGCGCGCTTCAATCACAGCTGTACCTCGTTTTTGCACATTGGGAATAAACTCACGCAATACCCAATCTGCATCACCAATTAACTCATCCACCGCCCGCCCACGAATTTTGGCATGGTGTAAATCTGGGAATTGCACACTGGAATGATTGCCCCAAATGACCATTTTCTTCACATCCCGCACGGGCTGAAAAAGCTTGTGGGCGACTTGGGCAATGGCGCGATTGTGATCCAAACGCATCATGGAAGTGAAGTTGCGTGGATTTAGATCAGGCGCATTACATTGCGCGATCAAGGCATTGGTATTGGCGGGATTCCCCACCACCAGCACTTTGACATCTCGTGAAGCCACTGCATTGAGCACTTTCCCCTGCATGCTAAAAATCGCACCATTGGCTTCAATCAGGTCTTTACGCTCCATGCCCTTGCTGCGTGGCCGCGAGCCAATCAACATGGCAACTTGGGCATCTTGAAACGCGACCTCAGGCTGATCCGTAATAATCACATGATCTAACAAGGGGAAATCACAATCATCCAATTCCATCGCCACCCCTTTTAAGGCAGTCTGGGCGGCAGGCAAATCCAACAGTTGCAATATGACAGGCTGATCCTTACCCAGCATATCGCCATGCGCAATGCGAAATAACAGCGCGTAAGCAATCTGTCCAGCTGCGCCCGTGACGGCAATACGTATCGGTGTTTTCATACTTTTCTCCTGATCTAAATCATTGATTAAAGTGAGGCTGCGATGCAGCGTTCACCTACGACAGATGCCTACGAGCGAACAGCCTTAGTGCGATTTCTTCTTAGGTGCGAGCAAATCGGTAATCGTGCCTTCCGCCATTTCCGCCGCGAAGCCCAGTGTTTCGGACAGCGTAGGATGAGGATGAATGGTTAAGCCCAAATCTTCCATATCCGCACCCATTTCCAATGCCAACACCGCTTCTGCAATCAACTCACCCGCATTGGTGCCGACGATGCCTGCGCCCAAAATGCGACGAGTTTTCGGGTCGAGCAACACTTTAGTTGAGCCTTCTTCGCGACCTATCGACAAGGCGCGACCGCTGGCTGCCCAAGGGAATTGCGCTTTTTCGTAGTCGATGCCTTGGGCCTTCGCTTGGGTTTCAGTCAAACCCATCCAAGCAATTTCAGGGTCAGTGTAAGCCACGGATGGAATAGTCAACGGCTCAAAAGCGACTTTGTGTCCCGCGATGACTTCAGCGGCCACCTTGGCTTCATGTACGGCTTTGTGCGCCAACATCGGGTCGCCCACGATGTCACCAATGGCAAAAATATGCGGCACATTAGTTTGCATTTGGGCATTAACAGGAATGAAACCACGTTCATTCACGGTCAATCCCGCTGCTTCCGCACCGATTTCGCGACCATTTGGACGACGACCCACCGCCATCAGCACGCAGTCATACAACTGCGGCGCGGGGGTGTTGTCGCCTTCAAAAGTCACCAGCAACCCTTCTGGCTGTGCGTCAATTTTACTGACTTTAGTTTTCAAATAAATCGCTTCGTAGCGTTTTTCAATGCGTTTGTGCAAAGGACGCACTAAGTCTTTGTCCGCCCCTGGGATCAAACCATCCGCTAATTCCACCACGCTGATTTTTGCGCCTAACGCGTCATACACCGTCGCCATTTCCAGCCCGATGATCCCGCCGCCGATAATCAACATGCGTTTTGGCACGGATTGCAACGCTAACGCGCCCGTGGAATCAATGATGCGTGGATCGTCGTAAGGGAATCCTGGAATACGCGCGACGCTAGAACCTGCCGCGATAATGGCATGGTCAAAGGTGATGGTTTGCTCACCCTCAGTGGTGACGACAATAACGCTATTGGCAGAAGCCAAGCGCGCTGTGCCATGAACCACTTGCACTTTGCGTTGTTTTGCCAGTTGCTTTAGCCCACCCGTCAATTTACCAATCACGCTTTCTTTCCACGTGCGGATTTGGTCGATGTCGATACTGGGTTTGGCGAACGTCACACCGTGGTGCGCCACTTCTTCGGCTTCGGTAATCACCTTCGCCACATGCAGTAAGGCTTTGGAAGGAATACAACCGACGTTCAAACACACGCCGCCCAAGCTGGCATGCTTTTCAATCAACACCACTTGTTTGCCCAAATCGGCTGCACGAAATGCTGCGGTATAACCACCAGGACCTGCACCCAGTACCAACACTTGTGCGTGCAACTTATTTTCAACACTCATTTATTTCTCCTTAAATATACGCGCCGCCCTTGCGTGCGCTGATTTGTCATTTTGTATTCCCTCCCCTTTGCAGGGGGAGGGTTAGGGTGGAGGTAGAAATCGTTCATTTGTAACGCCCCCTTCAACCCCCATCCCAGCCTTCCCCCTGCTAGGGGGAAGGAGTCGTCACACTGAGGTTCGACCTATGATTAACTGCGAATCTGTCCATTCCCTAACACAATGTATTTTTGTGAGGTCAGCCCATGTAAGCCCACAGGACCGCGCGCATGGATTTTGTCGGTAGAAATGCCGATTTCTGCGCCCAAGCCGTATTCAAAACCATCGGCAAAGCGGGTCGAGGCATTGACCATCACAGAGCTGGAATCCACTTCGCGCAGAAAACGCATCGCTTTGGTGTAATTTTCCGTAACAATGCTATCGGTGTGTTGCGAGCTGTAAGTGGCAATATGGTTCATCGCCGCGTCCAAATCCGCCACCACGCGTACGCTCAAAATCGGCGCGAGATATTCGGTACGCCAATCTTCTTCGGTCGCCTCATTCATCTGCGGCACGATGGCACAAGCAGCCGCATCACCGCGCAATTCCACGCCTTTGTCCAAATATATTTTGCACAGCGGGGGCAACACTTGCGCCGCCACACTTTCCGCCACCAGCAAAGTTTCCATCGCGTTGCACACGCCATAACGATGGGTTTTGGCGTTATCGGCAATCCGAATCGCCTTGTCCAAATCTGCATCATCGTCGATATACACGTGGCAAATCCCGTCCAAATGTTTAATCACGGGGACTTTTGCATCCGCTGAAATACGCGCAATCAAGCCCTTGCCGCCACGAGGGACGATGACATCCACAAATTCTTTCATGGTAATCAATTCGCCCACCGCTGCACGGTCGGTTGTCGTCACCACTTGCACCGCCGTTTCAGGCAAACCCGCCGCTTTCAAGCCCGCTTGCACACATACTGCGATGGCTTGATTAGAATGAATCGCCTCCGAGCCGCCGCGCAAAATCGCCGCATTACCCGATTTCAAACACAATCCCGCCGCATCCGCCGTCACGTTTGGACGCGATTCGTAAATAATCCCGATCACCCCCAACGGCACTCGCATTTTGCCCACTTGTATCCCTGAAGGGCGAAAGCTCATTTCACTGATTTCGCCGACAGGATCAGGCAGTTGGGCGATTTGAAGCAAACCTTCCGCCATGCTGTTGACGGTTTTTTCGGTCAAAGTGAGTCTATCCACCGATGCGGCATCCAAGCCATTGGCGGTTGCTGCCGCCACATCCAAGGCATTCGCGGCCAATAATGCTGCTGAATTTACCCGCAATGCAAACGCAATTTCGCGCAAAGCGCGGTCTTTCGTCGCCGTATCCGCTTGTGCAATCAACCTCGCTGCCGCGCGTGCCGATCGCCCCATATCCTGCATATAAGTTTTAATGTCGTCCATGCTAAAGTCCCCAATAATTCTGCCGCGCATTTTACCCCAAGCCGGCGACTTCTGTAGCAGGGCAAATGGATAAGTAGCGACGCTTGGAGTCCTAAAAGTATGATTTTTGGTTAAAAACCCCATACATGCCGATTGCCCCGTACGCCTTATACCACGGCGATTTTAGCCAATTTAACTGACACAATTCCTTAATAAACTTGACCTTAGCATATTTTCTCGGCTAGTATCCGCCCGCTTTCCGATTAACCATTTATTTAAAGGAGGTGTCCGAGTGCCCTTTATCCGAACACTATTTTCCATATTGTTAATTGCCTGCTCCATGACCACGGCACGCGCAGAATTGACGCTCGCGTTCAGCCAGTCCTTATCTTCACCGCTACCACCCGCATCACTTCTCACCTCTCAAAGCAGCGCATTAAGTTTGATTTCTGAGCAAGATTTGGCCAAACACGATGTTTGGGTGCGCATACGCGCAGGCTTTTCTATGCGCGACTTAGACAGCCCTTTAGTCACAAAGCACGAACAATGGTATGCCAGCCGCCCAGAATACGTAGCCCGCATGGTGGAACGTGCTCGGCGTTATCTTTATTACATCACGTTGGAAGTTGAGCGACGTGGCATGCCCAGCGAAATCGCTTTGTTGCCGATGATAGAAAGCGCATTCGACCCTGGTGCATTTTCTACCGCCAGTGCGTCGGGTATCTGGCAATTTATGCCGCAAACAGGCAAAAACTTTGGCATGGAGCAAAACTGGTGGTATGACGGACGTCGTGATGTCATTTCAGCGACCACAGGTGCACTCGATTACCTAGAGAAGCTCCACGAAATGTTTGGTGATTGGGAACTTGCCTTAGCAGCTTATAACTGGGGCGAAGGCTCGGTCAAGCGTGCTCAACAAAACAATCAACGCAAAGGACTCCCAATCAATTATGGCAGCTTAAAAATGCCAGATGAAACACGAAACTATGTGCCCAAGTTGTTAGCAATCAAAAATATCATCTCAAATCCAGCTAGCTTTGGGCTGGTGCTGCAAGACATTCCCAATCAGCCTTACTTTGCAGCGATTACCACGGCGAAGCATATTGATTTGCAATTGGCGGCCGAGTTTGCAGATATTTCCGTTGAAGAATTTATTGCCCTTAATCCCGCCCACGCACGTCCCGTTATCCTAAAATCAGAAGATGATTTGATTTTATTGCCTGTGGATAAGGTCGAAGCCTTTCGGGTCAACCTTGAAAACTACAACAAACCACTGGTCAGTTGGCAGGCGTATCAACCTAAACAAGGCGAACGCTTAGATCAACTTGCTCCACGCTTTGGCTTGTCAGTGGATAGATTGAGATCAGTTAATGGTCTGAGCAGCAACAATATCAGCACTCAACAAACTCTGCTCGTCCCTACTAATGGGGAAGAAGGAGAAGCAGACAGCTCGTTTTCCGCGTTCAATTTGCACCTCGCACCCAGCTACAGCAGAGTGCGCACAGTTGAACATACGATAGGAAAACATGAAACAATCGTGAGCATTGCACGCCGCTACCACGTCTCAGCAGCGAGTCTGCGTACTGCGAATAAAGGTAGGTCGTTTAAGGCAGGGCAACGCATCATGATTGTAAAAGCACCAACACGACGCAAGCATGTAGAAGCGTCGCGTCGTAAACGCACGCATACCAAGCTTGCTGCAAAGTAAGCACGATAGTAATAGCTGAAAAAAGGGATGCAATTGCATCCCTTTTTATTTTGGTTTGAGACGCTTATACCCATTCCTTTGGAATCAAAAACTGCTCGTACAGTGTCGCTTCTGGCGAACCTGCTTCAGGATGCCAGTCATAACGCCATTTCACCAACGGTGGCATGGACAGCAAGATAGACTCGGTCCGCCCATTGGTTTGCAAACCAAAAATCGTACCGCGATCAATCACTAGGTTGAATTCCACATAGCGTCCTCGACGGTAAAGTTGGAAATCACGCTCCCGTTCGCCATAAGGCGTGTTCATACGCTTTTCAAGGATCGGCACGTAAGCGGAAAGAAAATGATCGCCTACGCTTTGTTGAATGGCAAATGCCGTATCAAAGTCTGGCACGCTCAGATCATCAAAAAAGATACCACCAATACCGCGCTGTTCTTTGCGATGTTTTAAGTAAAAATACTCATCACACCATTTTTTATATTTAGAATGCAAATCTGAACCGAAAGGATCCAGCGAATTTTTACAAATTTGGTGAAAGTGCACCGCATCTTCTTCAAAGCCATAATAAGGCGTTAAGTCCATACCGCCGCCAAACCAAAACACGGGTGCCTCACCCTCTTTAGTCGCAACGAACATACGCACATTGGCATGGGTCGTGGGGGCATAAGGGTTGCGAGGATGAATCACTAAAGAAACTCCCATGGCCTCCCAGCTTCTTCCCGCCAATTCAGGACGATGCGCGGTTGCTGAGGGTGGCATTTTGTCTCCCTTGACATGAGAAAACGCCACGCCGCCACGCTCAATGACATTGCCTTCTTCCAGCAAGCAGCTACGCCCGCCGCCGCCTTCTGGACGCTCCCAACTATCACGACGGAACTTTACGCCATCAATTTGCTCTAGTCGTTCGACGATCAACTCTTGCAGCTCAAACAAATAGGTTTTTACGGCAGAAGCATTAAAACTCCCCATGTTTTTCTCCTTTAAACAAAGTCGCATTCTAACATTAGCCTTTTGTGAACTTATGTTTTTTGCAATCAAACCTACGGTATCAAGCTCCGTTTGTCGGATTTAGCAACCACTTGCAACATCATATCGACAAGCAATTATCGAAATTGGCAAAGGGGCTGCTAAAATGGCAAACTTTTTTGATGAGTATTTATATGGATCCAATTAACTTAAATGGTGGTAAACATGCGGTGTTGCTGATTCATGGATTGCAGGGCAGTCCAACTGAAATGCAGCCACTTGCAAAACGACTCAATCAGGCAGGCTATACGGTATCCGTGCCGCATTTTCTCGGCTATGGTTATCGGGATGGCGACACTTCGCATTCGGTGACGCCTTGGCAAGACTGGCATGAACAAGTCAAGCAAGAAGTCTTACGTCTAAAACAATCGCATGACACGGTATCTGTCAGCGGCTTGTGCATTGGTGCTGTGTTGGCACTGAGTGTTGCTGCTGAGCTAAGCGGAGAAATTGCTGCATTGTCCTTGCTGGGAACGACCTTGTATTACGATGGGTGGAGCATCCCTTGGTATCGTTTTGTGCTACCGATTGGTTATTACACGCCTTTTCGTTATTTCTACAAATATCCAGGGCGAGCACCTTTCGGCATTAAAAATGAGCAATTACGAAAATGGGTCATTCGGGAAATGAGTCATAAGGAATCGTCGGTCGCTGCGGTATCGGATTTATGCCTGCCTGCTATACACGAGGCTGAGCTACTCATTAGGTCTGTCAAAAAATCGTTGCCCAAGGTGACCGTTCCCACTTTAATTATGCATGCCGTCGAAGATGACGTATCCACTCCGCGTAGTGCAGAGTTTGTGGCGAAGCATATCGGGACAAAGAACGTGGAAACCGTTCTGCTACACAACTCTTACCACATGCTAACCATAGACAACGAGCGGGAAAAAGTAGCCTCGGATACCATAGGTTTCTTCAATGCCGTGCGTAACGAGGCATAAACCCCGCTTAACTTCTGCTATAATCCGCGCCGCCAATAATTCGGAATGTCAATACGTTATGAGCTCCTTAAAAAAAATACAAAGCATGATGGTCGAGCAGTTCGACCTTAAACTTGAAGACCTTAGCCCTGAAGCTCAACTGGAGGGCTTGGGGTTGGATTCTTTGTCCGTCATTGAATTTATGTTCAATCTTGAAGATGAATTAAAAATTAAACTGTCCGACGAACGTGTTGAGCTTAAAACCATACAAGATGTTGCAAATATCGTCGACAAGCTTATCGCTGAGCAACATATTACTCCTAGCTAAACTATGACTCGTCGCGTCGTTATCACTGGATTAGGAGTTATCTCACCTGTCGGTAAAACTCCTAACGAATTTTTTAACAACCTAATGGCGGGTTATTCAGGCGTTAAGCGGTTAAATGCCCCGTTTATTGACAAGCTGTCCATTCAAATTGCTGCACCTGTTGAAGACTTTAAGCCCACAGACTATTTCACTAAAATCCAACTTTCTGGCATCGAACGCTTTAGTCAATTTGCTTTGGTGGCGGCACAACAAGCCGTACAAGATGCGCAACTAGAACTAAACAGCGAAGCAGAACAAGATCGCGCGGGCATCTTCATGGGTTCGTGCATGGGCGGCGCGTCTACTTTGGAAGATGGCTATGTGGAAATGTTCCTCAAGGACAATCCACGCATCAAACCATTGTCCGTGTTGCTTAATATGAACAACGCTGCCGCTTCACAAATCTCGATCAAATATCACTTGCGTGGACCTAACGTCACCTATGCGACCGCTTGCTCCTCTTCCGCAATTGCCATCGGTGAGGCTTATCGCCAAATCAAACATGGCTATTGTGATGTCATGCTGGCAGGGGGATCTGAAGCATTATTGACCCTAGGTGCAATGAAAGCTTGGGAAGCTTTGCGCACGCTTGCATTGGAAGATACTGAAGATGCAAGCGCATCTTGCAAACCTTTCTCCAAAGATCGCAGTGGCTTGGTGCTGGGTGAAGGTGCGGCGGTATTGGTATTGGAAGATGCCGAACGGGCGATGAAGCGCGGTGCAAAAATCTACGCCGAATTAGTTGGCTATGATTGCTCATCGGATTCCAGTCACATCACCAAACCCGATGCGGTAGGACAAAGCCGCACCATGCGCAAAGCCTTGCAAGAGTCAGGCTTGACATTGCAAGACATCGGCTATATTAACGCCCACGGTACAGCGACACTCGCTGGCGATATTCAGGAAACCATGGCGATCAAACAAGTTTTTGGTGAGTACGCTGCCAACATCCCCGTGAGTTCGACCAAGTCTATGCACGGCCATTTGATGGGTGCCACAGGTGCGGTGGAGTTTATGGCTGCAATTTTAGCCTTGGAAAACAACGCTATCCCTCCGACCACTAACCTCCATCACCCCGATCCAGAATGTGATTTGGACTACGTACCCAATGAAGGACGACACAATGTCCCCCTTAATGCGGTCATGTCCAACTCCTTCGCTTTCGGTGGCAGCAATGCCGTGTTGATTGCCAAACGGTTCGTTTGAACAGACATCGCAACGTCGCAGGAGACTGAGTCAGTTAGGTCTCCTCGCAAATTGGGGTTTAACTACACGAAAACCCGCGAAACAAAAAAGGATGCCACTCACGTGACATCCTTTTCTTGGTCAATCTCGCTATCACTACTATCAACCATTCCCCTCTATCAGAGCGTAGTGCTCAAAAATAGGACAGCCAATTAACACAAAGTTACTTAAACCACATACGACTTATCAGGCCATCCTTCATCAAAAGCTGGTGCTTAAGCGCGCCGACAATATGGATACCAACCAACACAAATAAGACATTGACCAAAATTTCATGCAATTCATGTGCTGGCGAACCGTGAAACTTGATTGGCAACAAGGTTGGATCTCCACCTAAAATTGCTTTAGCTATTGGAGAATTCAACACAATCATCATGCCACTAAAGGGCAGCAAAAACAAAACAAGATATAAAGCGTGATGCACGCCTGTGGCAACCTTATCCATGAATCCCTTGCCGATAGGTGCTGGAACACCATCTGTTTTGCGGAAAAATAAACGCAAAATGGTCAATATCACAACCGCGCCACCCGCTAAGGAATGCGCAACATACTGTGCAATACTTGCACCTGAAACACCTAAAGCTTCACCTGTCTCACGGGCTTCAGCCGCTTCTTCACCCAAAAAATAGGCGGCAACCAACAATAACAAAGTGAACCAATGGGCGATTACTACGCGTTTACTGTAATGAGTCATACTATTTCTCCTAAAATTATCTGGGCCACTTCAGAGATTAAAACACCAAAGAAGTTCCGTCGGTATAACGAGCGCGCAATTTACCCGAAAACAGTATCGAATGCTGTTAAATTTACAAATTCTCCATAAATATATAGATATTATGGATATCACACATACGACACGACTCATATTTGCGTTAGTATATGCATCCATTTTTGAATCTATTACCCATGTCTTTTAGTTGGAATCTTTGGCTAGTGGGCTTGTCTGTGCTAATTTCCGTGATTGGCTCATTCACGGCCTTGACGCATGCGCAACGGATGCGTCAAAGTACATCACGTGCAGCCACAGTGTGGATGTTCGCGGGGGGAATCACGCTCGGCATGGCAATCTGGTCGATGCACTTTATCGGGATGCTGGCGTTTCATTTGCCCATTGCTGTGGGGTACGATCTCCCCCTCACGCTACTCTCCATCCTACCTGCCATTGCCGCCGCGTTGTTAGGTTTTAAGTTGCTACGTCAACCGCAGATCCAGACCACACAAATTATGGTCAGCAGCCTGATGATGGGATTGGGCATCAGCGTCATGCACTACACAGGCATGGCGGCACTTAAAATGTCACCTGCCATCGGCTATGACCCGCTGATTTTTGGCGCATCGGTACTCATTGCGGTGCTGGCTTCGGCAGGCGCGTTGTTGATGATGTATGAAGGCGAACGATTCAAACGCATTCCCTTGCTGCGCTTTGTCTTGGGTGCGCTGATGATGGGGAGTGCTATTTCGGGGATGCACTACCTCGCGATGTTCGGCGTGCAGATTGCCCCCAACAGTGTGTGTCAAACCGATGCCTCACGCCTCGCGCCCAATTTGCTGGCGACCATGATTTTTACCATTTCCTGCTTTTGGTTTACTGGGGGCTTACTCGCGACCCTGTTTGACCAACGCATGGCGAGAGAAAACGCGCAAGCTTTGGCAGACTTAGCCCAAGCGCATCGCGATTTACAATACCATGCCGCGCAACAAGCAGAGGAAATGACGCGGACTTTGCGCGAAAGTGAAGAGCAACTCAGCATGACGCTACGCTGCGCACCTGACGCAGTGTTTATCGGTCAGGCAGATGGCCGCATTGAGTACATCAATGACCACGTCACCCATATTTTGGGGTATACGCAAGCGGATTTGCGCGACAAGACTATTTACGCGCTTGTTCCCGCCGATTGGCGGGAAATTTACCGACAAACCGCGCAACAAATTTTATTGGATCATGAGCGACACGTTTATGAGGTGCGCTTGATACACAAAGAAGGTATGACTATACCGATGGAGCTCAATGCGGTGTTATTACCCGATAAACGGGTGTATGCCTCTTGTCGCGATATTCGAGAACGCAAAAGCGCGCAACGTGCCTTGCAGGACTATCAAGAAAAGTTACAAAGCCTATTAAACTCCATGGCGGAAGGCATGTATGGGATTGACACCCAAGGCTTGTGTACCTTTGTCAATCCTGCCTTTTTGTCTTTCCTCGGTTACAGTCATCACAAAGAAGTGGTGGGCAAAAAAATTCACCAACTGATCCATCATTCCCACGCCGATGGCTCACATTATTCTGGCAGACGATGCCGCATGTACCTTGCCTATCAAGCTAAACAAAAAATTCATGTGGATGATGAAGTATTTTGGCGTAAAGATGGCAGCAGCATCCCTGTGGAATACTGGTCTTATCCCATTTTCAAGGATGAATGCGTGGTGGGTTCCGTCGTCACCTTCCTTGATATTAGCGAACGCAAGCGAGCAGAACAACATTTGCGCCACAGCGAAGAGTCTGCGCGCACGGCATTGCAAGAATTAAATTACCAAAAATACGCATTAGATCAACATGCTATCGTGGACTTAACCGATGTCAGCGGCACCATCACCTACGTCAATCAAAAATTTTGCACCCTGAGCGGCTATCGCGAAGCCGAACTCGTTGGGCAAAATCATCGCTTGCTCAATTCTGGATGCCATCCAAAATCCTTCTTTCAAGATATGTACCACACCATTGCCAACGGTGAGGTGTGGAGCGGGGAAATTTGCAATCGCAGCCAAGCGGGAAGTTTGTATTGGGTCATTACCACCATCGTGCCCTACCTTGATCGGCATGGAAAACCTACTCAATACATTGCCATTCGCACGGACATCACACAACGTAAAGCAGCGGAAGACCGCATCCACCAATTGGCGTTTTATGACGCGCTCACGGACTTACCTAACCGCCGCCTGCTGCTAGATCGCCTACACCAAGCCCTTGCCACCAGCCAACGCACAGAACGCTATGGCGCAGTTATCTTCTTGGATTTAGATCGTTTTAAAACCTTGAATGACAGCCAAGGGCATGATGTCGGCGACTTATTGCTCGCCCAAGTGGCGAAGCGACTACAAAATTGCATCAATATGGGGGACAGCGTGGCGCGTTTGGGCGGCGATGAATTTGTGGTTATTTTGGAAACGCTCAGCCATCACATCAGCAAAGCCGCCAGTCAAGCCGAACAAGTCGCCGAGAAAATTCGCGAAGTGCTGAATCAACCGTTCCAACTCAAAGAGCTGATCCATCACACCACGCCGAGTATTGGCATCACCTTATTCAAAGGGCAGCAATTGGGTGTCGATGACTTGCTCAAACACGCGGACATCGCCATGTATCAATCCAAAACCGCAGGACGGAATACCTTTCATTTTTATGAACCCGCGATGCAAACCGCCTTAAATACCCGCACCACCCTTGAGCGGGAATTACGCCTAGCCCTTACCCAGCAACAATTTCAGCTGTATTATCAAGTTCAAGTGGATGATGCGGGACATCCCTTGGGCGCGGAAGCCTTGTTGCGCTGGCAACATCCGCAGCGCGGGCTGATCGCCCCTGACGAATTTATCCCCGTATTAGAAGAAACCGAGCTGATTATCCCCATCGGCTTATGGGTGTTGCGCACGGCGTGTTTACAACTCAAACGTTGGCAGGGACACGCCTTGACCGATGCGCTGGTGATCGCCGTCAACATCAGTGCCAAGCAGTTCCGCAAAGCCGAATTCGTGATGCAAATACAGCTATTGCTACGCGAAACAGGGGCGCGCGCCCAGCGCATCAAGCTGGAGTTGACCGAAAGTATGGTGCTAGAAGATGTCGATGAGGCAATTGCTAAAATGCACGAACTGAAAGCCTTGGGCATCCGTTTTTCCATGGACGACTTTGGTACAGGCTATTCTTCGTTGCAATATCTCAAGCTGTTGCCACTAGACCAAATCAAAATCGACAAATCCTTTGTGCGCGACATCACCACTGATCCCAACGATGCCGCCATCGTTCAGGCAATTATCGCCATCACCGAAGCCCTAGAACTAGACGTGATTGCCGAAGGAGTAGAAACCCAAGCTCAAGAAGACTTCCTCAAGCAACATGGCTGTCATACTTTTCAAGGCTATCTATTTGGCAAAGCCGTGTCATTGAACGAATTTGAAGATAAACTACTACATCTACCCTAGAAAATCTAAGGCGTATTTTTGCGTTTCCAATTACGCCGCAGTTCAACATGAAAACCATTCACTTAGTTATCCCTGATTTACAATTACCCGCCGAATTTGCCGCTGAAGTCAGTGCCGATTTAGCCCTGCCCACTCTCAGAAAGTTGTTGGCGCGCGGTCAAATACAGGCTTTACCCCGTTCAGATTCATTAGAAGCCTGTTTGTGTGATGCCTTTGGTCTTCCGAATCTCCCTATTGCCGAACTCAGCGCGCAGTATGATGGGCTAGCCGCAGGGCATTGGCTACGTGCCGATCCCGTGAATTTAAGCCTACAGCGCGATCGACTCTGCCTAAGCCCCCTACCCGTTCAGCCCAATGAATCAGTGGAATTGTGTGCCCATCTCAATACCTATTTTGCAGCACAAGGACTGCACTTTTGCGCACCGCATCCGCAACGTTGGTACCTCAATTTAGACAAATTACCGACCATCACCACCACCCCGCTACCCCATGTCTTGGGTGAGAATATACGCAATACCCTGCCCACGGGTGAAAATATGCCCTACTGGCATCAACTATTCAATGAAATCCAAATGCTACTGTATGCTCATCCCGTCAATGCACAGCGCGAGCAACGGGGTGAAGCAGCGATTAACAGTGTCTGGTTTTGGGGGGAAGGAGCAAGCGTTGATTGCACGTCTCATTACACGAGTGTCAGTGCCGACACAGTATTAGCCGATATTTTTGCTACAGCAGCACATATACCATTTACCCCGTGGCAAAAGGTATGGTGCAATACTGACTCACAGCAGCTTATGGTTTGGACGGATTTACAGCGCGCCGTACAACAAGGTGACTTTGCTGCATGGCGAAATGCAATACTCGATTTTGAACAAAATTACGCTCAACCCCTCTGGCAAGCACTTTGTAGTGGAGAAATTTCTCAACTCACCTTAGATTTACTAGGCAATGATCTCGCCTCACGCATCCATCTCACCCGTTCCGACACTTGGGCATTTTGGCGGCAAAAAACTGCACTTTGCTAAATAACAAGCACTAAAAACACGTTCAACACGTTTTTGACTTGCCTAGCAGTTGCATGCAAATTCAAAGGAAACAGAATACTTAACCCCTGCCCGTATATAAAGCAGGGGCTTCAGGAGATACAGGGAGCTACAGCGTTCTCGCCAGACGGAAACCATCGTAAGCACCGCGTCTCGATTGGCTCAAATCAGCACGATTTCCTGCACGAAGTTTTTGCGCTATGTTATCCCAAGATCCACCGCGTAAGACTTTGTGCTTCCCGCCACCCAGCCATGGCCGACCATCCGTCGGGGCACCTTTATAAGTACTGTGGTAATCATCCTGCACCCACTCATAAACATTCCCGCCCATGTCATACAGGCCCCACGCATTCGGGGTTTTCTTGGCGACAGGCATGATCTTCGCACCACTATTGTCTTTGAACCAAGCCAGACTACTTACATCACTTCCACCACAATATTCATCGCTACCACCCGCACGACAGGCGTATTCCCATTCCGCTTCAGAAGGTAGGCGATATACTTTACCCGTCTTTACATTAAGCTTGCTGATAAAACGCTGCACTTCTTCCCAACTTACTTGCTCCACAGGACAATCATCACCACACGTATTAAATTTGCTTGGATTTTGTCCCATCAAGGCTTTCCACTGCCCCTGCGTGACTTCTGTTTTACCCATTTCAAACGCGTAATCAAACGTGACTCGATGTATAGGCTTTTCATCTGAATCACCATTGTCAGTGCCCATCATAAAACTGCCAGCAGAAATGCGTACCATAGGAGGCACGATACCACTGCTAGCATTACGTACAGGATCATCAACTGCCGCAGGTGGCGCGGGGCGATGTTTTTCAGCTGCATGTACTGGAAGGACGAAAACTATCGCCAACAAGGCGGTCGTAAGTAGTGATGGTCGTTTCATGAGTTACTCCTTAAAAGTGAATATACCAAACCTAAATCGCTATCCATTTACTAACAGCCATTAAGACAGCAAAACATGCCAATGCCTTAACGCGCCGAATACTCAAGCACGATACCAATGGATGAGTAGTAGGATACCCTTAACCAAGACGCAATTCTATCAATAACAATATAATTTGTGCGTGTACCTCACCTGCCGTTGCCGCAACCTGGACCATCATTCATTTGCTACAGCACAAAAACCACTTAAGGCCGAAACAATTAGCGGCCTGTTAGTGACTCTCGGCTGAGAAAACCAAATAACTGGAATAAACCACGCCAATAAAAACTGGAATCAGAATAATCGGCGGTGTTTTGGTGAAAAACATGAAGTCTATGCCTGCCGTCATCAGGGGTTGCAGGTAAATAAAAATCATAGATTGACTGGGTGCGAGATACTTTAATGCTTTAAAACTCAAAAAATAAGTCAACGCCGTTGAGATCACAATCTCAAATACGATTTGTGCAAAATGTAGATCGGATGCCATCGCGTAATCCACTATCAATCCTAACTGGTCTGTCGCCATTGCACACAAAGCAAAACCGCCCAAAAACAACATGCTGGCGGAAATAATTTGCGATGGAAAGCCTGTTTTAACCAACGTTTTAGTTAATACGGTCGAAATACATAGCGTGACAACACTTGCAAATATCAACAAGTCGCCTAGTTTCGCGCCAGAAATATGCCCTTTGCTGTTAGACAAGGTCAGTAGTACGATCATGCTAAAACCTAGTAATGCGCCCATTATTTTGCGCCAAGCGAATGTTTCTACTCTAAACAGGATAGAAATCAATGCTGCTGTCACGGGAATTAAATTCATAATCACCGAAGTATTAAGTGGAGTAGATAGTTTCAGCCCATTCAAAAACAAAATTTGATTAATAAAGTAGCCAAAGAAAGCGATGCTAATCAAGATTTTGAAATGGGAAAACTTAACGGATCCTTTAATATTAGGAAAGAAAATAATAAACAACAACAATCCACCCAGTACGCCACGCACGCCCCCTAAGACCAATGGCGGAACGACTGTCATGACTTCCTTTGCAACAAAAAAATGTATACAAAAAGTTAGGGACACAATGAAGCTCATAAGCCCACCTATGAGTTTATTATTCTGTTTAAGTTGGGTAAAAAAACCAGTTGAAGTTGTCATCGTTGTCATTGTGTCAGAGTGAATGTATTTAGGGCTTGCTTATGGTGCAAATGGCTGCACCTCGTGTTTTTATCAAAAGTAATTTGGTCTAAGTCAACAGTTTTGCCATCCCCACTTCATTCGCAGCGACCATACCCTTTTCGGTAATCAAGCCTGTGACGAGTCGGGCGGGGGTGACATCAAAGCTATAATTTGCAGCGCGGCAGCCTGCTGGCGTGATCCGCACGGTACAAATTTCGCCCTCGTCCGTTTGCCCCGTGATATGGGTCACTTCATTTTCTGCGCGTTGTTCGATGGGAATTTCTGCTACGCCGTCTTGTAAGGTCCAATCTATGGTCGAGGTCGGTAGTGCGACATAAAACGGCACGTGGTTATCGAAGGCGGCGAGGGCTTTGAGGTAAGTGCCGATTTTATTGCACACATCGCCGCGTGCGGTGGCGCGGTCACAGCCCACAATCGCCAAATCCACCCAGCCGTGCTGCATCAAATGCCCGCCCGTGTTATCCACAATCAGCGTGTGCGGGATGCCATGTTGCGCCAATTCCCACGCGGTCAAGCTCGCGCCTTGGTTGCGCGGACGGGTTTCATCTACCCAAACGTGCAACGGAATGCCCGCATCATACGCGGCATAAATTGGCGCAAGTGCTGTTCCCCAATCCACCGTCGCCAACCAACCCGCGTTGCAATGCGTGAGGATATTGACGGGCTTGCCTGTGCGTTGATATGCCGCCTGAATCAGCGGCAAACCGTGTTGCCCAATGGCGGCATTCACGGCGACATCTTCATCTGCCATTTGTCCTGCCTCTAGCCAAGCAGCTTCGGCGCGCTGCTCTGCCGCCAATGGCGATAAAATTGCCCGCATCCGTTCCACCGCCCAACGCAAATTCACTGCTGTGGGGCGCGCTTTGAGCAACATATCGCACGTCGCGGTCAACGCTGCATCCGAAGCGTGATGACGCATGGACAACGCCACGCCGTAAGCCGCGGTCACCCCAATCAGCGGTGCACCGCGCACCTGCATATCGCGAATCGCCCGCTCGGCATCGCGCATGGAATGCAGCTTCACCGTGGTAAAAAAGTGCGGGAGTTGAGTTTGGTCGATGATTTCCACCGCCAAATTGTCCGCAGTCACCCATAGGCTGCGATAGGGAAGGTTATTGATTTTCATAATGTTTATTTATTTTGTAGGGACAGACCTATGTGTCTGCCCTGCGTTCTCAACAACAGGGCGCACACGCAGGTGCGCTCCTACTCCCCCGCAAATTCGCACAAGGCAAAGACTTGTTGCCCTTGTTTTTCCAATCTTGCTCGTCCGCCCACATCAGGTAAGTCAATCACAAAGCAGCATTCCACTACCACACCGCCCATGGATTCAATCAGTTTCACTGCCGCTTCCGCTGTGCCACCCGTGGCAATCAAATCATCGACCAACAACACGCGATCCCCAGGTTGTATCGCATCCACATGAATTTCAATGCGATCTTTGCCATATTCCAATTCGTAATCACATCCCACCACTTCCGCTGGGAGCTTGCCCTTTTTGCGTATTGGCACAAATCCCAACTCCAGCGCGTATGCAACAGGTGCACCAACGATAAAACCACGCGATTCAATTCCCGCGATTTTGTCGATGTTCATATTTTGATAGCGATGGCAGATTTCTTGCACCGTGGTGCGTAAACCTATGGGGTCTTTGAGCAAGGTGGTGATGTCGCGAAACATAATACCTTGATGGGGATAATGCGGGATGGTTCGGATGCGAGATTTGATAGGCATGATGCGTGCAGGTGCTGAAAATAAGGAGCGGCGAGTATCGCGCATAATGTGGTTACTCGGCTAGTGCTTTAACAAACAAATATTCAACATTTACAACACCCCACACTCTGCAAAAAATAGATACGTCAATTAGGCCAAATGCATATATGGCAATAGAACAACCCTACATGTTGAATCCCGTAGCGAAAATACGGCAAGATGGCCTTCATCACAAGCTACTAAATGAATTTGCACTCTCAATAAGAATATGATGTACTGGCATACTCCCAAAGACCATTTAAACCTATCCTTAAGATTCAAGGAGTCCGCGATTATTGTGATGTTCGACTATTGACCAATTGATCTAAATTCTGATTGTCAGGCGAAGGATCTTCCACATCTGTTTCATCCTGAGTTTCATCTGGTACATCATCCTGCGTATTCACATTGTCTGATGTACGGCTATTGACCAGCTGATCTAGATTACGTGCATCGGGCAGTTGATCTTGTGTCGGCACATTATCTTGCGGGTTCACCTCTACGGAAGGCGCAGGTTTCGGAACATATGAGGGGCGTACCTCCGCTGATGCAATCCGCCTAGAGGCAAGTTGACGTGCTTGCGGCACGATAGGCTTTTCATCTCGCATCGCATATTGCACGTCCGTAGGCACTTCAGGCGCACTTTCAAAAGGAAATTGGTTTTTCCCCTCTATCGTTCCCCCCGCCAATAATTCAATGTTTTTATCGACAAAACTATGACCAAACATATCCGTCACCCGAAAGGTAAACGGCCCTACGCCCAAACCTGGTTTCTTTTGCACAAAATAGTTGTACTTAGCACGCTCTATATTGCTCCAAGTGCCATCTGGTTTAAGATATTCGAGTTTTGCCACAGGATTCCGGTGATTACGGATTTGCACACCCGCCCACCAAGCATTACTCCCTGCTTTAAAATGGTATTGCACCATGGTATTAAGCGCGGGAGAAAGTATATGCCAGCGCAAGGGTTCCCGCCCTCTCCTAATGTCAGCAACCTTTTCAAATGCTTCTTGATTTAAGTCCAGCTCACCTGGTTTACAGCTGCCGCAGGTATCTACCACTCGTACCACCGCTTCCCCCTTAGGACCGATCACTCGCAAGTACGCCCCACACATAGCTGAGCCATCGTAGTCAGCCACACCCAACGCAGTGGTCATGGTGTAATCAAAATTATCCCCCATCGAACATGAAGCTGCCGCATTCGCATGGTAGTAGGTAGACAAACCTTGATGAAGAATAGGGGCTGCATCGGCAACACCACACACCACACAACAAACAAAGATAATACATATTAGATAGCGCGAGATGCGATTTCCGTCCTGTGGCAGACTGTTGTGCTGGTGTGTTAAAGACATCTCATTCTTTCTGAAACATAAGGAAGGGCTAACACGACCGCTTCAATTTGGCGAGTTAAGGAGTAGGGGAAACGGAAGTGGGAAACTGCTGCGTGCCCGCGATTAAAACACCAGTTTTAAGCGGAATATCTTTATCCACCAAACTATTACCGTAGAAATCCGTTACCCGAAAGGTGTAAGGACCTGCGCCCATTCTAGGCTTTTTTTGGACAAAATAATTATAAGCCATGCGCGGGATTGCAACCCATATCCCCTCTGAATTTTGAAATTCTAACTTAGCAATCGGATTGCGATGATTTAAAATTTGCACACTGGTGCAAAAGGCATTACTTCCCTTTTTGAAGCGATATTGCACAGGCGTTTCTAAGAGAGGCGACTCGATTTGCCATGTCGTCCGTTCCCGACCTTTTCTCAGATCAGCAACCTGTGCAAAGGCTTGTTTACTTAAGTCCAGCCCACCTGCTTTGCAGCCAGGACAGCCATCCACCACACGCACCACCACTTCCCCTTTTGACCCCTTAACGCGCAAATAAGCCCCGCACAGCGCGGCTTTGTTGTAATCGCGACGATTAACAGCGGCAACCATCAGGTCTTTCGCATTCGCATCAAAGGAACACTGACCTTTGCCCGTGGCCTTATAGTAAGAAGATATCCCCTGATGTACGGGTGAATTATGCTGTTGAGCAACGGTAGTATCTTCTGCATACGCAGCACTACAACAAAGCCACAAAATAAATAATCGAAAAAACATGGTGTTCTCCTCCCTTATAATAAATCGGTCAGCGTGCTGCAATATGATGCATAGGATACTTACTACGCCATATACATCCCACCATTGACGTGCAAGGTTGTGCCTGTGATATAGGACGCACTGGGGCTGGCTAAAAAGCCTACCGCCGCTGCGATATCATCAGGCGTACCTAGGCGTTTCAAAGGCACATGTTCCACCAATTTTTTACGGAGTTCTTCACTCAAGGCGTGGGTCATATCGGTGTCGATAAAGCCAGGTGCGATGCAGTTTACGGTGATATTGCGGCTGCCGATTTCTTGTGCAAGGGATTTGGTGAAACCGATCATGCCCGCTTTTGACGCGGCGTAATTGGCTTGCCCTGCGTTGCCCATGCTACCGACTACGGAAGAGATACTGATGATGCGCCCCGTGCGGGCTTTCATCATGGCGCGCAACACGGCGCGGGACAGGCGGAACACCGATTTCAAATTGGTGGTCAGTACGTCGTCCCATTCTTCGTCGGTCATACGCGCCAACAAATTGTCACGGGTGATGCCCGCGTTGTTGACCAAAATAGAGATTTCGCCGAATTGACTGCGCAACGCCGCCAATACTGCCTCGGTTTGCGCCACGTCATTGACGTTCAACGCCATGCCCGCGCCTTGGATATTTGCCGCCGCGAGGTAATCGCTAATCGCTTGCGCGCCTTTTTCGCTGGTGGCTGTACCGATGACGGTTGCACCTTGTTTACCCAACTCCAACGCGATGGCTTGACCGATACCACGGCTTGCGCCCGTCACGAGGGCGATTTGTCCTTGTAATGTCATTTTTTATTCCTCCCAAGAAGTATTGTTGTGGGTATGTTCCCACTTACCATATTCCCTCCCCCTTGCAGGGGGAGGGTTAAGGTGGGGGTAGAAATCGTCATACGGATGCAAACTTTCAACCCCCATCCCAGCCTTCCCCCTGCTAGGGGGAAGGAGTTAATCTATGCCAACATCGCCAATGCCGCCGTCAAGCTCGCGCCGTCATGCAGCGTTAAGGCTTGTTGGCGGGTGTCGATGCGTTTGTTTAAGCCGCCCAGAATTTTGCCTGGGGCGCATTCTGCATTGTGGGTCATACCTTGATTGCCAAATGCCAACACGGTTTCCACCCAACGCACGGGGGAGAACAATTGACGGACCAGCGCGTCTTTGATTTGCGCAGGATCGGTATAGGCCGCCACATCGGCGTTGTGCAACACAGGAATTGCGGGGGCTTGCACCGCAATGCCATCTAAGTAAACACGAAACAGTTCGGCCGCGCCGCGCAATAAACTGCAATGCGACGGCACGCTCATCGGCAACATAATGGCGCGTTTAGCACCCTTTTCTTTTGCCAATGCCATACCGCGTTCTACCGCAGCACGATTACCCGCGATCACCACTTGCCCAACGGAGTTGTAATTCACCGCTTCCAATACTTCGCCTTGCGCACCTTCGATACACACGGCGCGCACCGCGTCATCGTCCAAGCCCAAAATCGCCGCAATGCCGCCCACACCTTCTGGTACGGCGTTTTGCATACATTGCGCACGATAGCGTACCAGCGGCAAAGCATCCGCAAAAGACAATGCGCCCGCCGCCACCAAGGCGGTGTATTCGCCCAAGCTGTGTCCCGCCATCAGGCTAGGCGCAGCACCTTGTTGCGCTTGCCATGCACGATACACCGCCACGCCAGCGGTCAGCATAATCGGTTGCGTGTTGACCGTCGCGTTCAATTCCGCGTCCGTGCCATCTTGCACCAATTGCCATAAATCTTGTTTCAATACGTCCGAGGCTTCCACAAACGTGTCGCGTACCACAGGGAAATCCCCATACCCATTCATCATCCCGCGAGATTGCGAGCCTTGACCAGGAAATACAAAAGCAAAAGTTGTCATGTTTTTAGTCGTTAGTTGTTAGCTATTAGTCGTTAGTTGATGGTCGTTAGTTGATGGTCGTTAGTCGTTAGCTATTCATAGTTAGTGGTTAGTTTGGATGGCATTGACTGCTGCGATTACCAACGGTTTTAACTAACCACTAACGGCTAGGAGCTAACGACTAACGCATTACCAGCGTATCAGCATTGCGCCCCAAGTGAAGCCACCACCGACCGCTTCGAGCAAAATGTGTTGTCCAGCTTGTATCCGCCCATCGCGCACAGCGGTATCCAGTGCCAGCGGAATCGAGGCAGACGACGTATTGCCATGGTGCGCCACGGTGACCACCACCTTGTCCATCCCCAGCCCCAGCTTTTTCGCGGTAGCTTCCATAATACGGATATTGGCTTGATGGGGAATCAACCAGTCAATCTGGCTACCTTGCATCTGATTATCCGCCAACACTTCTTCTACCACTTCGCTCAGTACGGTGACCGCAAACTTAAACACCGCTTTGCCATCCATGGTGATAAAAGGTACGCCTTGCACTGCGCCGTTATTGAGATTGCCTGATGCTTGCAACATGCCACGATGGCGACCATCGGCATGCAATTTCGCTGAAATTACCCCTGGAGTCTCGCTCGCCTGCAAAATCACTGCACCCGCGCCATCGCCAAACAGCACGCAAGTCGCACGATCCGTCCAGTCCAACATACGCGACATCACTTCCGCGCCGACGACCAATACGGTTTTAGCTTGACCACCGCGTATATACAAATCCGCCGTATTCAGTGCGTAGATAAACCCGCCACACACCGCCTGCACATCGAATGCCGCGCCGCCATTTTGTATGCCTAGTTTATCTTGCAAAATGCACGCGGTGCTGGGGAACATTTGGTCAGGCGAGGTCGTTGCGACGATAATCAGATCAATGTCGTTTGCGGCAATCCCTGCGGCTTCAATCGCGCGCAAACTTGCTTGCAAACCCAGATCACTGGTCATCTCGCCTTCCGCTGCAAAATGCCGTTCCTGTATCCCGCTACGCGTGACGATCCACTCGTTGGTGGTATCGACCTGCTTTTCCAAATCAAAATTTGTAACGGTTTTAGCGGGCAAATAACTGCCCGTCCCAATCACGCGTGAATACATCAAACCTCCCCTTGCGCTGTTTTCTGACGTTGTTCGTGCCACTTTTCAACATGGACACAAATATGTTGCAACATGCCACCGCGCGCTTCTTCGGCGGCTTTTTCAATGGCACACTTAAACCCGAATATATCCGCTGACCCATGGCTTTTCACCACAATTCCTTTTAACCCCAAAAAACTCGCACCATTATAACTACGTGGATCTAAACGATTTTTAAAGGCCCGAAGCACGGGACGCGCAATTAAAGCGGTCAGTTTAGTGAATCCATTTCGGGTAAATTCCTCTTTAAGCAGCCCCGTCATCATATGCACCACCCCTTCGGCGGTCTTGAGGGCAACATTCCCCACAAAGCCATCGCACACCACCAAATCCGTTTTGCCTTTGAAAATATCGTCACCTTCGACATTGCCATAGAAATTCAAATCACTGGCACGTAGCAATTCAGCAGCTTGTTTCACCACTTCATTGCCTTTAATGTCTTCACTGCCGATGTTAAGTAGACCCACTGTAGGATTGGGCTTATGCTCCAATGCGCTGACCAAGGTTGAACCCATCAAGGCAAATTGCAACAGATGTTCAGCCGTACAATCGGTATTGGCGCCTAGGTCCAGCATACAGACTTTGCCATTTTTGGTCGGCAAATAGGAAGCGATGGCGGGACGATCTATCCCTGGGATGGTTTTTAGGACGTAACGCGCCGTTGCCATCAGTGCGCCCGTATTGCCCGCACTGACGCAAGCAGCTGCTTCGCCATTTTTGACTAGATTGATACTGACACGCATCGAGGAATCTTTTTTCCCGCGCAACGCAGATTGTGGCTGCTCATCCATCGTCACCACTTGCGTGGCGGAATGAATACGCAAATGCGCACTGGTGGAAACGCCCAGATCACGCAATTCACTTTCGATTGCATCGGGAATACCGACCAAAACGATGGTGTCGTGAGGATACTGCTCAAGATACTCAATAGCAGCGGGAACGGTGACCGTGATGCCGTGGTCTCCCCCCATTGCATCTATAGCTAATGTGACATCCACTCAGCAAATCCCTGACAATAAATTACAAAAAATTTGCAATACGAGATAAAAAACCGACATCTTTAAGTATGCTTTAACACACGCAACAAAAAAGCGACGGCAATAAACCGCGCTTAATCTATCGTTTTAAATCTCACTGCCGCACAAGAAAAATGGACGATGCGAACATCGTCCACTTAAGGTTTATTCACCCTTGGTTTTCAATACCTTCTTACCGCGATAAAAGCCTGCTGGGCTGATGTGGTGACGCAAATGTGTTTCGCCTGTGGTTGGCTCAATTGCCAAAGCAGGTGCGGTCAAGAAATCATGTGCGCGGTGCATACCACGTTTGGATGGGGACTTTTTGTTTTGCTGAACAGCCATGCTAATACTCCTAAGATAAATCTATTTAACTACGTTTTTAATTTCGCCAATGCCGCAAAAGGATGTTTAGCATCCTTACCTGCATCGTCACGATTTGTCGTCTGACAAGCCCCAACCTCATGCTTGGGCGCAATCGGCAAGCTTAACAAGACCTCTTCTTCAAGCAAATCTTGAATATCAAGCTTCACCTGCGCCAAAATACTGTCGTACTCTTCTTCATCGCTCTCTTCCAACGCATCCAATTCCGCCTGACTACGCAATAACACCGTGGTTTCCAGTGTTACAGGGTAATCTAACGAACCCAGACAGCGTTGACAACGCAATGTACAAGAGCCAGACAGGCTCAAGACCAACATCGGAACGCCGTATTTATTCAAGCTGCCCTGCACGGTAAAGCGCAGAACACCTTGTGAATTTTCGAGCACATCGGACAAGCGCAACAGATCCGCAATTAGCATTTCACCGCTAATTTGCTGACCATTTTTGGCAAAATCCAAGCTATCAATGAAAGGAGGTGCAGACATAAGCCGCGCATGATATATTTTTCCACCTCCCATGTCAAAAATCTGCGCATTATGTTGTCGAATCCACCCTCGCTCGTCCTCGCCTCCACCTCTATTTATCGCGCAGAGCTATTGAAACGCCTACGCATCCCCTTTGAAACCGCCGCACCTGATGTCGATGAAACTCCTTTGCCCAACGAATCGGCACGTGACACTTCCTTGCGATTAGCACAAGAAAAAGCCCGCGCCGTGGCGAGCATTCACCCATACGCCTTGATTATCGGCTCAGACCAAGTGGCGTTATTAGAAGGACAACAAATTGGCAAGCCGCTTACCCACGACAATGCCGTGCGCCAGCTGCGCTTTATGCGCGGCAAAACCACCTGCTTTTATACCGCCCTCACCTTATACAATAGCTTCACAGGAAATCTGCAAACTGCCGTCGCTGAAAATTACGTGACATTGCGCGACTTAAGCGATGCAGAAATCGAAGCGTATTTATTGAAAGAGCAACCCTACCACTGCGCAGGCAGCGCGAAATCAGAAGGCTTAGGGATTGCCTTGATGTCCAGCATGACAGGCGACGACCCCAATGCCTTGATAGGCTTACCCTTGATTTTATTGATCGACATGCTACGCAAGGAAAATGTGACCTTGTTTTGATGCTCATGCAACACCGTAGGCTGATGTATTGTGAAATAGACTGAATTCTTCATAGCGACGCGCAAACAACAGGTGAGCCGACAACCCTACCTTTGCTTCACTTGTTGTTCTCTTCCCTTCTTTTGTCGCAAACACGACAAACCATCCAAAAACTTATCCATTTAGAATCATCAAGGTAGAGTTGGCACATTCCGTGCAACGTCTTGTGTGTCATTACTCACGGATGCGGATTATGCAAGCCAAAGACATTGCTGAATTGTTGAACGAGCCTGCGTGTACACACAACACCAAGTCGAAATCGGGTTGTGCACGACCTAAGCCAGGGGCAACGGCGGGCGGGTGTTCGTTTGATGGGGCGCAGATTGCCTTGTTGCCGATTGCCGATGTGGCGCACATTGTGCACGGGCCGATTGCGTGCGCGGGCAGTTCTTGGGACAACCGAGGCACGCGCTCATCGGGTTCGACCTTGTTTCGGATCGGCATGACCACGGATTTAACCGAGCAGGATGTGATTATGGGGCGCGGCGAAAAACGCCTGTTTCATGCGATAAAACAAGCGGTGAACACGTATTCGCCCGCAGCAGTGTTTGTCTATAACACCTGCGTGCCTGCTTTGACGGGCGATGATATTAGCGCGGTGTGCAAAGCGGCGGCAGAACAATGCGGCGTGGCGGTCGTGCCTGTGGATTGTGCGGGTTTTTATGGCACAAAGAATCTGGGCAACCGCATTGCGGGCGATGCGATGTTTAAGCACGTTATTGGCACGGCAGAACCGTTGCCCGTGCCGCCCGCTGCGCAACGCGACGGCATCACCGTGCATGACGTGAATTTGATCGGTGAATACAACATCGCGGGCGAGTTTTGGAATGTGCTGCCGTTGTTTGATGAGCTGGGCTTGCGCATTTTGTGCAGCTTGTCGGGCGATGCGCGTTTCCGCGAAGTGCAAACCATGCACCGCGCCGAGGCGAATATGGTGGTGTGCGCCAAAGCCTTGCTGAACGTGGCACGCAAGCTGCAAACCGATTACCAGATTCCGTTTTTTGAAGGCAGTTTTTATGGGGTGACCGACACCTCGCAAGCCTTCCGCGAGTTTGCCCAGTTGCTGGATGACCCGTCATTGACGGCGCGTACCGAAGCCATGATTGCCCGCGAAGAAGCCAAGATCAACACCTTGCTCGATCCGTGGCGTGACCAATTGCGCGGCAAACGGGTATTGCTCTACACAGGCGGGGTGAAGTCGTGGTCGATTGTGTCGGCGTTGCAAGATTTGGGCTTGGAAGTCGTTGCCACGGGGACGAATAAATCCACCGAAGAGGACAAAGCCCGCATCCGCGAAATCATGGGCGAGAAAACCAAAATGATTACCGACGGCAGCCCCAAAGCCTTGCTGGGCGCAGTGAAGGAATACCAAGCGGATATTTTGATCGCGGGCGGTCGGAATATGTACACCGCATTGAAAGCGCGGATTCCGTTTTTGGACATCAACCAAGAACGCGAATTTGGCTACGAAGGGTACAGCGGCATGACGGAATTAGCGCGGCAATTGGCACTGACCTTGCAAAGCCCCGTGTGGGAAGCGGTGCGCAAACCTGCACCTTGGGCGATAAATCATGCGTAATACACACGACTCCTTCCCTCTAGCAGGGGGAAGGGTGGGATGGGGGTTGAAAGTTTGCATCCGTGCGACGATTTCTACCCCCACCCTAACCCTCCCCCTGCTAGGGGGAGGGAATAAGCCAACAGCAGGAGGGCAACATGGCTGAAATTCTAAAACGTAACAAAGCTTTGGCGGTGAATCCGCTCAAAGCCAGTCAACCTATCGGTGCGTCGTTGGCGTTTTTGGGCATCCAGCACGCGATTCCGATGTTGCATGGGTCGCAGGGGTGTACGGCGTTTGGCAAGGTATATTTCGTGCGGCATTTCCGCGAGCCGATTCCGTTGCAAACCACGGCGATGGATCAAGTTTCGACGGTGATGAATGCTGATGAAAATGTGATTGAAGGCTTGAAAGCAATTTGCGAAAAGAGCAGCCCCGCACTGATTGGCGTACCGACCACGGGATTATCTGAAACCCAAGGCACGGACATTAAGCGGTTGGTGAAGGATTTTTACGCGGCGTATCCAGAATTTACGCACATTCCTGTTGTGCCTGTGAACACGCCTGATTTTTCAGGCTGTTTGGAAAGTGGTTACGCACTCGCGGTGAAGGCGGTGTTGGAAACGTTAATTCCCTCACCCCTGCCCTCTCCCAGCGGGAGAGGGAGGAATGTAGTCAATGTGCTGGCAGGATCTTTTTTAACGCCTGGCGACCTTGAACATATTAAGGAGTTGATTGAAGCATTTGGTTTGCAACCCTTGGTATTGCCCGATTTGGCGGATTCACTGGATGGGCATTTGACTGAGCAGGAAACCAGTCCCGTCACGCTGGGCGGTACGATTGTATCGGATATTGCCACCATGGGAACCTCACTTGCCACGCTGGTGTTAGGTCATTCGCTGTGTGAAGCGGCAGATTATTTGCACACGCAAACGGGTGTGCCAGATTATCGCTTTGACAGTTTGATGGGGCTTGATGCAGTAGACGCATTCGTATCGGCACTGGCAAAAATCAGTGGCAAACCTGTGCCAGCCAAAATTGAACGCCAGCGTGCTCAGTTGCAAGATGCCATGGTCGATAGCCATTTTATGCTGGGCTTTATGCGCGTGGCAATTGCCGCCGATCCTGATTTGCTGTTTGGCTTTGCCCAATTGGTACACGAAATGGGCGGCGAAGTCGTGGCAGCCGTAGCACCCGCCCGTTCAGCGATTTTGTCTAGCGTGGCTGCCGCGCAAGTCGCCATCGGTGATTTGGAAGATTTAGAAAACACCGCGCGTTCAAACGGTGCGCAATTGGTGATTAGCAACTCTCACGCGGTGGAAACTGCACGTCGTTTAGGCATCCCACTGCTACGCGCAGGTTTTCCGCAATATGACTTATTGGGTGGCTATCAACGTTTGTGGGTGGGCTATCGCGGCACGCGACAAACATTGTTTGATTGGGCAAATCTGCTGGTGGAACACGGGCATCACGAAACACCAGCCTATGTGTCTGTTTATAAGCGTGAAACGTGAGAAGTAAAAAGTATGGGTGTTCAGCGGTTTCTTTCACCTTTTACAAAAAAGTGAACCCATGAGCATGTGACGGTTTGTTTCACATTTCACTTTTCACAGCATCTCACGTTTCACGGCATCAAAAGGACACCCAATGCGACATTTGCGTTTAGTTAAACCGATAAAGGAGATGAATAACATGGTCAAGATTGCGTTTGCTACCAGCGACCGCCGCGTGGTGAATCAACATTTCGGGGCGGCTGAGGCATTTGGTATTTATGAACTCGGCGAGAAAGAAATGCGGCTGATAGAAGTAGCCGAATTTATTGAAACCGCGATGGATGGACACGAAGGCAAACTCGCCGCCAAGGTGGAATTACTGCTCGATTGTGCGGCGGTGTACTGCAACGCGGCGGGTGCGTCGGCGATTCAGCAATTGCTCGCCAAAGGCATACAACCGATGCGGGTAGATGAAGGCACACCCATCGACGAGTTGTTGCTCGGTTTGCAAAAGAGCATGGTCAACGATCCGCCCGTGTGGCTGGCGAAACACATTAAGAAACAGACACGACACTTCGCCGCTGATGAGGAGTGGGAAGAATGATTACCACCGAAGCGCAGGTCATTTCAGTCAGCAATGGTGTGGCGCGTGTTGAAACCAGCATCACATCGGGTTGCGGCGGCTGTCAATCCCGCAGCAGTTGTGGCGTATCAGGCTTGGGAAAATATTTTTCAAACAATCGTAAAGCGGTCGAAGTGCATTGTGACGCGAATGTTTGCGCGGGTGATGCGCTGCAACTGTCGATGACCGAAGGCGATTTATTGAAGGCGGGCTTACTAGCTTACCTACTGCCCAGCATTTTAGCCTTGGTCGGCGCGGGCATAGGTGCTGCGTGGGGCGATGTTGGTGCGGTACTCGGCATGGTCGCGGGCTTTGGAGTGGGATTCTTAGTCGCAAAGCTGTCTCGATGGACACCACGGTTGGTGGCGAAAAAGGCATAGATCATTACCCTCATCCCCAGCCCTTCCCCCATTGGGGGAAGGGAGTTTAATGCCCCTCTCCCATTGGGAGAGGGGGTGGGGTGAGGGAAATTTGTAGCAAACATTATTTAACTCAAGGAGAAACATCATGACTCAAGCAGCAGAACTAGACCCGTTGTTGTCCACCGATTTTGTCAAAGAAATGGTCAAGCAAATGCGTGCCATCGACAGTTATGGCACCTACGATGGCTGGCCCGTGGATCGCATTTTGGCTCCCTATATTGTCACCAAGGAACAACGCCGTTCGATTCCTGTGATTGGTGATCCTGACGACATTATGTTGTCCCGCATCAGAGCTTTTTACAATGCGATTTCATCTTTGATCGAAAAAGAATGCGGCTTAATGGCCGTTCCCAGCATCAACATCACGCACGAAGGTTTTGGTCGCGCGCTGATTACCGTGGGCAAATTAGTGGTGATGGACAAGACTTTGCGCGATGTACATCGTTATGGCTATGAAAGTCTGTCCAAAATGAAAGATGAAGGCGACAAGTTATTGTCTGTGGCACTGAACCTCATCGGCAAATATCCAGAAGTCGCGGGACTGTAAGAGAAAAGGGGGACGGGTGTGAGCGTGTAAAGGTTTGTTGTGCTTTTTGGCGGTTGTGAAAGGTGAAACGTGAAACGGAAAAAGGCGTGGGTGTGCGACGCTTTGTTTCACTTTTCACTTTTCACCAAGCTGCGCAGCAGCGCATCACGCTTCCCCTTCGCCCTTCTCTCTTCTCCCATCACCCTTACATCAAGGAACAACCATGACCCCTGAAGAATTAAAAGCCCTCGACAAAGAAGTCAAGAAGCTCAAACGCATTTCCAGCGAATGGGCATCACAATTGCATGATTTAGTAGAGGATAAATTGCCCGCTGGGTATCAAGAAATTCCTGGCATTGCGCAATCGACTTACGATGCGTGTCAGGCTTGGGCAGAAGCAAACACAAGGTTAGCAGCAGCACAGCTGGAGATCGCGAAATGAGCACTATTACAGGTATTACACGTGGCGGTACGCCATACACGCCCACTTTTGTCACCGCATTGAATCAAGCCACCTGCATCGGTTGTGGTCGCTGCTTTAAAGTGTGTCCACGTAGCGTATTCGAGTTATTAGAACGCGACGAAGATGACGAAAATTTTGACGAAGACGAAGACAACATGATGGTGATGTCGATTACCAACGCGCTGGATTGCATAGGCTGCGGCTCGTGCGCGCGCGTTTGTCCCAAACAATGTCACACCCATGAACCCATGGCCGTAGGAGCTTAATCATGCCAAAACCCGCTAGACACGTATTTGTTTGTTCACAAGCACGCCCCCCAGGTCACCCACGCGGCTCATGCGCTCAAAAGGGCTGCCACGAAGTGGTGGATGAGTTCACCAAACAATGGCAACAACGCCAACTTTTTGCCGAAGTGGCAGTGACCCCATCGGGTTGCATTGGTCCTTGCAGCATGGGGACGAATGTATTGGTTTACCCAGAAGGCGTGATGTACAGCAATGTGACCAAAGCGGATGTGACTGAGATTTTTGAGGAACATCTGATCGGTGGCAGACCTGTTACACGGTTGTTAACGCCCGCCAGTATTTGGTAATCCGTTGCGTGATGAGTGATATTCCTGTTGAATTTTCTCAACTGATCGCACAGGTGGTATCCGCTTTACAAGCTGAAGCGGATCGTTATGCCGCAACAGATTGCGCGCCAAAAATTGCGTCTGCCAAGCTGCATTTGACACAGATAAAGGATCCCTATAATCAGCTACCCAGCTATGAAGGGATTTGGCGCAATACGCGTCATGATCGTTGCGGCGCGCTGACGATTAACAGCGACGGCAGCGTTTATGCCGAGTTCGATATGTTTTGCCCACATCCACGCGACAAACGTTGGTTTGTGGAAATGGTCACCGCATGGGGGCGCGAAGACGCGCTGCGTTGTGAAGCAAAATTGATTCCCAGTCTTGAGGAGTAAGGTCATGAGTAGATTTCAAATGGGCGATATGGTCTTTGCGGCACAAGACTTGTTTAACGAACCGCTAGAAGAAACTGGCGAAAGCGGGATTCCTGGCATTGCCGCAGGCGAATTGCTTGCAGCAACGGGTGCGCGCGGCGTGGTGGTGAATGTCGGCCATGCGCAGGAAATGCCCGACGAAGAAATTTATCTGGTGCGTTTTGAAATGGACGCAGAAGGTACACTGGCAGAACCCATTGGTTGTTTGAGTGACGAACTGACCGAGTCGATTGCCTGATGTCCGCTGACTATGTCGAAACCGTGCTGGCTTATCACACGCGCAGCAAACACGCGCGGGATCGGTATGCGGCGGGACCAGGCACCCTAGATTGGGAGACGCAACCCAATGCCTTTCGCGATTGGGTAGGCGCAGAAATCACGGCACTACCGCGTGACATTTCGGTGGGTGACATCACGTGGGGCGAACTTGCTGAACGCCGTGCGCCGTTGCCACTGAATCATCAAAATCTCGGTTCACTACTGCGTTTATGTGTTGGGCTGACCGCATGGAAGGAATATGCAGGTTCGCGCTGGTCGCTACGGGCGCATCCTTCATCAGGCAATTTGCATCCTACCGAAACTTGGCTGATTACCGCCGAGGTGGTGGGATTGGCGGATGGCTTGTATCACTACCAAGCACGCGAACACGCATTGGCGCGGCGCGCATGGGGCAGTAGCACGCCGCAAATGGGTGTGTATCTGGGCTTCAGCTCCATTCATTGGCGTGAAGCGTGGAAATATGGCGAGCGCGCTTTCCGTTATTGCCAATTGGATATGGGACATGTGCTGGCGGCAGTCAGTTATGCGGCGGCCTTGCACGGTTGGCAACCGCGTTTGTTGTCGCTAGATTCGGCAAGTACCGCGCACAGTCTAGGCACAGATCGCGCAGCAGATTTTGCAGGCGTAGAAGGGGAAGAAGCAGAAGTCATCCTTGCCTTGGATTCCCCCTCGACATTAGCGGTAGATTGGCAACATTGGGCAGGCAAACCCAGCTTGCTAGATGCTCGTCCTTTGTACCAATGGCCTGTGATCGAAACGGTTGCGGAAGCGACACGCGCCACAGCCCCTGAAACCCAGCGACCACTCGTTGATTCAACCCTGACCAAGCCACGCAACGATGCTATGCCTGCGGCACAGGTATTACTAAAACGCCGTAGCGCACAGGCTTTTGATGGGCAATCGGTCATTCCTCACGCCGTGTTCAAACGCATCCTTGCCAGCCTGTTGTCAGATGGCTCGCCTGTGTGGAAACTTTGGACACAAACGCCGCGCGTCCACCCTGTCATGCTGGTGCATCGCGTCGAAGGACTGGCAGCGGGCGTGTATGTCATGCCGCGCACGTCGGTAGCGCAAACCGAATTGCGTGAGGCATTCCGTGAGACCTTTTCTTGGCAAGCCGCGGATACGGAACTACCACTGTTTCAACTGATTGCCGCACGGGCAGGCAAAACCGCCCGCACCCTGTCGTGTCATCAAGACATCGCCACGCAATGCGCCGTCACCTTTATGCTGGTGGCAGAATTTGCCGCGCCCATCGCGGCCAATCCCGCCGCGTATCGACATCTCCATTGGGAAGCGGGCATGTTGGGACACGTTATTACCTTGGAAGCAGAAGCCGCTGGCTGGCGCGGCACGGGCATAGGTTGTTTTTTTGACGATGCCGTCCACGAAGTGCTGGGACTGCAAGACGATCGCTTTCAAGTGCTTTATCACTACGCGGTGGGCATGGCGTTGGATGATCCCCGTATTTCCACCCTACCCGCCTATCCCGCCACACAGGAACAAACATGAACGATCACGAACTGAATGCTTGGCTATTACAAGCGGGATTCAAGCTATCCGAGCCATTGTCCGACCCTATCAACGCCACAATTGCCAATGCCACCACGCCCTTGATGCACGCGGCACGTTTCGGCAATGACGAGGTCGTCAACGCCTTGTTAGCGCGCGGCGCGAATCCAAGCTTATTGAATGCCGATCTCAATGGCGCATTGTGGTTCGCCTGTTTTGCCGATAGTGTTTCCTGTGCCACCGCCCTGATCCAAGCAGGTGCGCCGCTCGACAGCCAGAACATCAATGGTGCAACCGCACTGATTTACTGCGCCTCGGCAGGCAAAACGCCCTTGGTGCGTTTGCTATTGGATAAAGGCGCGAATACGGCTTTGATGACCTTGGACGACTTCACCGCATTGGAACTGGCCGCCAATCGGGAGTGTATGAAGATGCTGAAACAGATTGCCTCCCATGTCTGAACGATTTGCCGTCAGCAGTGTGCAACATCGGGCATTTGGCAAACTGATACAGGTGATATTCAATGAGAAATTTCTGCTGCGACTCACCCTGGCAGAAGCCTCCAGCTTATCTTTTGCCCTCGTCGCGGTACGCAACGGCATTAGCCCAGAACATGAAATCTTTATGAGTCCCATCGCCAGCGATATGGCATTTATCGGCGCAGTGGGAAAAGACGGCATACGCATCGCCCAACCAGAAGGCGAGCTTGATTTTACGTGGGCGGAAGTGGAAGCACTCGCCGCCTCACTCGCAGCGGCAATTGGGTAATGGTTAAATCCTAGAAGCGGCGTGCAAAAACCCCTTGTAAATACCTATGCCTAAGTTTTTGTGTGTATTTTGAGCGTCATTTTGAACTTACAACATCCCAATACGAGGTGTGGGAGCGCAATTTATTGCGCGATTTCACGTCAAAATTATCGCGCAATAAATTGCGCTCCCACCTCATCACCTTTCATTTTGCGTAGTGGATAATCCACGAAAACTAAGTGGTAGGTACTTATTCAGTAGCATTCTCTCCTTTGAATAACGCTTGTCAAAGCATGGGCTAAGGTGTTTAATCCTGTCCGCGTCTGATTGTGCCGCGTGCCGTCATACAAAATAAGCTCTTGAGGGCGACTTTAATTTGACCTGCGGTTTATATACCCACCGTGTTTAAAATTGAGTTCGCCTTGTTTTGCAACCACACCTTCATATAAAACAAAATGTTATCGAATAATGAAAAGTGTTATACAGAACTTGTTCTGTATAACATACGTTGGGCATCACTATGACCATTGACGACGTATATAGGCTATTTGGCGAAGCCTCTCACTGGGCGAGTATTTTGGAAGAACAACTCGGCAATATTTGCATGCTAAATGAGCGAGTAATGAACCAGGATAAATATGAGCATGAAAGCGCAAAGTCAATTGTCGAAAAATTCCAGAAATTTACAATCGGAGCGTTAATTACCGAAATAAAAAAGGCTCTCGGCAAAGAACTTGAGAGCAAGGTTGACACAAAAGAACTTGAGAGCAAGGTTGACACAATCTTCAGACCTGCTCTGGAGAAAAGAAATCGCCTAATACATGGCTTCTTCATCGACCATCACGACATTCTGAAAAGTTACGATGGAATTCCCAAGGCGATAGCTGAACTAAATGAAATCAAAAGCATAATTTTCCCGGCGGCAGACTTCGCCACAAAAATGTGCGTAGAGCTTACAGAACTGTACTCAGGGGCTCGAAACGGTGCTGCCCAACCCATCATTCCACTGGACGCTGCGCGATAAAGCCGCGCATCGCTGGTGAATTCAAACGTTAGGCAACGAAAATTCGGGACAATTCGTTGTTTGTTCATCAAGGCGTCCCTTATCGAGAAAAGGAGAAATGCATCATGAGCATCAAGGTTTATCTAAGTACTTGCGAAAACATAAAACCAGTAACGCTTGGTGGAAAAACATATCATGCTGGGCACAGGGAACTTATTGAAGAAGCCAAGTTAGAGATATTGGCAAATGATATTTTGAAAATTTCCATTCCTGGTATTGCGAACAAACCAAGCGTTGGGAAAGCCAGTCAAATTGATAGTATTTCTGTCCGAGTTTGTGAAAATACTATTTCAATTATTGCAATTTACAAAGAGCATCTCCTTAACGTCTTTGGTTGCTGTGCTTGTTGCACTACAGCGGATGGGACGCGCATTTGCGTTTATGGCGACTCAGGTTGCGATCCTGGCTGCCCCTAACGAGTAAGGTTAGGTCGTGATCGCGAAGCGAGCCACGACCTGAACCGTTTGTTGGACAAGCCTGGTGATGTTGCAGTGAATCTCGTTATGGAAATATCTCGCTGACTGTGGCGGTGCGACTG
>JAQTTV010000031.1 GCA_028710565.1 Gallionella sp.
GATTCCTCGCCAGAAAATGAAATATCGTTCACTCGCCAAGGGGTTTGCAGGCCAAGTGCCATACTAAATAATGTTGTGCTATTCACGCTTCAATTATCGCATTACCCACTACAAATCACATAGAGCCGCATGGGTTCTATGTGATTTACAGTGGGTGAAACGCGGTTATACCCCACCCCCACCCCCACCCCCATCCTAACCTTCCCCCTGAAGGCATAGGTATCTACACAACTTTCAATCATTTTGGAATAAGGGTGTATTAAACTTTTCATTCAAAAACAACAACATCCGAATATCTTGATTTGAACCCAGACTCTCCTCGCCCACTTGTGGGAGAGGGGCAGGGGGAGAGGGTGCGCCGACGGCGCGAATTGCATCCAGACAAGGGCATGTGCAACGCGCCCCCTACAAATTATGAAGCATGTTGTTTTTAAATGAAATTCTACCCCCACCCTAACCCTCCCCCTGCTAGGGTGAGGGAACAAAGTTGTGTAGATACCTATGCCCTGAAGGGGAAGGGACTATCACCTTCTCCCTAAAGCCATTCAACGCGCACTATCCGTGATAGGGGTGTGTATCTAACGCAAAATCAATCAGCTTCCCCTGATGCTCAATCAGTACCTGTGCCACGATGCCTTCTCGTGCCATTTCGGCGACGATGTCTTTGGCGCGCCATTGTGTGGGAATAATCACCACATCGACGGGTTGAGATTTCAGTACATCCCGAAACACAATTTCCTGCCCTGTGCCTGGCACAAACGTATCTGCTTTGTCGGGGTCGGAGTCCACTACCAGCGGGAAGCGGACGGCATCTGCACCAAACTGATGGATAAAGGCCGCCGCTTTGCCCGTGCCACCCCAAATTGCGACACGTTGCCCCGCTGCTGCCAGCGCGTCGAGTTGCGTGCGTATGGTTGTGCGGCTGACTTCGGCTCGTGCTGCAAACTGGTTGGCGGCTTGCGCACGGTTGCGTAATGCGTCTGGCACGTGCAACTGCACCAGCGCGTAAACCACTTCGCCGTCATAGCCATGTGACAACGCCATGACTTCGCCTGCACGCTTCATCAGGGTGCGGAATGACGTGGTGGTGAAATGTGAGGTGTGTTCATAGAAAAAATCTGCGAGGCGATTGGTTTCAAATACCCGATCTATGCACGGTACTTCTGCAAACAGATAGCAGGGTTTATTCTGCATCGCCGCGCCCCACGCCAGTTGTTCCAGCAATACCGCAGGGTCGAGCAAATGCTCCAACACGTGGCGGATAACGATTGCGTCGGGCGCAAAATCAGGCACATCGGTCAAAGGATGGAAATAGCGCGCATGGAATTCAACGCCGCGTCCCGTTTCGGTACTGGCATTGGGATCGAAGCCAGCAAAACGCCCCCCCTCACAGGCTTCCCCCAAACCGCGTAAAAAATGTCCTTCACCGCAGCCAATTTCAACCACAGTGGGTTGCGGCGGTAAATTTCCCAGCAATATGTCACGCGTGGCAGCCAAATGTCCCTTCCAAATAGAGCCTGCGTTATACATGCGGTTGGGGTTGTTCTCGTAGGGAATCGCATCGTAAGAAAACGACCGATTCCAAACATGGGTGCAGCGGGGACATTGCACAAAATCTTGTGGATGACGCGGCATCGCTTGCGCGGCGGCGGCTGTGGCGGGCCATCCTAAGGTTGCCAAGGGTTGTGCGCCACCATCGAAGAAGGGTGCGGCGACACTGTGGTTGCAAACGGGGCAGATAGCCGAAATAAGGTTAAATTTCATGGTGACACGACCTTTCTAAAATAGGCGATGGTTTCTTTCAGACCATCTTCAAGTTCGACTTTAGGTTCCCAGCCTAGTGTGGATTTGGCTAGGCTGATATCGGGTTGGCGTTGCGTGGGATCATCTTGTGGTAAAGGACAAAATACCAGCTCGCTTTTGGAGTTCGTCAATCGCAACACCGTTTCGGCAAGTTCGCGTATGGTGAACTCATTGGGGTTGCCCAGATTGATCGGGCCGATGGCGACATCCTGATTCATCATGCCGACCATCCCCGCAATCAAGTCATCTACGTAGCAAAACGAGCGCGTCTGCTGCCCGTCGCCATACAGGGTAATCGGCTTGCCCTGTAGTGCCTGCATAATGAAGTTGCTGACCACGCGCCCATCGTTGGGGTGCATACGCGGTCCATAGGTATTGAAGATGCGGATGACCCGAATATCTACTTGGGCTTGGCGGTGGTAGTCAAAAAACAGCGTTTCTGCACAACGCTTGCCCTCGTCGTAGCAAGCGCGTCGCCCGATAGGATTGACGTTGCCCCAGTAGCTTTCCTGTTGCGGGTGCATCTCTGGATCGCCATACACTTCCGAAGTCGATGCTTGCAAAATTCGGGCCTTCCGACGTTTCGCCAGACCCAGCATATTGATCGCGCCCAACACCGAAGTTTTGGTGGTGGCGATGGGGTCGTTCTGATAATGCACGGGACTGGCGGGACACGCCAAATTGTAGATGCGGTTCACCTCCACATACAGCGGCAGCCAGACATCATGGCGTATCAATTCAAACCGCTTGTGTCCCAATAAATGGCGGATATTATCTTTGCTGCCCGTGTAAAAATTATCCACGCACAGCACCTCTTGCCCGTCGGCGATGAGGCGGTCACACAAATGGGAGCCTAAAAAGCCCGCGCCACCTGTAATCAATGTTGCTGGCATCATGCTGCTGCTCCTAGTTTGTCATGCCACATGCCCCACAGGGCGGCTTCAAAATGTTGTGCAAAACGCGGTGCATCAAACAGCGGCGATGCCATCACTTGGGGACGTAGCCGCCCGCGCAAGGCTGCGAGCGCATCGAGATCGACCGCAAACGCAATGGCTTTGGCGACATAATCCGCTTCATCTTGTGCCACCCAGGCCGATAAGCCTGCATTATGCGCAATGGTCTCGCCCACGTGCGCCAGAAAGTGATCGCCCCGTTTGGTCAGGACAGGTACGCCCATCCATACCGCTTCTACGCTGGTGGTGCCGCCAGGATAGGGGAAAGGGTCGAGTGCCATATCGACACGTTGGTAAGCCGCGAGCAATTCGGCGCGCGGTGAGCTGCCCTCTAGGATCAATCTATCCGCCGCAATGCCGTGTGCTTCAAATCGTTGCAGAGTGGTGGCACAGGTCTGTGCATCGTTAAGTTGTTTGGTTTTTAGGAACAAGCGCGCATGGGGGAGGGCGTGGAGTATCCGCGACCACAATGCCACCACGGCATCATTCATTTTAGCCAGATTATTGAAACATCCGAAAGTGAGGTCGCCATGGATGAGCGCGGGGAGCGGCGCAACTTCAATATCCACATTGGGCGGCGTAAAGCACAAATAGGTTTCTGGCAATCGCCAGACGGTTTCGGTGAAATGGTTGGCTTCAGCTTCAGGCACGACCCACGGGTCGGCAATCAAATAATCCATCTGCGCCACGCCTGTGGTGGCAAAGTAGCCCAACCAGCTTGCTTGCACGGGTGCGGGCTGCCACGCAAACACGGGCAAGCGGTTGTGTGCCGTGTGACCTGCCAAGTCGATCAAAATATCAATGCCATCGTCTTGGATGCGCTGGACTAATCGCGCATCTGACAGCCCGTACGCGGGATGCCAAACGTGACAATGTGATTTGATTTGTTCGGTAAGGCTATCGCAGCGCGGGTGCGTCGGATAGGCAAAAATTTCCAGTCGCCCAGCCGCTTGGGTCTTCAATGCCGAAAGTATGCTGGCGATAAAATAGCCAACAGGGTGACTGTTCAAATCGCCCGATACTAAACCTACGCGCAAACAGGACTTCGGTGTTGCGACAGAAGGCCGCAATGCACGTACTTGCCTCGTTACACACTCGCCGTAACGCTGTGCTTCCGCTCGCAAATTGGTCATCGGCTGGTTGATGGCGTAATTCAACGTAAACAACAAATTGCTATGGGCATCCGTGAACGCAGGAGCGAGCGTCAGCGCGCGTCGATAGTGCGTGACTGCCTCATCAAACTGCCCCAGATCATGCAGTGCATTCCCTAAGTCACTCTGCGCTTTGGCGGCATCGGGTTGAATCGCCACCGCACGGCGATAGCTCTCCGTCGCAGCTTGTAATTGCCCCAACGCGCTGAGTGCATTGCCCAAATTGCCATGCGCTTCGGCAAAGTCTGGTTTAAGGGCTAATGCACGACGGCAACTATCCGCTGAGTCCTGAAACTTCCCTAAGCCATAAAGCACATTCCCTAAGTTGCTATGCGCCTCGGCATAATCTGGTTTTAGCTTAATCGCGCTGCGATAACTTGCCATCGCCGCGTCCAATAGCCCCAACTCTTGCAACACATTCCCCAGATTGCTGTACACCTCGGCGTAGTTGGGATTGAGCTTCAAAGCGGCTTGATAACTGGCAACCGCGCTTTCCAATTGACCCAGTACTCTTAATGCGTTGCCGAGCAAAATATGCACATCGGTCAGTTTAGGCTGGATTTTCAATGCTCGGCTAAAGCTAGCCACTGCTTCTGCGACGCGCCCCGCATGGTGCAGCGCGTTGCCTAAATTTATGTGGGCATGCACATCTTGCGGCACAAACTCTGTAGCTTGCTGTAGTACGGGAATCACGTCCTTACCTTGCGCAAGCAGCGCAATCGCCAAGGCTTTCCAGGTTTCGGCTGAATTCGGATAGTGTTTGAGCAACAAACGTGATTGCTTTTCCAATTCCAAATACCGCCCCGCATGATGCAAGGTAGCGAGCTGGTTAAAGTCGGTAGGTGTAGGCTGAGGCGTGCGACTGACCGTGGTCTGCGCCTCAACTTGAGCGGCACAGCATTTCTTGAATTTTTTGCCGCTGCCACAAGGACATGGGTCATTCCTGCCTGGTTTTACGTTCAATTCTCATTCCTTTATGAACAGCGATGTGCCATATCGTGTTTTGTATGCCGACCTTTGTCACTTAGGAAGGCACTGATTAAATCCGTTCGCCCTGAGTATGTCGAAGGGTGAATGGGTTTAATCTTTTGATTTAATTAAATATTTCGTTCATAGTTCGACAAGCTCACCGCGAACGGAGGATTTAATCAGTGTTTCCTTGGGACAAATGGGCGTGGCTTTGCAAGGGCGCGATTATACCTGTGCGCTGCATTATTGAAGGGTAGGGCGTGGCGATTAAACCGAGCTATTGAACGTGCGTTTTTTCGGTGGCGAATTCTTTGATGTCGCGATTGAGGAAAAACGCGATGATGGTACGAATCACAACAATGCCGCCAAGAATGGCAAGCGATTGCCAACTGGGGATGATGATGGTTTGAATGATGTCGCCTGCGAGGAAGAAATCCAAGCCGAGCGCAATCTTTTCGCCGATTGCAAGGCGGATGCGGCTGATGGGAAGGGGTTTAATGGCTTTATCAAATACCGACCGAAATCGTAACAACAATTTGATTAAGCCTTCAACCGCGCCCCATAGCACGATGAGTATGCCAACCAGCTCCGTCCAAGGGACAATCAATGCGACTAATTCGACCAGCCATTCATGCATGATAGCTCCTAGCAGGCTGCTGCAAAACTATTACGCTCGCCGATACTGTGTCAAAAAGTGGCTCAAAATGCTCATTTACTTGATGTAAATTCCGCTTTTTCGCCCCTTTTTTCCTTGTCTCGGCTTCGCTCATAACGTTTTTCATCAGTCTGTTAGAACGGAACAAGAGGGATTACAGTGCGCCTGCGTTTTCTGCCAAATAAGCGGCAACACCTGCTGTAGAAGCCTTCATGCCTGCTTTGCCTTTGTTCCAACCTGCTGGGCAAACTTCACCGTGGGTTTCGTGGAATTGCAGTGCGTCAACCATGCGCAACATTTCGTCGATGTCACGACCCAATGGCAAATCATTGACCACTTGATGACGCACGACACCTGCTGCGTCGATCAGGAAAGAGCCGCGCAATGCCACGCCCGCTGCATGTTCTACGTCGTATGCTTGGCAAATTTCATGTTTGATGTCAGCCACCAGTGGATAGCCTACTTGACCGATACCGCCATTGTTCACGGGTGTGTTTTTCCATGCCAAATGGGTGAACTGGGAGTCGATGGACACACCAATCACTTCTACATTGCGGCTTTTGAATTCAGCCAAACGGTGATCAAATGCGATCAATTCGGAAGGACAAACGAAGGTGAAATCCAGTGGGTAGAAGAAAATTACCGCTACTTTGCCAGCGATAAAACTCTTCAAATTAAAGGTTTCGTTGATTTCGTTGTTGCCCATGACAGCAACTGCATTGAAATCGGGTGCGGACTTACCAACTAAAACTGCCATTTTGATCTCCTAAAAGGTGGGGGTAAAGCGTCAATTTAGGCTATTTACCCTGATTAAGTCAACTATTTCTCGTGTCAGGTTTGTGACAATCGGGCGAATGGCGAGCGCGGGCAAGGGGTGTGGCGTTCAAACTCACTATGGTGCTCACCTTGGGGCGTGAATAATTACCCCGTTTCAGTTAATATCCCCGCTTCTTTCTGGCGTAGGTAACAGCATGGACATCCATAAACGCATCACCAAACATTTCAAAGATAGCGCGGAGCTGAAATTAAAAATCAAAGACACCTTGGCAAAGCCTATCGCGGATGGGGCGCAACTGTTTTTTGACTGTCTGAGTAATGACGGCAAAATTCTATGTTGTGGCAACGGCGGTTCGGCCGCAGATGCGCAACATTTTTCGGCAGAATTACTCAATCGTTTTGAAAAAGAACGCCCAGGCTTAGCAGCGGTAGCCCTCACTACGGATAGTTCTGTGCTGACTTCCATCGCCAATGATTATGATTTTAATCAAATTTTTTCTAAGCAAGTGCGGGCATTGGGGCTGCCAGGCGAT
Source organism: Gallionella sp. (assembly GCA_028710565.1). Taxonomy (GTDB): domain Bacteria; phylum Pseudomonadota; class Gammaproteobacteria; order Burkholderiales; family Gallionellaceae; genus Gallionella. Next base: position 6,842 of record JAQTTV010000031.1, read on the forward strand.
AGCTTGTTGGCGATCTCCACCAGCGGCAATTCGCCCAATGTGGTGGCAGCGATTTATGCCGCCCATGAGCGCAATATGCGGGTGGTTGCCCTCACAGGACGCGATGGTGGTGCGATGGCGGCTGCGTTGCATCCCGATGACGTGTTAATCTGTGTGGACGCTAAAAGTACCGCGCGGATACAAGAAGTTCATTTGTTGAGTCTGCATTGTTTATGTGATGTGATTGATTATTATTTACTGGGAGAGTGAAATGAAAAAATTAGTATTGGCAGGGTTGGTGGTGATGGCGGCGAGCAGCCTACAGGGCTGCATTTCTTTACCTGTGCTGGCACTGGCAGGCGTGGGCACAACGGGGGTAATCATGGCGCAGGATCGCCGTACCAGTGGCGTGTTTATTGAAGATGAAGCCATTGAAAATAAAGCGATCAGCAGCATAGGCAAGGGCATTCCTAAGGGGGCTACACACATCAATGTCACCAGTTTTAACCGCAATGTATTGATCAGTGGCGAAGCCTTGACCAATGCGGATCGTGCCGAAGTGGCTAGATTGGTGGGGAATGTGACGAATGTCCGCAATGTGTATAACGAAGTGGTGGTCGCACCATTGTCCTCTACCTCGTCCCGCAGTAATGACACCATGATTACGGGTGATGTCAAAATGGGCTTTACGCAAACGTCAAACTTCAGTGCCGATCACGTTAAAGTTGTCACCGAAGCAGGCACGGTCTTCTTGATGGGACTGGTCGATCACAATGAAGCGTCTATCGCCACCGATGTTGCCAGTCGCACCAATAACGTGCAACGTGTCGTTAAATTGTTTGAATACATCGACTAACGGGCGATGATGGGTATGTATGCTACACCCAGCTTTGAGCAAAAAATCACGCCACTTTCTGAATTGGAAGCCCGCGTCGCCCAACTGCCGCGCCCGCTGGTGTTTACCAATGGCTGTTTCGATGTGCTGCATCGCGGTCATGTGACCTATCTGGCACAGGCGCGCGCATTGGGCGCGTCGCTGGTGTTAGGCGTGAACAGCGATGCGTCGGTCAAACGCCAAGGCAAAGGGGCGGACAGACCGATTAACGCCGAGGCTGACCGCATGATGGTGTTGGCGGCACTGGAAGCGGTGAGTTTGGTGGTGGTGTTTGACGAGGACACCCCGCTGAATTTGATCTTGGCATGTCAACCCGATATGCTGGTCAAAGGGGGCGATTGGTCGGTGGATCGCATCGTGGGCGCGCCAGAAGTGCAAGGCTGGGGCGGCTCGGTACACAGCATTCCTTTCCTACATGAACGCTCCACGACCGCCTTGCTGCAAAAAATTCGCGCTTTGTAACACGACGTTTTCACAGGTATCTCACCATGACACAACCGACCGAAATTATCCTGCATCAACAATCTCGCACACTGGAATTGGCTTATGAAGATGGTGCTCGCCATCATTTGTCGGCTGAATACTTGCGTGTTTATTCCCCATCCGCCGAAGTGCGCGGACACGGCGTGGGGCAAGAAGTCCTGCAAGTCGGCAAACAGGCTGTGGGTATTACCGCACTTGATCCTGTTGGTCAGTACGCCCTGAAAATCACCTTTGATGATGGTCATGACAGCGGGCTGTACACATGGGATTATTTGTACGGGTTGGGGCGGGATGAAGAAATTTTGTGGCACAACTATTTAAGCCGTCTTGAACAAGCAGGCGCATCGCGTCAAGCAAAAGGATAATCATGGCAGAAACGCATTTTGGTTTTGAAACCGTCGCCGAACAAGATAAGGCCAAGCGCGTCGCGGGCGTATTTACCTCCGTCGCCAGCAAATACGACGTGATGAATGATCTGATGTCAGCGGGCTTGCATCGGGTGTGGAAACGCTTCGCGGTGAGTGTTAGCGGCGTGCGCGAAGGACAGCGCGTGCTGGACGTGGCGGGCGGCTCAGCGGATTTGTCACGCTTATTCCTCAAGAAAGTCGGCAGTCGCGGACAAGTCGTGCTGACCGACATCAACAACGCCATGCTGCGCGTGGGACGTGACCGCCTGTTGGACGAGGGTATCACCACCCCCGTGGCACAATGCGACGCGGAACATCTGCCCTTTCCCGACAACTACTTTGACTGCGTCAGCATCGCTTTTGGTTTGCGCAACGTGACCCACAAAGACGCAGCCTTGCGCGAAATGCAACGGGTGTTAAAGCCTGGCGGGCGGCTGATTGTGCTGGAATTCTCCAAAGTCGCCAAACCGCTGGAAAAAGCCTACGACCTGTACTCCTTCAAGCTATTACCCGTGATGGGAAAAATTATTGCCGACGACCCCGACAGCTACCGCTACCTCGCCGAATCCATCCGTATGCACCCAGGGCAAGAAGAACTCAAACAAATGATGCAAACCGCAGGCTTTGAAAAAGTCGAATACTTCAATATGACAGGCGGCGTGGTCGCGGTGCATAGGGGGTTTAAGTTTTAGGTTGGTGCTTTCCAATATTTCTTTAAATTTTGCATCATTATCTAACCGTGCTTTTTGTCATGCGAATAATGCAAATCACTACTACTGAAGGGAATGATGATGAATGAAATAGTTTTCTTTGAATATGAAGATGTGAAAGTTACGAATTCTCGCTTTATCAGCGGTAGTCAGACATACGCTATGGGTAATGTCACATCAGTCAAAGCTTTCGAGAAAAAACCAAATAGATTGGGTGGAATTCTAGCGTTGCTTATTGGTCTTCTCTTCTCTGTCAGCGCACCATACGTTGGGCTAACTATTTTGGTCGTTGCAGCCATCTACCTTTACAAGCAAAAGACGATTTATCACGTCATGCTTTCTACGTCAGGCGGCGAAACAAGTGCACTCAAAACCTACCAGCGAGAATACTTGGATAAAGTCGTGTCAGCATTGAATAAAGCTATCGTTCACAGAGGCTAGCCTGCGCAATATGCTGTGCTACGTCGTTTCATCATGCGCGAGCACTCCCTCCAAAGCCTATATGGAATGCTTTGAGAAAAGGTGTTGAGGATTCTTCCTAGATGCCGCTGACACCTTATAGGCTACTTCAACTCAATCTTTTCACCGCCCATTATCAACATTAGGACTTGATTTTCATGGTTATCGCACCTTCAGAAGCACAACACTTTATCGCTGGCTACCAGTATTTGTTAGCAGAGATTTATCTCCACTCGAATGGCAATCCCGATGTGGACGTGCTTGAGATGCTTGCCGAGGCACGCGAATTGGTCAATGTCACGCCATCATTGCTGGATGCCGCTGCGACCAAGCTCGAAAGCACGGGGCAGCCTGTTGCCGCCGATGTGTTGGCAGCGATCAAAACGTTGCAATTAAAGCAGTGGGTTTTTCTGCGCGAGACAACCAAGTACGCCATTTTTGTTGAGGCGAGCGGTGAGCAGGCTTACGGCGTGTTAGGTCTGACAGACCATATTAGTGACATCATTGGCGGCTCTGCGGCGACATTTACGGCAGGGCTGTTCGAGTATCAAGGACAATACGTCTGCGATGGCATCTTCAAAAACTATGTCAGGCTGGGACCTCATTTAAAGAGCGAGTACAACGAAACCCTACGCCTCATCAAGAAAAATGGGGGATTCCACACCGCTATCCCGCGATTTCTGTAGTACATTATTTACCCTTGCTTTAAAAATCCACCCCCTTGAAAGGAAGTCTGATGTCTCAGCTAGATTACAAAATTTACGGTAACGATTTGCAATATGTGCAATTTACCTTGGCGGCAGGACAGGAGGTGATTGCGGAGCAGGGGGCGATGATGTTTATCGACCAAGACATTGCGACGGATGCGATTTTGGGGGACGGTAGTGCGTCTGCGTTTGGGGCGATTGGTCGTTTCGTCAATGCCATTAAACGCTCGTTCACGGGCGAGTCGATGTTTAGCAGCCATTATCAAAACAACGCCAGTTATCCCCAGCGCGTGGCAATTGCAGCACCAGGTCCTGGTGAAATTGTGGCGATCAATTTGGATGAACAAGGTGGCTCGATTATTTGCCAAAAGGGTGCGTATTTGGCAGGGGAAAAGGGGCAGAAAATTCAGATCGCGTTTCAAAAACGGGTGCGAGTGGGCTTGTTTGGCGGCGAAGGCTTTATCATGCAAAAAATCAGTGGACACGGCACGGTGTTTATCCATGCGTCGGGTGCGTTGAGGCAAGTGGCATTGGGATCTGTGGATGCACTGCGCGTTGATACGGGTTGCCTCGTGGGCATGTCATCCAGTGTGCGTTATGACATCAAATACACGGGCAAGCTGAAAACCAGTTTGTTCGGCGGGGAAGGCTTGTTTTACGCCACGGTTTCAGGACCAGGTCATGTCTGGATGCAATCTTTGCCATTGAGTCGCTTGAGCAAGGTGTTGATGACAGCGGCGATTTCAGGACGGGGACAAGGCTCAATCTGGGGGAAACTGTACTTGGTGGGTTTTGTGATTTTCGTGATTGTGTCTCTGTTTCTAGAGAGGTCATAGGTCAAGATGTGGCATGGAGAAGTAGTCGCTGCAAACTAGCGACTACCAACTAACGACTAACGACTCAATCCCCAATTATTTGTTCGCAACCATTAGCATGACTGACATTCAAATTCTTCTGTTTGGTGCTGACTTGCCCGTCGCGGGGCAACGCGCCCAGTGCATGGCGAGTCAGGAGGGCATACACCTCCAATCGGCACAGTTTGCCGCCTCCCAATTTATCCATTGGCGAGAATTGCACGCGAAAGTAGCGGGTTTCGACCATGACCAACTGCAACTCACTTGGCAGCAAGAAACGGCGGCGTGGTCATTGATACCCGCTGATGCAACAGAGCAGAAAAAACTGATCGCAGTCCTGCCCAAAGAGAGCTTAGCGGGTTTTAAGCATTGGCAACATGAGACGCAATCGCAAAGCTGGCTGTGGAAAGGTATTTTGTACACCACCGCTTTTGTGGGCTTGGCTGTTTTGCTCTTGGTTTGGCAGCATGATCGCGCCGCGATGTGGGCGGCGAGCATGGTGTCGATGAAGACGGAAAAGAGATTAGGGGAATCCGTACTGAAATCGCTCAATCCCAAAGCAAACTTCCTCAGCGAAGGTGAAGCCGTCAAAACCGTGCAACGCATCGGGCAGCAACTCACGGTAGGGTCGCGCTATCACTATCAGTGGTATGTTTCCAAAGATCCCGCCGTGAATGCCTTTGCCCTTCCTGGTGGGATTATTGTGGTAAATAGCGGCTTGCTGAAACACGCCGACACACCGAATGAGCTGGCTGCGGTGTTAGCACATGAGGTGCAACATGTTGAGCAACGTCACGCGCTCAAAAATATGATGAACAGCGCGGCGATGGCGACCGTGGTGTTGGTGGTATTAGGCGATGCCAACGCGGTGGTGATGATGGTGGCGCATCAGCTTTCCTCGCAATACTTTAGTCGTCAAGTGGAGTCAGATGCTGACCTCAAAGGTGTGCAACTATTGAATGACAAGCATATTGATACGCGCGGGATGGTGAGTTTCTTTAAGAAATTGGAAGCGGGATTTGACCCACCCAAAGAACCCAAAGCCAGCAAGGAAGAGTCTTCTGAAGTCTCAAGTTGGCTGTCATCTCATCCTGATACCCTGGTGCGTATAGCAACCATCGAGAGCTATATTGCGCAACATCCGTGCCAGCAATGCAGCGTTTTAACGTGGAACAAAGCGGATATTTTGGCGGAGCTTGAACGGTCAGAAAAAAAATAAACCCACTGAGTTATTCAGATTTCGTTGCGCCCGAACAGGTGGGCGCGCACGAGGACTACTCAAGACTAGCTGGCTAACTCGGCTCGTTTCGCCAAAATAAACGCGCCTAACTGTTTGTCAGTACTGAGAATATGGTCGATCATCCAATTGTTCAGAAAGGTTAGCAACTCTTCACGAGAAATCAAGTGTCCCACTTTGAGACCTTCGCGAATACTGAGTACGGTTGAAGAGAACTCGCGATGTTGTTGTATATGGGTATTCGCGTCTTCTTGTTGTTTATCGGTGTAATGGTGGATCTGCATCAAGGCTTCTTCTGTTTCAAAGTGATACAGCGCGTAGCTCAGCAAATCTTGCGTGATTTGATCTAGGATTTCAGCGTTGACGTTGCTGGTCAGCCTCGTGTTGGCTTCGTTGATACTGTTGATCAAAATGCGATGCTGCTCGTCCATTTCGATGATGCCCGTAACGAGATCGTCATTCCAGATGATGAGTTCATGTCCTATCATTGTTTTATCCCTGTTGTGTTGTAGTTGTGTGCCAGTTCGCCCCGCACATGAGAAAGCAGATGATCCAGTTCATCATGTTGTGCGAATAAACTTTCCGCATCCATCTGGGTTGCAGTCAAATCCCCCCCGTGCTGATGTTCACATAGTCGTGCTGCTGTTTGGTGAATTTTACGATGAACAGCTGCTATCGAATGAAACCAATTTTCCTTGCCAAATTCTTGCAAGCCATCCCCTGCGTACCAGCGACCAAAGTGGCAGCCTTGTTCATCAAGTAGTGAGTGAGAATTAAAATCAGTCAACATATTGCTGGATTTTTCGATCTGACGATCTATCCAATGTCGATGATTCACTTCTGCCAAAAGCAATTCAAAATAACCCCGTGATGGTCGTCTAGTACTGGGTAATTGCCACAAAGGGTCGGGGTGAAATGCCTGCACCCAAGAGGTGACGTGTTCCGCTGGCATAGGTCGGGAGATGCAATAACCTTGCATCAGGAAACAACCCATCTCCATCAACATCAAAATGTGGTCGATAGACTCGACGCCCTCCGCCACCACGTTGCGTTGGAAAGCTGATGCCAAACCCACCACACCACTCACAATCGCGAGATCATCAGGGTTGTGCAACATCCCGCGCACAAAACTTTGGTCAATTTTCAATGCGTCGGCAGGGAGAAGTTTCAAGTGTGTCAAGGAAGAAAATCCCGTGCCAAAATCGTCTAGCGAAACATGTATCCCCATGTTTCGGCATTGTTGAATCGCATTGGCAACCGTGTTGACATCTTCTAGCGCGCCAGTTTCAAGAATTTCGATGCCTAGGCGGTTAATGATTTCGCTATCATAATCCATAAGCAAATCATTCAACCGTGAAATAAAATTATGTTTATGTAAATGGTACTGTGAGATATTGACACTTAGGGACAAGTTTAGCCCCTCGGCACGCCAGGCGACTAATTGCTTAAGGGCTTCTTGTATCGTCCACTCGCCCATCGCCACGATTAGGTTTTGGTGTTCTACTAAGGGAATAAATTCTGAAGGCAGCAAAAGTCCCAAAATGGGGTGATTCCAACGTATCAGCGCTTCTACTCCAACGACCTTGCCCTGACGGCAATCTACTTGGGGTTGATAATAAAGCGTAAACTGACCATCGGCCAAGGCATGTTCAATTTTTTTGAGCGTTGCTTGATTCGCCTGTTGTTGATTGTGATGGGTAGGATTAAATAGCTGATAACAATTTTTGCCCGCTTGTTTTGCTTCATACATAGACTGATCGGCATGACGCAATAGCAAATCAGGGTCACTCACGTCGTTGGGGAAAATGGTTGCGCCGAGACTGGCAGACACATGTGCAACTTTGTTGTCTAGCAAATAGGGCGTGGACAAGGAAGAGATCACTCGACTCAAGGTTTGCTCAATCTCATCTATATTTTTAAATCCGCCCAATATCAGTGCAAACTCATCCCCGCCAAAGCGAGAGGCGGTATCAGATTCCCGCACGCATTCTTGTAGCCGTCGTGCCACTTCGATCAATAGCTGATCGCCTAGTTTGTGTCCGAATTGGTCATTCACTTGTTTAAAGCCATCGAGGTCTAACATGCAGATGACCACCAGCTCGTTCGAACGACGCGCGAAGGCGAGGGTTTGCTCCATGCGGTCAGTCAAGAGTCTGCGATTCGCTAGGCTGGTGAGTGGATCGTAAAATGCCAGTAGTTTGATTTCTGCTTCGGCTTGTTGACGATCCGTGATGTCGTGGATGATAGAAAATAGAACCGTTTGCCCGCCCAAGCTCATGGGAGATGAGTGTACTTCTACGGTACGTAAAGAGCCATTTGCCAAACGATGTGGAAAAATAAAATAATTGCGTTGCTCACGCGCGGCTCGCATCCGCTCTGCCGCCAATTCTTCGGGGGGCAAGGTGTTAATGGCCTCAATATTCATCTGCTTCAAGTGGTCAATGCTATAACCATAAAAATTGCTGGCGGCTTGATTGGCATCTTGAATCATCCCCGATTCAGGTTCAATCAAGAGCATGGGGGAATCGTGCAGCAAAAACATTTGATGGAAACGTTGCTTGCTTTCTAGTAGTTGTTGTTCCGTTTGCTTGCGATCCAGATCCATCTGATGCAGTCTATGGCGAGTATTGGTCAGCCAACCCAGTACGCTATTGTCCAGCTTGAAATTGCTCAAGGTAGAAAAGGAAAAGTCTCCACTACCCATTCGGCTGATATGTTCATGAATCTTATCAACGGATCCTCCCAACGTCATTTGTAAAAATTGATGGGTGCGATATAGCATGAATGCCAAGCTCAACGCCAAGGCAATAAAGATGCTGCGCAAGATCAAGGCGGTTATTTTGGCAAGCTGGACGGCATCTGCCGTGCGATCCTCAACTAAGACATTAACATCATGAATAGGCCGCATGATGTCCGCTTTGGCTTGATGGTAATTTGAATCGTGCAGCATGGCGAGAGCTTGTGCATGACTGCTTCCCGTATCAGGCAGCTCAATCAATCGCATGGCTTCAAACTCTGTGGCGGTTAAACGATCCGAATTGGTTTTTGCCTCCGCCAGCTTATGAAATTCTTGATTTGTAAACCCTGCTTGCCGCATTAAATCCAGCAAGGAGATTGCCTTTGTGTTCTTTGAAATGGGTAATTGACCGTCCACCAGCACGATATCTAAGTAGTGGCTGTGATAATCCTGTGAGCGTGGTTTTCTGCCATCACGGATGTCCAGAATAGCCTGATAATTATCTTTGTAGTTCACGTCTTTGGTCACGACATAGGTTCGCACCATTCGAGTCAAATCATCTGAAGATTGACGCAATTCATCCGTGAGTAAAATAGACTGGTGCCGTACCTCATAAAGACGGTCAATTTCCTTTTCTGACCAGACGTAAACAGAAAAAAGCACGACCAGTAGCGCGAAAATGCCCATCGTCAGCCATATATGACTGGAAAATGAGAGCTGCTTTTTTTGAATAAATGTATTCAACAGGAGCCTAGGGTATGAATCCATGATGGGATGGTTGAGCGCAGCTTGCATCCCGCATTAAACGGTTGGCGGATTGTATCCCAGTGGGCAGGAGAATGCCTCAAAAGAATCTAGATATTTTGTGGTGAAAGTTGTCGGGTTGCGTGATCGAACCGCTCACCCGACATGACAAACTTTTAGGAAAGTTGCAGATTGACCGCGCTGCCAGAGGCTTCTTGCGCGCCTTCTTGTTTGCTTTGTAGTTTGATACGTAAGCGTAAATCATTGACCGAGTCGGCATTTTTCAGTGCGTCTTCATACGTGATTTTGCCTTCTTCGTACAAATTAAAGAGCGCACCGTCAAAAGTTTCCATCCCTAATTCACGTGATTTTGCCATCACCTCTTTAATCCCGTGCACGTCACCTTTGAAAATCAGGTCGGCAATCAGCGGAGAATTCAGCAAAATTTCAATCGCAGCCGCACGTCCACCGCCAATTTTTGGAATCAAACGTTGAGAGACCAGTGCTTTGACGTTTAGGGATAAATCCATCAGCAATTGGGCGCGACGCTCTTCAGGGAAGAAGTTGACGATACGATCCAACGCTTGGTTGGCACTGTTGGCGTGTAAGGTAGCCATGCACAAGTGACCCGTTTCCGCAAATGCAACGGCAAACTCCATGGTTTCTTTATCTCGAATTTCGCCGATCAAAATCACATCGGGAGCTTGTCGCAAGGTGTTTTTCAATGCCGCTTCCCACGTTTCGGTATCCACACCCACTTCGCGATGGGTAATGACACAGCCTTTGTGGTCATGTACATATTCCACAGGGTCTTCGATGGTGATGATATGCCCTTTGCTGTTGATGTTTCGGTAGCCAATCATGCCCGCCAGCGTGGTGGATTTGCCTGAACCCGTACCGCCAACCAAAATCACCAAGCCGCGCTTGGTCATCACAATGTCTTTTAACACTGACGGCAAGCCCATTTTGTCCAAATCGGGGATCTCAGTGGTGATGGTACGTAAAATCATGCCCACCCGTTGTTGCTGAATAAATACGTTCACGCGGAAACGCCCAATACCTGGCGGGCTAATCGCAAAGTTACATTCTTTGGTTTTTTCAAATTCTGCCGCTTGGCGATCATTCATAATACTGCGCGCCAGCTCTTGGGTGTGTTGCGGGGTGAGCGACTGCGGAGACATCGGGGTCATCACGCCATACAGCTTAAAGGCGGGTGGAAATCCCGCTGTAATAAACAAATCTGACGCTTTTTTGGCGATCATGCCGCGCAGTAAGTTATGTATCAGCTCGGTGGCTTGATCTCTTTCCATACTAAACTCCTCTGAGAAATGGGTGTGCTGAATTATCGCAGCATCACGGCAAAGCATGTACGTATTTAAACGATAAATTTAAAAAGAGCGGGGTTGTGCCCGAATGGCACTTACTTAAGCTCAAAACCCCTGATGCGGCACGGATTAACATTTTTTCACCATCCTCTAAAAGTGGGCTGAACTACTGTTCCTTCAGGTATCTACACAACTTTCAATCATTTTGGAATAAGGGTGTATTAAACTTTTCATTCAAAAACAACAATATCCGAATGTCTGGATTTGAACCCAGACTCCCCTCGCCCACTTGTGGGAGAGGGGCAGGGGGAGAGGGTACGCCGACGGAGCGAATTGCATCCAGACAAGGGCATGTGCAACGCGCCCCCTACAAATTATGAAGCATGTTGTTTTTAAATGAAATTCTACCCCCACCCTAACCCTCCCCCTGCTAGGGTGAGGGAACAAAGTTGTGTAGATACCTATGCCTTCAAGGGGAGGGTTGGGGTGGGGATGGGGGGTGTGTGCAGAGAACGAACCCATCCCCATCCTAGCCTTCCCCTTGAAGGCATAGGTATCTACACAAGTCCGTGAAGTAATGGCAGGATAGATGATGATTTTAAAAAACACAATCTGGGCTAGACCCACGCTTGGTCAAACGCTACCAACAATTGGTACAAGAGCATATGAACGCCAGTGAACCACTCAGTGCAGGACTGAAGTCTTTGCCGAACAAAGTGAGCAGCTTTGCCAGTACGCAAGCGGCGTGGCGGTTCTATGCCAACGAGGCGGTGACGTTGGCGGCATTGCAAGTGCCGTTGACCGCAGCGGCGCACGATGGCATCGAGCAGCATTGTAGCCAATACGCTTTGTGCGTGCATGACTGGTCGCGCCTGGCGTATAAACACACCAATAAATCAGATACCTACGCCATCACGCATGACGGCGATATAGGTTATGATTTGCAAACCAGCCTGATGGTCAGCGACCAAAGCGGGCTGCCGCTCGCGCCCGTGGCGCAACGACTGGTCAGTGCCGATGGCAGCTACGCCAGCTACTATCCCGACAGCAATGCACCCCAACCTGCCAAGGCTCATCTGGATGAAGTCAGCGACACCATTCGGCATTTGCGGCAAGCGGGTTTCGCCAAACCCTTGGTACACATTATCGACCGCGAAGGGGATTCGGTCGGACATATTCGGCAATGGCAAAGTGCAGAGTGTCATTGGCTAGTGCGGGTCAAAGACAATCCCAAAGTCCAGCATGCGGGCAACGCGATTGCCTGCAAAAGCCTCGCCGAAACCCTGACGTTTACCAAGACTCGTGAAGTCCTTTACCACGGCAAAAAGCATTGGCAATGGGTTGGCGAGACTGAGGTTATCCTCACCCGCGCAGCCCAACCTAGTCAGAAAAAAGGCAAAAAAGCCGATGTCCCAGGCGAACCTGTTGCCGCACGTTTCGTGGTCAGTCGCATCCTAGACCAAGACGACAACGTGTTAGCGCAATGGTTATTGCTGAGCAATATCAACGAGGTAGATCCAAGCACCCTCGCGTTATGGTACTGCTGGCGATGGCAAATCGAGACCTTCTTCAAGCTGCTCAAATCCGCAGGACACCAGCTAGAAGCATGGCAACAAGAATCCGCACTCGCCATCGCCAAACGCCTGCTGGTGGTCAGCATGGCGTGTGTGACCGTCTGGGCAATCGCCGCCGACAACAGCCAAGAAGTCGCCAAATTACGCGCTTTCCTGATTAAACTCAGCGGCAGACAAATGCGCAAACAAGTAGAATTTACCTATCCCGCCCTGCTCGCAGGACTGTGGAGCTTCCTCTCCATGCTCGAAGTCATGCAAAACTACGACCCAAACGAGCTGGAGGATCTAAAAATATCCGCCATGAAATTCTTCGGCGGACTTGTGTAGATACCTATGCCTTGAAGGGGAGGGAGTTTGCCGATGATTTGGCTTAAGTAAGTGCCATTCAGGTTGTGCCCCGCTCTTTACTACTTCGTCAACGCAATAAACAATTCGGGCAACTTTTCAGGTAATGATTCAACTTTGTCGATAATGGTGTATTGACTGCCAAAAATGTCTGACACATACTCGTCCGCTTTGGGGTCGAGGTTGATGCAGTAGCTGTAAATGCCCTGTTGATCCAGCTCTTGCACCGCGTGACGGGCATCTTCAATCAGTACGCGTCCGTCTTTGCTATCAATATCTGCGGGTTCGCCGTCCGTTAAAATCAATAGCAGTTTTTTGTCCGCTTGCTGTTTGTCCAAATAATGCGCGGCGTGACGCATTGCCGCGCCCATGCGGGTGGAATAACTCGCTTCCATCGCTGCCAAGCGACTTTTGACCGTGTCGTCCCATGCTTCGCTAAAGCCTTTGATATGCAAATAGCGCACGTCGTGGCGGGTGTTGGAATGAAAGCCCGCGATGGCAAACGGGTCGCCCAGTTTATTCACCGCCCAACCCAACACCGACACCGCTTCTTGACTCAGTTGCAAAATGGTTTGATCGCAACCCGCTGCCTTTTCGTTCAATGATTGCGACAAATCCAGCAACACCATGACGGCGATATTGCGCCCGTCATTGCGATGGCTCATATTGATGCGCGGGTCAGGCGATGAACCGCTTTTGTAATCAATCAGCGCACGCAATGCCACATCCAAATCCAATTCGCTGCCTTCTTCTTGATAACGAATGCGGACTTTGTTTTGCGGTTTCAACATGTCCAACATCTTTTTCAAGCGTTTGGCTAAAGCGGCATGCTTATCCAATAATTTGTCGATATCTGCCGCCCGCCCTGCTGGGTGCAAGGCTTCATACACGCTCACCCAGTCTGGACGCATACTTTGGCTGTGATAATCCCATTCGTGATAATGGCGCGGCGGCAAACCTTGCGGCGTGACATTCGGTTCGATTTTGCGTTCTTGGTCAAACGCCGCTTCCTCATCGCCCTCTTCGATAAATTGCCACATTTGGCGATTATCGTCGCGGTAACTCACCACCGTGTCTTTGAAATGCACTTGGGCAAAGTTATCGCTTTGGCGGCGGGTGCGCGCCACAAAGGTGACGGCCAAATCCACCATCGCTTGCGTGCTGCTCTCGCCTTGCGCCAGTTCGGCGTGAAAACGCTTCGCAAAATCAATCAGATGCGGATTTTGATAGGGATGGTTATCGTCCAGAATCGCCCGCGACAACATCGTCAAACGGTGGCGCAAGCCCGATTCTTTTTCCTCATCACACGCATCTTCCGCAGGTGATGGATGCAGTGCGCTAAAAATCCGCCACAAACCTGGGTATTCACGCATCGCCAAACATTCCACGCGACTGTCTTCCAAACACTCCACTGCCATGCGCTGCGCAGGGCTGAGATTGTCCGCAAAAATCGGACGCGTCCAGCGACGATGCGCGGCAATATGCGCTAAGGCGGCGCGATAACGATCTATCCCCGCGACCGTTCGCCCTGAGCTGGTCGAAGGGCGATGTGGTTCGACAAGCTCACCACGAACGGTTGAATGCTCACCACGAACGGCTGAAGACGCGACAAAATCGTCATACACATCTGGCAATCGTATGCCCAATGTGTCGTAATACGGCGTGGCTTGGTGGGTTTCATCCGCGCCCGTGGCATAAGGGATCAACATGGATTCGTCTTGCCACAAGCTGCGCAAATACATATCCAGCTTGCGTTCGCTATCGACCAGCAACGTGCCATGCCGTTCGCGTTGCAACACGGCGCGACTGTCAGCAGATTGCAAATTGAAATACTCCGTCTGCCGTTCGGGGTGCGTGCCGTAATTGCGAATGCCGTAATCAATCCAATTTTTCAGCCCCGCCAAGGCGAGTTGACTGAGCAACACGGGCGTTTGTTTGAAAAACGCGGGCAAACCAGGGCTGGGGAAAGTTTGATGAATGCCATGCACCGAACCCGTGGTGCGATTCATAAAATCCAGCATCAGCTCCAAATAAGCACGCAACAATTCAGGCGTGTGCAATCGTCGTGCCGTGGTGGGCAGGGATTGCAAAAACGGCACAATCGCCGTGCCATTGGGCGATTTCCACATTTTGCGGATAAAGTCCATCAGGTCTGGCAACATCTCCGCGCCGATTATGTGGGCAACTTCGGGCCATGCTTCCAAAAAAATCAGAATGGGTTCAGCCCCGCGCCCCATCTTGCCGAGGAAGCGCGCACTGTCGATGTACGCTGTCATGCCCGTGTTGTCCAACGCCGCCAAGCCCGCGCGCATACAGTCCGCAAAAATCGGCTGCACACGCGGAAAGCCGCAGTCCAACTGTTTCCAGTAGGCTTCAAATTCGTCAATACCCATGTCGCGCAGCGAGGCGTTCGCTCCCTCGCCTGTTTGCGGGAGAGGGTTGGGGTGAGGGGGACGGGTTCGTCCGTCCAAGGGGATCGCTTCCATCATATTCTTTCGTGAACGGCAAAAATTATCGGCTCTATGAGAATCATAGTGGCACAAGTACACGATCTCCCGCCCCTTCAAGGGGAGGGAGCTTTGTTTCACCCACTGTCAATCACATAGAACTAGGAATTTTATGCTCAGTTGATGCGTGTTGTGTGCCGCCAATTTTACAAAATGCGAGAACTACGCAAACACCGCATCAATCGCGTGATCCAGCGTCGCGCGGATGTCAGCATCGTCGGTAATGGGGCGAACGAGTGCCATACGGCAAGCCGCGCTTGGCGAGACGCCGCCTTTAATCAGGGTCGCCGCGTAAACCAACAGACGGGTGGAAATGCCTTCGTCCAGACCATGCCCTTTGAGGTTACGAGCAGCATGTCCAATTTTGACCAGTTTGGTAGCCAGTTCGACTTCAATACCCGCTTCTTTGCCGAGAATCTCAGCTTCAATACTCGCCGCTGGATAATCGAAATCGAAGCCGACGAAACGCTGTTTGGTGGATTGTTTCAAATCCTTCATCAAGCTTTGATAGCCAGGGTTATAGGAAATCACCAATTGGAAATCGGGGTGCGCTTGAATCAGCTCACCTTTTTTGTCCAAAGGCAAGGTGCGACGGTGATCGGTCAAAGGATGGATCACCACGGTGGTGTCTTGTCGCGCTTCGACGATTTCGTCCAAATAGCAAATCGCCCCGATGCGGGCGGCAGTGGTCAACGGGCCATCCAACCAGCGCGTGCCGTTTGCGTCCAACAAATAACGACCCACTAAATCCGAGGCGGTCATATCTTCATTACAAGCCACGGTAATCAACGGCTTGCCCAGTTTCCACGCCATATACTCAACGAAGCGGGACTTGCCGCAACCTGTTGGTCCTTTTACCATCACGGGTAAGCGTGCGGCATAAGCGGCTTCGTACAACGCCACTTCGTCGCCTTGTGCCTGATAAAACGGCTCGGTTTGAATTTTGTATTGTGTAGTGTTTGTCATGTGACGCTCCTTGGGTTGATGCCAAATCTTCCATTAGCCCGCTTTGCCTATTAGCTTAAGGTGGGTTAATGGAAAATCTGGCGTGTATTACACTTTCCTGAATAAAACGCCCCCAGCAAAGTGGGGGCGCGTTATGTTACGTGATACTCAATTGAGCTTACTTATGTACGCCCAATTTTTCGCGCCAGCCTGGGAAAATCTTGTCGGCATCTTTGGGGAAAGATTCAAACGCACGCGCAAATTCTTTGTGTTCTTTTGCGTATTCGATTGGATCAGAACCCGATTTCCAGCAATCATAAGCTTGACGCAAGGAAACCGCACCTGCTGCTGGGGAATCAATGTGACCGTAAGAACCACCACCTGCTGTGTTAATCACGTTGCCGTGACCCAAGTTTTCAAAGAAGCCTGGCAGACGCAACGCGTTCATCCCGCCAGAGATGATAGGCGTAGTTGGTTTCATGCCATACCATTCTTGATGGTAGAACGGTCCCATGCAGCTATCGCGTTCAATCATGTAAGCGATGATACGGTCGTCTTTGCCACCTTCCATTTTGCCGTAGCCCATGGTTCCTACGTGGATACCAGAAGCACCTTGCAAGCGAGACATTTTCGCCAACACAAATGCCGTGTAGCCGCGACGGGAAGACGGTGAAGTCACCGCACCGTGACCTGCGCGATGGTAGTGAAGGTATTGGCTTGGGTATTGACGACGTGCTGTCGTGATCATGCCAGGGCCGCCGACATAACCGTCAACCAAGAAGGCGACTTTGTCTGCATCAGGACCAAATGTTTCTAGTGCGAAGTCTGCACGGGCACACATTTCGTAATGGTCATCCGCAGTGATGTTCATGGAGAACAATTTCGCTTGACCTGTTTCGTCTTGGGCACGTTTCAAGGAGTCATATACCAAAGGCAAGACTTTCTTGATTGGGCAGAAAACTTGGTTACCTTGTGGTTCGTCGTTCTTGATGAAGTCGCCGCCCAACCAGAATTGGTAAGCTGCTTTCGCAAACGGTTCTGGACGCAAGCCCAATTTTGGCTTGATGATCGTGCCAGAAATGTAGCCGCCATCTTGAACTGGACGACCCAAAATACGCCACAAGTCAGAAATGTCTTTAGCTGGACCATCGAACAATTGCAACATGCGGGGAGGAACGTAGAAATCTTGCATTTGCAAGTCAGCTACGTCGCCCATGCCTTGGTTGTTACCAATTGCCAAGGTCAAGAAAGACACGATCATCGCACGACCGTCGGTGACGTTACGGTCGAACAAGTCGTTCGGGTAAGCCACTTTCATAATGCCTTTTACTTCGTCGATGAAGTAAACCAACGCATCCACCCCTTTGGTGAAATCATCAGTTGTGGAAACTTCAACGTTTGTCCCTGTAGAAGATTCAGCCGCAACGTGTGCTGCCACTTCCAAATAACCATGTCCCGCTGCGGGGGTCATGGTGTAAGCCACCAAAATGTGCTTACCATTTTTAATCAGCTCTGCCTCATCCAAGCTCAGGTCTGCATAACGATTCGATTGATCCATTGCCTTCTCTCCTGTAGTTAAATCCAAATTATTTTATAAATCATCGCTTTAAAAGCGACTTTCCGACTCACAACGACCTGCAATGGTTAGCACTATAAGGACTTATTTTCATAAGCGATAGTCAATTGTTTTTATCGAAACCATAAGTAAAAATTATGGCAGAATAGCCATAGCCCCCACCCATCTGAACCTTACCATGCTGAACTTCACTTTGCGTCAATTACAAGTTTTTGAGAAAGTCGCCAGCCACCTAAATTATTCCCGAGCGGCAGAAGAACTATACCTTTCTCAGCCCGCAGTGTCTATGCAGATTAAGCAGCTTGAAGCGCATATTGGGCTGCCCTTGTTTGAGCAAATGGGCAAAAAAATCTTCCTCACCGAGGCGGGACGAGAGTTGTTTCACTACAGTCGCAACATCGCGCAGCAACTGACTGAAATGGAAACGGTGTTTAATCAGATGAAAGGGCTGGAGCAAGGTAAGCTCACCTTGTCTGTGGTGAACACCGCCAACTATTTCACGCCGCAATTGCTTGCCGATTTTTGCCAACAACACCCGAATATCAACGTGATATTACACGTTGCCAACCGTGATGCGGTTTTGAAAAGATTAGCCGAAAACAGTACTGACCTCGCCATTATGGGACAACCTCCTGAGGATAGTGACATTAGCTCGGAACGTTTTATGGACAACCCGCTGGTGGTGATCGCCGCTCCCAATCATCCTTTAGCACAATTGGAACACGTCAAATTTACCCAGCTTGCTCAGGAGCAATTTTTATCTCGCGAACTCGGTTCGGGTACGCGCAGCGCGATGGAGCGGGTCTTTGCCAAACATCGCATTCAACCGCGCATTCGCATGGAGATGGAAACTAACGAAGCCATTAAACAAGCTGTGCGAGCAGGCATGGGCTTGGGGATACTCTCGCAGCACAGTATAGAGTTGGAGCTGGAAACCCATCGGTTGGCACTCCTTAATGTTGAGCATTTCCCGCTATTGCGCCATTGGTTTGTCGCCCACCGCACGCAAAAACGCTTGTCCAGCGCGGCATTGGCGTTCAAGGAATTTTTGCTGGCACAAATATCACCTGCTGCACTCGGCTGAAATCCCGTGTCACAAGGTAGAATGTGCCGATTGATTTTTGCTGATCCCACCCTTTTATGAACCTCATCATCGAGTCCCATTATGACCACCACTGAAACCTATATCCCCAGCAAAGACGCTTCTCTGGAATCCTCTATTCGCACCTTGCACGCCAAATTGGAAGCACTGAGTTTTCACGTCGAGGAGCGTTCTTGGCTCAATGAAATTGAGAATGTCTGGTCGGTGCATGTGAGCGATCACGATTGCCCACGGCTGTTTAGCAACGGCAAGGGCGGTTCAGAATTGGCGGCGCGTGCCAGTGCGTTGGGCGAGTTTTTTGAACGTCTTGGCACCAATTATTTTTGGACGCATTTCTATTTGGGCGAAACGATTAGCCACGGCGAGTTTGTGCATTATCCGAACGAGCAATGGTTTCCTGTCAAAGGCGACAAATGGTCCGCCAAGTTGCTCACGCCTAAGCTGCAAAAGTTCTACAACCCAGAAGGCGGCGTATTGGCAAGTCAGTTGATCGACTTGAATTCGGGCAATGCCGAACGCGGGATTTGCGCCATTCCCTACCAATGTTTGCGCGACGACAAAACGGTATTATTCCCCGTCAATCTGATCGGCAATCTGTATGTCAGCAACGGCATGTCGGCGGGCAATACGCTGATGGAAGCGCGCACGCAAGCCTTGGCGGAGATTTTTGAGCGCGACATCAAGTTCCGCATTATCCGCGACTGTATTTGTTTACCCGATGTGCCAGAAGCCGTGATTGCGCGTTTCCCCCGCATCGCGGCAGGTATCGCGGGTTTGCGCGCCGCAGGTTATGGCATTTTGGTCAAAGACGCGTCGTTGGGCGGCAAGTATCCCGTGATGAATGTCACGCTGTTGCATCCGCATGACCAAGGTTGTTTTGCCAGTTTTGGTGCGCATCCGCGCTTTGAAGTGGCATTGGAGCGTGCGCTGACCGAGTTGTTGCAAGGGCGCGCCTTAGGCACGCTGAGCGGTTTTCCTGCCCCTGGTTTTGATGAAGACGAAATCGCCGATGCGCAAAATTTGGAAATTCATTTTGTCGATTCTAGTGGCGTGATGAGCTGGGAATTTTTGCGCAATACGCCCGATTTTGAATTTGTGGATTGGAATTTTGGCACAACCACGGAAGAAGATTATCGTTGGTGCGTCGAGACCATCCACGCCAGTGGACACGACATTTATGTCGCAGATTTCACCCATCTGGATGTGTATGCCTGCCGTATCTTTGTGCCAGGCATGTCGGAAATTTATCCGATTGAAGAGCTGCAATGGCAAAACAATACCGTGGGTAATCTGGTGCGCCCTGCCTTGTTGCGCGTGCAAGAATTGGACGAAGACGAGTGCAATGACCTGCTCGACACGTTGCTCGACTTGGATCTGGCGGATAACCTTGCGGTTACGACCTTGATTGGGTTGGCAGCAGACGCGGGAACGGATTGGTCAACCTTGCGAGTCGGTGAGCTGAAAGTCCTGTTGGCACTGGCAGTGGGCGACGAAGAAGCGATCCTCGAAGGTTGTTTGTGGATTAGCCAATTGGGACATTTAAACGAAGCCCGCGCTCGCGTGTATCGTTGCATCGCCCATCTGATACAACTCGAAGAACTGTCGGAGTCGGATTCCGTCGCACCTTATGAAGCTAATCTGCATCTGTTGTATGGCGCGGAAACGCTGCAAACCGCGCAGCAATTATTGAGTGGCGAAGCGCAGTTCTTTGGGCTGTGTTCATTGGGCGCGAATATGGAAGGCAGCGACATGCACCAACGCTTGCTCGCGGCGTATCGTAAAGTATGGACGGGTATGAAGCCGTAAGGCGCACTATTCACCCGCCATTCTCATTTTGACCGTGGGTACGACAAATTCGGTTCTATGTGATTTACAGTGGGTGAAACCAGACTCCTCCCCTTCAAGGCATAGGTATCTACACAACTTTCAATCATTTTGGAATAAGGGTGTATTAAACTTTTCATTCAAAAACAACAATATCCGAATGTCTGGATTTGAACCCAGACTCCCCTCGCCCACTTGTGGGAGAGGGGCAGGGGGAGAGGGTACGCCGACGGAGCGAATTGCATCCAGACAAGGGCATGTGCAACGCGCCCCCTACAAATTATGAAGCATGTTGTTTTTAAATGAAATTCTACCCCCACCCTAACCCTCCCCCTGCTAGGGGGAGGGAACAAAGTTGTGTAGATAGTTATGCCTTCAAGGGGAGGGCTGGGGTGGGGATGGGGTGATTTCACCTTTTCGGGCGATGTACGAATGAATTCGTACCCACATAAATCACTTGTTTAATCAAAGCGGTATGGTGCATTCCCTGCACCAGGGTGCGCACGGCGCACCCTACGAGATTTTAAAATTTTGAAATGGAATCACACCCCTTGTCACACAAATTTCACGATAAAACGGTTGCGATCATCGGCGGCGGCCCCGCAGGGTTAATGGCGGCGGAAGTGCTGATTCAAGGCGGCGTGCGCGTGGAGGTTTACGATGCCATGCCTACGGTGGGACGCAAATTTCTAATGGCGGGCAAAGGCGGGATGAATATTACCCACGCCGAACCGCGGGCAGATTTCCTCTCTCGCTATGGCACGCGCCGCGCCCAGCTTCAGCCCATGATAGAAGCGTTCACGCCAGACATGCTGCGCGCTTGGATACAAGGGTTGGGCATCTCCACATTTGTGGGCAGTTCGGGGCGGGTTTTTCCCACAGAAATGAAGGCCGCGCCGCTGTTGCGCGCTTGGTTGCATCGTTTGCGCGAGGCGGGTGTGCGTTTCCACATGCGCCATCGTTGGGTCGGTTGGGGTGATGCGCATGGCCTGCGTTTTGAAAGCGAGCAAGGCGAGGTCGTGGTACATGCCGATGCGGTGGTGCTGGCATTGGGCGGCGGCAGTTGGGCGCGGCTCGGTTCAGATGGCGCGTGGGTGTCATTGCTCACCCAGCGCGGCATTGCCGTCGCGCCCTTACAGCCCGCCAATTGCGGTTTCGATGTGGGCTGGACACCGCATTTCAGCGAAAAATTTGCAGGACAACCGTTAAAGGCGGTGACAGTGACCACGACTGATTTGACGGGCAATGTCCATCGTAAGCAGGGCGATTTGATGGTGACCGCGACTGGCGTGGAAGGCGGGTTAATCTACGCCTTGTCCGCACCGTTGCGCGATCAAATTGCCGCCCATGGCGAGGCGACGCTGTACATAGACCTCGCACCCAACAAACCGTTGTCTCGCGTCCTTGCGGAGGTTGCGCATCCACGCGGCTCACGTTCGATTTCCAGTCATTTGCAAAGTCGCGCCAATCTCAAAGGCGTGCAAACAGGGTTGCTGCGCGAGTGCTTATCCCGCGAGGCGTTTGAGCAACCCGAACACTTGGCGGCGGCGATTAAGGCACTACCCGTAAAGCTGATCGCGCCCCGTCCATTGGATGAAGCGATTAGCAGCGCGGGCGGCATCACCTTTGAAATGCTCAATGACCAATTGATGCTGCACAATCTGCCCAGCGTATTTTGCGCAGGAGAAATGCTCGACTGGGAAGCCCCCACAGGCGGCTATTTGCTCACCGCTTGTTTTGCCAGTGGGCGACAAGCGGGGCAGGGGGTGTTGGATTGGCTGGCGGGAAAGCTCACTGTTTAGGCAATATGATAATCGCTGGTGCTTCATTGCCATAACCACCATCGCTGGTAACTTTGGGGGTACATTACACAACCGTCAGTCGATGGGTTGTGTAAATCCAAGAAATCAGCAGAAGGAATTGAAGAAATATGATAACGAAAGACCTACCCCTTTTGCGCTCTCAACTGACTTCTCTAAATGAGCGTGAATTGATCGAGGTGATGGTTCACGTCTTCGAAGCCTTTGCGAACAGATTTCAAGTCTCAGGCGATATAGGAGCGCGGTACGTGCTTGCTAAGTCTTCGTTTAATAAGAACGAGGATGAAGAGCCTTACATTGAGTTTTTAGGGGTACCGAGCGAACCGTATTTAGGTTATGTCCAAGATGAGGCATTCGAGAACGGTAGTTGTCCAACTTGTGGAGTAATTGTGGCTTGTATAGATAAGCTTGCTACGTGTCCAGTTTGTGGAACAATGGGGGTTCAATGCACTTGATGGGTCAAAAATGTGACATGAGGAACAGCCCGCGTAGGCGAAATCGTTATTGCGCCGCATGTGAATTTGTTGTGCAATCAAATGACTGGCGCAATGCGATTTGCTTGTTGACACCGTTTTTTCAGCGGGTGAAAGTGTCTGAATCCGATGCTGCTACCGCAAAAAATAATTACTTAATAATCAATATAATATAAAGAAACGACAATTTGTTGCCAATGTTTTTTATAGCAATTTCAAGCCGAAATTTTATACTAACTGCTTAATCTAATTGATTTTCGCGTAAAGAGTTCTTGGTTTTGATGGGCAGATTAATGTGCAACACATTGATAATAATGCATTATGTTATTTGCGGTAGCAGTATTGGTGTCTGAATCCAAGAAATCAGCAGAAGGAATTGAGGAAATATGATTATGAAAGACTTGACCCATTTATGTGGGAATTTATTGAAGCTATTGGCGGGACTGCTAGTCACTGGATGTGTGTACGTACCAGCGCTTCCATCGTCAACAACGCCAGCCCAGCGACAGGCGTATCTCGCCTCGCGAATTGATCATGTACTCGATACCCAGCAACTTGCATCGCAGCCAGGTATAAGCGTGATGATCACAAAAAACGGGGAAACGCTCTATAGCCGAAGCAAGGGTATGGCGGACATTAACCAGCGCACGCCCATTACTGCCGATACTATCTTCAGTCTCGCATCGGTATCAAAACCTATCACTGCTATTGCCGTGATGCAACTTATGGAACGGGGACGCTTGTCATTGGATGATTCCGTGTTGAAGTGGCTTCCAGAGCTACCCGCATCTTGGCATGACATCACCCTTCATCACTTGCTCTCTCATCAGTCAGGAATACCCGATTGCTGTGCTGGTATCTCGTTAGATAAGCTTCAAAAGCTGGATGGCGTTGGGAATCAAGCGTTGCTCCAGCACTATATTGCAGATGACGCCCTATTGTTCCTACCAGGAGCTGGCGCACAGTACAGCAATACTAATTACGTTATTTTAGCGGAAATTATTGCTAAGGCGGCAGGCATATCTTATGCCCAATACTTGCACGAAAATATTTTTACGCCCCTTGGCATGCATTCTACTTATGTCTACGGCGACCATCCTCCTGCTGGAACGTCCACAGCCCTAAACCATGGGCGAACCAGCAAGATATACGGCATGACGATTGCATTGACTGGATCTGTTGGCATCTTCAGTTCAGCCTCAGATTTGAGTGTGCTAGCAACGGCACTACTTTCTGGAAAATTGGTGTCGCGTGATACATTACGGCTGATGACCACGACTCAAGCAAAATTCAATATCGGCAACGATAAAACCGACTACGGGTACGGTTGGCAGCTATCAGAAAACGGCGTAGGGCTGAATATTTTGGGACACACTGGAGACGAGGATGGATTTGTGACAATCATGCGGATGAATGACAAGCAAGGTATCGTTACCATCCTGCTCACCAATGATGGTAAGGCAACCAAGCGGATCTTCCAAGAAGTTAAGTTTGTCGCGCAAGTACTTTATGATTGAGGTGCTATTTTTGGTGCAGCTGGGGGCATCGAAAAGCCTGTGCGGATAAGGGCGTTAGTTATTCGTTATCGCAAACCCCATATCCCCTTTTTCATCCCTCGCCCACTTGGGCGATTTTTTAAGTGAACGACTATGACACTCGACACCTTACAACCACGCTCGGTCTGGGCGCATTTTGCGACACTTTGCGCCATTCCCCGCGCTTCCTTACAAGAAGCGGCTTTGGTTGAACATCTGATTGCGTGGGCGCAAGCGCGCAACATTGCCGCCACCGCCGATGCCGTGGGCAATCTGATTTTGCGCAAGCCTGCCAGCGCGGGGTGCGAGGCGCAAGCGGGGGTGATTTTGCAAGGTCATCTGGATATGGTGTGCCAAGCCAATTCAGGCACGGCGCATGATTTCGAGCGCGACCCTATCCTTATCGCAATAGAGGATGGCTGGGTCATCGCCAAGGACACCACGCTGGGCGCGGACAATGGCATCGGCGTGGCACTCGCGCTGGCTGCGCTGGAAGCTCCTGATTTGATCCATCCCGCGCTGGAAGTGCTGCTGACGATTAACGAAGAGTCGGGCATGGATGGCGCGCGCGGCTTGGTGTCGGGCACGTTGCAGGGCAAAACGCTGATCAATTTAGACACCGAAGAATGGGGACATTTCTATCTGGGCTGTGCGGGCGGGGTGGATGTGACGGTGCGCCATGAGGCGGTGCAAGCAACTGTGCCGCAGGATTACGCCTTGCTGCGCTTTGAAGTATCGGGGCTGCGCGGCGGTCATTCTGGCATCGACATTCATCTGGGGCGCGGCAATGCCATCAAATTGTTGGTAGAAGCGTTGCGCGATTTGTCTGCGCATACCGATTTGCGCCTCGTCGAAATGGTCGGCGGCACGGCGCGCAACGCCATTCCTCGCGAGGCGTTTGCGGTCTGCGCGCTGCCTGTTGCCATCGCGGCAAATATCGACGAATGGGTGCAGCATCGCCATGCCGCTTGGCGCACACGTTTTGCGGCGGTGGATGCGCAGGTGTCGTTCGTCTGCCAGCACGATGACACGCTGCCCGACCTTGCCTTGGTTAATTCGGAGCGAGATAGCTTGCTGGCTTTTCTCGACATTGCCGCCAATGGCGTGGCGCAACGCAGCGAGGATTTTCCCAATGTGACCGACACGTCCAGCAATCTCGGCGTGGTTTCGCTTTCGCAAGGTGCATTCAACGCCACCTTCAAAGTGCGTTCGCTGGCGGATGCCCGTGCCGATGCCTTGGCGGACAAGTTGGTCGCACATGCCCGCAGCTATGAACTTAAAGCCGAAAAGGGCGGTGCTTACCCAGGCTGGACACCCAATCCCGCGTCCCATTTGCTGGAAAGATGTCAACAAGTCTATGCCGCAGAATTCGGCCAACCCGCCAACCTGCAAGTCATCCACGCAGGATTGGAATGCGGCTTGCTCGCCGCCAGTCACCCGCATTTGGACATGATCTCATTCGGCCCCGACATACGCGGCGCACACGCCCCAGGGGAACGGGTAGAAATAGAATCTGTAGGACGTTGCTGGCAATTACTGCAAGCGGTGTTAGAGGCGTTGGCAATAGCTAGGGAAACGCTGATTAAATCTTCCATTCATGGTGAGCTTGTCGAACCATGAATGGAAGATGTCATTAAATCAATAGATTAAATTCGCTCACCCTTCGACCGTTCGACAAGCTCACGGCTCACGGCTCACGGCTCAGGGCTCAGGGCTCAGGGCTCACGGCTCACGGCTCACGGCTCACGGCTCACGGCTCAGGGCTCAGGGCTCAGGGCTCAGGGCTCAGGGCTCAGGGCTCAGGGCGAACGGATTTAGTCGGTACCTCCCTAGACCGTGATTTGAGCTGTGCATGCTTTAGGCAGCCCCTGTTCGCGATCTCACTGCGAGGTCGTGAACAGGCTTTCACTAGATGATAGATTGATGGCTTTCACAAAAATCGAGTAAGGCAGCGAAATTCATGGGTCTGGCGACAAAGTTTCCTTGCGCCACATCGCAGTCCATATTCCGCAGGATATCCCAATGTTGTTGCGACATCACGCCCTTGGCAAGGCTTACTACATGGAGTTTGTGCGCCATTTCAATATTTGACTCCAGCATAAATAGTTTTGTTTGATTTTCAGGTATATCTTTGACGAGAGAGGCGGCCATTTTCAGTCTATCAAAAGGAATACGTGATAGTTGGAGCATATTTGAAAGCCCCGCACCGTAGTCGTCGATAGACAACCCAAAACCGCGCATGCGTAGCCGAGTTAAATTTTCTAATACTCTGGCATCCTCCGTCATTGCAGTGGCCTCACTGATTTCTAACACAATGTGGTTTGGATCGCCTCCTGCACTCTGCACAATTGCGGTGGCTTTGTCTGCCAAAGCACTATCCGTCAACGAGGCAAGTGAAAGGTGCGCTGCTATCGTGATAGGGTGTTTTAACTCCCTTAGCGCAATACTTGCGGTAGCAGCGTGTTGTAATACCAAGTAGGTCAGCTCAGCCATTTTATTGGCTTTCTCCAGCGTCCCAATAAAGTGATATGGGCTGATTAAGCCATATTTAGGGTGTCGCCAATGTACCGATAATTCAGTGCTGACAACGTGATTATTTTTAAATGACACCTCTGGCTGAAAAAAAGGTTCAAACTGCCGTAAACGAACGCCTTCTAAGATTTCCTCAACGCTGTACAAATTGGGAGCCAATTCGGGTGAGACAAATAGTTTTGTTTCTGGTCGTTCTGCGTGCAATTCCAACATTTCCCCCAATGTTGCCAGCGATAAGGGTTTTTCAATTGAACCCAGCAAGTGTAGGCCGTACGCTTGAGTCATTTTCCCCACTGAGCTAATCAGTGTCGCATCCAACCCACTGGCAATAATAATGGATAAAGGGAAAAAATGGAAAAGAGCCAAATGACGAAGAAATCCCAAACCGTCCATGCCTGGCATGTCGAGATCGCATATCACCACATCCACTGCATTCGGTCGCTCGTATTGCAAAATATCAAGTGCACGCTCCCCATCATTTGCCAGTAAAACTTCTTTTACTCCCAGAGAGATCAGCATACGCTGCACGGCGAGACACACAAATTGCTGGTCATCAACTACCAGTACACGCAACTTACTGCTATTTGCGCGGTTTATAATTTCAGGTCTTGTTGTCTCCATTTGAATCACCTCTTAATGATTAATTAACTCGGCATCTTTGATATAAATTACGCAACCCGCACGCCCCATTTGTCCTGTAAAGGAGCTTATTCTTGACCGCTTTGATAAGGTTACATTGCGCATCCTAAATTAGCAAATAATCCAATATCGTTATCTAATTGCACCGCAATGTTATCCAAATCGCCTGCTGCTGCAAGTGCTTCATTTAACAGCTTTTTAGCGGCGGCGGCTTCGATTTTTGCACTCACACTTTCCAATGTGATCGCGCCGACCATACGGCACGCTCCTTTGATGCGATGCGCGATGCGGCGTATTTCTTCGACATTCTCTGCTTGAAGTGCCTTTTTCAGCTCCCGCAAATCGAGCTGATTTTGCGACTGAAATTCTCGTAACACTTCTTGCTGTTCTTTATGGTCCGAGGTGATATTGCTGAGCACACTGAAGTCTACCATCGCGTTGAACGTCCCCGTGCGTGAGGCTGCTGGGATTTTTTTGATGACCAGCCAGCGTGACAACATTGCGCGCAATTCGCTTAGATTTGAAGGCTTGATGAGCACTTCATCCATACCAGCATCAAAGCAGCGTTGTTTTTCTTCTATCAACGCATTGGCTGTCCATCCGATAATAGGGGTACGTAACTGACCTCTCTGTGCTTCAGCGAGCCGAATGTTGCGAGTCAGTTCATAGCCATCCATTTCAGGCATATGGCAATCACTAATGACAAGTGCAAATTTGCCCGTCCACCACTTTGCTAATGCCTGTTTCCCGTTCTCGGCCAATTCGGCGTGCAGAGCCAACTTGTCAAGCTGACGACTTAATAAGTTGCGGTTAGTGGGGTGGTCATCGACCACTAACACATGGATAATTTTTTGATTGGTCGTTGCATCTATCAATGGTTGAGTAGTAGGGTGCCCAATTGGACGTGATGAGGTTGGAAGTGGCACAATTGACGATGCATCCGCCACAGGTAACGTGATGGTTAGACTGAAAGTTGAGCCTTTCCCTAAGGTGCTTTCGAGTGAGATTTCGCCTGAAAGTAGTCTTGCCAAACGATTGCAAATAGCCAATCCTAGCCCTGTTCCGCCATACATGCGCGCCGTATTCGCACTGGCCTGCCCGTAGTCTTGGAATAACTTGGCTTGCACTTCGGGTGAAATACCACTGCCTGTGTCGCGCACAGAAAACATAATTGTTTCTGATTTTTCGTTGCGATAGAGTGAAATCACGCTGATTTCTATCATGCCTTCTTGCGTAAATTTCAGTGCATTACTCACAAAATTATTGAGCACTTGCTCCAAACGTAGCGGATCAACCCAATGCGCTGCGCCTAAGTTTACATCCACATTTTGCATTAACGACAAGCCTTTGCTCATTGCCATCGGATGGTAATTGCTCATCACGCCCGCAATTAACTGTGGAATTGACTCAATGCTGGGGGCGATAGGTAACTTACCCGCTTCAATTTTAGACCAGTCTAAAATATCGTTCAGCACGCGTAATAAGCTATCACCAGAATGCCTTGCTGAGTCAACTGCATCCTCTTGTTCCGCATCTAGCGGTGTCAGAGATAACAATTCCAGCATGCCCAACATCCCGCTCAACGGCGTGCGGATTTCGTGGCTCATGGTTGCCAAGAAAGCATCCTTAGCAAGATTTGCTTGTTCTGCCTTTTCTTTTGCTTGCTGCAATAATTGCTCCGCCTGTTTGCGTCGGGTTATGTCACGCACGATGCCCGTAAAATGCGGCACACCGCTGATCATCATTTCACTCACGGCCAATTCAACAGGGAAAATTGAACCATCCTTGCGTAAACCTAGTACTTCACGCCCACTACCGATAATATGTGCTAGCCCTGTTTTTTTATACTGATGCAGGTATTCATCATGATGTTGGTGAAATGGTTCAGGCATCAGCATGTTGACGTTTTGCCCGATCATTTCTTTTGTACTATAGCCAAAGATCTTTTGTGCAGCAGGGTTTACGCTTTCTATCGCGCCACATTCATCAATGGTAATCAATCCATCCGCCATCGTGTCCAGCATGGCTTGAATGCGTGCTCCGCTATCGGACAGCTTTGCCTGTATCAATAACTGCTCTACTTTTTGCTTACGCCACCATACTCTTATTAAAAAACCTGCCAATGCAATAAACAGCAAGGTGACCGCGATGGCAATTTTTTGTAACTGCCAAATGGATGCCAGAGCCTCGTCTTTATCTATCTTAACGACCATCCCCCAAGGCGTACTTGCCACAGGTAAGGTATAAGCTAGTACAGGTTTGCCGCGATAATCGTACGTATCGACAAACTCTGTAATTCCTTGGGCGGCCAGAATCGCGGGCCAAGCAGATGTGTTTCTGTCGCCCGTCAACGGTTTGCGTAGCTTGAGTGCGGTGTGCTTTTGATGCCGTAATTCGTTTAGAAATAACACCTCATTGCCTTCTTTAACCACCAACAAGGATTCCGCGGTGACGCTGGCGACAGGCCAAGTCTGGATCAAGGTACTCAAGCTGTTTAAGTTGTTATGCAGCAGCAATGCACCAATGACCTTCCCACTTTGTTTGTGTCTTAACGGTACGGTAAAGTCTAGAGAAGTATGATGTTGCGCGACATCAGCAAAATAAATGGGCGAAATAATCGCGGTGCCCTTATGCAAAGTTTCGGTTACCCAGGGTTTGCTGGACTGAGTGTGAGGGGTGTCTGACGGACTTTGATAGCGAACCTTACCCCACTGGTCGATGAGTTCCACACAGCCATATTCATATTGACTCAGTGCGTTGTTCAATGAATTTCGCACCGCATCAGGTATGGTTGCCGTCGGGTCGAACAACCAGTCTTGTTCATCAGGGCTATTCACCAAGGTTGATAAAATGCGGGCATCGCTTTGGCGATCTTTCAAGTAGGCCTGGATTTGCCCAGATTTCAATTGCCCGATGCTCTTTAACGTATCAGCGATACTAGCCTCGTCAGAACTACGCAAGTGGTGCAACAAGGCATAGCCAACCGAACTAATGAGCAAAGTAAACGCCACGAACATCAGCACCGCAAACAGTGTAGTGCGATGGCTTTTAAGATAGATGGTTGCGAGCTGTTCCATGATTGAGTGTCCTTTGCATTAAGATGCGCCATAGCTAAGGAGATACTGACTTAAATCCGTTCGCCCTGAGCCGTGAGCTTGTCGAATGGTCAAAGGGTGGACGAATTTAATCTATTAATTTCATTAAATCTTCTATTCATGGTTCGACAAGCTGACCAAGAACGGAAGCTTTAATCAGCGTTTCCCTAACCTGATGTACTTGAGACTATATTTGAACCCTGTATATTGTTCAATAAGGAAAAACTTAAGCGTGCTGGTACAGTGTATACCCATCGCCTTTGAAAACCCCGAAAAATAGCAGACAATGTCCAGATGGAAATCAAACTGAGTGTAGAAATCAAAAAAGTCTTGGAAGCTCGTCACCGCGTGGAGCGGGATGGGCAGGTGCGCGACCGAATTAAGGCGGTGTTATTGAAGTCTGAGGGATGGACAAATAGCGCGATTGCGCAAGCGTTGCGGATTAGCATTGACACGGTCGGGCAGCATTTGCAGGATTGGAGTGCAGCGGAG
>JAQTTV010000032.1 GCA_028710565.1 Gallionella sp.
GCGCACCCGCCCATCCCGCTCCACGCGGTGACGAGCTTCCAAGACTTTTTTGATTTCTACACTCAGTTTGATTTCCATTTGCTCATTGTCTGTTATTTTTCGGGTTTTTCAAAGGCGATGGGTATATCTGGTTCAGAGGTTCAATTTATTGAGCCGAAAATTGCTTTGCAGGATGTTTTGGATAGCACGAAAAGTCGCTGGTTTAAGTTCATTTTTTAAAAAGTTGCGATGTAGTTTGGAATTTAGGGCAAGTTTGATACAATGCCGAAGCTTTTTTGAACTTTAATTCAGGGTAGGAGATAAAAGATGTCTATTGAACAACGTGTTAAGAAAATCGTCGCAGAACAACTGGGTGTGGATGAGGCTGAAGTTAAGCTGGAATCTTCTTTTGTAAATGATCTGGGTGCGGATTCTCTGGATACAGTAGAGCTCGTAATGGCATTGGAAGAAGCATTTGAATGCGAAATTCCAGACGAAGATGCTGAAAAAATTACGACAGTACAACAAGCCATTGATTATGTCGTGGCACATCAAGCAGCGTAGTTCGTTGTTGTTTTCCTTCATTTTTAGGTCAGCGGATGTCTAAACGTAGAGTTGTAATTACAGGGCTGGGGATAGTTTCTCCAGTCGGCGTGGGTATCTCTGCTGCATGGCAAAGTATTATTGCTGGCAAATCAGGTATTTCCAATATCACGCATTTTGACGCAAGTCAGTTTGCGAGTCGTGTGGCGGGCGAAGTGAAAGACTTTGATGTCACTCAGTTTATTTCTGCAAAAGATGCACGTCGCATGGATCGATTTATACATTTCGGTTTGGCTGCGGGTATTGAAGCATTTAAAGATTCTGGACTTGAGGTTACCGAACAAAATGCACCGCGTATTGGGGTCAATATTGGCTCAGGTATCGGTGGATTGCCGATGATTGAAGATACGCATGATGACTATCTGAAATCGGGTCCTCGCAAAATATCTCCTTTCTTTATTCCAGGCACGATCATCAATATGATTTCGGGCAATTTGTCGGTGATGTTTGGCTTGCAAGGGCCAAACTTAGCAATGGTGTCTGCGTGTACCACAGGCACACATTGCATCGGCGAATCCGCGCGGATTATCGAATATGGTGATGCCGATGTGATGATTGCAGGTGGATCAGAAGCGACCATTGGGGCATTGGCAGTGGGTGGTTTTTCCTCTGCACGCGCCTTAAGTACGCGTAATGATGATCCTGCTACCGCTTGCCGCCCATGGGATAAGGATCGTGATGGTTTTGTGATAGGTGAAGGTGCGGGTGTGATGGTGCTCGAAGAATATGAGCATGCCAAAGCCCGTGGTGCAAAAATCTATGCGGAATTGTCTGGTTATGGTATGAGCGGTGATGCTTATCACATAACATCGCCCAATGCCGATGGCCCTAAACGCAGTATGTTGAATGCATTGCGCAATGCGGGCTTAAATCCCGATCAGGTGCAATACGTCAACGCTCATGGTACTTCTACTCCTTTAGGCGATCAAAATGAAACCGATGCGATTAAATTGGCATTTGGTGATCACGCCTACAAGTTGGTAGTGAATTCCACCAAATCCATGACGGGTCATTTGTTAGGTGGTGCAGGCGGGATTGAATCTGTATTTTCAGTATTGGCGATACATCATCAAATTTCCCCACCGACTATCAATATTTTTGAACAAGATCCAGGTTGTGATCTCGACTATTGCGCAAATATCGCCCGTGACATGAAAATTGATGTTGCGGTCAATAATAACTTTGGTTTTGGCGGAACCAATGGTACGTTGTTGTTCCGTAAAGTTTAAAGCAAATCCTCTCCTGATATTGGCTAAAGCGGCATCAGAGGAGGTGAGTTAAGATGGTTTTATTGAACCCACAACATATAGTCAAGATGGAATGAGTCGATCAAAACACCCGCCACGCGCTCAAGCGTTGGCGGGTTGTTTTTTTTTGCGGATTGTGACGGTCAATTTATCGAGTGAGTCCATGCTGGTCAATGGTGTCATCAGTGATTCAATTTCAATTCGCGATCGTGGCTTGTTATATGGCGACGGGGTGTTTCGCACCGTGTGTGTGCGGCGGGGTATTGCCCAGCATTGGGCATTGCACTATCAGAAATTGCATCATGACTGCACAGTATTAGCGATTCCTTGTCCTGATTTTGCGTTGTTGTCAGCTGAGTTAGCGATGTTGTTGCCGCAGCATCGTGATGCGGTATTCAAAATTATCGTGACACGGGGAGTCGGCGCGCGCGGATATGCGCCCTCATCGAGCGCGCAGCCTACCCATATTTGGGATGTTGTGCCGTTGCCCGTGTATCCTGAACACTATGTTGCTCAGGGTATTGAGGTGCGCTTTTGTGACTTGCGTTTGGGGTATCAACCGCGCTTGGCTGGTATCAAGCATCTGAATCGCTTAGAAAATGTGTTAGCGGCAGCTGAGTGGCAAGATGCCAATATTCCCGAAGGCTTGTTGTTGGATGTCGAAGAGTGTGTCATCGAAGGTACGCGTAGCAATGTTTTTTTGGTCATCAATCAACGCATCGTGACGCCCGATTTGTCGTGCTGTGGTGTGGCGGGATTGCAACGTGATCGAATTTTAGCTCACACGCCTGTGGAGATTCGGCGGGTGACAGTAGAGGAATTGTTGCGTGCAGATGAAGTTTTTTTGGTGAATAGTCTCATCGGGGTGTGGAGTATTCGGGCATTGACAGGCCACCGCTGGGATGATTTTCCTGTCGCTCAAATGATGCGTGATATGTTAGCCAAGGAGTAGGAGAATGTTGCAGAAAATAGTCATGCGGTTCTTGGCACTGTTGGGCATCGTCGTGGTGCTTGCGGGCTTGTTCATCTATTACGCCTATTCTCGCCCCGCACTGCCTTCAACACCGTACACCTTTACGATTAAGTCTGGCAGCAGTGTTGCCAGTGCCGCACGGCAATTGCAAGATGCGCATGTTATCCAGCATGAGAGTCTGTTTGTGTTGCTAGTGCGTATCATGGGACAGTCTGCGCGTATTAAATCGGGTCGTTATACTTTGGAACATGCCATTTCTCCCCGCGAATTAGTGACGATGCTGGCGCAAGGCGCGAGTACACAGCGTCAGGTCACGGTGATCGAGGGCTGGACATTTCGGCAATTTCGCGCGGTGTTAAATGCTTCTCCCGATTTAAAACATGACTCTCTCGCCTTAACGGATGTGGAGCTGCTGCAACGTATCGGTGCGGTTTATGATTATCCAGAAGGTTTGTTTTTCCCTGATACCTATGCTTTTGAGGCGGGAAGCAGTGATTTGGCGGTGCTCAAGCGCGCTTACCAAACCATGCAAAAACGCTTGCAAACCGCATGGGAAAATCGCGATCCTGATTTGCCGTTGCAAACGCCTTATCAGGCATTGATCTTAGCGTCCATCGTCGAGAAAGAAACAGGCGCGGCACGGGATCGCGATATGATTGCAGGCGTTTTTACTAATCGTTTGCGTCATGGGATGCGCTTGCAAACCGATCCCAGTGTGATTTATGGGTTGGGGGCAAATTTTGATGGCAATTTGCGTAAGGTGGATTTGTTGACGGATACGATTTACAACACTTATACCCGTGCGGGGCTGACCCCTACGCCAATTTCCTTGCCAGGGGCAGCAGCACTCCATGCGGCACTGCATCCTGCACCGACCACGGCGGTGTACTTTGTGGCACGCGGGGATGGTAGCTCAGAATTTTCCAGCAACTTAACTGAGCATAATCGGGCCGTAAATCGTTTTCAGAAATAATTTTGTTGTACATGAGGGTATGCGCACGAGCATCGCATATAGTTACCATTAACACTATATTAGGGAAAGAAATGAATCGTTTTATAACATTTGAAGGCGTGGATGGTGCGGGTAAGAGTACGCATTTGGCTGGTTTTGCAGATGCGTTGCGTCAAAGAGGGTTGGATGTACTGGTGACCCGTGAGCCAGGCGGAACCCCGTTGGGTGAGCAACTTCGTGAGATTCTCTTGCACCATCCTATGGATATCAACACTGAAGCTTTGTTGATGTTTGCGGCACGCATGGAGCATATTGCCCAAGTGATACAGCCCGCTTTAGATGCTGGAAAATGGGTAGTTTCTGATCGCTTTAGTGATGCCAGTTTTGCTTACCAAGGTGGTGGGCGGGGCATGGACTGGGATAAATTGCGTCAGTTGGAACAATGGGTGCACCCAGAATTACAACCTGACCTCACGCTCTTCTTTGATGTGCCCGTCGAAGTTGCGCGTCAGCGTCTTGCCAATAATGTTTCTTTAGATCGTTTTGAACAAGAACACTCCGATTTCTTTGAGCGTGTGCGTGCGGGTTATCATCGTAGGCTCGCCGAATCTCCTCAACGCTACGCCTTAATTGATGCGTCTAAATCGCCAGAAGCGGTGGCGCAGCAATGTCGCGATATTCTTGAAGGTTTATTGGCGCGCGAATGAGCAAACTCTACCCATGGCAACAGCAGGACTGGGCGCACTTACAAGCTTTGCGTAAGCGTCCGCCGCACGCCTTGCTCTTCAAAGGAACCCAAGGCATCGGCAAGCTAGAACTCGCGTTGCAATTTGCGCACGCGTTGTTATGTCATCACCCCAGCGAAGAAGGTTTTGCGTGCGGCGCGTGTCCCGCCTGTCATTGGTTGTCACAAGGTTCTCATCCCGATTTTCGCTTGGTACAACCTGATACGCTGACGGCAGAAGCCGATGAAGCAGAAAGCAGCAGCGAAGCCAAATCAAGCAAAAAACCTAGCAAGCTAATTACCATAGACCAGATTCGCGGGCTGTCGGATTTCTTTGCCTTGTCGGCGCATCAAGGCGGGCGGCGCGTCGTTGTGATTCATCCAGCGGAAGCGATGAATCCCAATGCGACCAATGCCCTGCTCAAGAATTTGGAGGAGCCGCCACCCGACTTACTTTTTATTTTGGTGACACATAAACCTCAGTTATTGCTACCGACCATCCTCAGTCGTTGCCTGTCTTTCCCTGTGACCATGCCCGATGTAGCAATGGCAACTCAGTGGTTAAAGCAGCAAGGCATAAGCGATCCCTTGCCTATCTTAGCATCGTGTGGCTTCGCGCCTTTGCTTGCAGGCAAAGAAGACGGACAACTAGAGTTGCGACAAAAATTATTGCAAGCACTACGCCAACCCGCGCAGTTTGATATTTTCGCGCTCTCTGAAGCCTTGCAGAAAACCGAACAAGCTTGGGTGGTACATCATCTGCAACAATGGTGCTACGATTTGCTGTCCCTGAAACTAGCAGGGCGGGTGCGCTATCATCTGGGCGAAGAAGCCGCGATGCAAAAGCTGGTTGCCTCCGTCGATCCTTTAAAACTCGCTCAACTGCAAAAACAACTCCAAACCGCCCGCCGTGAAGCGACGCACACTTTAAATCCAAAGCTATTTTTTGAGTCCCTGTTTTTGGATTATGGGAAAGTATTTGCTAGTCGTTAGTCGTTAGTTTCTGGTTTCTAATTTTGAGGCGTAGGTGATAAGTGAAGGCGTTTCTGTATCGTATTGCGCTCACTCCCCTCGCCCACTTGTGGGAGAGGGGGCGGGGGAGAGGGAATGTGCTCAATAAATTTAATCTCATTTTTTATCGCACGTAAGCTGCATTTTTTCAAGGTTCAACATGCCCTTTATTGATTCGCATTGCCATTTAAATTTTCCCGCTTTGGCGGACAACATCCCTGATTTTTTAGCCCAGATGGCACGCAACGACGTGGTGAACGCGCTGTGTGTGTCGGTCAATTTGGCGGATTTTCCGCAGGTGTTGTCGTTGTCGGAACAGCATCCGCAGTTGTACGCCTCGGTGGGCGTGCATCCTGATTATGAAAATGTGGCAGAACCCACGGTGGCGGGCTTGGTCGCGTTGGCGAATCATCCCAAAATTATCGCGATTGGTGAAACAGGGCTGGATTATTTCCGCTTGACGGGTGATTTGGATTGGCAGCGCGAACGCTTCCGCGTGCATATCCGCGCCGCCCGTGAATCGGGTAAGCCATTGATTATCCACACCCGCTCCGCTTCGGAAGATACTTTGCGCTTGATGGCGGAAGAAAATGCAGCGGAAATCGGCGGCGTGATGCACTGCTTTACTGAAAACTGGGAAACCGCCCAAGCCGCACTAGACATGGGTTTTTACATCTCCTTTTCGGGCATCGTCACCTTTAAAAATGCCACACAAATCAAAGAAGTGTCGCAACGCGTGCTGTTGGATCGCATCCTAATCGAAACCGACGCGCCCTATCTCGCGCCTGCTCCGCATCGCGGCAAGCTCAATCACCCCGCGTGGGTCAAACACGTCGCCGAAGAAATCGCCCTGCTACGTGGCATACCCTTGGCGGAAGTCGGCGAAGCCACCACCGCGAATTTCAAAAAACTATTTAAAATCAATTGATCGTGTAATGTAGGTGCGAATTCATTCGCACGATTTAACGAACAACGTGCGAATGAATTCGCACCTACGCGGAGAGGGAAAAATCATGAGAATCGGACAAGGCTTTGATGTGCATCAACTAGTCGAAGGGCGCAAGCTGATTATCGGCGGCGTAGATATTCCCTATGAAAAAGGTTTGCTGGGACATTCCGATGCTGACGTATTGCTACACGCCATCTGTGACGCACTGCTAGGCGCGGCGGCATTGGGCGACATCGGACAACATTTTTCCGATACCGATGCGCAATTTAAAAACATCGACAGTCGCATCTTATTGCGCAAAACCATGCACTTAGTCAAAGCCCAAGGCTGGCGCGTCAATAACGTCGATGCCACCATCATCGCCCAAGCACCCAAAATGATGAGCCACATTCCCCAAATGGTGCAACACATCGCCGCCGACTTAGGGGTCGAGCGCAGTGCCGTCAACGTCAAAGCCACCACCACCGAAAAGTTAGGCTACACAGGACGCGGCGAAGGCATTGCGGCGCAAGCGGTGGTATTACTGCTGGCGAATTCGTAGCCCGTATGCAATACGGGGTGAATGACGCGTTACCCGTATTGCATACGGGCTACGTTTGTTCAATTGGAGTACACGTTATCTGGGATAATGCCGCCCTCATCCCACCGCCGCCCGCCATGCGCCTGACTCCTGCCCAAATCCAAACCATCCAACACGCCGCTTGCCAATACTTTGGCGCGGACGCAGCGGTTTGGCTATTTGGCTCACGCACCGATGACAGCAAAAAAGGCGGGGATTACGACTTTCTGGTCGAAACCTCGCTGGACTCCCCCGACGCGCTAATACAACAAAAAATCGCCATGCTGCTCGCTTTGCAATCTAGCCACCCCTTTGAAGACGAAAAAATTGATCTGGTCATCAAACGCCGCCATAGCCCGTTTGAACTACCGATTTACACCGTCGCGCAGCAACAAGGAATTAAATTATGAAACTTGTTGTTTGGAATGCGGGCATTAACTTTCTACCATCGTGGATGTACTCAATATGAAAATCACTCAGTTATCCATTTCGAATTTTCGTTCTTTTGAGCAGACACCAGATTTACAATTTGGGCAACTTAATGTCCTGATTGGGAAAAATAATGCGGGTAAGTCATCAGTGTTGTACGCAATTGGAATGCTTCAAGGGGGATTGACATATCAACCTGTGAACTCAAATTTAAGAAGGAGAGATCAGTTATCGGAGATAAAAATATGGCTGAATTACTCACCTCATGTAATAAAAATGGAATGGGAGGCTGGAGGCGGAAACTCTCCAATTCCTGTTCCTACAATCGGGTTGTATCGTGTCCACACAGTACAATATACAAGCCGAGATATAGATGGGCAAATTGTAATGGGCAGTACTGATAATGCAATGAAAATAGCTCTTTTTAAAAATGAAGCCCCAGACCACCTCCTCGTCCCATTTCTTTCCATACGTCAATCAAGGACTATCAATGAGGATGTTAAAAAAGATAGCATAAAACGTGTTGAAATCGACTGGTCAAATTTGACTGCTCGTTTATCACAGGTAAGCAATCCTTCCTTCCTAGGACATGAGTTTTATAAAAAAGCATGTGAGGATATTTTGGGATTTTATGTCGGTGTTTTTCCATCGCAAAATGGTCAAAAACCTGGCATATATTTATCTGATGGTAGTGAGCTGTCTATTGAACAAATGGGTGCTGGCGTTCCCCATATCGTTGATTTTCTTATTAAATTGGCAGTTTCAAAAGATAAGATTTTCCTGATTGAAGAGCCAGAAAATGACTTACACCCCCAAGCATTGAAGGCATTGCTGGCATTGATTATCGAAAGCTCAAAACATAACCAGTTTATTATCTCCACCCACTCCAATATCGTGGTGCAGCATCTGTGTGCTGAACAAGATAGCCGCATGTTTGAAGTGCGCGTAACTGATGCTAAACAACAACTTTCCGAGATTAGCGAGGTTGAAACAACGCCCGAAGCGCGTTTACGCGTGCTTGAAGATTTAGGCTATTCCCTTTCCGATACTGCGTCGTATTTATGGGACGCGTGGCTAATTTTGGAAGAGTCCTCCGCTGAAACCATTATTCGCAACTATTTGATTCCTTGGTTTTACCCCAAATTGGCGCGACTCAGAACTTTTTCTGCACAAGGAACGGGGAATGTGGAAAAAGCCTTTAGCGACTTGCAACGCTTGATTACTTTTGCCCATCTTGAACCTGCTTACAAAAATAAAACTTGGATCATTGTGGATGGTGATAAGTCGGGGCAAGAGGCAATTCAAAAAATAAAAGATAAATTTACGAAGTGGGACGGTGAAAAATTCCAAACCTTTACCGCAGAAAATTTTGAAACCTATTACCCTGAACGCTTTGCAACAGAAGCAAACGAAGCTCTCTCCAAACAAGGTGATGCCAAAAGAACCGCTAAAGCTGCGTTATTGAAAAAAGTGGTCAATTGGTTGGCGGACAACCCAGACGACGGCAAAGTTGAGTTAGCAAAATCCGCCAAAGAAGTGATCGACAAACTTAAGCAAATTGAAAGTACATTGGCATAGTGCGTAGGTTGGGCTGAGGTACGAAGCCCAACGTTTACCGCGTAATTTTGTTGGGCTTCACTTCGTTCAACCCAACCTACGACATTTTTTGAATTTTAAACAGGAATAACCATGCGCATTTTGGCGTTAGAAACTTCGACGGAATTTTGTTCGGTGGCATTGTGGCAGGACGGCTGCGTGCGGGCAAAAAGTGAATTGGTCGGGCAGAAGCATTCGGAATTATTGTTAAATCAATTAGATGCGTTGTTGATTGATGCAGGGGTGCGCGTGGCGGATTTGGATGGCATCGCGTTTGGCAAAGGGCCTGGGTCGTTCACGGGGGTGCGGATTGCTTGCGGCGTTACGCAAGGCTTGGCGTTGGGTGCGGATTTGCCCGTGGTGGGTGTGTGTACCTTGTTGGCGTTGGCGCAATCGACAGGTAAGTTGCGGGTGATGGCGGCGTTGGATGCGCGCATGGGTGAGATTTACCATGCAGCTTATGTGTTGCAAGACGGCATGTGGGTGGAAATTTCAGCACCCTGCTTATGCAAGGCGGATGCTGCGCCGCCAGTCGATGGTGACTGTTGGTTCGGCGTGGGCAGTGGTTTTGCGGCGTATTCGGACGCGTTGGCGGCGCGCTACGCGGGACAGTTGGATGGCGTGGATGCGCAAGCCGTGCCGCAAGCGGCGGCGATTGCGGTGTTGGGTGCGGCGGAATTTTTGGCGGGGCAGGGCGTGGATGCGGCGTTGGCGCAACCTTTGTATTTGCGCGATAAAGTCGCGTTGAAAACCGCCGAGCGCGTGGCGTTGGGAGGCGCATGATTCGAGACATGACCGCCGCCGATGTGAACGCGGTGCTGGCGATTGAGCAATCCGTACAGCCCTATCCTTGGACATTGGGCAATTTTAACGATGCCTTGCAAGCGGGTTATGTGGCGCGGGTGGTGGTAAATGATGGTGTTATTCAAGGGTTTATGGTGTGGTATCCGCTGCCAGATGAAGCGGAATTGTTGAATATAGGTGTGGCTGAGGCGTATCAACGACAAGGCGTGGCGCGCGCGTTGTTGGCGGATATGGTGATTACGGCGCGGACACAAGCGCGACAACGGGTGTTTTTGGAAGTGCGCGTGTCGAATGTCCCCGCGATAACGTTATATTGTCGGACAGGATTTGCGGTGGCAGGCGAGCGGCGCAACTATTATAAAAATGCCCAAGGCAGTGAAAATGCACTGGTGATGGTGTGTGAATTAAAGGGAGCAGGGGATGAATAGGCAAGAAGCAGTGTTGCGCGAATTGGGCTTGTATCCCTTGTGGCAGCGGCGAGAGATGCTTGCTCAGGTTGCTGTGGGTACGAATTTAGCCGCACGCGGTGAGGCGGCAAATCACACGGTTGATGAAAATACATTACCCGCCGTTCGCCCTGATCCTTTGACTTCGCTCAGGACTGAAGGCGAGGTCGAAGGGCAAGTTCAAGAAACGGTGGATGCGCAGCACACTTCGACGGAGCTCAGGGCAGGCTTATCCACCCTACCGATTGACGAAGGGCAGGGGGCACTCACCCAAAATCGTGCGAATCAATTCGCAACTACGTGCGCGGTCGATACCGCAGTTGAAACTCCTAGTCTCGAAATTCCCCCTGAATCCCGCGCCAATTGGGCAACCTTGCACTCACAAATTGAAACTTGCCAACGCTGCGTGCTACACGCGGGCTGTTTGCAAACGGTGTGCGGCACGGGCGATCCACAAGCGGATTGGCTGTTTATTGGCGATTGGTCTAGCGAGGAAGATGATGTGCAAGGTGAGCCGTTTATGGGTGCGGCGGGTAAATTATTGGACAATATGTTGCGTGCCATTGGATTGAATCGTCAGCAAAATGTCTATTTAACCAATGTGTTGAAATGCCGTCCGCCAGAACAACATCACAGCTTGAGCAGTGAAATAGAACAGTGTTTGCCGTATTTACGCCAGCAAATTGAGTTGATTAAACCTAAAAAAATAATTGCCTTGGGCAATACCGCTGCGCACACTTTGTTAGGCGGCAACGTTCCGCTCAAAAGTTTGCGCGGACACGTTCATCATTACCAAGATATCCCTGTGATCGTCACCTACCACCCCGCTTATCTACTTCGCAGCCCGCTTGAAAAAGCCCATGTTTGGGCGGATTTGTGTTTGGCGAAGTCATTGAATGATCGGTGATGATGGGACATTGCTAATACATGCAGTCATAAAAAACGCGCCTTACGGCGCGTTTTTGTTAGAAGATCAAAATTAGCCTTTTAAGCAAGTTGCCATAAAGGTGCGACGTTCTTCACCTTTCAACTTTTTAGTTTTAATTTCTTCATTACAAGTTTTCATCTTGTTTTGTTGTTTACCTGCGGCAGCGGCATGACCGACTGCAGCTGCGGCAACAGCTGAAGATGCGACAGGTGCTGCGGCAGGTGCGGCAGCACCTGTGGCGGGCTTAGCCGCAGCGGGTTTAGCCGTGCCTGCTTTCAAAACATAGTCTTTCGACAAGCATTTTTTCATAAAAGCTTTGCGTTCTTCACCTTTCAGTGCAGATGCTTTGGCTTCGATGTTACACCCTTTCATTTTTTCTTGCTGCGGTCCCGCGAAAGCGGTAGATGACGCAGCAAGAGCAAAGCCTAAACAAGCCAATGCGATCAGTTTTTTCATGTATTTCTCCTAAAATGTATTGAAAGTAGCGTTTCTCGTGACGCGAAAAACGTCCGCATTATAGCGATGTCGTCTCATTGTCACAGGGCGATTTTGATCGTACAAATTTATCCCTTTTTCACCACTTGCATTGCCGTGGCAACCATGCCCGCAATGTCGGCTGCATTGCCTGGCAAAATCATGGTATTGCCTTCTTTGGCGATATTACCAAATGCATCGACAAACCTCTCCGCGACCTTTAAGTTGACCGCAGTGAGTCCACCATCCTGTTGTACCGCATGGGCGACCACACGGATGGATTCAGCGGTTGCATTGGCAACCAGCAGTAATGCTTCTGCCTCACCTTGGGCATTGTTGATGGCGGCTTGTTTAGAACCTTCAGATTCGCGGATGGAGGCGGTCATCTTACCTTCCGCCAAATTGATTTCTTCTTGCTTTTTACCTTCGGATTGGGCAATCAAAGCACGTTTTTCACGTTCAGCGGTGATTTGCTTTTGCATCGCTGCCAACACTTGTTGGGGTGGCGTGATGTCTTTGATTTCATAACGTAATACTTTAACCCCCCAGTTTGGGCTGGCCTCATCCAGCGCAAACACCACGGTGCGGTTAATCGCATCGCGGTCTTCAAGTAATTTATCCAAATCGCGCTTACCGCATTCTGAACGCAATGCGGTTTGCGCCAACATGGTAATCGCGGCGAGATAGTTGGATGAGCCATAGCTGGCACGCGCCGCGTCTGTCACTTGGTAGTACAACACGCCATCCACTTGTACTTGGGTGTTGTCGCGAGTGATACACACTTGCGGGGCGATGTCGATGGGGAATTCCGTTAAGCGATGGCGATAAGCAATGCGATCCATAAAGGGGATGACGATACTTAGCCCTGGTTGCAGGGTGCCGTGGTATTTGCCGAATCGCTCTATCACCCACGCATTTTGCTGTGGCACGATTTTGATGGTCTGGTAGGCGAGGATAGCCGCTGCAACGACTAAAACGATATAGAACATTTCCATTTTGTGCTCCTTATGTGTTATTCAATGTTGAGATGAGAACCGATAACAGCGTTAATTTGCCAAGTGACTCTGCGGGTATCTGTGGTGCTGCTTGGGGTAAGTTCTGCATCCCATTCTGCCCCGCGATAGCTGACTCTTGCATGACGTTCATCCATCCAACGCACGATTTGAACGGTTTGTCCCACGTCATAACTAAAGTTAGCTTGTGCGTTGGGTGGCTCGTCATGCTTTTTCCAGCTGTAAATGGCGGCCAAACTGCCCGAACACAATAAAGTGGCAACCACCATTTGTCCACCCCACGGCATTCCTAAATACGCGCATAGCCCCGCAACTGCAAGTCCTAACGCCATAGACAGCATGTAAAAAGTACCTGTGAACATTTCCATGATGACCAATACCAGTGCTGCGATCCACCAGACCCAATACGTATCCATACCACCTCCTGTTCGTTGATGTGCTTATTCTGCCATGTTTTGTATCATGCTAGGTGTCAATTGCGCGTTATGCATTGATGATGAAAGCGAAATAAAATTGCCTATTTCCGTTATAATCCCCCCGCCTCATGCGATACCAATCCGCGTCGCGGCTTCTTATTCACCCCCTCAGATCTTTTGATCCCTTATTCGTCTGCCTAGATTGGTGCTATTCAGTATGCTGACTAGCAGGAAGTCGCAGGAGCTTTACCTTGTCAAATCAAATTACTTTCGCCAGTCTTAATCTGGCAGAACCCATAATGCGCGCCATTGTGGACGCAGGTTATACCACTCCAACCCCTGTACAAGCACAAGCCATTCCGCAAGTATTGGCGGGAGGAGATTTGCTGGCGGGCGCGCAAACAGGCACAGGCAAAACAGCTGGGTTTACCTTGCCGATACTGCATTTGTTGCACACCAAACCTGCGGCAACGTCGCGTGCAGGTCGTCCCCGCTGTTTGATTCTGACCCCCACCCGCGAACTGGCGGCA
This sequence comes from Gallionella sp., assembly GCA_028710565.1. Taxonomy (GTDB): domain Bacteria; phylum Pseudomonadota; class Gammaproteobacteria; order Burkholderiales; family Gallionellaceae; genus Gallionella. The sequence goes on from JAQTTV010000032.1 coordinate 13,634, forward strand.
CAAGTGGAAGAGTCTGTGCAAACTTATGGCAAGTATTTGTCGCTCAAGTCTATGGTGATGTTTGGTGGCGTTAATATCAACCCACAAATAAAGTCGCTGCGCGGCCAAGTCGATATTTTGGTGGCAACCCCAGGGCGATTGCTGGATCACGTGGGTCAAAAAACACTTGATTTGTCTGCTGTGGAAATTTTGATTCTGGACGAAGCGGATCGCATGTTGGACATGGGTTTTATTCGTGATATTCGCAAAATTATCGCTTTGTTGCCGAAAAAGCGTCAGAACCTGCTGTTCTCTGCGACTTTCTCGGACGAGATCAAAACCCTCGCCGACGGCTTGCTGCATAACCCAGGTTATGTCGAAGTGGCACGCCGCAATACCACTTCTGAGCTGGTGCAACAAAGTGTCCATATGGTGGCGCAAAAGCTGAAAAGCCATTTATTGTCTCATCTCATTAAACACAATGATTGGAAGCAAGTATTGGTGTTCACGCGTACCAAACATGGCGCAAACCGATTAGCTGAAAAATTAAATGGCGACGGCATTCCTGCGGCTGCAATTCATGGCAACAAAAGCCAATCTGCTCGCACCAAAGCCTTAGCACAATTCAAAGACGGTAGCTTGCCTGTGTTAGTCGCCACCGACATCGCGGCACGCGGTTTGGACATTGATATGTTGCCCCATGTGGTGAATTTTGAGCTGCCCAATGTGGCTGAAGATTATGTGCATCGCATCGGACGCACAGGACGTGCGGGTAGCAATGGTGCGGCGATTTCCTTGGTCGATAGCGAAGAGTTGCAACATTTGAAAAACATCGAACGCTTGATTAAACATCAGATCGAACGCGTGGCGATTGACAGTTTTGTACCACCCACGCATTTGCCACCCGAAGCTCCGCGTCCGCCACAACAAAATCAAAGACGCAATGCGCAGCCTGCGCCTCGCAAACCCGCGTCTAATCAGGCACAGCCCGCTAAGCCCCGCAATACTTCTGGTTCTCATCAGCCAGCCATGTCCAAAACATCGGTGCATAGAGGGCGTTAAGACGAATCTCAACGTAAATTTAGCGGTTCATCCAGTCTCTGCGGTGTAGGGGCTGGGAAAGCTGCACGGCTCGATGCAATAAATTGGCTTGAAATCAAGCGGATTTCTTTGGAATAAATTGTAAATTCCCCGCAGCACACTATAATGCGCGGGTTTCGTTAGGCTAGCCCTGACATCTTGTTGCTACGATCATTTAAGCTGCGGCATCGCCGCATTTGTTTTTTTAGGAATTAGGAATCATGCCTGTTATTACTTTACCCGATGGGTCACAACGTCAGTTTGACCAGCCAGTAACCATTGCCGAAGTGGCTGCTAGCATAGGCACGGGCTTAGCACGGGCGGCATTGGCGGGGCGGGTGGATGGTCAGTTGGTCGATACGTCATATTTGATTTCGGCGGATGCGGCGTTGGCGATTATCACCGACAAAGATGCGACGGGCTTGGAAGTGATACGCCACTCCACCGCGCATTTGTTGGCGCACGCGGTCAAAGAATTGTTCCCCGATGCGCAAGTGACCATTGGGCCTGTGATTGAACACGGATTCTTCTACGATTTTTCTTATCATCGTCCGTTTACGCCTGAAGATTTGACCGCGATTGAAAAACGCATGGGTGAATTGGCGAAAAAAGATTTCACGATCACCCGCAAAGTCTTGCCGCGTGATGAAGCGGTCGCTTATTTCAAAGGCATAGGCGAGGCTTACAAAGCGGAAATTATTGAGTCGATTCCTGCGGATCAAGATGTGTCGCTTTACACTCAAGGCGAATTCACCGACTTGTGTCGCGGTCCACACGTGCCTAGCACAGGAAAATTAAAAGTCTTTAAATTGATGAAGTTGGCAGGCGCGTACTGGCGTGGCGATTCCAAAAATGAAATGCTGCAACGCATATATGGCACGGCGTGGGCGAAAAAGGACGAATTAGAAGCCTATTTGCATCAATTGGAAGAAGCGGAAAAACGCGATCATCGCAAATTGGCAAAGCAATTGGATTTGTTCCATATGCAGGATTCTTCTCCTGGCATGGTGTTTTGGCACCCTAAAGGTTGGACGTTGTGGCAGGAAGTGGAGCAGTACATGCGCCGCAAATTCCGTGAACATGATTACCAAGAAGTGCGCACGCCGACCATCATGGATCGTACCTTGTGGGAAAAGTCAGGGCATTGGGAAAACTACCACGACAATATGTTCACCACGCATTCGGAAAACCGCGACTATGCGGTGAAACCGATGAATTGCCCTGGACACGTTCAAATTTTTAATCACGGCTTGCACAGCTACCGCGATTTGCCCTTGCGCTTGGCGGAATTTGGTTCCTGCCATCGCAATGAGTCATCGGGTTCCTTGCACGGACTGATGCGCGTGCGCGGTTTTACTCAAGATGATGCGCATATTTTCTGTACCGAAGAGCAGGTCGAACCCGAAGTGTCGCAGTTTATTGTGATGCTGAATGAAGTGTATCGTGATTTTGGCTTTGGCGAAGTATTGGTAAAGCTTTCCACTCGCCCTGAAAAACGCGTCGGTTCGGATGAAACGTGGGATAAAGCGGAAGCGGGATTAGCCGCTGCGTTGAAACAAAATGGCTTGGATTATGAAATTCAACCAGGTGAAGGTGCGTTTTACGGTCCGAAAGTGGAATTTACGTTGAAAGACAGTCTAGGTCGTTTGTGGCAATGTGGCACGATACAGTTGGATTTTAATTTACCTGTGCGTTTGGGTGCGGAATTTGTCGATGAAGACAATACCCGCAAACCGCCTGTGATGTTGCACCGTGCAATTTTGGGTTCGATGGAGCGTTTTATTGGTATTTTGATCGAGCATCACGCAGGTTCTTTCCCGTTGTGGTTGTCGCCGATTCAAGTGGTACTGATGAATATCTCACAAGCGCAAGCCGAATATACCACCCAAGTGGCGCAAGCCTTGCGGGCGGCGGGATTGCGTGTGCAATTGGATTTGCGCAATGAGAAGATTACCTATAAAATACGTGAACATAGCTTACAGAAATTACCTTATCAAATTATCATAGGCGATAAGGAAGTAGCAGGAAGTTTAGTTGCCGTGCGTACCCGTAGTGGTGAAGACCTCGGGCAGATGACGTTAGAAGCCTTGCTTTTGCGTTTGCAAACCGAAGTACGAAACGGGCGCACGGCTTAATGTTGTCTGGTAATGCGTAAAAATAAAGACTTCCCTTGTCAATCGCGTCATTATTACAAAGATGCGTAAAGTGGACAGTCATTTCAGTGGAGAATGGCAATAGCACAAGATAAAGCACAACGCATGAATGAGCAGATTACCGCACCTCGTGTGCGTCTCATTGGCGTAGAAAAAGAACCGCTCGGCATTGTTTCCATCGCGGAAGCCTTGCGTTTGGCAGATGTTGCAGAATTAGATTTGGTGGAAATTTCACCTTTAGCTGATCCGCCCGTGTGTCGTATTATGGACATCGGTAAATTCAAATATGCCGAAAGTAAAAAGCTGCACGAAGCCAAGCTTAAGCAAAAGCAAGTACAGATTAAGGAAATCAAATTCCGCCCTGGTACAGACGAAGGCGATTACAACATCAAGTTGCGTAATCTGATTAAGTTCCTGTCCGAGGGCGATAAAACTAAAATCACCCTGCGTTTCCGTGGTCGTGAAATTGCCCACCAAGAAATTGGGATGCGCTTGATTGAGCGTGTTCGCGGTGATTTGGAAGAATATGCGGTGGTTGAGCAATTTCCTAAGATGGAAGGTCGTCAAATGGTGATGGTGTTGTCACCGAAGGCGAAGAAAAAATAATTGAATTGTTGCTTGAATTCAACGGGGAAGATTCAAGTGATGTTGTGCCATTCCCCAATAAAAAGTGATGTATGGGTTATCAAGTTTTTCCAGTCGGAAAACACCTCGCATCATAACTTAAGGAGTAGTTATGCCTAAGATGAAAACCAAAAGCGGAGCGAAGAAGCGTTTTGTCGTTCGCGCGGGTGGCAGTATCAAGCGTTCACAAGCTTTCAAACGTCACATCTTGACTAAGAAAACCACTAAGTGCAAACGTCAGTTACGCGGTACAGCTGAAGTTCACGCAACCAATACAGCATCGGTTCGCGCCATGATGCCTTACGCATAAGGAGCGAAATATGCCAAGAGTAAAACGTGGGGTCGTCGCCCGTGCAACGCACAAGAAACTGTTAGCCAAAGCAAAAGGTTATCGTGGTCGCCGCAAGAACGTCTATCGTATCGCCAAACAGGCGGTAATGAAGGCAGGTCAATATGCTTACCGTGATCGTCGTCAAAAGAAACGTCAATTCCGCACTTTGTGGATTGCGCGTATCAATGCAGCAGCACGTGAATGCGGTATGCCATACAGCGTATTCATGAATGGCCTGAAAAAAGCAGACATTCAAGTGGATCGTAAAGTATTGTCTGACATCGCCGTGTTTGATAAGCCAGCGTTTGCGCAATTCGTTGCACAAGCGAAAGCCAGCCTCGGTCTGTAAGCAAAACGACGCGGTCAACTACATCTCTCATCGAAATGTAGTCGCGTGATAAAGGAGGCTTCTGCCTCCTTTATCATTTTAAAATTCTCTTAACCTACCCGCACAGGGAAAAGGTGAGTCAAACATGCACGAACTCCAAAACATTCTCGAACAGGCGCAACAGCAGTTTGCCGCCATGAACGACGAAGCCGAATTAGAACAAGCCAAAGCCAAGTATTTGGGCAAAGAGGGTAGCTTAACCCAATTGCTCAAAGGCTTAGGAAAACTCTCTGCGGAAGAACGCCCCGCTGCGGGCGCACGCATCAATCAAGTCAAACAAGGCATCGAAGCCGCCTTACAACAACGCCGCGACGCATTGGCACAACAGAAATTGGCGCAAAAACTTGCCGCCGAATCGCTGGATGTAACCTTACCAGGGCGTGGCCTTGGCATGGGTGGTTTGCATCCCGTCACACGCACCTTGCAACGTATTGAACAACTGTTTCATTCACTGGGCTTTGCCACGGCAAATGGTCCTGAAATTGAACACGATTTCTACAACTTTACCGCGCTGAACATTCCTGAAAATCATCCCGCGCGTGCTATGCACGACACGTTTTACATTGATCCACAGCACGTTTTGCGGACGCATACTTCGCCCGTGCAAGTGCATTACATGGAAGAAAATGCCCCGCCGCTGAAAATTATTTCCCCAGGACGGGTGTATCGCGTGGATTCAGATGCCACGCATTCGCCGATGTTCCATCAGGTCGAGGGCCTGTGGGTAGATGAAGACATCAGCTTTGCCAATCTCAAAGGCGTGGTGCAAGATTTTCTGCAACGTTTTTTTGAGCAAGACGACTTGCAAGTACGCTTCCGCCCCTCGTTTTTCCCGTTTACCGAACCCTCGGCTGAAATGGATATGAGCTGGAAAGGCGGCTGGTTAGAAATCGGCGGCTGCGGGATGGTGCATCCTAACGTGCTCAAACACGTCAACATTGATAGCGAAAAGTATTTAGGCTTCGCTTTCGGGCTGGGCGTGGAACGCTTGGCGATGTTGCGCTACGGCGTAAACGATTTGCGTCTGTTTTATGAGAGCGATTTGCGCTTCCTCAAACAGTTTAACTAGCCGAGAACAACATGAAATTTTCTGAAAATTGGTTAAGAACGTGGGTCAATCCTGACCTATCCAGCGCGGAGCTGGGACATTTGCTGACCATGGCGGGCTTGGAAGTGGAAGAGCAAACTGCCGTAGCACCCGCGTTTAACAACGTGGTGGTGGCGCAAGTGTTGGAGATCGTCAAACATCCCAACGCGGATCGCTTGAATGTATGCCAAGTCAACGTGGGCGAAGCACAGCCGCTGACCATCGTTTGCGGCGCGTCCAATGTCGCGGTCGGCATCAAAGTGCCATGTGCGCGTATTGGCGCGGTGCTGCCTGGCAACTTCGTCATTAAGCAAGCTAAGGTGCGCAGTATCGAGTCCTTCGGCATGTTGTGTTCGGACAAAGAACTTGGCTTGGCAGAAGACAGCTCAGGCTTATGGATTTTGCCTGACGATGCGCCCGTGGGCACGAGCATCCGTGAGTATTTGGAATTAGACGATCAACTGTTTACCCTGAAACTCACACCAAATCGCAGCGATTGTTCGGGTATGGTCGGCATTGCGCGGGAAGTCGCCGCACTGACGGGCAGCCAGATGATGGCACAAGCGATTCCTGAACACAGCGCGACAATTCCTGACACGCTGGCGGTGACAGTGGCAGATGCAGCAGCCTGTCCGTTGTATTGCGGTCGGGTGATTCGCGGCGTGAATGCCGCCGTGCCTACGCCGACATGGATGGTTCGTCGTTTGGAACGCAGTGGGCTGCGTAGCATCAACGCCGTGGTCGATGTGACCAACTATGTAATGTGGGAAATGGGGCAACCCATGCACGCCTTTGATTTGGCTACTTTGTCGGGCAACATCGCTGTGCGCCGTGCGCATGCAGGCGAAACGCTGACCTTGTTGAACGAACAAACCGTCACACTGGACGCGCAAACCTTGGTCATCGCCGACGACGCACGCGTGTTGGCACTGGCTGGCATCATGGGCGGGCAAGGCAGCGGCGTGGAGACCACTTCGCAAGACCTGTTCTTGGAATGCGCCTTCTTCCATCCCGATGCGATGGCAGGACAAGCGCGCCGCTTTGGCTTGGCAACGGACTCTTCCTTCCGCTTTGAACGCGGGGTGGATTTCGCTGCAACCAGTCGCGCCATGGAACGCGCCACGCAATTGATTTTGGAAATTTGCGGCGGACAAGTCGGTGAAATCCGCACCGTGCAAGGCGAACTGCCCACGCGTGCGCCGATTACCTTGCGTCCGTCGCGGGTCAAACGCGTGTTGGGTATCACGCTGGAAGCCGCTCAAATCGCGGACTTGTTCCAGCGTTTGCAACTGGCTTTCACAACAGAAAGCAACGCGACTGGCGAACTGGTGTTCAACGTCCAACCGCCCAGCTTCCGTTTTGACTTGTCGATTGAAGCCGATTTGATCGAAGAATTGGCGCGGTTGTATGGCTATGACAATATCCCCGCTTTGCCTCCACATGCCGCGCTGACGATATTGCCGCAAAGTGAATCACAACGTGCGTTGGCATCTTTACAACACACAATTGTCACCCGCGATTATCAAGAAATTGTCAGCTACGCGTTTGTGGATGAAGCGGCTGAACGCACGTTGTGTGGCAACGCCAATCCCGTCGCGCTGCAAAACCCCATTGCCAGCAACTTGGCAGTAATGCGCAGTAGTTTGTTGTCGGGCTTGGTAGAAGCCTTGCGTTTCAATTTAAACCGCAAACAAGCACGTGTACGGCTGTTTGAAGTAGGCGCGTGTTTTGCGCATGCCGATACAGGCTATGCACAAACCCAACGTCTGTCAGGCATCGCTTATGGCACCGTGCAACCCGAACAATGGGGTAGCGCAGCACGAAACGTCGATTTTTATGATGTCAAAGCTGATGTGGAAGCCCTGTTCGCGCCGCAAAGCGTGCGCTTCGTCGCCGCGACACATCCCGCTTTGCATCCTGGTCGCTGCGCACAGATTTACTGCGGTGATCGCGTCATTGGTATCATGGGCGAGCTACATCCACAGTGGCAGCAAGAATACGGCATGCCGCTTGCCGCAGTGTGGTTTGAGGTCGAACTGGGTGCACTTTCAAGCCAAACCGTACCCAGCATGACCGAGATCGCTAAATCATTGCCCGTGCGTCGTGACTTGGCGGTATTGGTCGATGACAGCGTGTCAGTGCAAGCCTTACTGGATGCAATGCAACAAGCCAACGCCCCATTTGTACAAACCTTAAACTTGTTCGATGTGTATCGTGGTAAAGGTGTGGAACAAGGCAAAAAAAGCCTTGCATTCCGCGTGTTACTACAAGATACTCAAAAAACTTTAACCGATTTAGAAATAGAACCCAGCATCGTGCTGTTGGTGCAAGCCATGCAACAACACGGTGCGCAATTGCGTATGTAAGAGGAGAAATATGATTGCCAGCACTTTGACCAAAGCAGAATTAGCCGATTTACTGTTTGAACAAGTAGGTATTAACAAGCGTGATGCCAAGGGGATAGTCGAAAACTTCTTTGAAGAAATTCGCGCACAGTTGGAACAAGGTACGAGTGTGAAATTGTCAGGTTTTGGCAATTTTGAATTACGTGACAAACCACAACGCCCAGGCCGCAATCCTAAAACAGGAGAAGAAATTCCCATTACTGCACGTCGTGTCGTTACATTTCACCCCAGTCAAAAACTGAAAACACTGGTGGAGACGAAGTACCACCCAGAAGCAACAGCATAAAACTGAGAAGGGGATTCCCCTTCTTAAGCACCATAAAAAACGGCGCAATTTGCGCCGTTTTTTATGGCTATCCCCGTTCATAAACAGGGATAGTAGCTGCTACTTAAGATACTTACAGTGCATTCTCATTCGTTTCGCCTGTGCGAATACGAATTACTTGCTCTACAGGTGACACGAAGATTTTACCGTCACCAATCTTACCTGTGTGCGCCGCTTGAATAATGGCCTCAACAGCGGTATCTACCATATCTGTTGCCACAACGATTTCAATTTTGATTTTAGGTAGGAAGTCAACCACATACTCTGCACCACGATAGAGCTCAGTATGACCTTTTTGGCGACCAAAGCCCTTCACTTCCATCACTGTCAATCCACTGATGCTCAAATTAGACAAGGCTTCACGTACTTCATCTAATTTGAATGGTTTAATGATGGCTTCGATTTTTTTCATCGTAATTCCTTTGATCGTTTAATGAATTACCCAATAAGGGCAAGAGCTGCATTGTATCAACTACCACGCAAAAATAAAGTGCCTTTTTCAATACGTGGACGAAGATACGCACTTTTTAGCTTATTTAGTCACCACGGGCAGCCCAGCCTTTCCCCAAGCCGTGATGCCACCGCTGATATTGCTCACTTGACTGTATCCTGCCTCTTTTAAAAGTTGCACCGCTTTTGCGGAACGTCTTCCCGAACGGCATATCACCACGATAGGCTTGTCTTTGTACGCCACGACTTCTTGCAAACGCCCGCTGAGTTCACCCAATGGAATCAAATGTGCATTCGGCGCATGACCTTCGGCGTATTCCGCCACTTCCCGCACATCTAACAGATACGCACCTTGTTGTACCATGGTTTGCGCCTCTGCCACCGCAATGCCAGCGGGCGGGTTAAATTGCTGCCAGCCGACATAAGCCAACAGCGCGACGATGAGTATATTTAGGATTTTATTGGTGGTGAGTTTCATTCGATTTTAATGTGATGCTAAAACGTGCTGATAAGTTTGGAAAACACTTGTCCCAATTCGCTTGTTATCGACCAGCTGGAGCAGAGTGGCATCCCAGCAAAGCTGTGACGATACGATGTAGTCTTCCATACGAAGAACAACCAATGGGAACTACTCCTTCAACCCCAACACATCCTGCATGTCATACATCCCCGCTGGATTCGCTTGTAAATACCGCGCCGCCCGCAATGCGCCTAGGGCGAAGGTGGCGCGGCTGCTGGCTTTGTGGGTGATTTCGATGCGTTCGCCTATGCCAGCGTAGAGGACGGTGTGGTCGCCGACGATGTCGCCACCGCGCACGGTGGCGAAGCCGATGGTGGAGGGGTCGCGTTCACCTGTTACCCCTTCGCGTCCATACACGGCGCATTCGGACAAGTCGCGTCCCAGAGTGCGGGCGACGACTTCGCCTAAGCCGAGTGCCGTGCCTGAGGGGGCATCGACTTTGTGGCGGTGGTGGGCTTCGATGATTTCGATGTCGTAGCCGTGGGCTAAGGTGCGCGAGGCGGTTTCGAGCAATTTAAACAATAGGTTCACGCCGACGCTCATATTGGGGGCGAAGACGATGCCGATGTCTTGTGCTGCCGCACCGAGTTGGGCTTTTTGTTGGGCGTTAAAACCTGTCGTGCCGATGACCATGTTGACGCCGAGTTTGCGGCAGACTTCCAAGTGTTGCAGCGTGCCTTCAGGGCGGGTGAAATCAATCAGTACGTCCGCGCCTTGCAGGGCGGTGGCGAAGTCGGCGGTGATGCTCACGCCACACGGCGCGCCGAACAGTTCGCCCGCGTCTTTGCCGAGGAAGGTGCTGGTGTCATGTTCCAAAGCAGCGTGAAGTTGTAAGTCGTCAGCGAGCGCGATATTTTCTAGTAGCACGCGTCCCATGCGTCCGCTGCTACCTGCGATGGCGATTTTGATTTTGCTCATGGTGTTGTCCTTTTTGAAGGTTGGATTTTTAGGTGCTGGGGCGAATAAGCAAAGCGCATCTGCCTGAATTTTAAATAAAAAGGTGGATGCGCGACATTACCCTCTCCCCCCGCCCCTCTCCCGCAGGCGGGCGAGGGGAGTCAGGTTATTTGGTCGCGGGGTTGTCTTCTTCGATCTTCGCCAGACTGTCGCCTTCAAAAATCAAGGTCAGCCGATGTTGCTCGACTAACTTTTCTTCTTGGATGAGACGATAAACATAATCCCAACGATTTTGATGAAAAGGGTCATTCAACAGCGGCGTGCCAAGCACATAGCGAATTTGTTGGCGGGTCATGCCAATTTTGATTTTTTCACGCATTTCAGGGCTGACATAATTCCCCTGACGGATGTCCATTTTGTAAGGGGAAAGATGGGGGATGCTGGGTAGGTAGCTACAGGCGGTCAATAACAGGGGAGCGATAAGCAGGGAAATGCGCATAATGGTTCTCTTTATTCGGTAAATAGGTAGCCGCCGCATGATACCTCAAGCCGCCATGCTCAACATCTCTGCTGCGTGTTGGCGAGTGGTATCGGTGATGGTCGCACCGCCCAACATGCGGGCGATTTCTTCAACGCGCTGTGGCGCGGTGAGTGAGGTAATGTGGCTATAGGTTTGATTGGATTCGACGGATTTGCTGACTTGCCATTGCTGATCTGCCATCGCCGCGACTTGGGGTAAATGGGTCACACACAGCACTTGGTAATGTTTGCCCAATTGTTTCAATCGTTGCCCGACGATTTCCGCCACGCGCCCGCCGATGCCGCTATCCACTTCGTCAAAAATCAAGGTCGGCACGCTGGCGAGTTGGCTGGTGGCAACTTGGATCGCTAAGCTGATACGGGATAATTCGCCGCCTGACGCGACTTTAGCCAGACTGCGCGGGGGAATACCAGGGTTGGCAGCCACTTGTAATTCCACCGTTTCCAAACCATGCGCGTTGCCTTCGTCCAGTGGTATCAACGCGACTTGGAAGCGTCCGCCTTGCATGGCAAGGGTTTGCATCGTGGCGGTGATGTCTTCAGACAATATCACGGCGGTGGCTTGACGTTGCTGACTCAGGGCGCGGGCAGCGGTTAAATAATCTTGCTGGGCGACCTGTTCTTGTGCTGCCAAGGCGGTTAAATCACCATCGCTACCTAATTCTGCCAAGCGTGCCGTCACGCGTTGCAATACTTCGTCGAGTTGCACGGGGGCAACGCGATATTTGCGGGCGGTGTCGATCACGCTTTCAATACGTTGTGCTTGTTCGTGTAGCTGTTGCGGATCGGTTTCTAGGCGTTGTTGGTAAGTGCGCAAGGCATACACCGCTTCTTGCAACTCGGTTTGCGCGCTGTCTAATAACTGCAAAATATCGCCCAGACGGGCATCGTGTGCCACATGTTCGCGCATGCGACTGGACAGCGCACTCAGTTGTGCCAAGCACGAGGCATCCGCTTCGCTCAGTGTTTCCAAGCCAAACTCGGCGGTTTCTTGCAAGCTAACGGCGTGTGACAAGCGGGTATAATCGCTTTGCAAGGCTTCCCAACCTGATACATCAAACGCCAGATCTTGTAATTCACGTTGCTGAAATTGCAATAATTCCCGTTCGGCGGTGACGGCGGCGGCGTTTTCAGTCAGCAAAATACGACGGCGTTGTAAGGCTTGCCAAGTTTGGTACAACTGGGCGACTTGTGTGGCATCGGCTTGTAAGCCCGCATAACCGTCTAACAATTGCCGCTGCGCATCGGGTCGCAACAGGGATTGATGCGCATGTTGACCGTGTATATCCAGCAAGTATTCACCTGCCTCACGCAATTGTTGCAACGTTGCACTACGGCCATTGATAAAGCTGCGGGAACGACCCTTGGCATCAATCACGCGGCGTAGCAAACAGCTATCCTCTTCGCCATCGAGCTCTTGTTCGCGCAGCCAGTGTTGCAAATCGCCTAATTGGGCAATGTCAAATTCAGCGGTGATTTCGGCGCGTTCACAGCCCGTGCGCACCATGTTGCTATCGCCCCGTTCGCCCAACGCCAGCGACAATGCGTCGATGAGGATGGACTTGCCCGCGCCCGTTTCGCCTGTCAGCGCGGTAAAACCAGTTGAAAAATCCAGCTCTAGGCTAGAAACAATCACAAAATCGCGTAGCGTCAGAAAGGTCAGCATGGTTTATAAAGATTGATTCCAAAGCATTTTTTCACGTAGGGTGTGGTAATAGCTATGGTCTTGAGGATGAAGAATGCAAGCAGATTGCGGATGGCGGGTGATGATAATTTTATCGTTAAACAGCAAATCAAAATGGGTGTGACTATCAAAGCGCACGCGCACATTGCGCGGGGTTTTCATTAAAATTTCCAGCACGGCATGGCCGCTGACCACTAAAGAGCGACTGCTTAAGGTATGGGGGCAAATTGGTACTAATTGAATCACATCTAAACTGGGGTGGAGGATCGCCCCACCAGCGGACAGTGCGTAAGCTGTCGAACCCGTGGGGGTCGAAACAATCAGCCCATCTGCACGTTGATGATAAAGATGCTCACCGTCAATCCTAACCTCAAACTCAATCACACTGCTGATATTGCCTCTATGCACCACCACTTCATTAAAAGCGAGAGAGTGAAATACCTCAACATCGTCGCGCATCACCCGTGTGGTCAACAACATACGATGTTCGGGAATAAAGTCACCGTTTAACATCGCTAACAGACTGACTTGGATGTTTTCTAAGGTTAAATCCGTCAAAAATCCCAGCCGTCCTTGATTCACCCCGATCAGCGGCACTTTGTCGGACGATAAACTGCGAGCTATATTGAGCAGCGTGCCATCCCCGCCCAGCACAATCGCCACATCCACCACCTTGCCCACTTGATCGAGCGGCAACACGGTATAAGGATGTTGACCCAGATAGGTTGCTGTCAGGCTATCCACCACCACGTGTAGGTTTTGTGCTGATAAAAACTCGGCCAAGCATAACAAAGGCTCCGCAATGTCAGGAGCCTTGTATTTGCCGATTAACGCGACAGATTTGAATGGAAGTTTCATGGACGTGATTAAACCATAACACCATGACAATGACAAAGACTAGATGGGCGTAATAGTGATATGAGGCTGTGCAGGATATGGCAACTCCCTATTTTAGGGGCGAGACGAATATCGCCATTTATTTGATCGCACATCATTTTTTAGATTTTAAGTCGAAGTGAGGGATAAAGAGCCGCGTCAATTTGTTGTGCCATGCTGCTCGTGCTATTATCCGCGCCCTTGTTTAATTGCGCGTTGCTGCGCATGGCGGGAAGGAAAAGCGAGAAGGGGGAAGAGCGTCGAGGGATGGGTAGCGGGATATGCTACTCCCTTTCCTCTTACCCTTTTCCCTTCCCGAAATTTCCCTCCAATTATTTTATCTAAAATGAGTACTGAATCCCTACAAGCCGTGCGCGGCATGAATGATATTTTGCCTGAGGAGGCGGAACGTTGGTTGTGGTTTGAAGCAGTGGTGCGAGACTGGCTGCACAGCTATGGCTATCGCAATATCCGTATGCCGCTGGTCGAACCGACGGCGTTGTTTAAACGCGCTATTGGCGAAGTGACGGACATCGTTGAAAAAGAGATGTATAGCTTTGAAGATGCGTTGAATGGCGATCAGTTGACCTTGCGCCCTGAAGGCACAGCATCGTGTGTGCGCGCCGTGTTGCAACATAATTTGTTATACAACTCACCTCAACGGCTGTATTACAGCGGACAAATGTTCCGTCACGAACGTCCGCAAAAAGGACGCTATCGTCAGTTTCACCAAGTTGGTGTGGAAGCTTTAGGCTTTGCAGGACCTGACATCGATGCAGAACAAATTTTGATGTGCGCAAGGTTGTGGAAAAAATTAGGGATACGCGATGTCACCTTGCAGCTTAATACTTTAGGAGACAGTGCATCTCGTCAACGTCATCGTGTCAATTTGATTGCCTATTTTGAGCAACATCTCGATGTGCTAGATGCCGAAGCAAAGCGTCGTTTACACACCAATCCTTTACGCATTTTAGATAGCAAAAATCCTGCGATGCAGGAATTGATAATTGCTGCGCCTAAGCTGATGGATGAACTGGATGAAGCGGCAATCTCCCATTTTCAATCTGTGCAGAGCATATTGACGCAGCATGGTGTGACATTTGAAATCAATCCTCGCTTAGTGCGTGGTTTAGATTATTACAACCGCACGGTGTTTGAATGGGTGACCACCCGTTTGGGCGCGCAAGGCACGATTTGCGCAGGCGGTCGCTACGACGGATTGATTGAGCAAATTGGCGGCAAACCCGCGCCCGCCACGGGGTTTGCGATGGGCGTGGAACGGTTGTTGGCGTTGTTGCAAGACGACGGTGTAGATTTTCCGCGTGAAGCGATGGACGTATATGTAGTGCATCAAGGCGCGCTTGCCGCGCCTTTCGCGCATCAAATTGCTGAACAATTGCGCGATGCCAACTTGCGCGTGGTGCTACATTGCGGCGGAGGCAGCTTTAAATCGCAGATGAAAAAAGCCGATGCCAGTGGCGCGAATTTTGCCGTGGTAATTGGCGATGATGAAGTGCAAGCCAATCAAGTAACGCTCAAACCTTTACGCGGCGGCGAACAACAACGCGTGGCGCGGGAGGCGTTGGTGGGGATGATTGAATCGCTAGTCGCTAGTTGGTAGGGTGGATAAGCATCGCGCATCCACCTATTGCGGATAATTTTTCGGGTTGCAACCTAACCCACAAAACATAATTTTTTAGTCAGGAGTAAGCAAAATGGCAGCTTTAGATTTACAAGAACAGGAACAACTGGAAACCTTAAAAAGTTGGTGGAAGGATAATGGTACGAGCATTACCATCGTCGTGTCGGTATTTTTAATTGGAACCTTGGGCTGGTGGGGTTTGAAGACGTACCAATCCAAGCAAGCGCATGACGCAGCAACCTTGTTCCAGCAATTTAACGAACAAATTGGCAGCAATGATCCCAAGCGCGTCAATGATGCAGCGGCAGCATTAACGGATAAATTTGGGACGACGTTGTACGCGACTAAAGCCGCATTGGCAGCGGCTCAAGTGAACGAGCAGAGCAAAAACTTGGCACAAGCCAAAACCCAGCTGACTTGGGTGATTGAACACGCTAAAGAAGCCCGCTTAAAAGATGTGGCTCGCTTGCGATTGGCCGCCATACTGTTGGATGCAAAGCAATATGCGGACGCGCTTAAGCAGCTGGAAGGTGAACATCCAGCGGCTTTCGATGCCTTGTATGCTGATTTGAAAGGGGATGTTTTAGCTGCGCAGGGTAAAACAGCTGAAGCACAAGCCGCCTACAAATTGGCGTTCGATAAGACTGATGCCAAAAGTAATTACCGTAATTTGATCGAGATTAAATTAGATGGGCTTGGAGCCGCAAAATGAATATCGCACGCTGGTCACTGTGCTGTGGTTTGCTGATGTTGGGTGGTTGCTCAACCATTGGTGATTGGATAAGCGGCAAAAATAATGTTGCGATACCCTCGAAATTGGTGGAATTTAACCAAACAGCGAGCTTCAATGTACGTTGGCACAGCGAACTGGGCGGTGCAGGTATCAATTTGTTACAACCTGCCATCAGTCAAGATTCCGTATTTGGCGTGTCAGGCAAAGGCACGCTAACACGTCTGGAACGTGCGACAGGTAAGTCACTTTGGCATGTGGAAAGCGGTATTGCCGTATCGGGAGGCGTGGGTATAGGCTCTGGTATCGTGGTGCTGGGAAGTGAAAAAGGGGATGTGTTCGCTTACGGCGCAGACGGCAAATTGCGCTGGAAAAGCAAAGTATCCAGCGAGGTTCTCAGTACGCCACAGGTGGCAGATGAAGTCGTGGTGGTGCGTAGTGGCGATGGGCATATTGTCGGCATGAGCGCAGCGGATGGCAAACATTTGTGGTCGTATGAACGCAGTACACCCGCTTTGGTGGTGCGTAGTCATGCGGGCGTGGTCATACAACGTGGCGTTGTCTTTGCAGGTTTTGCAGCAGGTAAACTGGCTGCCATTAGTCTCAAAGATGGTTCCGTACTGTGGGAAAATGCAGTTTCGCAACCGCGTGGCAATACTGAGCTGGAACGTATCAGCGACATTACCAGCAATCCCGTGGTGGATGATGAGCAAGTCTGTGCGATTGCTTTTCAAGGACGGTTAGCCTGTTTCGATGTGGCACAAGGCAGCCCATTATGGACACGCGACATTTCCAGTGACAAAGGCATGATGTTGTTGCGTAAATTCCTTTACTTGACGGATGCGACAGGGACTTTGTTAGCGTTAGACAAGACCACAGGCAATACGCTGTGGAAAAACGATCAACTCGTGCGACGCAGTACCACGACACCTTATACGCAGGGGGACTTCACCGTATCAGGCGATTTTGAAGGCTATCTGCACGCACTTAATCGTGAAGATGGGCATTTCGTGGCGCGCATGCGACTGGGTGACACCGCCATTCAAGGCGCACCGTTAGCACTCGACGATGGCTTATTGGTTCAAACACAAGGCGGCGGGTTGTATTCACTGTCGTTGCATTAAATTTTTTATTCAAGGACGTAGGTCTGACGCTAGCCCGACATGATGTAAAAGTCGGGTTAAAACCCGACCTACGCCATCTGGTAGGGGCGGATTGCAACCCGCTCCTACGTTTATGGCATTTCACTTTTTACCTTTCACTTTTCACGGATTCATCATGCTCCCCACACTCGTTTTAGTCGGCCGCCCCAATGTGGGCAAATCGACTTTATTCAACCGCCTCACCCGTAGCCGCGACGCGCTGGTAGCCGATCAACCAGGCTTAACCCGTGACCGCCATTATGGACGGGGCAGGGTGGGTGAACGCCCTTATTTGGTGGTGGATACAGGCGGACTTGAACCAGTTGCCAAAGAAGGTATTTTGTTTGAAATGGCAAAACAAAGTCGTCAAGCCGTGGATGAAGCCGATGTTGTGCTGTTTATCGTCGATGGTCGGGCAGGGTGTACGCCACAAGATACGATTATCGCCACGCAATTGCGTAAAACAGGCAAGCCGATTTTGCTGTTGGTCAATAAAGCCGAAGGCATGATGCGCAGCAAAGTGACGGCGGATTTCTTTGAATTAGGCTTAGGCGAACCGTATCCAATTTCTTCCGCGCATGGCGACAACGTCAATGAAGTGATCGAAATCGCCATGGAACACTTCCCTGACGAAATCATTGAAGAAGATAACGGCGCAGAAAAACCCCCTAAACTAGCGATTGTGGGTCGTCCTAATGTCGGCAAATCCACTTTGGTGAATGCTATTTTGGGTGAACAGCGTGTAATTGCGTTTGACCAACCTGGCACGACTCGCGACAGTATTTACATCGACTTTGAGCGCGATGGTAAGCAATACACCATTATCGACACGGCGGGTGTGCGTAGGCGCGGCAAGGTGGATGAAGCCATCGAAAAATTCTCCGTGATTAAAACCATGCAGGCGGTGGAAGATGCCAACGTCGTGGTGCTGGTGGTGGATGCCAAAGATCAAATCACCGAACAAGATGCCCACGTCGCGGATTTTGTGTTGCAAGCGGGGCGTGCGCTGGTGGTGGCGGTGAATAAATGGGATGGGCTGGACGAACATCAGCGCATGATGGTCAAAAATGACATGGAGCGTAAGCTGCATTTCTTAGCTTTTGCCAAACGTCATTACATTTCTGCACTCCATGCCAATGGCATTCCCAGTGTGTTGAAATCGGTGGATGAAGCATACGCCGCCGCGATGGCAAAACTTTCTACGCCGCTACTGACGCGCGCTTTGATTAGTGCATTAGATACGCAACGTCCGCCTAAAAATGGTCGTTTCCAACCCAAAATGCGTTATGCCCACCAAGGCGGCAGTAATCCCCCTCTGATCGTCATTCACGGCAGCGGTTTGGACGACGTACCTGCTAGCTACACCCGCTTTTTGGAACGCACTTTCCGTGAGATCTTCAAGCTGGAAGGCACGCCCATGAAGATTCAATACAACTCCACCAAAAATCCTTTTGAAGGCAAAAAACCGCGTGCGCTCACCGAAGCCGAACAACGCTCTGCCCACCGCGCGCGGATACGTGGCCGCAAGATGTGGGGCGGCTAGAACCTTACGATCTTACTGCGAGGCCGTGATCGGGACTCATGCGCTGCTCGAAATCCTCATTTACACCCGTAAACTGGGGTTTCTGCGCGGCTCTTCGCCTAGTTTGCGACCTCTCGCTACAGATCGTAAACAGGTTCTTAGGTTATTCCCTCACTTTGCCTCTCAAACTTTTGAGTTGGCCATGCTGCGTTTTACGATCAACTCGTTCAATTTGTGAGCGGCGCGAAGGGCGGCTGGCACGTCTTGGTGTAGGTGCAATCGCGACCAGCTGCACGAGATTTTTCAACCTTTGCAACGCAATGCCTCGATTTTTATCCTGACTACGAAATTCCTGAGCTTTGATAATGACCACGCCATCTTTACTGATGCGCTGGTCATTGTGCAGTAACAAACGTTGTTTGACCTCTTCTGGCAATGAAGAGGGCGCAATGGCAAAGCGTAAGTGCACCGCACTGGACACTTTATTGACGTTTTGTCCCCCCGCGCCTTGTGCCCGCACAGCGGTTAACTCGATTTCTCGCAGAGGAAGATTAAGGTGAGGTGCAATGTAAAGCATAAATGTGTCGGCTAAAAGTGAGTGCGCAATGTCCTCGTGTGCGGGGAATTTGTCAAGAGAACGTGTCTTCTATGCGTGTGAATTTAACCACAACACACAACAATTCATGCGCGTTACATGCAATGGGTATAACATTCAGCTTGGCACTTGGCTATTTCGAGGCGCTATTTTAAACTCCCTACCTCTGCTTTATTGAAAAAGCGAGTATGAAAAGGGCATCCCATAAGGGGTGGATATATTGTTAAACAGAAAGAAGGAAAATCATGAAAAAAGTATTCGTAGGTATGGCAGTTGTAGGTTTGTTCGCAGCAAGCAGCGCAATGGCAATTGATTTACCTAAAGATGCGCAGTCAAAATGTGGTGCTTGCCATAAAATGTCTGGCAAAGCGATGGGGCCAAGCTGGGAGATGATGGCTGAAAAATACAAAGGCAAGGCAGATGCTGAAAAAACCTTGGTCGAGAACATTACCAAAGGCGGCAAGTTTGGTTGGAGCATGGGCAATATGCCTGCTAAAGGTAGCGGCGCATCCGCAGAGCAAATTGCTCTATTTGCAAAGTTTATCGCAGTGGATATGAACGCAGCAGCGAAGTAATTTGTCGATCTGGTTTAAACCTGACAATTCGAGGTTGAACCAGCATCAACGCAAAAAGCCGACATTTGTCGGCTTTTTGTTTTTCAGCAGTTCAGATTATTAGCCAAGCACTTCCCACATCGCCGCGCACACGCGTTCCACATCGGCTTCATCCATTTGGGCAAACATCGGCAAGCTGACGATTTGTTTGCCGACGTGTTCGGCGACGGGGAACATGCCTTCGTGGAAGCCACGTTCGCGGTACAAGGTGAATAAATGGATCGGCGCGTAATGGAAGCCCACTCCAATGTTAAATTCCTTCATGCGGGTCATAAATTCGGGACGAGTGATGCGGTCGGGCAACACGATTTGGAATAAATGCCAGTTGGTTTGCTCAAATTCCGCAGGCGGCAGTTGCGCACCTGTTTTGGCTTCAAAATCCGCGCCCAAGGTGGTGAAATAATGGCGCGCCAGCTTGCGGCGTTGCGCGGTGATCTTGTCCAATTGGGCAAATTGCCCTAAACCTATCACGGCGGCGATGTCGGTCATATTGAATTTGCCGCCCAATATATCCACGTCGATGCCATCCACTCCGCCACGGGTCACGCCCTGCAAGCGATATTTTTCAGCCAATTTGGCTTCTTCGGCATTGTTTAACACCAAACAGCCGCCTTCTGACGTGGTGATATTTTTATTGGCTTGAAAGCTAAACGACACAAAATCCCCAAATGAACCAATGGGTTGACCATTCCAGGTTGAGCCAATCGCCTGTGCCGCATCTTCAATCACGCGTAAATTATGCTGTTTGGCGAGGGCGTATAACTTGTCCATATCCACAGGTTTGCCCGCTAGATACACGGGAATAATCGCTTTCGTGCGTGGCGTGATCGCGGCTGCCACTTTGTCCAAATCAAGATTGCGGGTAATCGGGTCTATGTCCGCAAACACAGGCGTAGCACCCACTTCCAAAATCACATTCGCCGTTGCCACCCACGAAATCGGCGTGGTAATCACCTCGTCACCCTCGCCGATGCCTGCAATACGCAAGGCAATTTCCATGGTGCACGTGCCAGAATTAAAGGTGCGCACAGGACGACCGCCAAAATATGCCGACAACTGCGCTTCAAACGCAGCCACCTTAGGCCCGCTGGTAATCCAGCCCGACCGCAGCACGTCCCCCACCGCCGCAATGGTCGCTTCGTCGATTAAAGGTTGAGAAAAAGGGAGATGACGGGTCATGGTTTAAGTCCTTAAAATAAATAACGAGCCTACAGGTTAAACATAGCAAATACTGGTTTTATCTTCCGTTCGTGGTGAGCTCGTCGAATCATAGCGGAAGATCAACAAAACTTACCCTTCGACAAGCTCAGGGCGAACGGATTTTCTCAGTGTGTCCCTACGCAAACGGGTGCGCACTGTATCAAGAAAAGCCCACTTTGGCATCTGCAACCTGCACGGATAGGCAAGGCGAATTTAAACATAAATAGTGGGCGCGCGCAGCTTATTCACCCCACGCCGTTTTGGCGTGCAACCACAAACCTTTAGCGTTGATCTTCACACTTTTCCTGCTTAATGACTTTGTTGGATGGTGAAGAGGGGATCGTTCTCGCCAGGCGAAAGCCGACAGGATTCCTGCGGTCAGCGAAATTGTAAGTCACTTCTCCACAATTCGGGCTGGCTCCCTCTACCGAACCGCCACACGCCATGTCGTTATGCCCCTCTTCGCTGACCTGCGGACTTTTCTCTTGAATTAACTCATCCGCATTGCCGCTCATGTCATAAATTCCCCACGCATTGGGTAATTTCATGCCGACGGCGTGGGTAAATTCCAAATCAGAATTTTCCCTACTCCAAGCCACGGCAAAAGCGTCATTCCCCCCACAATAGGCAGTCGCCTTTCCTGCAAAACAGGCGTACTGCCATTCAACCTGAGTGGGCAAACGATAATGCTTGCCTGTTTTAGCATTTAGCCTTTGGATAAATTCTGCTACTTTCTCAGCATCACCCACCATTGCGGCGCACAAATCACATTCGCCTGCACGAAGGTTTCCCCCCATAACCGCACGCCATTGCTGATTCGTCACCTCATATTTTCCGATTTGGAAGGCGGGGAATAGGACAGTGCAAACCTTATCTCCCCCTTTTTCTTGGACGGTAACCGTTCCCGCAGGCAAATACACCATATCAGGGTGCGTCGGCGAAACAACGGGATGAATAAGTGAGACTTCTTGCGCTAAAGACGCGAAGCGTTCAGATAGCTCCCCCGCTTTATACCCAGAATCTCGCGTGATTAAAAAAACCAGTTCGGTTAATTGATCAACGCTCATGTTGGGCAAACGCGCATACCAATCCTTTTTGGACGACGGCGCGATATGCGGATGACGCTTAATTTCCCGCTTTAACCACATAAACAGCGATGCTTGCTGTTTATGCGCAAAAACATCGCGGATATACCAAGAAGTTGGCTCCATCCTAGGATGAAGATTGGGAATCGTTTTTTCAAAAATTTTACTTTGCGCTTCACTCCCCCGCGCCGCCACCTGTTTTTTCGCCCCCTTTTTTCGCTTAACGGGGGCTTGCGCGGATTGCGTTTGGAAGGCAACCCGTTGGATAGGTTGGGCTTGAGCATCCATTTCGACCATCCAAGAAGCGTCGGCTTCGATTTTGACATCCCCGTGTGCTTGCCACGCCCAAGCCGCCGTGATGATACCGCCCACTAAAAGCCACATTCGCTGACCTTGCACACGATTGCGTGCTGCTTGGCGTTGCGCTTCAGGAGAAGGAAATAAAGGCGCGCTGTCGTATCGGTTCATGTTGTTTAAATCGTCCATGTTGTGCCTCCCATCGGTGTGAATTACCAGCACATCCTACGCACTGGTATAACGGGTGTAGATACTGTTATCCCCGTCAAGCCCCATGCAGTGCTGGATCGAAGTTTTTACCTGATTTCAGCACGCCAAATGCGACATGAATGAGTTTGCGCATCATCGCACCGATAATCAGTTTGGCTGGTTTGCATGCGGCGGCTAGTCGCTCGCGGAAGCGGATGCCCCATTCGGTTTTGTATAGGGTCACCATAGCGGGCATGTACAAGGCTTTGCGAAGGAAGGAGTGCCCCACTTTGGATAAGCGGACTTTCTTTTTGACGCTGCTGCCAGAAT
>JAQTTV010000033.1 GCA_028710565.1 Gallionella sp.
ATTCTGGCAGCAGCGTCAAAAAGAAAGTCCGCTTATCCAAAGTGGGGCACTCCTTCCTTCGCAAAGCCTTGTACATGCCCGCTATGGTGACCCTATACAAAACCGAATGGGGCATCCGCTTCCGCGAACGCCTCACCGCCGCTGGCAAACCACCCAAACTGATTATCGGCGCGATGATGCGCAAACTTATTCATGTCGCCTTCGGCGTGCTGAAATCAGGAAAATTCTTCGATCCAGCACTGCATGGCGCTTGACGGGACTAACAGTATCTACTCGCTCTTCTTATTTATATCGCTTCCATGCCTCTTCCTCCGCTGCTACTGCTGCCTTTGCCTTGCGTGCCCAGTGTATAGCTTGGGTCTCGCTCTTCTTCACACCCCAGCCGTTGCGGTAGAAAACGACCAGTTCCTGCATGGCCTTGGCGGAATCCGCTTTGGCGGCTTTTTCGTACCATGCAAAGGCTTGTTGCTCATCGTGCGAAACACCGTTGCCCGCAAAATAAGCCGCACCCAGTTGCAACATGCCGTCAATACTTCCCTCCGCTGCTGATTTGCGGTACCACGCCACGGCGGTGGTTGGATCGGGGCTGACCACCGTTCCCAAGCCAGATTGGTAAATTCGCCCCATTTCATACTGACCCGCGCTATCTCCGCTATCCGCAAACTTTTGGTAGAAGCTCAGGGCTTTTGCATAATTCTGCGGGGCTTGTTTGCCATTTTCATAGTGTTCTGCCAGCACTTGCAGATACCAGCCTTCGGCTTTTTCGGCGGCTTTTTGATACCACTTTTCAGCCGCAGCCTTGTCGGCGGTCACGCCTTCTCCTTGGTAATACATTTCTGCCAGAGAGATCATGCTCCAGACATCACCCGCTTCTGCCGCTTTTTGATACCAGTGCATCGCCAGATTCAAATCTTTTTCAGTGTTCAGACCATGGTGGTACTTGCCCGCCAGCAGACTCATCGCGTTGATATTGTTCGCCTGAGCGGCGCGTTGCAACCAAGCCATTTGCTGTACGGTGTCGCGTTGGATGCCCACGCCATCGCGATATGCACTTGCCACGCTGTTCATGGACTCTACATTGCCAGCTTCCGCCGCACGGCGGAACCAGACAAAGGACATTTTTTGCGCGGATTTGCTATGGTCATAACGCGGGTACCACAGCCCCAGTGCTTCCATGGCACTGGCGTTGCCATGCAGCGCGGCGCGTTCATACCAGACGCGGGCTTGCGCGACATCCTTGCGGACACCATTGCCATATTCGTACATGCGAGCCAAATTCCGCATACTCCAAGCATTGCCACGCGCTACGGCTTCGCGATACCAGTGCACCGCTTGCTGCATATCCTCTTGGATACCCTGGCCCTCGAAATAACGATTGGCGAGGATGTTCATGGCAGACGAATTGCCCGCCTCAGCCGATTTGCGATACCACTCGGTAATCTGCTTGTCATCCTTCGGCAGGGCGATGCCCGCATAGTAAAGCTCTGCCAGTGCTTCCATATCCTGCGGCGTGCCCGTTGCAGCATTTTGAAGATACAAGTTCACCGCCAAGTCATACCAGTGTTTGGCTTGAACCTCATCTTTCGGCACCAAAATGCCGTCATGAAACAAATCACCCAGTGCCATGTAAGCGTTGATGGAGGGTTTTTCTGCTGACTTGCGATACCACTCCAAGCCCAGTTCGGTATTCTTTGCAACCCCCTCGCCTTTCAGATACAAGTTGCCCAAGGCACGCATCCCGTAGTTGAGTCCCGCTTTGGCGCGCTGGCTGGCCAGTTGGAAGGCCGCTTTCTGCCATTTCTCCGCTTCGACGGGGTTGACGATGCCGACAGTCCCGTCTTGATAACGCTCGCCGAGTGTCTGCATCGCGTCTAAGCTCCCCTCTTGTGCCAAGCTCAGATACAAGCGCGTGGACTCGACCTCATTTCGTGCCACGCCTATGCCCTTGCTGTAACGACGCGCCATCTCCAGCATGGCACATGTCTGCTTATGTGCTGCCGCTCGCTGATACCAACGCACCGCCTCGGCTTCGTCAACGGCAACGCCCAAGCCCTCCCCAAATGCCAATCCTAGGCTGTACATCGCCCTCACATTCCCCAATTCGGCAGCTTTCAAATACCAAGGCACCGACTTGGCTGGATCATTCAGACCGTCCTGATCGAGATATAAATAGCCCAGTGCCAGCATCCCCTCGCTAGTGCCCTGGCGTGCCGCACGTTCCAGCCAAGCTCGCGCCTGCGGCAGATTCTTGGCAACACCTTCTTTGTCACCCTGATAAAACCCCGCCAGTGTTACCATGGCATCCGCGTCGCCCGCATCGGCTTGCAAGCGATATTGTTGCAGGCTCTTGCGATACCATTCATTTGCAGCGGCTAAATCTTTCGGCAAACCGCCGCGCCCAGTCCGATGGAACTGTCCCAGCGCACGCAGCGCAGCGGGATAATTTAGCGCGGCGGCCTTTTGATACCAAGCCAAGGCTTGCACCTCATCCACGGTCTGTCCGCACCAGCCACATTGAGACATCAGTCCCAGCATATACATGGATGAGGCATCATTCAGCTCGCCTCCCTTGCGGAACCAGACCAGACTGGCGGCATCATCCTTGGCAACCCCATCCCCAAAAAAATAAGCACTGCCTATTCTTGCCATGGCAAGACCACTGCTCAATGTCGCTGCTTTCTGAAACCAGATGACGGCCTGTGCTTTATCTATGCTGACACCGCGTCCGTCAGCAAAATCCTGTCCGCATTGCAGCAGCAACAACGGCTGACCGCTTTCTTCCCCCATTTGGCAAGTTTGTTGGTGCAACTGGCGTTTTTGCGCATCGAGCAAAGCATAGCGATGGTTAGCGGACAGCAGATTCAGAACATACAGCGCGTGCGCATCCCCTTCGCGTGCTTGCTGTTGCAGCAGCGGCAATTTGACGGCAGGTTGGGTGTAGAAGGCGGCATCCCATTGGCGTTGCAAATCCTCCCATTGATTGGCGTATGCAGTGGAAGTCAGCAAGGCGGCTAACAGGATGGAAACAATTCTTTTCATGGTGATACTCCAAGCCCAAACAGGTAATGCTCGCCCGCTCACAGGGCAATTGGAGCGGGAAAGTTTCGATTTTTTGTTGGGTGGCCACCCTGTAGAGCTACAAGCACTTAGCGTGCCATGTTTTATTTATTGAATAAAAACAATAAGCTGTGTTGAATATAAAAATAGCAGAGATTGCTATTCGTTATTTTATCGTCAGCTAGGTTAAATAATTGTCAAGCTGGCAGTGGGAAAATTGAGAAAAGGAGGCAGCTCTGAATGGCATTTACTTAACGCTTAACCGCATGAATTAAAGGAACAAATTAGGCACGTCCTTCATTATCACATTCCCTCAATTTCTGCTGCTGGCTTCTTGGATTCATACACTTTCACCCATCGACTAAACTGTTACCCATCGTGCTGAAGGACTTTTAGGCGACGGGGGTTCTTAACTTTTCTGAGCAACCTCACCGCCCAAGGCATGAACCAAGTCGTCTAACAACTTCGCCAACTCACCTGCCATCAAGGTAAAGTCCAGATCAAATAGTTCTTCTGGGGTATCCGCCAAACTGGTCGATTCTTCCTTGATGACATCCAAAAAGGCGAGTCGCTTGATTTGCAATTGCTCGGTCAAAACAAAGGAAATACGATTATTCCAAGTCAATCCTAAGCGGGTCGCGCGTTTACCATCGGCAATATGCTTGAGAATTTCTTCGCCTTCTAACGCGTGATTGGCGTAGCGCACGGTGGCTTTGCTTTCGCCTGTCGCGCGCAACTCCAGCTCACGGTCTATGCTAAAGCCCGCTGGGGCATCACCACTCGCCAACCAATCGGTCATGGCGGCGGTAGGGGAAAGTTCGGTGTGCAGCAACTGCAAAGGCAAGTCATCCACGGTTTTGCTCAGCTGTTCCAACACCGCTTCCGCCTTGGCAGCTGAAGCCGCATCGATCACCAACCAGCCATTAACAGGATCTATCCACACGTAAGTCGTGCTGCGCAGCGCAAACGCACGCGGCAACAAGGTTTCCGTCATCTGTTCTTTTAATTCTTTCAGCTCTTTGCGCCCAACTTTATAACCTTGCTGCGCCTCAATCTCCACCACTCGCGCCTTAGTGAACTGATTCACGATGGTCGTGGGCAATAATTTTTGCTCCATGCCTAAAGCGATAAGCATTTGCTGATTTAAGGTCAATACAAAAAGCTCCTCACCCCGCACAGGCATCCAGCCCCGACTCAGCTTATCTAAGCCAGCACAAGTTTGTAGCGGCTTCAACGCTAACTTTTCTTGCAACGCAGCAGGTTGCGCCACCCAATTCGGCGGCATACGATAAATAAACAGACTTTTAAACCACATGACGTACTCCTGAAAAATTGAGGTGCGATTATACCTAGTCACATTGCGCCATGATGCGCTAGCTGAACATGACAGCCAAAATGAAAAAAGCCCGCATATCGCGGGCTTTAAAAACGATCAAACTTGTTATCTAAAAAAAGCACCTATTGAACGTTTAAACCAGCCGCCCTCATTCTTATTTTCGACCAAATTTTCAATTCGATCTTTCACCGCATTGACGTAAGCCATGTCATCACGTTTTATGTGATGATATAACCAAGTGCTCATCATGTCATATAGTTGATCGGCAATATCTTTTCCCGCTGCATGGTCTTTTTTGTAAGTGGAAATACGTTTAATGAAGGTGTCATGGATCACCTTATGCGAATCCAAAAACTCATAATGCGCCTCCGTCAACAAGTTTTCTTCAAACGCAAAATGAGACACGGTGTAATCCGTTAACTCATCAAGCACATGACCGACTGCATCTCGATGATGCAATTTCATAGCCACTTCCAACTCATTGATGTAGTCGAAAATTTGCCTATGCTGCGAATCAATTACCGCTATGCCTGTTTCCCAATCACTCGTCCATTCAATTGCCATGATCTTCTCCATTTTCACACATTAGTTAACTAACCATGAACACACTTCAGGTATTCAATGATTGTCAGGATTTATCCCAAACCCCGTCAAAGCACTGAATGCAAATACCATGCCACCTTCATATTGAGACATTGATATAGCGCACTTTGAACGGCACTAAACAATATTGAAAACACCAGAAGACCGTAAAACAGCTTGAGTCCAACGACGAACTCAAGCGCGACAGCCCCAGCTTAATAATAGATCCTAGTGCTGAGTTTCAACCTGCACCAAAGGCTCATTTTCAACATAAACCTCTCGTTGACGGGCACGGCGACGTGAACTAGCTGGTTGATTATTTGGAACGCTCTGAAGCAACACTGTTTTGACAGGATCCGTTTCAATTTGCACTAATGCGGCTCCCGTGCTGGTCGCTGCTGCAACAGGCACAACCACTTCGGCGAAGGCTTCAGAGGCGACGGGTATCGATTGCGCCAAGACTTGCGCAGCTTGCTCGCGCATACTTTTCGGCAACGCGATGTACTCGCTCGGTTTACGTTTAGTTGCCCCCACTTGCACCACAATAGGTGATTCGGGATTTGTTTCAACTTGATTTCCCGCCGCTTCTGGTGCAACCACATCACGACGTTCACGCTCACGACGACCACCACGACGACCACGACGACGCGAACCTTCTCGCACAGCCGTTTCGTCTTCGTTCTCCAAGCCCACCAGCGCGGGCGTTTCCAACACAGCTTTTTCAACTAATTTTTCTACTGGCCTTTCTTCCGCAATACGGGGAGGACGAGGTTCGCGCGGCGGCTTTGGTGGACGTGGCTCACGAGGTTCGCGGGGTTCACGCGGTTCGCGCACGTCTGGCATAGGCCGAGATTCCTGAGCTTTCGTAACGCCCTCTCCTTTAGGCGGACGCGGTTCGTTACGATCACGACGCGGATTCGACTCACTGCGTTCGCCCTTCTCAGGACGATCACCATTCCGTTCGCGACGTTTATTATGGCCTGATTCACTACGTTGCTCATTGTTTTCACGACGCGCAACTGGGCGTGGCTTAGGCGCAACGGGTTTTGCAGGCGGTTCTTCTGCGCCCAGTGCTTTAAACCAACCCACGACCTTACCCAACAAGGACGGTTTCACTTCTTCCACCTTCATTGGTGCTGGTTGTGAAGGGGTAATTCCTTGTACCACCGCTTGCGCACGCGTGGCTTTTTGTTGTTCAGCAGTCGGTGTTGCAGGTTTATCGGTAACAGGTTTTTCAACCATTTTATAGCTTGCCAACATCGGTTCAGCACTCAAATCATCGGACTTGATACGGCTGATGTTGTAGTTAGGGGTTTCCAAATGTGGATTTGGAATCAGGGTAATGCTGACTTTCAAACGTGACTCGATGCGATGAATATCTCCACGCTTCTCATTCAACAAGAAAGTTGCGACATCGACGGGCACTTGCACATGTATCGCCGCGCTACTACCTTTCATGGCTTCTTCTTGCAAAATACGCAAAATATGCAGTGCGGAAGACTCTGTACCGCGAATATGTCCAATTCCGCTGCAACGTGGACATGCCATGTAATTGCTTTCACCTAAGCTCGGTTGCAAGCGTTGACGTGACAATTCCAACAAGCCGAAACGCGAGATTTTCGCGGTTTGCACGCGAGCGCGGTCGTAGCGCAACGAGTCACGCAAACGGTTTTCGACATCGCGTTGGTTGCGACTGTTTTCCATGTCGATAAAGTCGATCACGATCAAACCACCTAAGTCGCGCAAGCGCATTTGACGAGCGATTTCTTCCGCCGCTTCGAGGTTGGTATTGAGCGCAGTGGCTTCAATATCCGAACCTTTCGTCGCACGAGCGGAGTTAATGTCAATCGCGGTCAGGGCTTCAGTATGGTCAATGACAATCGCACCGCCTGATGGCAAACGCACTTCACGCGCATGCGCCGATTCGATTTGATGTTCAATTTGGAAACGCGAGAACAATGGCACATCATCTTCGTAGCGTTTGATGCGATCAACATTGTCGGGCATCACGGTACTCATAAACGCCAAGGCTTGTTGGTAGATTTCTTCGGTATCTACCAAAATTTCGCCGATTTCAGGATTGAAATAATCGCGAATGGCGCGCACCACCAAGCTACTTTCCAGATAGATCAGAGAGGGGGCTTTTTCGGTTTTTGCTGCACTATCAATCGCATCCCATAATTGCTTGAGGTAGTTCAAATCCCATTGCAATTCTTCTTGATTACGCCCAATCCCTGCGGTGCGCGCAATGATGCTCATGCCATTTGGCACTTCCACATGCGACAACACTTCGCGTAATTCCGCACGTTCATCACCTTCAATGCGACGCGAAACCCCGCCGCCATTGGGATTATTGGGCATCAACACGATGTAGCGACCCGCCAAACTGACGTAAGTGGTGAGAGCCGCGCCTTTATTGCCGCGCTCGTCCTTTTCCACTTGCACCAATAATTCTTGGCCTTCGCGCAAGGCTTCCTTGATGTTAGGGCGATTTCCGCAATTAGGTTGATAAAACTGGGGGGCGACTTCTTTGAAAGGTAAAAATCCGTGACGTGTACCGCCGTATTCGACGAAACAGGCTTCTAAACTAGGCTCGATGCGGGTGATAACAGCTTTGTAGATATTACTTTTACGTTGTTCTTTACCAGCGGTTTCAATGTCGAGGTCAATCAGTTTTTGACCATCCACAATGGCGACACGTAATTCTTCTGGCTGTGTCGCATTGAATAGCATGCGTTTCATATTTATTTTTCTCCCGCGCTCTTACACGGGTCAAACCAAGCTACATCCAGTTAAATGTGGCCAACACCGTCGTGCAAGCAGGCAAACGAGGGGGACACACATTGTCTTGTATAGACCATCAGTTTTTTAAAATTCTTTGTAGGTGAATTCAGTTCTCTATTGCAGCGATGTCGTGCTCAGGCACTTCACTCGCATACTCAATCATTCAGAATTTCCTTCTGGTGAGGTCACTTTGGCAACGTCACGAAAAATCCACAGGTGCTTTGAGCGCGTAAATCAATTACTATCGTTGCTGGTTCCGGTGAGCGATATTAACCGGGCTGCGTTGGGAAGGGTGGCGGCGCACCGCGCCGTCGCTTGTTTGCCAAGAATCCATTCCTACAATCGGGAATACATCCTAAAGTTACTCACTTCCAATTCGCGCAAGCGGCGAAGTATAAGCATAATGAATAGTTTAAGCAAAGAATCTGTAACGTTCCTGACAATCGACGAAAGTGGCGCATCGCAACGTGTTGATAACTTCTTGTTTCGTCATCTAAAAGGTGTACCGAAAAGTCACATCTATCGCATCTTACGCGGCGAGGTACGCGTCAATAAAAAGCGTATCGATCAAACTTATCGCTTACAACTGGGCGACATTGTACGTATTCCGCCAATACGTGTTGCCGAAAAGGCCGCAGTAGAGACCCCTTTTATTCCCACCGTGGAATTCCCTATTATTTTTGAGGACGAAGCCTTATTGGTCATCAACAAACCTTCTGGCGTGGCGGTACACGGGGGGAGCGGGGTCAGCTTTGGTGTGATAGAACAAATGCGCAACGCTCGCCCACAAGCTAAATTTTTAGAATTAGTCCATCGACTGGATCGCGAAACTTCAGGCGTATTGCTGTTAGCCAAAAAACGTTCCGCCCTCGTGGCGATGCACGAAACCATGCGCGAAGGCAACAGCGACAAACGCTATTTCGCACTGGTATTGGGACAATGGAAAAATGCCCGTCAACACGTCAAATTGCCGCTGTTCAAATTTGACACGCCGCAAGGCGAAAAACGCGTGATGGTGCGCGACGACGGACAAGCTTCGCACACCATTTTCAATTTGCAAAAAAGTTGGGATGAATTCACCCTGCTGGAAGCCGAACTCAAAACAGGCCGCACTCACCAAATCCGCGTACATTTATCCCATTTAGGCTACCCCATCGCTGGCGATGACAAATATGGCGACTTTGCCCGCAACAAAGCCTTGATGAAACAAGGGCTGAAACGCATGTTTTTACACGCCCATTCCATCGCCTTCGCCCATCCTTTAACAGGCGAAGCCATGCAACTGACTGCGCCGTTGCCTAAAGAATTACAAAGTTTTGTGGATAAATTGGATGGATTGGCGAGTTGATGACCGCAGTAAGTCGTGTAAGGAGTTTAATCGGCAATTTACTGCGTTGCGCCTTGCCACACGCAAACCACCATTTACATTTACCCATTGAAAATATTTTTCTAAGGATGTGCTGATTTATTCGGTTTTGTAGTTTTTGCTGAAGCAAAAACACTTTTGTATCAATGGACTGGATTCCGACCTTCGTCGGAATGACGAATAAATCAGTGCCTACCTAACAATCTCAAACGATGCCCACGACCTCCCTTAAAAAATACGCTTGGCTATCCATCGCGGCGGCGATTGCGACTATTTTGCTCAAAGGGGTGGCGTGGTGGTTGACGGGATCGGTGGGGTTGTTGTCGGATGCGATTGAATCCTTTGTGAATTTGGCGGGGGCGATGATGGCATTGTGGATGTTGACCCTCGCCGCGTTGCCTGAGGATGATTGTTATTCGCATGGACACAGTAAGGCGGAGTATTTTTCCAGCGCGTTTGAGGGATTCTTAATTTTAGTAGCGGCGGTAAGCATTGCTTACACCGCCATCCTGCGCTTGCTCCATCCTCAAGCACTGGAAGCTCTGGGCTGGGGGATTGCGGTATCCATCATCGCCTCCGTCATCAACTTTGTGGTTGCCCGTATCTTGATGCAGGCAGGGCGACAATATCAGTCCATCACGCTGGAAGCCGATGCGCATCATTTGTTTACCGATGTCTGGACGTCGGTTGGGGTGATTGTTGCGGTGAGCTTGGTGTGGTTGACCGATTGGCAATGGCTGGATCCCGTTATCGCACTGTTAGTTGCGTGCAATATCCTCTGGACAGCATGGCAGCTGATGCGCCGCTCCGCTGCGGGCTTGATGGATGCGTCTCTCCCAACCGAAAAACTTGCCGAAATTGAAGCGATATTGGCAAGCTATCGCCAACAAGGATTGGACTTTCATGCCCTGCGCACCCGCCAAGCGGGCCAGCGCACCTTTGCCACCTTGCACATCCTCGTGCCAGGCCATTGGACGGTACAGCAAGGGCATAACTGGGCGGAGCGCGTGGAAGCGGACATTCATCATGTTTTGCCCTACTTGCACATCACCACCCATATTGAACCGTTGGAAGACCCTGTTTCAATGATAGATCAAGCACTGGATCGCCCCTAGGCGTTCGCTCACGAATTCACACAATAGCCCGATTTACCCCACACCCCCTCTCGCCTCATCGTTTGTAAAATAGCCCCTAAACGCGCTGCCCTGACCAATCAATGCCACATTAGGTACATCTAATATAAATCTTTATAGTCAATTTAGAATTAGCGAGGTAACATTAGGACTCGCACGACATAACAACAATATTGCGAACTTCTAAAAACGACCAAGGAGAATCTATCATGACCAGCATCCGCCTCACACAAGTCTGTAAAGCCAGTGTATTAGCTTTAGCAATGACATTTTCCTCTTTAGCAATCGCAGCTCCCGACGCGCCCACCGCAGCCTCCACCATGACCATTGCCAGCGCGATTAACAAATCTGGACGGCAACGTATGTTGTCGCAGCGCATCGTCAAGGCGTATTGCCAAATTCATTTAAACATCAAACCTGCTGCCTCCAAACAACTGCTGCAAGAATCCATAGACCAATTTGAATCTCAACTGCTCGAACTGCGTAGTGTGACCAACACGCCTGCCCTTCAACAAGCATGGGATCAAGAA
Source organism: Gallionella sp. (assembly GCA_028710565.1). GTDB lineage: Bacteria > Pseudomonadota > Gammaproteobacteria > Burkholderiales > Gallionellaceae > Gallionella. Next base: position 10,789 of record JAQTTV010000033.1, read on the forward strand.
AGTGAATTGTGGATGAAAACTCGCATGGCAGCACTCAGCACCAACGATCACGATAATGCCAAGAAACTCAATGACATGAGTGACGCGCTCATGGAAGTTGCCAACAAAATGACAAAGTTGCTAGAAACCCAATCCGCCAAAAAATCAGGTTATTGGGTCAACGTCGCGGGACGGCAACGGATGTTATCGCAACGCATCGCTAAATTATTTTTATTGAGAGCGGTCGGTGTCGGGTCAGCCGCAATCAATGCTGATCTGGAAAAAGCCCACAATGAATTTGAGACTGCTTTAGAAGCATTGTTCCAAGGTGCGAGTAACAATCCAGACATAGTTGCCGAATTACGCAGTGCAAAAACACAATGGAATTACTTGCATATGGCTCTGACGACCGAGGGTGCAGATCCCACCGAAGCCATGGATAGCGTCGCCGCAACCAGCGATCATATTCAAGCCATTATGGATCGCGTGACGAAAATGTTTGAACGCGCTTATGGCGATTAACATCCCATTCAGTTTTTCGATCTTAATTTGCAAGAAACATGTGAATTAAGGTTGAATGTTTCGGCGTATTTCGGTAGAATCCGCGCTCTTTTGAAAATCGGTTGGAGTAGAGTTATGGCACGTGTCTGTCAAGTGACGGGAAAAGGTCCTATGAGTGGGAACAACGTTTCTCACGCGAATAATAAAACTAAACGTCGTTTCTTGCCTAACCTGCAACGTCGTCGTTTTTGGGTTGAGAGCGAAAATCGCTGGATCAGCCTACGTTTGACGAATGCAGCGTTGCGCACAATCGACAAAAATGGCATTGATGCCGTTTTGTCTGAAATGCGCGCCCGTGGCGACAGCATCTAAGGAGATAAGAAATGCGCGAAAAAATTAAACTGGAATCCAGTGCTGGCACAGGTCACTTCTACACCACCACTAAAAACAAACGTACTACGCCCCAAAAGCTCGAAATGAAAAAATTCGACCCTAAAGTGCGCAAACACGTGATGTACAAAGAAACTAAGCTGAAGTAATTCAGGCTGATTTTCAATAAAAACCCGCTTCGGCGGGTTTTTTGCGTTGGGAGGCAATTAGAACGATCATCAAGCCTCTACATGCCCCAGCACATCATCAATAAAGTTTGCGCATGGTCAGCCTAAAAGCGTTCCTAGCGGCCTTTGCTTTGCCTTCTGGGGTCTTTGCACCTGTAAACTTCTCCCTAGGCTTCCTGCGATGAATTCACGCCGCTTGTTTTGCTCGTCTTTCGTCTGCCCAACCGTTTGCCATGTTGTTTCCCATAAGTTCGTTAAAGCAAAACCGTTCACTTTGTACTTGAATGCGAAGTTAGCACGAAGCTCAATGTTTAACTTTGCTCAGTCGCATCCCTTTAATTTATTCCTATCAGGAAAAAAACCTTCCCTCAATATCAACCATGCCGATTTGCGGCCATTCTTGCAATCAAATTAGGTCAAACTGAGGTTAAATAACTGCTTGTGTATGCCTGTATATTGCTAGGATTCGCATTATGGATTTAAAAATATACCGTCAAAAATTTTAATGCTGCTGAGAATTGGGTCGCAATTGTGTTTTGTGCTTCACAACTGCGCTCGATCAATCCCTATTTCAAACGATAGGAATTGCGCAGCCCTAACGCGATTAAGAACAGTAAGGCGGTGTTGATGATCGAAAGCAACGCGCCGATGAGCCGCGCCCACCACGGCTTGACAGATACACCAAACACCCGCTGCGTGATGGCATCTTTGAGCTTGCTGTCGCCCGTAAAATCCACCAATCCCGTGGCATGGTAATTGGCATATTCAAATGCCGCCTCATAACCGTTTAAAGGCAATTTTGCATCCGCGTTATTCAGTTCTAGCTTTGCTTCATCCGCTAAATTTGAATTGGTATCGCACAACATGACATGCCAAACCTCCCGTCCTTGCTTGTCATGGCAATTTTGCGGATTATTTACGCCAGCACAACAATAAGCGAAAGAAAAAGCAATGCAATATATCGCGACAAAACCTACCAATGGACGCATAAACGAACGCCCAAAATCTGATACCTTGTCATAAAGCCAAGTCGTCGGGCAGCTCGCCCACCATTTACCGCTATAGGCGCATTTGAAGGAGCCTTCCAACCAATTTTTGTCTTTTACTTTTAGCTGTTCAATCACTTGCAAACGCTTGGCGCGCAACTCCATCGCATTAAAGTTCAACGCTTGGTCAACTTGCCCGTGCTGCTCAGATAAGTGTTTGAGAAACTGTATGTTTATAATCGTTTCTTTAATTGACTCTTCATCAATATAGTTTATTTTGAAGACTGCATCCTCTGCATCGCCTGACAAGTATGGCGAAAAATCTAGTCGTGTACTTCCTATATTAACACCCCGAAATGAGGGTATTTTTGAAGTCGGTGCATTAAACTTTGCCCCTTCAAAATGCCCCACATTCGTAAATTCAGCATTTTCAAAATCAGTTTCTCCGTTAAAGTTAGCATAGCAAAATCTGGTTTTATTACGAAATACGACCCTAACAAAATAAACAGGTTCGTCAAAAATTACTGCTTCAAAGTTAGCCTCGCCTGTGAAAATGGCTTGATTAAAATTTACTTCGCTTGAGAAGGTACTTTCCCGAAAATACACATATTTAGAGAGCCTAGCATTGCTAAAGTATGTAGAACCCATGAAGACAGCTCGAAAAAAGTGAGCTCCATTTTTGAATTGTGCTCCGCCAAAATGTACTCCACAGGTGAACTTGGTTCGATAGAAGAGTGGATTATCTGTAAAAATTACTCTCTCAAAACTCGCATAATCTGCGAAGGTGACATTATTGAAGATCACATAACCTATGAAGGTCGCTCCCCTGAATGTTGCGAAGCCAGCGAAGGTGGCTTTTTCAAAGTTAACGTCATACAAAAATTTACAACCACTGACTTCAATAATATTTTGAAAAATATACCCCACAAAATCAAGACAGTGACTCTTTCCGACAAATAAAGAGTTATCTGGATTTTCATTAAAAACGTGCTGCGTATCAAAATACGCCAACCGTTTGTTTTGCTCCGCCAGATCCTGCCAACTTTCCTGCCATGCCAAAAACGCATCCGCACCTGCTTCAAAATTCTCCAAACACTCCGCCCGCCATTGCCGCCGCGTGTGCTTGCCTTCAGGCCCATAGCCTGTCTCGTCTAAATGCAGAATTTCAACCGAAACGACTTTTTTGGTGGGGATGTCGGGCGTGGTCATGGCGTGGGCGGATGGATGATTAAAACGTGAGTCGCATTATATGCGTTGCCCTTTGTGGGGTGCGTAAAGCCTATAGCGTTTATTTTCAGCACGTGGGGGCAAAGATTACAGGGTTTGGCAAGCAACAAAAACCCGCCCTCTTTGCGAGATGGCGGGTTTTAGGTGCTGAATTTGATGGCGGAGGGCGTGAGATTCGAACTCACGAAGGGCGCAAACCCTTGCCAGTTTTCAAGACTGGTGCATTCAACCGCTCTGCCAGCCCTCCGAGGGTGCGCATTCTGACGGAGTACAAGACAAATGTCTAGTTTTAAGTAAAAATTTCACCGCAATTCGATGTGCAACTGTACACAGGTAAAATTAAGGTGCAATACCAGACAAGCTCTTTGCTATTTATTGCCAAGCGCACGGGAGATTTAAGGTAGTCAAATTTTACTTTTTTATCATCATGATATGCTCATTTCCAACCTAAATTCATCCCGAAATTCAGGTTTATCCTCGGCAGCACGACTACCCATTTCGTCTCCTCGCCAAAACATCGGGGATGCTTCCCAACTCATAATAGGTATAATCGCGCCCACAAAAAAATAAGGCGCGTTTTGCGCTGACTTCATACTTCATTCAAAGGGAGAGCTTCATGCGTATAGGAATTCCTGCGGAAACGCGGGCAGGTGAGTCGCGAGTCGCGGCGACACCAGAAACGGTGAAAAAGCTGCTGGCCTCAGGTCATAGCGTGATGGTACAAAATGGGGCGGGCGCAGGCGCGCACATTCCTGATGCGGAGTTTGCCGCAGCGGGCGCAACCATCGTGGATGCGGCAAGTGTATATAGTCAGTCACAAATTATTTTAAAGGTTAAAGCTCCGACTGCCGAAGAGTTGGCGCAAATGCCTAAGGATTCAGTATTGGTGGGTTTGCTAACGCCACATATCGCTGAACAAGTTGCGGCGTATGTTGAAAGCGGCATTACTGCCTTCTCAATGGAAAAGTTGCCGCGTACCTCACGTGCGCAAGCGATGGACGTTTTATCCTCCCAAGCCAATATTGCAGGTTATAAAGCCGTGCTGTTGGGCGCAAATTATTACCAACGTTTTATGCCGATGTTGATGACGGCGGCGGGCACGGTCAAAGCTGCACGCGTGTTGATTTTGGGCGTGGGCGTAGCGGGCTTGCAAGCGATTGCGACCGCGAAACGCTTGGGCGCAGTAGTGGAAGCCTCCGACGTGCGTCCAGCCGCCAAAGAACAAGTGGAATCCTTGGGCGCGAAGTTTATCGACGTGCCGTTTGAAACCGACGAAGAACGCGAAATCGCGCAAGGTGTGGGCGGTTATGCCCGCATGATGCCCGCCAGTTGGATGCAACGCCAAGCGGTGTTAGTGGCAGAACGTGCGAAACAAGCGGACATTATTATCACGACTGCGTTGATTCCAGGGCGCGCCGCGCCTGTGTTGTTGCACGAAGATACCGTGAAACAAATGAAGCCTGGCTCGGTGGTGGTGGATATGGCGGTGGAAGCGGGTGGCAATTGCCCGTTGTCAGAAGCCAACAAAACCGTGGTCAAGTATGGCGTGACCATCGTGGGCGAAACCAATTTGCCCGCCCTCGTTTCGACAGATGCCAGCGCATTTTATGCCCGCAACCTATTGAATTTCATTAATTTGTTGTGCGACAAAACGGGTGCGATGAACATCAATCTGGAAGATGACATCATCGCGGGTACGCTGCTGTGCAAAGACGGCGCGCCGTTTGTGAAGAAATAGTGAAGCGATTGTTGTAGCGACATTACTCCTTCTTCCTCGAAGGGAGACGGCTGGGATGGGGGTTGAAACGCTGCATTTGTGCGAAGACTTCAACCCCCACCCTAACCCTCCCCCTGCTAGAGGGAGGGAATGATGTAGATGCTGAAGACTCACACTCAAATTAACTAGGGAGTAAAAATAATGGTTGATCCATTTGTATTAAATTTAATCGTCTTTGTATTGGCGATTTACGTGGGCTACCACGTGGTCTGGAATGTCACCCCCGCGCTGCATACGCCGTTGATGGCGGTAACCAATGCGATTTCCGCGATTGTGATTGTCGGCGCGATGTTGGCTGCGGCATTGACCGAAACCAATTTAGGCAAAACGATGGGCGTATTGGCAGTGGCTTTGGCTGCGGTCAATGTCTTCGGCGGATTTTTGGTCACGCGTCGTATGCTGGAAATGTTCAAGAAAAAAGATAAGAAAGTCAGTCACGGAGGTGACAAATGAGTTTAATCAACATCGTAACGCTGTTGTACTTAGTTGCCAGCGTGTGCTTTATTCAAGCACTCAAAGGTTTGTCTCACCCTAACACCTCGATACGCGGCAACATTTTCGGCATGACAGGCATGGCGATTGCAGTGGTCACCACGGCTGTTTTGATTGGCCATATTGCCAGCGAAGCCAATACCAGCAACGGTTTGGGCTATGTGCTATTGGGTTTGTTGATCGGCGGCACGGCGGGTTCGATTATGGCAAAGCGCGTCGAAATGACCAAAATGCCTGAACTGGTCGCGTTTATGCACAGCATGATCGGCTTGGCTGCGGTGTTTATCGCTGTGGCTGCCGTGGCTGAACCTTATGCTTTGTTGCACGGCATCAGCAAAGGCATGCCGATTCCAACGGGCAACCGTCTGGAATTGTTCCTCGGCGCAGCAATTGGTGCGATCACCTTCTCTGGCTCTGTGATTGCTTTCGGTAAATTGTCAGGCAAATACAAATTCCGCTTATTCCGTGGCGCGCCTGTGCAATTTGCAGGTCAACACACCTTGAATTTGGTGATTGCGCTGGCGTTGGTGGGCATGGGCTTGACGTTTGTTGCAAGCGAAAGCTGGACAGCCTTTTTCACCATGTTGGCATTGGCGTTTGTGTTGGGTGTGCTGATTATCATCCCAATCGGCGGCGCAGATATGCCCGTGGTGGTGTCGATGTTGAACTCCTATTCGGGTTGGGCAGCGGCGGGGATTGGCTTCTCCTTAAACAATCCCATGCTGATTATCGCGGGTTCGTTGGTCGGTAGTTCGGGCGCAATTCTGTCCTACATCATGTGTAAAGCCATGAACCGCGCCTTCCTGAATGTGATTTTGGGCGGCTTTGGTGGTGAAGCAGGTGAAGCCGCCGCCGCAGGCGATGGCGTACAAAAAACCTACCGCAGCGGCAGTGCCGACGACGCAGGTTTCTTGATGAGCAACGCCGACAGCGTAGTGATTGTCCCTGGTTATGGCTTGGCGGTAGCGCGTGCACAACACGCCATTAACGAAATGGCGATGCTGTTGACCGAAAAAGGCGTAAAAGTCCGCTACGCCATTCACCCCGTCGCGGGGCGGATGCCAGGACACATGAACGTGCTGTTGGCAGAAGCCGATGTGCCTTATGAACAAGTGTTGGAAATGGACGAAATCAACAACGATTTCGCCGACACCGACGTGGTCTTGGTCATCGGCGCGAACGACGTGGTCAACCCAGCAGCGAAAAACGACAAGAGCAGCCCGATTTACGGGATGCCGATTCTGGAAGCCCACCGCGCGCGCACCATTTTGGTGGTCAAACGCTCCATGGCAGCGGGTTATGCAGGGCTAGACAATGACTTGTTCTACATGGAAAAAACCATGATGATCTTTGGCGATGCCAAAAAGGTTGTGGAAGACGTGATTAAGTCACTGTCCTAATTTCCGCTGTTGCACAACAAAAAGCCCATCGGAAACGTTGGGCTTTTTTATTTTCGCTGGTGCAATACTGCCTTAATCGACTGAAGTAGTTCCGCCCGTAATGCCTGCAAACTGCCGCGAAATAGCCACACTACGCCGCATAGCCCGTACAACGACAAAGAGGCGAGAAAATTCACATCCCGCATCAATGCTAGTGCGGCTGGATTTTTAATAGACCAATACAGCGCGTAGCAGCCATCCACCGTGAACCAAGTGAACAACAGCATCAAGGGCACGCGTCGCCATTGCCGCATCAAAATCACGCGCAAACTCCACGGCGCAGTCAAATAAGCCAGAATCGCCATGATAAAACTGATGGGAATGTCCCAGTCAGGTGCGCCCTCATAATATGAGCCGAACACCAACAGCACAATGCCCAGTGCCAAAGTAAACAATTTCCAAGGACGGCGAAACTCCGCCCATTCCTGCGCAAATTCATTCTTCAAATCTAGCGGGATGTCGTGCTGGTTGCTCATCGAGTATTACGCTTCGTCCGTCGCACGCTTCAATACCAAATAGCCGCCCAATAAACTTTCCAACAAATACAAGATACTGGACACGCCATGCCAGCGTTTGAATGCGTCAGCAAGAGAGCTTTGCATCACGTCCAACGGCAGCGCGTGTGCTTTCATCTCTGCCATCATGGGTTGAATCCAGAATTGCAACAGCAAGGTAATCAGCAGCATCACGGCAATGATCCAGAATTGGCGACAGACGGCTTTGCCTGTGATGCTGACGCGGTGGATCAACAAATAGCTGCCGCAAACTATGCCGACATAGCCAAGCGCGGTAAACATGTTCCCCGCCAACAGTCCTGCAAGTTGGCGATCAGGCTGGGAATGGAACAAGATGGGCACGGCGAAGTAGCCGATTGCCCACAATCCGCCCACCCATGCGGTGATGGCGAGGGTGGCGAAGTGTGCTGAGAGGTTTTTCATCATATTGCGACATACTTTCTAATTTTAACGACAAATTTGGAATCGACAGGAGCAGACTCGATATAGGGCGATCCTAAATCGTCTGACATTTTCAGTACATTATAGTGACGAGAATGAAAAATACGCAAAATCATGTACCCTACTTTTTCTATCGGATATAGTATCGACCAACGTGATCAGCACAGACATAGAAAGGTGAACGATGAGTACCAGTGGCATTACCCTCGGTTTGACGCATAGTTTTGCAGAAGCATGTGCGGGTTGTTATCTGCCTGCGCAACCCGCGCATGTACCGCAGCCGCGCGGTTTAATTTTTAATAGAGGATTAGCACAGGCATTGGGCTTGGATGCGGACGCGTTGTTCACCGAGCAGGGTGCGGAATTGTTGGCGGGCAATGTGTTGCCGACGGATGCGCAACCGCTGGCGCAGGCTTATGCGGGGCATCAGTTTGGCAATTTCGCGCCGCAGTTGGGCGATGGGCGGGCGTTGCTGTTGGGCGAAGTGGTTGATCCCAAGGGGCAACGCTGGGATGTACAGCTCAAAGGTTCTGGGCAAACGTCGTTTTCGCGGCGCGGCGATGGCAAGGCGGCGGTTGGGCCAATGTTGCGAGAGTATTTGCTGGGCGAAGCGATGTTTCACCTCGGCGTGCCGACCACACGGGCATTAGCGGTGGTGGCAACGGGCGAAGCGGTGCGGCGCGAGCGTGCTTTGCCAGGGGCGGTATTGACCCGCATCGCCGCCAGTCATTTGCGCGTCGGTACGTTCGAGTATTTCGCCGCACGGCAGGACACGGCGCGAGTACGACAACTGGCGGATTACAGCATGCGTCGCCATTACCCCGAACTGAACGCGGGCGACTATGCCGATTTTCTGCGCGCCGTGTGTGTGCGGCAAGCGCGGCTGGTGGCGCGTTGGATGGCGATAGGCTTTATCCACGGCGTAATGAACACCGACAATATGACCATTTCGGGCGAAACCATAGACTACGGCCCGTGCGCCTTTATCGAGCATTACCACCCGAAGGCGGTATTTAGCTCCATAGACGAACTCGGTCGCTACGCTTACGGTCGGCAACCGAACATCGCGCGATGGAATCTGACAAGATTGGCGGAAGCCCTATTGCCGCTATTAGATACGGATGAAACACGGGCAGTGGATATTGCCAGCCGCATCATCGCCGACTTCCAAACCCAATACCAAAGCGCGTGGTGCGACGAAATGCGTCGCAAACTCGGTTTGCGCGACGAGGTAAAAGCGGACGAAGCCTTGGCGCAAGACTTTCTCGCGCTAATGGAAACGGCGCAGGCGGACTTCACCCTGTCTTGGCGGTATCTAATTGACGCAGCGGCGGGCGACGAAACCCGCTTGCGCAGTCTATTCCCCGCGCCAACTCAAACCGAACTTAGTCATTGGCTGACGCGCTGGCGGCAACGCTTGGGCGATGCACCCGACCTCGTGGCGATGCGCCGCGCCAATCCCTATTTGATTCCGCGCAACCACCAAGTCGAAGCCGCCCTCACCGCCGCCAGCGACCACAACGACCTCGCCCCCTTCCGCAGCTTACTCGCCGCGCTGTCTCAACCATTCGACGAACACCACCAAGCCTACGCCACCCCTGCCCCGCGCGACTATACCGCGCAATACTGCACCTATTGCGGGACATAAGTCGCTTTGCGGTTATACTGAATTTCAAGATAACCTCAATACGATGTTGCGTACAAATAATTGAGTATTGAGTCGTTAGTCGTTAGTCGCTAGCTGTTAGTCGTTAGTCGTTAGTTAGCCAAATATAAACACAAGCATACCCACATGAATATTTTGCAAATGATTGTGTATGCGCTACGCATATTTCGCTACCAACTAAAAGCTAACGACCAACAGCTGAATGACTTATCCACGATAATTTACAATCAGGTACTTAAGGCCGCTGTTTCTAGGTGGATTAATTTTGCAAACGTATCGCTATGAACCAACAGGAAAGAACTCAATGACGGATGAAATTATTATTGCAGCAACCCGTGACTGGCTGGAAAAGGCCGTGATCGGTCTCAACCTATGTCCGTTCGCCAAGGCGGTGCATGTCAAGAAACAGATACGCTATGTGGTCAGTCACGCCACCAGCCCAGAAGCTTTGCTTGAGGAATTGATGAACGAGTTGCGCCGATTACAGGATACGGATGCCGAGGTGCTGGACACCACCTTGCTGATCCATCCGTGGGTGCTGAACGACTTTCTCGATTACAACGATTTTTTGGATACGGTGGATATTGCCACCGCTGAACCCGAATTTGAAGATGCCTTCCAAGTCGCCAGCTTGCATCCGCACTACCAATTTTCGGGCACACAGCGGGATGATATTGAAAATTACACCAACCGTTCCCCCTATCCGACCCTGCATTTATTGCGTGAAGACAGCGTCGATCGCGCCGTCGATGCCTTCCCCGATGCCGACCGAATTGCTGATGTGAATATCGAAACGCTTAAAAAACTAGGGAGGGAAGGGTGGGACGCATTGGGGATGAAAAAGGCGCAGAGCGTGAATCAATAGTTCGTAGGGCGTAGGGCGTAGGGTGCAATAAGCTCAGTGCATTGCACCACATGGAAGATGTTTATTCATTGGCTTCACACATATGGCGCAATAAAGATTACGCCATACCGCGCTTTCGCGTGGAATGCGACAAAATAAAATTTCAGTTTCTGCCACTTTTGTCCTTGTGTTCGTCCTGCTCCCCGTTGTCATGCCGCACGGTGACCGTTGCAGTCGCAACAGCTCGGTTACCAGACGCATCTGTCGCCGAATAGACCACCGTGTAAATCCGCCCAGACCTGTTCCTGCCCTCGCTTTTTGCTTTGAACATAAACTGTCGATCATCTGTCCCTAAACGAGCACCCAGAATGTCTTCCGCCTCAAGCAACTCATTAGCGGTAATAGATTCCAGCTTAATTTCAGGCACAGGGTCATAGTCGTCCTTCACGCTGATATTGGCGGAGATGGGAACGAATTTTTCATTTTGCTGCAAGGTATTCGGACTTAATGAGAACGTGAATTGTGGGGGGGTCACGTCAAGAAGTTGCAATGGGACGGATATGTCGTCCAAAGCTGGGTGATTACTAAAATGAATCGTTGCATGACTGTTGACATAACTACTATCCATTTTATCCAACGTGATGCGCATTCCATTCAAAGTCGCCCCCACCAATAAGGGGGAGGCATTACTATCAGCGATGCGCCACTTAATCGAATGCGCGATGGTTTCCTCTTGCCCGATATAAACAACCTCCCAACCCAAAGGAGACGCATTGCTTGCAGCAGGAATATCAAAAATATCCATGCCTGATGGACGTGTTTTAAGCTCAAAAACGTCGTTAGAACGATTGCTATCGTTGAGCGTGTTGTATCCAATCCAAATGGCGGAGATATTGAACATGCCATTGTTTACAACGCGATAATGATATTGCACAGCACCACCATAATGTTGGGCGTACACACCTACTAGAGGAGATTGTGCAGTGGCTGTATTGCAAATGGAGAATAAGAAGATTATCCATAATGTCGCAACAATAAAATTTTTCATTTTGAACCTCATTGTCTATGGAAATTGAAAGTGTACTCTGTCAGTAACAGGTAGCGGGCGGTGTAAGCCACAACCTCCTGCGAGGGCATCTATATCAGGAGCGGGCAGATTGATCGTCACGTCAACCGCCAACCCTTGTGTGTGGCGCGAATTAGGTGCAGGTGCTTGAGATTCGAGCAAATGATGTTTATTGAAATGTTGATGAATCCTGTTCTTTAAATCCAAGCAACTAGGGGTAGTATCGTCCCTCAATTCGTTTACCCATTTATCCCAAACTTGAATCAAATGTTGATTGTATGGAGGTGGGCGATAAGCTGAACCGACACTCGGCGTTCCGCCCATATCAGTAGCTGCATTTTTTAAGCACTGTAGCGAAGTTTGCATTTGTGATGTTAGGTGAGTAGTATCCGAATGATTTGGATCGCTCTCAAAAATCAGAGCGTCGGCATCCGTAATAGAGGGTAAGTCATCAATCGGACACTCCGAAACACAACTCGTATTGGTGGGTCAGGTTTGTACCCGCTATCACAGGTGCAGATAGTACTACCTGTGGAATGATCTGGACATGACGATACTTTAGGCAGAACAACGGGTAACACATGACCATAACTACAAATCGGGCTAAATGGTACATAGCCATTTAATTCCGCTGGATACTCAACCCAAGTCCACTGATTAAAGCCACAACTCGTCATATGGAAGGCTCCGATCCAGAATTGATAAAAACACGTCTCTGCCTGAACCGCTGTCGGATACTTTGCGCCACCACAGGCATATTGCGTCGAAACAGGCACTGTACCCACCGCTTGTGCACGCCACGGTGAACACAACATGAACGTACCCAATAAGCACATCAACCATGGCAACGTTGCCTTACATGACATTATCCGTTTCATGCTACCCCCACCCGTTAGTGACAGGGAGACAATAGTCTCATTGTAGAGGGGGAGTCAAGGATATTGCTATGCTTTATCGGGATGCTAATGCGATAGATATTAAAAGTATCATGACGAAAAGATGACTTAATTCTAAGTGAGGTATCCAGACAAATGTGGTAAATTAGGCTAATCAATGGGGGTAGACTCCAATGCTGCTACCGCAAATAACAATTACTTAATAATCAATATGATATAGATAAGCGTCAATTCGTTGCCGATGTTTTTATAGCAATTTGAAGCCGAAATTTGATACTAACATGCTTAATCTAATTGATTTTCGCGTAAAGAGTTCTTGGTTTTGATGGACAGATTAATATGCAACACATTGATAATAATGCATTAAGTTATTTGCGGTAGCAGTATTCGAGTCTGATTCTATTGATTGCTTAACCACGCACGGGCTTCTGATTCATCACTGAAATTAGCAATAATTAACCCGTTTATGTTTTGGCTGTTTTTATGTGCATCTTGTGCCGACATTTTACCAACGGTCGAATCAGGGAGTATAAATGCAACATGATTTACGCCCTCTTTCTTTATAGTGGGGAACCATACATTGGCAATGTATTCTCTAGTTTCTTCGTCATGCACGGTTAATAGTTTTAGGTTTAAAAGTACCTTGTCAGCCTTGTAGTAACGTGCAAGTTCATAACTCCTTTCAAATATTGGTAAAAACTCGCTAAACGGCACATATTTATAAAATATTGCAGACAAAACATTTAATGTTTTATCAAAATTCTGTTCAACATATTGATTTTTAATAAATTCCATTTTGTTTAATTGTTTATAAAAAGGCGGGGTCAAAATCAATAGGATTAGACTTGATTGATTTTCAAGTCACTGTGAATTCTAATGCAAAAGCATCCATAGAAAAGCATTTTCTAAAGGCAATCTTCCTCTACAATCCGCCCATTGACATTGACCTGATACTTACACCCGCGATCTTCTCCTTCCCTCACTGAAAATGCAAATAAGCCACTTTCCGTCAATCACTTAACCACCGCATTACAATCAGGCGTGGCGATTGTGGATGGGATTTCGTTTGAGATTGCGGCGGGTGCGGGGCGGGCAGTTGGCGATGATTTTTCAAGAGCCTGGTTTGAGTTTGAATCCTGTGATGACGGTGGGGGCGCGAATTTATTCACGCCCACAGACCGTTAGAGTTTATCTAAGCGATCTCCCCAGTGAATAACGTCTTCAACCCAGTAGGCAAAATAACGCTCTGCGTCATGGGATGTTGCAGAGAAGTCAATGATGCTAAGTACACGACCAAATCCACGTCGTCTGTAGCCATTTTCTTGTTTTAATACAATTTGGTCGCGCCATGTACCAAAATTGATGTAGGTGTAATTGGGTCTATTTCCAGGTTGGTCAAAAGAGAGTTCCGCCTGCAAGGGGATGTGTGTATGCCCCTCACCATGAATACGAAAACCGTATTGACGATATTCGGATAAAAATCCAGGGAAAGTGAGCATTTCTTTGTACGAAGGCGCGTCTGTGTGAAAGAAACCTTGTTTCAGTTTGGTTAGCAACCACATGACAGCATAAATAAAGCCCAGTTCCACCCCTGCCCCCAATGCTTTGAGAACCTTAACGATTGGGCGGGCAACTTTCAACACGCTTCGTCGCGCAGGCGTCGTACTTTCTAAGGTAAAGTCCCACGCCAACCACGTATGAATAGCATCCAACAATTCTTTTTCAATAATGGTTCCGATATTGGGCAGTGATTTTTGCCGCAAACGCCAAGTTTCTTCGATGACACGTTGCACAGCGGCATAGGTAGGACGATACAAATCCAATTCATCGAGTATTTTTTCAAGTCGAGAAATCTCATCTTGTGCTTGCGGCGTAATGTTTGTGTTTTTTAATTTCTCCAACTCCACTTTTGCATGATAAATAAAACCCGATAACACACCCGCCGCCACGGTGTCGCCAAAACATGCTTGCGTAAAAGGCGCAAAATCCAAGGCTTGCCAAACGTCAAGTTGCCAGCCATCAGTCACTTGCCAACCTTTTTTATCTTGTTGCGTGTCAATGCGGCGACTATTGTCTTCATCGCGCCATTGTCCGTGGGTGACAAATAAACGAAACCCCGTATCGCCCCAATAAAACGGCAAGCGCGGCACGCTGTTTACGTCGGCATAATAATTTTCATCATTAAAATACATTTTGCCTATCCAGCTACGATAGGCTTTGGATAATGTCTTAACAGGTTGACCTAGGCAGTCTTCGTAAAACATTTGCAAAGTGACATCATCAGCCAATATTTCTTTGTCGTGATTGCCCAATAGTGCCTGAGTTTTTATGACGCAGCTTGTGTTTTCAGAAAATTGTTGCGGCAATTGTTGCAACAAATAGAAAAAGCCCGTTTCCTTTTTGGCATGTTCGTTAATGATGCCCGTCATGATGTCACGCAGTATTTCTTTAAAACGCGGGTGTTCACGTTGCCACGGATAGACATCATTTTTTGCCCATTGCGCCGTGCGTATCATATCGGCAACATCACCGACTAAGATGATGTTTAACTCTTTAATCGCTTTGTCCTTGCACATATCGACAATGTTGTCGAAAACCTCTTGCCAAACGACGGCTTCCGCGCTCTGGTTGCCTACTGTGCCATCGGTGAAATGTAAATCGCTCAAACAAACGCATAAACGATTGGGGCGACCTTCGCTGGCTTCTTCGAGCATATGAAAATTCGCGGGCAAGGGGGCATTTTGTGTCGTTACCGTCATGTCAGTTCTCCTCTAGTGCTGTTGTTGTTTTAGGAAGGCGAGTAAACGTGGAAAAATATCGACATGGACATTCTTACCCATGAACACATCTTGGTGTCCGTAATGCGGGAAAACTTGCAGTTCATGACGATTGGGGACGATTTGCTGTAAGCGTTGATGACAGACAATATTGGAGTCGGTGAAGACATGGTTTTCTTGTCCTGTTATAAACAGTACGGGCGTTTCAATCTCTTTGGCATAGTCAAAGTAATTGTTCGGCAACAAGTTATAACGAGGGTTATTGGGTTCAAACTTCACCGCCGTGCTATTTGCCGCAACCATTTTGGCAACATGGCGATAATAATTGACGCTCACGCCGCCGTATAAATCACCGCCGCGTCGATGGGTGACATCGAGCAAGTTATTGTGGTTGTACAAAGCGGGAAAACCCGTACCCCACATGAAGCTTAGCATGTGACATTCGGGCGAGTCGCATTCATGATGAAAAGCCGAAACCGCCCAACTCAACACTTTACTTGCTGACCAACCTGGTTCGCGTCGCGCCGATGGATTGAGGTATTCAATACCTAATAGGTAATCGCAAAAAAACGGCCCTAGATTTAATTTTACTTTTGACCATGTTGGTATGCGTGGCGTTAAAGCGACACTGTTGGCGATGACACTGCGCACACCCGTGACCGTTTTACCAAACAAACTCATCATGAATGATACCGATCCTAGGCAATGGCAAATCACATGCACACGTTTACCTTCACCAACCGCGCGACGTACCGTCGCAATCGCGGCAGGATGATCAAATAACGCAATATCATCCATGTTGTAGCGGTTGCGATGCAAGTTATAGGGGTGACGATTGCTCATACGATAGTCCATCGTCCAAACATCACTAAAACCGTTGTCCAGTAAATACTGCACGAGATTGTAATGTTCGGGCATGATGAACATGTCACTAGATGTGGTCAGCCCGTGAATAATGACGACTACGTCATCACAAGGGGCGCGTTGAAAGCGTAATAAACTTTGCCCCAATTTATCTGCCGTTGAGTAAGGGTGGGTGGTGACTTGCGCATCGCGCACACCTTCTAACGTGTAGAGCGGAATTTCTCGTTCAAATGTCCCCATTTTGGGCATGAGCGACGGCGCGTAAGTATCCCAAATCACCCCAAAGAAAAATTTACCAAAACGCTCCACTGCACCTAGCCGCTCTGGCAAGGTGGGCGCGTCCGCCTGCATGGTAGTCAACTGGCGCATGAAATCCAAGACTTCAATATGCAGTATGCCTGTCGCGTATAATTCCGCGCCAGCTTCTTGATCGGCTTGCAAATGCCCGAAATAGAGATTGGTAAACAAGGTCGTGGTGTCATGCCAAATGTCAGGACCTGCGTTGTCTTGTACGCTTTTAAAACCGCTAAAAGTCATGGCTTGACCCTGGGCGTTTTCAAAAAACAATCGGTAACGCATTTCTTTACGATTACGATCAGCGGTATCGACGAACAAATTAAAAACGCCCGATAAGACAGGGCGGCGACCACCGACAATATCGCCTTCGATATAACCGATAGCTTGGGCTTGATGCGCTGGCGATACCAACATCGCATCAACATCGTCAGTTTTAATCGTTAAATGAAACATGAAAAAAGCGTCGGCAGCTTTGCCTTCGCGATAGCCGTCTTCATAAGCTGTTTCATCTACGGCAAGATAGCCTTTCATTTCTTCGGTAAATTGAAAGGCAATAGGGGATTGTGTTTGCGTAGTCATAATGCGCGTCCTATGTGGATTTTTTGTTAATGGGTTGTTTTAACATACCTAAATCATCGCTTGGCTTAATGCCCGTAATGCCTTCAGCTATCCATTCGGATACCGCTGAAATAGTGGCAATCGGATTCGCACCTACCGCGCTAGGCAACACAGAACCATCGGCAACATACAAACCGTGATAACCAAAAACTTCCCCACGATTTTTATCGTTCGCACTGGTTACACCTTGTTCTGGACTGTCCGCTAAGGCGCAACCGCCTAAAGGATGGACGGTGATATTATTGCGTATGGGCCATAGCCATGTTGGCAATGGTATGAAAAAACACGACTGAACGAAGGCTTTGAATTTTTCACCGCAAGCCAGTATGGCGTGATACAAGGGCATACTGCTTTGTGGCCAATGCAAATCCAAATTGCCGTCGCGTAATTTCAACTCACCGTCACCATTGTCTAAACCCATGCACAACAAAACGCTGCTGTTGTATGAGGCATCGTCCTTTAGAATTTGGTTAAAGAAATCACCTAAAGAACCGCTCCATTTCCTATCAACTAGGGTTTGCACCAGTTTTCGCCATAGTGCCTGAACACCACGCCAGAATTTTTTCACCATGCCTAATGGATTTAAACTAGGTTGTACCCCCTCGATAACCCAAGCTAGAAACGCGGGATAGCTAGCATCTTCTAAAACAAAAGCCCGCTGCGCATCATGCTTTTCAAATAAGTTGTAATCGGTGTATTGGGTAATGACAGGACCATAGTTGGGATCGGCTGGTTTTTTGCCTTCAATAACAAAAGACAAAAAATCGCCATTGCCTGAAAAACGTTTACCAAGCTGTGTACTCAAACGCGGCAATGAGCCAAAGGTATCACGGCAACGCAATAAGAGTTCATTCGTGCCTAAAGTGCCTGCGGAAATAATGATCCGCCGTGTATCGACCGTTTTTGCACCCTCATCGAGATCACGATAATAAACGCGATAACCGTGTTCACCATTAGCAACCGTATCTTCCTCACCATTGGCGTTCAACGGCACAATTTTCTCGGCCAAACAGTCGGTTTTAATTTGCGCACCGTGAACATGCTCAGCGACATAAAGATAATTGAGATCAACGGTATTTTTGGAATGGGTGTTACAACCTGCATCACATTCCGCACAATAGGTACAGGACGTTTGCGTTGCACCGTAACGGTTTTTTTCTTGAATACCGATGTCGGTAGCTTGTTGATGATTATTGCCAAAGAACACGCATAAATCCGCTAACTTTGAGGTACGCCCTTGGTCTTGTGCAAATTCTTGAAAAAGTTCGGTACGAACAATTTTACGGCGAGGATCATTTTGCCAAGGCGGAATAGGACGGGCGTTAAGTACCGATTTGGCGACGGTGTAATAGGGTTGTAGCGTTGTTTTATTTAACACGGCGGGCCAACCCCGCTTAAACACTTCGTCGGGCGGTTCGAGAAAAACATTCGCATAAATAAGAGAGCCACCACCCAGACCCGCGCAGACTAAGGCATCCATTTTAGGGTAATTGCGCACATCAAACATGCCGCGCAAGGGTTTATCTTGTATGTGTTTAGGTCGTTGCACACCATCGTCTGGTACATTCCAAAAATTATTCGCCATATCATGCGGCGTACGTGGAAATGAACCCATCGGATAGCGTTTACCGCGCTCTAGCAGCAAAACATCTTTTCCCCATTTTTGCGCCATGCGACAGCAACTGATCGCACCACCAAAACCACTACCAATAACGACGACTTCGTGCAACGGACTTTTTGAACCCATGGTAATACCCCCTCTTATTGTTTACGGGATGTTCAACTTGTAATTGAGTAGATTGAGGCACGGCGGCGAATCCCATAGCGCTGAGGTTGTGAAAGCAACTTAACGAAGGAGAAGAACCATGCCAAGTAAGGACTTTATCATTTATCTGTGCGGCTGTGTGCACGACAAATTACCGTTAAATCGCCACAACACCGCTGATATGTCGAGAGTTTGAACCAAAATGACAGATTGCGAAGTGAATACGATGGAGGTTGTGGGTGAGTTTATGTGTAAAAACAATGCGATTTGGCAATACTTTACGGAACACTGGAAGATGCTGCGCAATCGCTTCATCCGCAAAATACTTGCCCATAACATCGGCATGCTACTGAGTAAATGGCTAAAAATAGCCACTTCAATTTTAGGCGTTAGGGTTGAAAATTGCGTATATAAATGATAGGATTAACGGCGATATGGCTATTCCTTCTCCTTCGCTAAGTTGCTTTCACAAACTCAACGCTACGGGATTCTGCCCCACCTCAATCTAAGCAATTAAAAATTGAATATCGCGTGTGATACAAAACATTCGCCCTTAAACTAACCTCTTGCCCACCATGAAAACACCCATGAATTGCGCCTTGCTCGCGCTGTTATCCGCCTCCGTAGCCCACGCGGATGAAGAAAAACTATTTAAAGTGAGCGGCATGGCCGTCCTAGGTGCGACCTATTCCAGCGAACGCAATGCGGATTATACGTCGGGCATTGACCACCCCAACGGCGCGGGAAAAACTCGAACCTATGATTTTTTGAGCGATAGTCGGTTTATAGTGCAAGTGGATAGTCAATTCAACGAGCAATTTTCCGCTATGTTGCAAATGACTAGCGAACATCGCTACAACAACACCTTTGCGCCGCACGTCACCGCCAGTGCCTTAAAATGGCAAGTCACACCCAACATTGATCTACGCATTGGTCGTCAACCCTTTGTATCCTTTCTCGTCCCCGACGAAAAGACAGCATGGGTACGTCAGACCACCGAAGTGTATCAATCGGGGCTGTTGAACTTGTATGACGGCGCGGCACTCACCGCCAAAACCCAATGGGGTGATGCCACTTTCACCGCACAAGGCTATATCGGCTCAATTCAATATCCCATCCCTGGTGACGTGAGCATTCGGTTTTCCAATCTCGTAGGGATCAACCTGTTCGGACAAGTCGGCGATTCGACCGTGCGTTTTTCGAGTATTCGCGGACGATTTACCCTGCACAGCCCCACGACAGACCAAGCCCTCGCCCTGTTGCGCACCTTGCCCAACGGCAACGCCCTCGCAGATCGTCATCAAGTCCAAGACACGCCTAGCGGGTATAGCAGCCTCACTTATGCCTACCAAAACAGCACGGGCTACCTCCTCGCGGAAGTGATGCAATTCAGCACGGGTGAAAGTTTTGTGGCGGATTCGACGCAAGGAGAAATCACCGCAGGTTACCATATTGGCAAATTTACCCCATTTGCGACATTGGCAGGCAAACAGGCAAATAAAGTTGCCAGTGACCCAAATCCTATTTTGAACGCCCTCTTTGCAGGCAGAAATGTTGGGCAAAAAAGTGCCGTTGTGGGCGTGCGGTGGAATTGGATGAAAAATACCGTCCTCAAAGCCCAATGCGATTATGTTATCAACAGCACAGGCTCGGCAGGTGCACTGAGCAATGTACAAGCAGGTTTTCAACCAGGCGGGCGTTATCGCTTGGTTTCCGCCGCACTGGAATATACTTTTTAACCCAGGACACCCTTCCTTTTCGCTACACCTACTCGAAAGGAAACCCTACATGGTGGGGTTGTGAAATGCATAGATGCAGCTTAACGAGAACAGCTACTCCCTCACTATTCTGATATACGGCTTGTTTGCGGCAGTGTCTTTACAAAAATCTGTACGGAAAACCTGGAAAAGATTTCTGTGTCAGGCATATATTTTAGCTTACGCTAGATATCCACTGGATTAGCCCTTTTATTGCTGGCGGTAGACTTGTGGAATGCCACATTGGCATTGAGCGAAAAAGGCTTTTGCGCTATATCTTTGTGTTGAGCTTATTTGCCGCCGTCACCATGCATAAAAATATGCGCGACGAAGAGACATTCAATCACCCCGAACACAGCATCTCGTCTGAATCACAATAAGCACAACACGCCTTGCTTGGGCGACAATTATCCTGTTCGGTTGTCGTTCCTCAATACTCAGTATCAAAACAACGGGATCAGATTCCAATGCTGCTACCGCAAATAACTTAATGATTTATTATCAATGGGTTGCACATTAATCTGCCCATCAAAACCAAGAATTCTTTACGCGAAAATCAATTAGATTAAGCATGTTAGTATCAAATTTCAGCTTCAAATTGCTATAAAAAACATCGGCAACGAATTGACGATTATCTGTATCATATTGATTATTAGGCAATTATTATTTGCGGTAGCAGCATTAGGATCAGATTCGATTGATTCCAAAGTCATGGTGAGTTGTAATGTAAAAACAACGATAGAAAAACATTTTTTGACGGCAATCTTCCTCTAAAATCTCACACATTATTGTGACCTGAAACTAAGCCCGCGATGCCTCTTCCTTCCTGCTCTGAAAATCCCAATAAGCTACTTTCCGTCAATCGCTTGACCACTGCGTTGCAATCAGGCGTGGCGATTGTGGATGGGATTTCGTTTGAGATTGCGGCGGGGGAGACGTTTGCGTTGTTGGGGGAATCGGGGTGTGGGAAGTCGATGAGTGCGTTGTCGTTGATGCGGCTGTTGCCTGATGGGGTGGCGAATACGGGCGGGCTGGTGGTGTTGGGGGCGGTGGATTTACTGGGCTTGCCTGAGCGGGAGATGCGGCGGGTGCGGGGCGGGCAGTTGGCGATGATTTTTCAAGAGCCTGGTTTGAGTTTGAATCCTGTGATGACGGTGGGGGCGCAGTTGGCGGAGGTGTTGAGGTTGCATTCACCCTTGCCGCTTCCCTCTCCCCCAGCCCCTCTCCCGCTTGCGGGCGAGGGGAGAAAGGCACCCTCATCCCTAGCCCTTCTCCCAGTGGGAGAAGGGAACGTTGAGGCGCGTTGCATCGATTTGTTGGCGCAAGTGGGGATTCCTGATGCGGCTCGGCGGGTGCGGGAGTATCCGTTTCAGATGTCGGGGGGGATGAAGCAGCGGGTGATGATTGCGATGGCGTTGGCGGGGCAGCCTGACGTGTTGATTGCGGATGAGCCGACCACGGCGTTGGATGTGACGATACAGGCGCAAGTGTTGCAATTGCTACGCGACACGCAAGCGCGCACGGGCATGGCGATGTTGTTGATTACCCACGATTTAGGGGTAGTCGCGGAAATGGCGCATCGCGTGGGCGTGATGTACGCGGGGCAAATTGTGGAGCAAGCGGATCGCGCCACGCTATTTGCCCAACCGCTGCATCCTTATACCCAAAAATTATTCACCGCCGTCCCCGATGCTTCGCGGCGCAATCAGCCTTTATCCGCCATTGCGGGCGCGGTGCCGCCCTTGGGCAGTATTCCACAAGGCTGCCGATTCGCCCCGCGCTGCGATCAGGCGTGGGCGTTATGCGAAAGCGAATCGCCTGCGTGGACGGAAGTGCGGGCAGGACAGGGCGTGCGTTGCCATTTGTACGTTGAGACAGGAAGAGAGAAGCGGGAAGGGGGAAGGGAAAACCCCGTTACGCTGCCGCCCCCTTCTCCCTTCTCCCTTTCCCCTTCTCTCTTGCAAGTCACCGACTTGCAAGTCCACTTCCCCATACGCAAGGGCATTTTGCAGCGCACGGTGGGGCAGGTCAAAGCGGTGGATGGCGTGTCGTTGGAGATTGCGCCTGCGCGCACCTTGGCGTTGGTGGGCGAATCGGGCTGTGGCAAAACCACCTTGGGCAAAGCCTTGTTGCAATTGATACGTCCCACGGCTGGCAGTGTGCAATTTGCGGGGCAAGAGCTGATCGACACGCCGTATAAACATCGTGCCGCCATGCAGATGGTGTTTCAAGACCCTTATTCTTCGCTGAATCCCAAAATGCGGATTGCGGAAATTTTGGAGGAGGGGATGATTCCCGCTCGCGGGAGAGGAGAAACGCTGGGTTTACGGGGCGCGCAACCCTCTCCCCCAACCCCTCTCCCGCTTGCGGGCGAGGAGAGTTACAGCAAGGGCCGTGCAGCGCGACAAGCGCAAATCGACCTGTTATTAGACCAAGTGGGCTTGGCGCGCACCAGCAAATGGCGGTATCCGCATGAATTTTCAGGCGGGCAACGGCAGCGGATTGCCATTGCGCGGGCGTTGGCGGTGTCGCCGCAATTGCTGATTTGCGATGAACCGACCAGCGCGTTGGATGTCTCGGTACAAGCGCAAATTCTCAATTTACTCAAATCGTTACAACAAGAATTTGACCTCGCCTATTTGTTTATCACCCACAATATCGCGGTGGTGGAATATCTGGCGCATGACGTGTGCGTGATGTATTTAGGGCGCATCGTCGAACGCGGCACGGTTGCCGACGTACTACGCGCCCCCAAACATCCCTACACCCAAGCACTGCTCTCGGCTGTTCCGCGTATCACGGGAGATCGCAGTGAATTGATACAACTAGCAGGTGAACTCCCCTCCCCTGCCAATCCCCCCTCTGGTTGTCATTTTGCACCACGCTGCCCACAGGTAATGCCTCGCTGCCACATTGTTTACCCTCCCGTAACACAACTTTCACATGAACATGAAGTCAACTGCCACCTTTATACCTCATAAGGGGCTTGACGCTTGAGCAAATTCAGCATAAAAACCAACTGTGCGTGTCGATGCACACAACAACAGTTTCTACTTACATTTTATGAAGGATCTAATCATGGCTACCCCATCTACAACAGAAGTCAGTAAAGAAAAATTGATGCAAGATTTGCAAAATGTGGTTGCTGATGCAGAGGAGTTATTGCGCGCAACGGCGAGTCAAACGGGAGAACGCGTTGTGATTGCACGCGAACGCATTGAAGAAAATTTAGTGGCCGCAAAAGCACGTTTAGAAGTGGCTGAACGCGCTCTATTAGAAAAAACCAAGCAAGCAGCCACCGCCACGGATGAGTATGTTCATGACAATCCTTGGCAAGCCATTGGCGTAGCCGCTGGCGTAGGTTTATTGGTCGGCATGTTGATTTCTCGCGGTCGCTAAATCATGACCGAGCTTGGTCTGTTTGATTCTGTCAAACGACTCGGTGCGACGCTGACAGCGATCGCCGCGACACGTCTGGCATTGTTAGCAAATGAGCTACACGAAGAACGTTTGCGACTCACGCAGATGCTCTTGTTTACCATGCTGGCGTTGTTTTGTTTTGGACTGACCGTGGTCTTTTTAACGACTTTTCTAGTGGTACTATTTTGGGATAGTCATCGCTTGATGGTTTTAGGCGGGCTGTGCATTGTATTTTTTAGTTTAGGGAGTGCGATGCTATTTTTGCTTCGCCAAAAAGTCTCACAAAAACCAACGCTTTTTGCCGCCAGCTTGGCAGAACTTAGCAAAGATCAGGCTTCACTGCAATGAACCCTCAACTTTACGAAATCCAACAAAAAAGAGCCGCCCTACTCGCTCAAATTGCGACCCAGCGTGAGGAAATAAACCGAATTGCCCACCAATGGAAAAAACCTTTGGGAGCGATAGACCAAGGATTAAGTGCGGTCCGCTGGCTGCGATCTCATCCTTTAGCATGGCTTGGATTGGCAGGATTATTTCTGCTACGCAAAAATGGTGTTGTAGGTGTATTCATGAGCGTGTGGCGAGGCTGGAAATTTTATCAGCGCGCAAAAGGCTTAGTCAACAAAGCACGGCGAGCCTGAAAAATTGGTATATTGGCAGCAACATCCTTGTATCAAAGTATGAGTAAGCATCACATTTACAACCATCCTTATTTAGAGGTGATAAATTGGCAATTGAACTATATAACGACGGCAAGCATATTTGCTTGATGTTCGACGACTTAGCAGACGACGAAAGTAATCATGCCGTACAGGCAAACCAGTTTCTCATCGTCGATCACGAACATGGCGCGCTAATTGATCCAGGTGGCAACATGACCTATAACGGTTTGTTGATGGGGATGCAGGAGTACTTCCCTTCTAAATATTTGGATTATCTGTTTGCGTCACATGCCGATCCTGACATTATCGCCTCAGCCAATAAATGGATGATTCACTCAGAATGTAAAGTGGCTATTTCTGCCTTATGGGCTCGTTTTGTACCCCATTTCTGTACAGCAGGTAATACGGTAGGTCGGATTATTTCCATCCCAGACCAAGGTATGTACTTCCCATTAGGTGAATCAACAGTAATCGCCATACCCGCTCACTTTATGCACTCAGAGGGAAATTTTCAGTTTTACGATCCCATCAGTAAAATTCTCTTCAGTGGTGATATGGGCGCGTCTATTGTCTCGCATGATGAGGCAGACACCCCTGTAGAAGATTTTACTGCGCATTTGGTACACATGGAAGGATTCCATCGTCGCTATATGATTTCTAACAAAATCTGCCGCTATTGGGTCAACATGGTGCGCCAAATGGATGTGGAATGGATCGTGCCACAACATGGCAAATCCTTTAAAGGTAAAAAAATGGTCAACCAGTTTTTGGATTGGATTGAAGCGTTACCTTGCGGCGTGGATCTGATGACTCAAGAAGCATACCGCGTCCCAAGCAAAACTTAGTAGTTCATTTCATGCCTATCCGCTTGGTACACCCATTTTATAGGTAGTGACAATAATTCATATATCCGTTTGACACACTGAGTTATTGGCGGTAGCGTCCAATGGTATGAAGATAGAGCAACCAGAGACGATACTTG
>JAQTTV010000002.1:0-143794 GCA_028710565.1 Gallionella sp.
CCTTCCGAAAAAATATTGAACACTTTTTCGTGAGCACCATCCCCGAAATTAAAGACCGCCTGCGCTCCAGAATTACTGATAATTTTCAAACATTCAACACGGGGTTTTCAAGTTGAATGGGTATAGCATCTCCGCTATCCTGCCACGGGCGGATCCACGGCGGCGTACCTAGTTCGAGTGCGGCGATAATACTGTTCGTCACCTTAGCGTAAATATCTTTCATAATGGATTCCTTAAAATGGATCGCCCCAGCAGGAGTGACCTGGGCTAGGGCGATAAGTCGGTACAGCTGCGTAAAAGGATAAAAACGGAGAGGGGTTCACCTCATCTTGCCGAATGGATTGTCGGTAAACAGATGACTATCCCGAATGTAGCGCTGCATCACCGCCTCGGACTGATGCCCGGTCTGCTGGCAAATCTTCCAGATGCTCGCACTGGCTTTCGCTGCACTCGTCACAAATCCAGCCCGCAGGCTATGACCAGAAAATTGAGAGGCATCAAGCCCAATAGCGGTTGCGCGTTGCTTCACAATCAGCGCCACAGACTGGGGCGACAATCCGTGTTCAACTACGCGCCCATATCGGTCAACACTACGGAACAGCGCGCCACCCGTTATTGCTGATTGAGCAATCCATTCGATGACCGCTTTAACAGGGCAGGATTTCCCTTGCATAAACGGAATCGCAATGTCACGCCCCCTACCTGCTTGATCGGTCTTGCCTCGGCGCAGTCGAATCACCATTCCTTCATCGACAAACTGAACATCCTCTACACGGATCGCAACCAATTCAGAGCGACGGAATGCACCAGCAAAGCCCGTCAGTAATAACGCACGATCTCGCGCTCCTTTCATGCCCTGCAAGTCCCTCACCATCGTCTGAACATCATGCAGCAACACTGGCGAAACCCGACGCTGCGCTCTGCTGGTCGTGCGGCGAATGCCGTGCAATGTTGCCTTTACAATCTCAGTATCTGCGGGTGACGGAAAGCGATTAATCGTATGTGCTCGTCCGATGGCAACCACCCGCCGACTAAGCGTCGCATAAGACAAGGTATTGGCGTGTTCAGTCAGATAGCTAGCAATCCGTGCCGGTGATGAAGGAATACGTCCGCCCCATTTAATGAAGTGCGCGAGATCGTTTGAATATGCCCGCCGCGTATTGTCCGATAGGGATGCTTGTAGATACTTGCGAACCTGCGGCGACAAGCTGCGTATCGCACGGGAATCAATCAGTGATTTTGTCATGATCACTCCACCGTGACGTAGCGCATGCAGGTTTGCAGCAGGTGGTCATAATCCCCAGACATTGCTTCATTCATAAAGTCTTGCTCCAGTTCAGGGTGATTGCTGCATCGAATACCACGACACACCAGGCCGAGTATTAAAAAGGCATTGCCATCTTTGCCCGTGAGTTCGACAAATGCATCAGTCAAAGGCTCATCGTTTTGGGCGGCTGATTGATTGTTTCTGGTTTCGTTCATGACGTTCTCCAAGTAAATTGCAAAAAAGGGGGATGCGCAGCACCAATTATTGATAACGCTTTTTATCAACAGCCAGACACCGCTATTCCGAGGTTTCGTGCATTGAGTTCATGCGCAAATGACAGGCGAAGAAAGTCCTGCCGATGAACTGGCTCAATTTAAATCTGATGTGCGGGATAAACAAACTGCCTGATGGCAGTGCGACTACGGTGGGTTAATCAGGATGTGCCGTATCAGCAATAACGCTTCATACTCCTCCTCGGTGACTTCGACCAATGTTGCTGGTGCGACAAAGAGACTGCCGCAATAGAAGTAAAAGCCATCATCCTGCGCATCGGCCTCAAACAGCATGTGATGCAAGTACTCCTGTTCACCATTGCGTTCATGCAGTTTGCCGAAATATCGTTTGATGTGTGTTTCGGCCATCACCTCAGCGGTCACCACTGGCGGCACCGCTTGAGTGCGCAACGGGTTCATTTTCTGACGCTATCTCGGCGACGTATGCACCAAATAACTCTGTCAGATGACTAACATCAACTGCCGCCATTCCCGATTCCTGCGCTTCTTGAATCATGAATATCATGTGTTCATCAGTGACGTTCAGCGCATCAAATTGCTGAATTTTTCCTCTGGTCCGTTTTAGAAATGGCTTCCTTCAGATCCGATTGAGTTGATTAGCTACCAGATGTGGCAGCAACTGAATATTGCTGTGGGTTATACAAACCCAATTGAGCGACTGCCTTGATCTGGCTTGGCACGACATTCAAGTGCCAGTCGTAGCAGCCAGGTTTCTGAGGATAAGTTTTCTCCCAACAGCACCGACTGACGGCGAATGCACGCAAAATCACCTGGCGTCAGGTTGTTCAAAAGATTGAGCTTGGCGCGACAGTGCGCTTCATCGACGCGGACACGACGACCGATATGCTCGTGAAACAACCGCCACCGTTGCTCTGGCAGGAGATAGCCAAAGCGAATTTTGAGTGCGAAGCGCCGAAGGCTTGCTTCATCCAGTCGTGCCATTAAATTTGTGGAGCAGATAAAAAGTCCACGAAAATTCTCCATGCATGTCAGAATTTCATTCACCTGCGTGACCTCCCACAAAGCTTGCGCACCTTTCCGGTCAGCCAAAAAACTATCCGCTTCATCCAGCAACAGAATGGCTTTTTCTTGTTCGGCCTGCGCGAACATTTCGGAAGGCTCTGTCGCAAAATCATATTGAAGCCAGAACACAAAGGGCATAGAGTGTGATTTAAGGAGGTACCTGAGATGAAAACTATTGAATTTAAAGCGTGGTTAGGCGGGATGGCGCGCTTAAGTCGAGGTCAGCGGGATCTGGTTCGTGAGGATATGGCGGGCAAGGTTGAGGCAGATTTAGGGGTGAAGTTGCTTGAGGACAGCGTGACGGATACGCCGAGCTGTCCACACTGCCAAAGCCAAAAGCTGTATCGCTGGGGCAAGAATGCGGAGTTGCAACGTTATCGTTGCCGAGATTGTATGCGTACATTCAATGCCTTAACGCACACGCCCCTAGCGCATTTGCACTATAAATCCAAGTGGCTTAAGTACCAAAAAACCATGATTGATGGTTTAAGTGTCCGCGCAGCGGCAAAAGCGTGTGGCATAGCCAAAAACACCAGTTTCAAATGGCGACATCGTTTTTTGAGTGCCGCCTGCACACAGCAACCTGCGCAAATGAGCGGCATTGTGGAAGCGGACGAAACTTTCTTCCTTGAATCCAAAAAAGGACAGCGGAATATAGACCGAAAAGCCCGCAAGCGCGGTGGCAAAGCCAGTAAACGCGGGCTGTCCGCCGAGCAAATCCCTGTGTTGGTCGTACGCGACCGTCATGGCGAAACTGCTGACTTTATTCTGAGCGGGGTCAATGCAGAACAAATCAAACCCGTGCTAAAACCGCTCTTAAATCAAGATACTTTGCTTTGTACCGATGGTGCAATCGTGTATAAAGCGGTTGCTAAACAAGAACATATCGCTCATCGCCCCGTCAATATGGCGGCGGGTGCATTCAATACACATTCCCGTCGAAGCTCTTCATCCAGCCAGCGCTGGATCAGTTCACGCGCAACCGCACATTTTTCTGGGACGGTGTTGTGGCTGCCGGAAAATACGGTAGACAGCGAGCCTTGATAGAGTTTGCGAGTCTGCTGGATGCCGATGAGCTTTTGCAGTAACTCAGGGTCGCTGAGTCTTGAATAGACCGTCTGCTCACTGAGCATGTCATAACTCATGATTTCTCCTGTCGCAATAGCCAATGTTGATTGCACGGCGCACACCTCACAATCAGTACTCTTCAGGCAATAGCAGCGTCGTACTGCTGCGGTCAGCTTCCGTGATAATCCAGATTCGATCCTCGCCGACGAGATAACTGGACAAGATGCGGTTTCCGTTAGTGACGGACAGCAGGTTTTGCTGTGCATCGTCTTCTGGTACAACGCCCCAGTCACCGCTTTGATGGCACTCAAGTAGTGTTGATGCATTGACGGCCTGTTTGTC
Organism: Gallionella sp.; assembly: GCA_028710565.1. Classification (GTDB taxonomy): domain Bacteria; phylum Pseudomonadota; class Gammaproteobacteria; order Burkholderiales; family Gallionellaceae; genus Gallionella. The sequence continues at coordinate 3,994 of JAQTTV010000002.1, forward strand.
CAATACTTCCAGTGCGCTGGGGGTGGCGACGACTTGACCAAGTTCAAACAGAATGACGAGGATTGTGCTGGTATTCATAATTTTTTCCTTTTCTATGGGCGAACAGAAGCAGCCTGAGCATTTAGGTCAGGGTTGGTTAGGTTCAGGTTGGGAAGTTGCAGAGGTAAGACTTGTAAGATAAAACTGCGCGTAGCAATGTGTTCGCTAGAAATTCTCAAACATTCATTTTTTTGTGCAGCTGTGCGTATTGCTGCGCGCAGCACATTTTAGCATTAAACACCGCCAAATTCAATATTTATCTTTTTAAACAATGCGTTGCAATTGTTTTTGGCAATAACAGCAAAAATGTTTTTAGCGCATCCGTGAGATAGCAAGCGCAATTCACCTGATAAAAATACTGAAAGTAAACGAAAGCGTGATGCCTTAAGATACTGCGAATCTGCAGCGTTTAGCGCAGCACACGATGCGGTTGAACTTAAATACGTATTTGATGGATGCTTCAGGATGGCGGAAGCACCAGAAGCTATTTGGCATGATGCAGATGATGTATTTGAGGAGGCTGTAAGCGCACTGTGCAGGCTAATACAGCATCAGTAATTGCGCAGACGGATGCAAAAAGACTATGATCGACTTGCCGAAACCCGCTGTTCGTCACGGGGTTGTTTGTGCCAAATGCAGTCCGTCACAGCGTAATATTCGCAGTAAGAAAGCTGGCTGTCATATGCAACATCAAGTTATCAAAAATTTTATTTCATATTCCATGAAATAACCCCCAAGAAATTTGTGTTAGCATAAACCCCGTCAAATACAACGCTTTGTGTCCTTCACGTCTTGACGTGTGGGTTAGGGACAGCGATTCTTCGGTGTGTTGTACGTGACAAAAGTTCTACCTACCTAGTGTTTTTCAGACTTCAGTTATGTGACGGTTTCGCTGTTCATATGCCTCGCGCCAGGCAGATCCCTCAACTCAAGGGATGATTGATAGTCCGTTTGACACTTAATTTAAAACTGGAGTATCAAAATGAAAACGACAGCATTGCGGCCAAGCATCATCTCGCCTACATCACCAACATTAAATAAGGCTATGTCGCACATCGCTGTTGAAATTGTCCTGTTCTGTTAATCGCGTTGAGCAACCAATCTGCTGGTGAAGTATTTTCTCCAAAACGTTCCTTCATTCGATGCCAGCCAAGATAGTTTGCGAGGTATTTGGTGGCTACGCCGTTGAATTTCACCATCCATTTTTTGAGTCTGCTGTGATAGGCGTTGACGTTTTGGATGTGGTAGATGCCAGCGATAACGCGTTTTCTCGCCGCCACATTGACGGGGCGATGGGCGATATGTTCTTGTTTGGCAACCGCTTTATACACGGCTGCGCCATCGGTACAAAGCAAAGTATCTTGATTTAAGAGCGGTTTTAGCACGGGTTTAATCTGTTCGGCATTGACCCCGCTCAAGATAAAGTCAGCCGTTTCGCCATGACGGTCGCGTACGACCAACACAGGGATTTGCTCGGCGGACAGCCCGCGTTTACTGGCTTTGCCACCGCGCTTGCGGGCTTTTCGGTCTATATTCCGCTGTCCTTTTTTGGATTCAAGGAAGAAAGTTTCGTCCGCTTCCACAATGCCGCTCATTTGCGCAGGTTGCTGTGTGCAGGCGGCACTCAAAAAACGATGTCGCCATTTGAAACTGGTGTTTTTGGCTATGCCACACGCTTTTGCCGCTGCGCGGACACTTAAACCATCAATCATGGTTTTTTGGTACTTAAGCCACTTGGATTTATAGTGCAAATGCGCTAGGGGCGTGTGCGTTAAGGCATTGAATGTACGCATACAATCTCGGCAACGATAACGTTGCAACTCCGCATTCTTGCCCCAGCGATACAGCTTTTGGCTTTGGCAGTGTGGACAGCTCGGCGTATCCGTCACGCTGTCCTCAAGCAACTTCACCCCTAAATCTGCCTCAACCTTGCCCGCCATATCCTCACGAACCAGATCCCGCTGACCTCGACTTAAGCGCGCCATCCCGCCTAACCACGCTTTAAATTCAATAGTTTTCATCTCAGGTACCTCCTTAAATCACACTCTATGCCCTTTGTGTTCTGGCTTCAATATGATTTTGCGACAGAGCCTATCTTTCTTCGCTTTCCTTGAACAAGGTAGTCAATCATCCAAGACCGTGTGCCGCCTGAATGAATGACCAACCAAAGACCATACCCATCACCGAGCAGAATATTACCCTTTGATTTAGGTTTAGTCGTTGCACATGCTCGATCTGTTAGCTTTGCCATATATAGCCCGTGTGAAAAAAGGTGTGAAATGGAGTGTGAATCTGATGTGGATTTTGCTAAACTTAACAGGACACCATAGGACGCCACTTTTAATTATATGCTTTATAATCAATACGTAAAACACTTTATGAATCAATATTGGAATTAATATGCGTTACTGGCTAATGAAATCCGAACCGAGTGATGTCAGTATTGATGATCTGGCGGGCTTTGCCGAGCAAACGGTGGCGTGGTATGGCGTGCGCAATTACCAAGCACGGAATTTTATGCGTGACCAAATGCAGGTCGGCGATGGGGTGCTGTTTTACCACTCGAACTGCAAAGCTGCGGGGATTGCGGGCATTGCGCGGGTCAGCAGCGTCGCGTATCCCGATGCCACGCAATTCGATACCAACAGCAAATACTTCGACCCTAAAGCCACGCCCGAACAGCCGCGCTGGTTTAATGTGGACGTGCAACTGGTACGCAAAATCCCCTTGATTAGCTTGGACGCATTACGCCAACATCCTGAATTGGCGCGGATGCGCACTTTGCAACGCGGCAATCGTTTGTCGATCACCCCCGTCGATCCCGACGAGTGGCAATTTATTCTGAAAATGTGATGGAATGGTATGCGGCGTATTTGCTGCTCGGCGCGTTTACGGGATTTTTCGCGGGCTTGTTTGGCATTGGCGGCGGGCTGTTATTTGTGCCCGTATTGAGTACGCTGTTTGCCGCACAACAGCTCAGTGCGACGCATAACTTGCATCTCGCCATCGGCACGTCCATGGCGACCATACTCTATACCGCTGCCGCCAGTGCCCATGCCCATTACCGTTTAGGCGCGGTGCGCTTGGACATTGTGCGCAAATTCACCCTAGGGTTGCTATTGGGAACAGGATTGGGTGCAGCGATGGCAAATCACATTTCCCCGCGCTATTTAAGCGGATTTTTCGCGTTGTTTATGTGCTACGTCGCCGCCAAAATGCTCCGAAAAAGCCAAGTCAACGCGGATCGCCCTCTACCCAAACAGGCGGTTTTGACCTTGGTCGGCATTGGCATTGGCGCGATTAGCAGCTTGGTGTCCATCGGCGGCGGCACCCTGAGCGTGCCGTTTATGCTGCGCCACAATATCCCCTTAAAAAATGCGATTGGCACCTCCGCCGCGCTGGGCATTCCCATTGCGCTGGGTGGTACGCTGGGCTATATCGTGATTGGGCAGTCGCAAACCAATTTGCCGCTTAACGCGTTGGGTTTTGTGTATCTGCCCGCGCTGGGCTTGTTGGTGGCGGGCAGCATGGTGACCGCATCCATCGGCGCGAAAGCCGCGCATCGCTTACCCTTAACGCCTTTGCGACGCGCTTTCGCCCTGCTGTTAATCGTATTGGCGTGCAAAATGCTGTGGCAAGCCATTGGGTAAGTCTTTCCCTTTTCCAGCCTGCGCTTTAAGATGCGCGCCTAATCCTTTATTTCACCTGTCTCATGCCGTCCATATCGTCGCCCGACACTCCCCGCATCCTATTGGTTAAAACTTCCTCACTTGGTGACGTGCTGCATAACTTGCCTGTGGTCAGCGACATCGTGCAGCATTTTCCCCACGCGCACATTGATTGGCTGGTAGAAGAAAGCTTCGCTGCGTTGCCCAAGCTGCATCCCGCTGTAGAAAAAGTAATTCCTGTTGCGGTGCGACGCTGGCGTAAACATATTTTTCAAGCTGCGACTTGGGCAGAAATCAACGCCATGCGCGCCACATTGGCGGAGCAGGAATATGATTTTGTGATTGATACCCAAGGGCTGGTGAAAAGTGCACTGTTGACCCGACAAGCATTGGGGACGCGCTGCGGATTGGATCGCCACAGTGCGCGTGAACCGCTGGCGGCTCTGGCGTATCAACGCCAATATGCCGTAGCAAAAGGGCAACACGCGGTCGAGCGCAATCGGCAATTGGTCGCGCAGGCGTTGGGTTATACGCTCAACACACCCGCCGATTACGGTCTATTGCCGCCCAACGTACCGCGCCCCAACTGGTTGCCAGCGGGCGACTACGCCGTGTTGCTGCACGCCACCAGCCGTGATGATAAGTTGTGGGATGAAGCCAACTGGGTGGCACTGGGGCGATATTTTCAACAACAGCACATTCGCTGCATATTGCCTTGGGGAAGTGCCACGGAACAGACACGCGGTCAGCGATTAGCTGAACAAATCCCCGAAGCCATTTGCCCGCCTAGATTGGCATTGAACGACATCGCCGCCTTGTTGGGCGGTGCACAAGCCATTATCGGCGTGGACACAGGGCTGGCACATCTGGCGGCTGCTTTAGACAAACCCACCGTCGGTATCTACACCGCCACCGATCCCGTGTTGACAGGGCTTTATGCGGGAAGAAAGGCGGAGAATTTGGGGGGGATCCACCGCTCGCCTACGGTCGATGAAGTGGTGAAAACCTTGCAGGAGTTGGTTAAACGCTGAGAACCTGTTTACGATCTTACTACGAGGCCGTGATCGAGGCTCATGCGCTGCTCGAAATCCTCATTTACACAAGTAAACTGCGGTTTCTGCGCTGCTCTTCACCCCGCTGACGACCTCTCGCTACAGATCGTAAACAGGTTCTGAGGGGAAAACCTACTTGCTGGTGGATATGGCTTTCCAATTCGCTGCGGACTGTTGCGCAGTCTTGCGTTGATCGGGTGTCAGTTGCGCCTCAACGACTCCTTGATTGATCAGGGCGACCATATTGCCTTGTTTCGAGGCAAGCAGATACCATATGTCCGCCTGTACTAAATCACGGGGTAAACCAATGCCATATTGATACACCACCCCCATACGGCTTTGCGCATCATCATTGCCTGTTTGTGCCGCTTTTTGAAACCACTCAGCAGAGCGTTTCAAATCAGGGGGTACATAATTTCCTTCCGCATAAATTGTCCCCAGCCGCACCTGTGCCAGCACGTACCCCTGCTCCGCTGCTTTTTGAAACCACAGCACTGCACGTTCTGGATTAGGCTTCGTACCATAACCCTCTTCGTACATCACCGCCAGATTATGCTGCGCGTGAATCTGTCCTTGTGATGCGGCTTTTTGAAACCATGCAAACGCCTGAGCAGGATCTTCCGCAACACCGCAACCAATGTCATAAAACCCACCCAACAGATATTCGGCATCAGCAAGACCCTGTGTTGCGCCACGTTGCGCCCACTCAAAAGCCTGCTTGTCATCTTTCGCCACGCCTTCCCCACGGTAAAAGCGTTCAGCCAATTGCAGTTGCGCATCCGCATTGCCCGATTCGGCGGCCTGTTGCAACTCAACCAGATTTTTAAAAATGGGTGGAGGAGATTTCTGGTTTGCTTGCCCAGTTTGATGAGACGTTTTATCGCCGCACGCCAACAAGAAAAGGGCGAGAAATAAGACGCGTATCTTCATATAAAAAGGGGCTTTGTGCGTATCGACTCAACGCCATCATCCAGTTGGAGGTTCATATTCATTGAAATGATCGTGATTGAATTTTGCATTTTACCTGATTGAATGCGTTCCAAAAAATAACCGTTACTAAACAGGGTGACGAATTTCTGCGGCTAAACAGGGTTTTCTTGGTCGAAAAAGCGATGTTGCAAGCCAAATTGAGCGGCCAAATGCGTACCCAATGCCTGTATCCCTAGGCGTTCCGTGGCATGATGTCCCGCCGCGATAAACGCCACGCCATGCTCTTCTGCCAGATGAAAGCATTGCTCGGACACTTCACCCGTCACATAAGCATCGACCCCTTCTGCAATCGCTGCTTCAAAATAACCTTGTGCGCCCCCGCTACACCATGCCACGCGCCGAATCTGTTTGCCGCCATCGCCCAACAACAGCGGGGTTCGGTGAAGTACGCCTGCAATTTTCACACCAAAATCCGCCAAACTAAGCGGGGTAGTCAGCTCACCTTGCCACATGATATTTTGCTCTCCAAATTGTCGCATCGCAGTTATATTCAAAAGCCGTCCTAATTGGGCGTTATTGCCCAAGTTCAGATGGGCATCAAGCGGCAAGTGATACGCCAACAAGCTCACGTCGTGACGCAACAAACTGGCGATACGACGTTTTTTAATGCCCACAATCGCAGCCTCTTCGTTGCGCCAGAAGTAACCGTGATGCACCAAAATCGCATCAGCTCCCCACGCCATCGCTGCATCCAATACGGCTTGCGAAGCGGTGACCGCCGTGGCGATACGCGAAACCTGCGCGCGACCTTCAATTTGAATGCCGTTTGGGCAATAGTCTTTGAACAACTGGGTTTGCAGCAAGCTTGCGTTATAATCGCGCAGTTCATGGAGTTGCATTGCGTCCTTCTCTCACTTAATTTAAATTGACCTCATCATACCATGCGTAAACATTGGCTTTTGTTCACCCAAACCGTCACCATTGCACTGGCTTTGCTGTTCATTATTCAAACGCTCAAGCCTGAATTATTACCAAATGTCGCCCGCAGTACGGGCGTTGTTACCCTATACGAAAGCGCCCCCCCTGTTGAACCAGCCGCGCCTGCCGTGACCAACAATCTCACGCAAGCAGCACAAAAAGCGATGCCTGCTGTCGTCAACATTTATACACGCACCGAGCTTAAATCTTTGCCTAATCCTTTTATGGGGGATCCGCGCTTCCGCTTTTTCTTTGGCGATCAGGATAATAGTGAAACACGGAGCAGTTCCAGCTTAGGCTCTGGTGTGATCGTCAGTTCGTCAGGCTATATTTTGACCAATCATCATGTGGTTGAAGCGGCAGATCAAATTGAAGTGGCTTTGGCCGATGGGCGCAAGGCAGAAGCACACGTCGTAGGTTCAGATCCTGAAAGTGATTTAGCAGTCATCAAAATTGATCTGCCAGGCAATATTCCTGTTATTACTTTTGGACAATCTGAACACGTACAAGTGGGCGATATGGTACTCGCCATCGGCAATCCCTTTGGCGTGGGAGAAACCGCTACCATGGGCATCGTCAGTGCCCTCAAACGGGATCATTTGGGACTGAATACCTTTGAAAATTTCATCCAAACGGATGCGGCGATTAACCCTGGCAATTCGGGTGGCGCACTGGTGGACACCAAGGGTAATCTTATCGGTATTAACAGTGCGATTTATTCTCCCAATGGTGGCTCATTGGGTATCGGTTTCGCTATTCCCGTCAACACGGCGAAGAAGACCTTAGAGCAAATTATTCAACATGGCTCGGTAACGCGTGGCTGGCTGGGCGCAGGGATGCAAGAACTAACTCCTGAGCTGGCAAAATCCTTTGGCTTACCCAACACGGAAGGCGTATTGGTCAGTGAAATTGTGCGCAACAGTCCCGCAAACAAGGCTGGTATCAAAAATGGCGATGTGCTACTGGTCATTGACAATCAACCAATCAAGGATTCCAAAGCCATGCTGGATGCAGTGACCAGTATCCCCCCTGAAAAAACGGTATCTATCCAACTGATGCGAAACGGCGCATTGCAAACTGTAACCGTTAAAATTGGAAAACGCCCTACTGTCACCAGACAATAATCAAAAGGATCGTACCACGAGCGCAACGCTCACTGCCCTGCTTGAGATAGCGCGAATAAAAAACGGTTCCATAGGGACCGTTTTTTATGGGATTTACATTGGCAGCACTGCTTAAAATACTTATAATGTAATGATTAGATATTATAAAAAATAGCATCCATACCACGTTAAACGGTAATGAATGTAAGGGAAGCGCAGCGACGCATAACAGGCTTGACCTATCGAGATGGGTCAATACCTCTCGCTAAACAATAATCGAAACATAGACTTTAATGTGTTACTTGCACACCAAGTGACTACGTTTTCTCATGCCTCTTAATGCCAAAAACATAAAGGAAACTGGATGATCTCCTTGCATGACCTAAACCGTCTGTTCGCCCTCGAATGGCTACTTTGCCTCATGCTCACGGCCTGTGTGCCTGCTCCCATCCACTATTACACAGCAGCTTCCGCTCGTCCTAATAGCGCACCCAATATTCGCCACTCACAAACACGCGCCCCGCGCGTGACCTATAATCGCTGGCAACAATTACCCGATTGGCAATCTATTGACTTACACCCCAGCTGGACGGCACTACTCAATAGTTGCACTGCACTCAAACATCAACGCGACTGGCGAAGAGTTTGTTCCCGCGCTGAACAGCAATCATCTTTAGACAATGAGCAAATCCGTACTTTTTTCGAGTCGGAATTTACCCCTCAACAACTCGTGAATGCCGATGGCTCATCCAAGGGGCTGGTGACGGGCTATTACGAACCTAAACTAAAAGGCAGCCATATCCGCACAGCACGTTTCCGTTATCCCCTGTATGCCATACCTGAAGCGTTATTGGATCCTCAAGCACCCACCCCAACCGCCAATCATCAACCCTATTACAGTCGCGCCCAAATTAACGCGGGCATCGCCAATTTGGCGGGACAAGAGTTATTTTGGGTGGAAGATGAAGTTGAATTGTTTTTTCTGCAAATCCAAGGCTCTGGACGCATTGAATTGCCCAATGGTCAATTCGTTCGTGTGGGCTATGCGGGCGACAACGGTCACCCCTACCGCTCTGTCGGCAAAAAACTGGTGGAGATGGGTGAGCTATCGCTGGATCAAGCCTCAATGTGGGATATTCAAGACTGGGGTTTACAAAATCCAGAACGATTTGCCAAACTACTGAATAGCAATCCGCGCTACACTTTTTTCCGCGAACTCCCTGTGACTGCCACGGCTCCGATTGGTGCGTTAGGCGTTCCCCTGACTGAGGGATATAGCATCGCGGTGGATCCACAAAGCATCCCCTTAGGTGCACCTATTTTCTTGGCAACAACCTACCCTAATAGCGACAGTCCATTGAATAGATTAGTCTTCGCTCAAGACACGGGAATTGCAATCAAGGGAAAAGTGCGCGCAGACTTTTTTTGGGGCTTTGGTGAGGAAGCCAAAACACAAGCCTCCCGAATGAAGCAAATTGCAAAAATGTGGGTCTTACGACCAAAGCCAGCGAACCAACGCGTCGCGCACGATGTTACGAGTCCAACACAAGATGTAAATTGACGGATAGTACAGAGGGATGTTCGATAAGCTGTTAGTCGTTTTAGTTGGCAGGGTATATATGCGCAGCGCATAGACCATTTTTTGCAATGTATTCAATGGATATGCTCGTATTTTCACCCTAACAACGAAAAACTAACGACTCAATTATTTGTACGCAATCACTTCACTACGCCAAAGGCGAGATTTTCAGTGCAAAGCCTAAAACCGTTTCAAACACATTTTTGGCGGTGGCTGCATTTTGTAACGCGGTGTGCATTTTGGTAATCTCGTCCGACACCTCTTGCAAGCTCACACCTTGTGCCACAGGCGTATGTAGCTTGACCGCCAGCTGTGTCATCGCAGGACTAACCACCTGTTTTTTCAGTGCATTGGCACTGTCTTCAATGTCCAACTTCCACACCAAATCGTCGATCATCGCTGCCTGCATCGCAACGACAGACAATAGTTTATTGAAAACGGGCAGACTTTCTTTCGGAATACTCGCTAATAATTGTTGCACTTCGACACTGCTTAATTGTTCTGGCATGGATAAACTCCTTGAAAATAAAGGGGGTGTGACTAAGAACCTGTTTTCGCTCTTACTGCGAGGCCGTGATCGAGGCTCATGCGCTACTCGAAATCCTCATTTACACCCGTCAACTGCGGTTTCTGCGCGGCTCTTCACCCCGCTGACGACCTCTCGCGACAGATCGTAAACAGGTTCTAACACGCCTCACTGTTCTACTTATCACACGAAATATTATTTCTGAGCAACTATTTCGGCATAAACAGAGATTTCAACAAGTCTTCCGCTGCCTTTTTACGCGCTGGACTGCCCGTTTTCTTCAACACATAATCATCAAAACCTTGAACCACGCGATCATTTTGCATCGCCGATTGCAACAAGCCGCTCGTGTCGGTATTGGTGTTGGTCGCGGTGAGCATTTGCAGCGCAATTTCTCGCCCCGTTTTGCTTTGTTGCAACAAGGCGGTTTTACGCTCATTGTATGATTGTAACAAGTCGCGCGCGGCTTGTTCCTTTTGTTCCAAAATCGCCAAGTCTTGAAAGTGCTTACGCATCAATACAAATTTATTTGCCTTACTTGAAGAAGGTTGACGATAAATCGCATCAAACCCTATCCATTTTGCCGCTGCCACCATAGGCAACATATCACTAAATGCCACCGCTGCCGTCAAAGGTCGATCACTTTGAAAGTGCGTCACTTCAATCGCCCTAGATTCTTCCGATAAACTGCTCAAGCTGTCTTTCAACTTGGCCGCTTCTTGCGTGTAATAACTCGCAATCTGAGTCATATCATTGCTATGCGGATTGTCATTAGCTTGCACCGAGCGGATCACTTCACGATAGGAATCAATAAGCTGTGATTCAACCACCGCCTGAAAAAAGGCTTCATCCGCATCAAAAAAAGTGGTGATATTATTTTCCAAAGCGTCGGCATTTTTAAAATTTTGCTGCGCGACAGGCTGCATCAATGTCATGGATGCGCAACCTGACAGTGCCACGCCCATTAGCATCACGACTATTTTTCTTGAAACCATGCTCAGTTTTCCTTATACGTGAAGTTAAAAAACCAATCTAGCACGCTGTTGGTTTATCCAAAAAGTGCGTCAGTTTCCTTGTGATGGCGCTAGATGTCAACCCAACTTTTATCCTGTTAACGGGGTATGTTCGGGCGCATCCCAGGGTGCTACCTTTGCCAACAACATCATTCCTGGAATCGCCAGCAACACGCAAAACAGGAAAAACACATTCCAGCCTAATAGCTCCACCAACCAGCCTGCGGTGGCGTTGACAAAGGTGCGCGGCACGGCGGCGAGGCTGGTGAACAAGGCGAATTGGGTGGCGGTGTAGGCGGGGTGGGTGGTGCGGGCGATATAGGCGACGAAGGCGGCCGTACCCAGTCCCACGCCCAAGGCTTCCAGCCCAATCACCAAGCCTAACTGCATCAAATGCGCGGGGGCAATTGTATCGTGATGTCCTTGCGTGGCAAGCCAGTAAAAACCAAAAATCGACAGCACTTGCACGATACCGAATAGCCACAAAGCGCGATTGATGCCGAGTTTAATCATCCAAATGCCGCCCAACAACGCGCCGATTACCGCTGGCCACAAACCCGCATTTTTGGCGATTAAGCCAATTTGGGTTTTGCTAAAGCCCATATCCAGATAAAACGGTGTGGCGAGCGCGGTGGATAAACTGTCGCCCAGTTTGTAGAAAAACAAAAATGCCAAAATCAACGCAGCACCTTGCCAGCCTTGGCGTTGAATAAATTCGAGGAACGGTTCAACCACCGCATCGCGCAAGTTGCGCGGGGTGTGTAACACGGGTGGTTCGGTGATGAGCAAGGTCATTGCCATACCAGGAATCATAAACAGCGCGGTGATGGCGAACACGCTGTCCCACGGCAAATAGTCCGCTAAAATCAAGGACAACGCCCCAGGGACTAACCCCGCGATGCGATAGGCGTTGACGTGTACCGCGTTGCCCAAACCCAATTCATGTTCCAACAACAATTCGCGGCGGTACGCATCCAGCACAATGTCTTGGGTCGCACTTAAAAACGCCAACAACGTGGCGAACAACACAATCATGCTCAAATCCCGCTGCGGCGAAAATCCGCCCAACGCGGCAATGACCACCAACAACGCCACTTGCGTCAACAACATCCACCCGCGCCGCCGCCCCAACAACGGCACCGCATAACGATCCAAAAACGGCGACCACAAAAATTTCCACGTGTAAGGAAACTGGATCAGTGCCATCGCACCAATCACGCGCAAATCCACGTGTTCCGTCCGCAACCACGCAGGCAGCAAATTCAGCAACAGATACAACGGCAAACCAGACGTAAATCCAGTCAACACGCAAATCATCATGCGGCGGGTAAAAAGGGTTTGCCAAAGGGTCATAGGGTGAAGTGTGGAGTGGAAGCCAAATAGTAGCTAGGTTGATTTTGCTTTAGCGCAGTTCTTGTTCGTCGACCACCCAATGCGCCAAACGCTGCCGCACTCGTGCCAATCGGTCTGCTTCAATTTCGCCAATACAACCTACCAAAAGCGCACCATCCAACACGGCTAATCTGGACAAGCGCAACACGCTGGGCACTTTTAAACCTGTGGCAGCGAAATTTATATCGGAAGGTAAAAGTATCTCATCTAGGTCAGCATCAGCTTGTTGCAGTTGGGATGAAACCATGCAAACCAGCCAATCGTCGAAGCGGCTGGATGCCTGACGCAACAACAAAACAGGACGCAATTTTGCGCCAGATAAATCCGTATAAGGAAATGGTGTCAGTGCGATTTGACCAGCGCGCTTCATTACCAACTCGCTTTCAAATCTGCGCGGGTATAACTGACTGCTTCGTTTTCCATCCCACGTAACGCCTGACGCATCGCTAATTCGCTAAATTCCGCATCCGTCCACGCTTGAGGGGCAAGGGGTTTTTCAATCGCCACCCCTGATTTTGCGGCGATAAACTCCACAAAATCGAATACTTCAGCTTGCCTGTCTTGTGGCAAACTTTGCAAAATTGCAATTAAATCCATGTATCCCATGTTCAATGCTCCTTAGACGCGCCCGTATGCAATACGCAGGTTTATGTGAGGGTGAGGATTCCCGTATTGCATACGGGCTACTTGCTCATGGCGACACTTAAAATTTCTATTTGCATGATGCCTTGTCACGCAGCATTTGTTTTGCAACATCCCATGAAACAAAACGCGCCCGATTCTCAGCATAAGCTCGCTCCGCCTGTTGCAAAGCCTCAATGTGCCACGACGGAGAGGGCAAGGGGACAACATCCCGCGTCAAATCCTCCCAAATTGCCTCCATCATCTGCAATTTCTCGCTGCGGCTTAAGTTTGCGATACTTAACATGTTTTTTTCTCCATTGGTTTTAATAACGAACGGTAGCCCGTATGCAATACGGGGTTTTATGTGGGTGCGGGGGATTCCCGTATTGCATACGGGCTACGCTTGCTAGATTTCAGTACATCGCGACAAATATCTCGAACGGTTTTATCACAATTTGACTCGGCATTTAGCTTGATCTTTTTTAAACGATCAATGGGGATTGTTTCATCAAGATGCTGAATAACGAACTGACGGAAAGCGGAGTCTTTTTTTGCGAGTTGTGCTAACTGATTAAGACTGCTCCATTTTTCCGCCATCAGTACAGATATGGCTTCGCTAAAACCTTCGCCTATTGCCCCGTCATCGCAATGCCCATATTTTTTAAACGAAAAATACAATTGTTCCCATGAAGATATTGTTGCTGTCGTCGTTTCCGCTTCTTTGGCATCCTCTCGCGAACACGTTTTGACATGCTCACCAGAAATTGACGGAGATGAAACCAAAACAAGTGCTAACAACATCCATTTTGCACTGCAAATTATTTTGCGTAATTGTTCCATAGCCTGTGCGGTAGCTTGCAACTGCCTCACGACATACGCAGACATCATGCCTCAACCCAAGCGACTACAGGATGCTCACTTGCCGAGTGCCCACTTGGCGCAGCCTTGCAATAAAGACTGAGGTTCCCAAGCTTCAATAACGATGTTTGGTCTAATCCGATTGAGCAACTCGCCCGCTTTGGGTTTATCACCCGCTAAACAAGCAAATTTGGCATAGTTGTTCAGATTCCACGCGTCAGGGTATTGAGCAATGACATCATCAAAGCTTCCCTTCATTTGAGGCCATCTTGCTTTGGATTCAGTAAAAAGTTCGTTTCCAAATTCTGATTGAGAAGCATACCAATAAATTCTGGCATACATACTTTTCCCCTCTTCTTTCGAGGTTCTTTGCACCGCATTTTGAGCGAAAGCGTCAATTTCTTTGATTCCGCCATGCCATTTAGGGAGGAGATATTCAAGTGCCGAGAAGTACGTTGCATAAAACAGAGGTTCATGGTCAAGAGCCTCGCTCAGCAACTTATCAAACTTATCTCGCTCCCAGCTTTCATTACGCGCAACAGAGATCATCGTTGTGTACCATGCTGGATCAACCGCTGCAACTAACTTGTGCGCTTCCAAATTCTGCTTTGCCAAAGAAATGTACTTTCTGAAAGACACCCAAGCTTCTGGTTTAACGGCATCTGCGTATTCATTGCCTCGAAATGCCCAAGCGTGTTTGATATATATCTCACTGAGCATAATGTGGGCACTTGGTGAGTCTGGGAACCGCTTTGCCCATGTCATGGCTCTGTTCTCAAGATCGCTGAAGACAGCTTCACGCCCAGAGGGGCTGACCTGTGTACTGATTGCGGCACCAATGCCCGCGTAGAACATGCTCAGTTTCCAAGTGCCACTCGGTGTCCTGCTTTTCGTAGTACGATAAGTTCGCGACATATCCTCTAACTGAGCGAAGTCGCCCTGTCTGAATGCGAGCTTCGCGGACGTGATAATCGCTGCACGCTCCTCCATTTCTGAAGCAGCTTGTACCCCATTGACCAGAATAGAACAGCCGAGTAGTACGAAAGAGATAAAGAAAAATCGCATCATTTAGTTCCTAAAAAGTTTGTAATACAAGCACCCACCATCAGTGCTTATCCTGTTTGCCACTACCCTTCCCTTTTCGGCACAATCACTTCCCGATTCCCATTATTCTGCATCGCGGTCACAATCCCCGCCGCTTCCATTTGTTCGATTAAACGGGCGGCGCGGTTGTAGCCTATGCGGAGGTCGCGTTGGATGTAGGAGATGGAGGCGCGGCGAGATTTCAGGACAACTTCGACGGCTTTGTCGTACATGGGGTCTGCTTCGGCGGGCAGGTCGCTGACTTCCCCTGCGGCTTGGTCGTCCGCGCTATCCAATGAGTTCAGCACGCCGTCGATGTATTGCGGTGCGCCTTGGGCTTTGATGTATTCGACCACGCGGTGGACTTCGGCATCGGAGACGAATGCGCCATGGACGCGTTGCGGGTAGCCTGTTCCAGGGGGCAAATACAGCATGTCGCCTTGTCCCAGCAAGGCTTCCGCGCCCATTTGGTCGAGGATGGTACGCGAGTCGATTTTGCTGGACACTTGGAACGCCACGCGGGTGGGAACGTTGGCTTTAATCAGCCCAGTAATCACATCCACCGACGGGCGTTGTGTCGCTAAGACCAGATGGATGCCCGAAGCGCGGGCTTTTTGTGCCAAGCGGGCGATCAGTTCTTCGATCTTTTTACCCACCACCATCATCAAATCGGCGAGTTCGTCGATAAATACCACCAACAGCGGGATTTCTTCCAAAGCTTCTGGATTGTCGGGCGTGAGGGTAAAAGGGTTGGTAAATGGTTTGCCTGAGTCTATGCCTTCGCGGATTTTTTGGTTATAGCCCGCCAAGTTGCGCACACCCAATGCCGACATCAAGCGATAGCGTTTGTCCATTTCCACCACGCACCAATTCAGCGCAGCGGCAGCTTGGCGCATATCAGTAACAACAGGCGCAATCAAGTGCGGAATGTCTTCATAAACAGACAGCTCCAGCATTTTTGGGTCAACCAATAGCAGGCGCACTTGTTGCGGCGTGGCTTTGTATAACAAGCTCAAAATCATGGCGTTAATCGCCACGGATTTCCCTGACCCCGTGGTACCCGCGACCAAGACGTGGGGCATTTTGGCTAAATCCGCCACCACGGTGTTGCCGCCTATGTCTTTGCCCATTGCCATGGTGAGCGGCGATGCCATATTGGTATAAATCGGCGAGCCGAGGATTTCTTGCAGGTGGACAATTTGGCGTTTGGGGTTGGGCAATTCCAACGCCATGCAGGTTTTGCCAGGAATGGTTTCGACGATACGGATGCTGACCAAAGACAGCGCACGCGCCAAATCCTTAGACAAGCCCATGATTTTGCTGCCCTTAATCCCCGCTTCAGGTTGAATTTCGTAGCGGGTAATCACAGGGCCAGGGTATTTGCCGACGACTTCGACATTGACCCCAAATTCTTTTAGCTTTTCGACGATCAAGAGTGCTGTTTTTTGCAGCATCTCAGGCGAAATGCTTTCCACTTTTTGACCTGGTGGATCCAATAAATCCAAGGAGGGCAAGGAAGAGGAGCTCGCCATGAGTCTCGCTAAAGGGGCAAAAAAAGAGGCTTTGGATTCGGATACCACGGGCGCGACAGGCTCTATCGCCACTTGGGGGGTATCGGACAAATTCAAATCAACTTGTTTAGGTGTACGTGTAGGTGCGCTGGATGAAACGGGAGGCGCGGTTTCCGCTTTCAGCAACGCCTCGCGTGCCAATCTCGCTTGTTCACCAATACGTTTGTCTTGGTAGGTTTGCCAGCGTTGATAACACCACATCCATGATACTTCCAGCTTACCCCCCAACCATTCCGTGAAATTCAACCACGAAAATCCTGTGAATACACTGATGCTGCTGACCATCAACGCCAGCAACACAACTGTCGCACCCGTAAAGCCAAACCAGCCCATAAACGCGTCGCCAAATACCTTGCCGAACATACCCCCTGGGGTCATGGGAAGCGGGACGGTCAAGCTGTGCAAGCGCAATGCTTCCATTGCACTGCTAGACAAAATCAACCCCAAAAAGCCCAACACCACCAGCCACGTGGCACGCGGTGCCGTGTTCAGGGTGCGCAAATTGACATAGCCCGCCCAGATTTGCTGGAGCATAAAGGCGACCCACAACCAAGCGGACACGCCAAACAGGTAAAACAAAATATCCGAGAGATACGCGCCCAATGTACCCGCAGGGTTCAAAATGGGATTGCCTTCCGCGCCCGTGCCGCTGTGTGACCACGCCCAGTCGTTATGCTGGTAGCCATATAAGGCAAGGCACAAATAGATGGTTCCCGCGATCAAAAACGGCCAATGCAATGCCCGTAGCAACACAAACAACTCGCGATTAAACAGCCGCCATTTGGGAGATAGCGCAGGGTGCTTGGCTGGAGATTTTGGAGCTGTTTTAGGCGCGGCTTTGGGTTGGCGACGACGGCGGAATTCAACCATTAGCAGCCCCAATTAACCCTAATTGTGCGGCGACATGAACCGCCTCAGAGCGGCTATTCACCCGTAACATCTGATAGGCTGCTGCCACATGTACTTTGACCGTGCCTTCTGCTAAGCCTAGCTCGTGGGCGATATCTCGATTGCTCCGCCCCACAGCCAGATGTTGCAAAATTTGCATTTGGCGTTCAGTGAGTCCGTATTGGTTGGTATTTTGGCGACGACGATCAGGCGGCGGGGTTACTGCTGTCGTGGCAACGGCGCGATTACGACGCAACGTTTTATCGGTGATGTATAAATCACCCTGTAGCACCAAGGCGACCGCTTTGAGCAACTCGGCTTCATCTGCACTTTTGCATATAAACCCCATCGCGCCATATCCCATGGCTTGCTCCATCAAGGCTCTATCCTCTTTTTCAGAAGTCACCAGAATAGGAATTTGCGGATAACGCTGATGAAAGACTTTGACGGACAGCACATCGTCCCCCCCTGTAATTTGTATATCTAATATCGCCAAATCAAAGTCTGGCGATAACTTAACTTGCTTCAGTGCTTTCACAAAAACGGATGCTTCAACGACCTCAAGGGATTCATACTGTGACCGCAACATGGATACGATACCTGCACGAAACAAGGCTTGGTCGTCTGCTAACAAAACTTTCATTCTTAAAATCTCCTCTTTGCTCATCATTGGATCGTGAGCATTCAACTATGATGCTCATCTACACACGTAATCATAACACCCCCACTGACCGCTCTACTACTGTCACGATGCAGACTTAATGTGCGGGCAATGCCAACAACAGTCGAATATCCTCCACGAGCCATTCGGGCTTTTGCGCAAAAGGCGCAAGTAAGCGCACTTTGCCTTGCGGATCAATCAAAAATGTCCCCGCGCTGTGATCCATGTTGTAGCTGCTTTTGGTGGGCTGTTTGAGATACACCACATTAAAAGCCTTGGCAACTTGCGCCGTGGCTTCTGCATCCCCCCATAATCCCAGAAAGCGCGAGTCAAAAGCGGGTACATATTGCGATAACAATGCTTGCGTATCGCGTTCTGGATCTATTGTCACAAACAGCACCTGTACTTTATCCGCATCTTTCCCCAACAAATCCATCACCTGCGCCTGATCCGCCATGGTGGTCGGGCAAACATCAGGGCAATGGGTATAACCAAAAAACAGCAACACGATTTTGCCGCGAAAATCTGCCAAAGTCCGCACTTTGCCGTTGTGATCGGTGAGTTTGAAATCCGCTTGCGCATATTTCTCCCCCACCTCTGAGGCGTGAAAAGGCGAAGGCAGCTTAGGCGGCTCACAGGCGGTTAACGTTAATAAAGTCAGTATAAGATAGAGGTAACGCATTGATTTTTTCCTTGTGAAAGGTGAGACGTGAAACAAACCGTCACCTATCCGCCATTTTGTTTGAATTACAGGCTGTTTTGTGGTGAAAGATGAAAGGTGAAGCAAACCTTCGCACACTCGTCCATTTCACTTTTCACAGCCCTCAAGCCACGTGGCAGCTCCCCGCCCAGCCATAGCTATAAAACGTATAGCCCACTTTCACCAAGCCATACACGCCAAATGCCGCCACTAATAATCCTGCGGCTTGGCGCACGCGGGGCAATTGTACCCATGATTTGATACTTTCCCAAAACAAGCCGATGGCGAGCAAATTAGGCAACGTGCCCAGCCCAAACGCCAACATCATCATCGCGCCGCTTTCCGCATGACCACTCGCCAACGCGCTAATCAGCACGCTATACACCAAGCCACATGGCAACCAGCCCCACAATGTACCGAGTAACAAGGCGCGAATCGGCGTATTGACAGGAAACAGCCCCTTGGTCAGCGGCTGAATGCGTTGCCATAACACTTTGCCGAGACTCTCAATCTTTCGCACCGCGCCCCACCAACCTGCCAAATACAAGCCCAATGCAATCAACATCGCACTCGACAACGCAAATAACAAATGTTGAATCGGAATTTGATCACGCAGCAACAACCCCGCCGACCCAATCGCCCCCACCCACGCGCCTGCGAGGGTGTAGCTGGCCACACGTCCGATGCTATACGCCAAATGAAACGACCAACGCGGCGAAGACGTAGGACGCTGCGCCGACAAAATACCCACGATACTCCCGCACATCCCCAAACAATGCACCCCACTGAGAAGACCAACGAGAAAAATGGCTAATAAATTTAAAGTCATGTTTTATTCCATAAAATTAGGTCGGGTTAGCGGTTATATCGCGTAACCCGACCTTGTAGCCGTCGTTTCAAGGCTGCGCCGAGCGCACGCTACTGCCCACCCCGCATCTACGTTTCCTTAACCCTAAACCACGCAGCATACAGCGCAGGCAAAAACAAGCAAGTCAGCAAGGTTGCGACCACCAACCCGCCCATAATCGACACCGCCATGGACCCCCAGAACACCTGGGGGTCAGGGGGATCATTGCCAGAATCGCGGCGGTGAACAATCTGAGTGGTTGGAACGCGACTTATCGTTCGTTCAACGGATGTTCGGCGACGAATTGGCGCAAGGCGGCGTTGATGCGGGTTTGCCAACCACTGCCCGTGGACTTGAACGCTTCCAGCAAGTCGGCATCCAGACGAATCGCCGTAAACACCTTGGGCGAGACTGCTTTTGGGCGACCGCGTGCGGGCTTTATGGCAGACAATGCGGCAAATGTTTCAGGCGAGAACAGCGCGCTCGCGGGCTGGGCATGAGCAAACCATTCTTTGGTGAGCTCTGGATTGTCTTGATCGGCGGCAATACCTGCATTGATGATTGCCGTTTCATCATCGCTAGGGATAATCGTTTCCGTTTTAAGTTTCGGCATAGCTTTTTACCTCTCTAGGATTCGCCTTGCGCAGGCTGATAACACGCACCGCATCTGCGCGGAAGCAAAACACCCTCACATACAGACGTTCACCGATGTAGCCCGTTGCTTGAAAACGCGGTTCGGGATACGGCTTGCGCGTGTCTTCACCGACGATAGCAGCACCCCACTCGAAATCTTCCGCATCAGACAGCCACAAGCCATACTTGCCGAAGTTGCTTTCGTTTTTAGTGGGATCAAATTCGTCGTTCATCTGATTTATTGTATAAACAACAATATACACCGTCAAGGATTATTTGTATAAACATTAAATGAATTTGATTGCGCCACTAGGCATCGTGCTGACGCACTCGAAATATCAACACCCAAGCAAGGGCGCGCAATAAAAAACCGACCATGCAAATGATCGGTTTGAAAAAAGTCCGCCAAAATCAACCAGCGTGGTGATGTGTTGTAGGGCGGTTTCGCGTAGCAAACCGCCGTTTGGTGAAGAATTAGGTAGATTGCCTTTCGGCGAATCCACCTTACGGGTTAAACAACACATCGCCTACGATATGGATCTGATGGCATCGGTCAAACGTTGCAAATTGAGTGATGGGGCTTGATGGGGGAGTTATGAAGTGTTTAGCCTGTGGGTGGAAACACCTCGGTCTCTTTTGAATAACGCTTGTCAAGGCAGGGGATAAAGCGTTTAATCCTGTCCGCATTATAGATGGCATATTCGATCACACAACGAGTGAAGGGCAAGTGGTATGGGATTGGGCAGTGAAAGGTTCGCTATGAAACAAGACTGGATTCTCCAAACAAAAGAAACTCGTCGAGTCTTCTCCAGTGCTACTTGGGTTCCCTTGAGGGCATCTTGCAATGACGAGCAGGGTGAAGTTCGAGACATAGGCTATGTCAGCGAGTTTTTTGGATGCGGATCTGTTGCGTTCCAGCCAGAGCATCGGGAAGTCGCGGAACAGCTTGGTTGGAGCAGTATTGGAAGCGGCCATGATGTGCAACCTTATGCTTACGAGGATGGCTACTACTCATCTATCGAGCAATATCAACACAACGACAAAGAACCAATCGGAGTTAATCTTGTATTTGAGCATCCTCAACCAGTAGTTGGCGGCAGGCTATGGATACTGAACCCTGACCTTGTTGTTGCTCTTCATCTAATAAAGGATGGAACAAACTGGGTAAGGCCAGAAGAGGATTTTGTAATCGTGGCTCGTGAAGTTCTTGATGATAAAGGGCATCATCAACTGATCGAGATCAAGCGAGAATTTCTCATTGACTATTTGGCGGCAAGGAACCTGTCACTTCGCCTCTCTTACTATCGCCAAAGAGTAGAAAATGTCGCAGCACTTGAAGGCAGCGAATATGCAAATCTAGAGAATCGACAAGAACAGCGAGACGGCGGTCGATTTGAACTCCTGATTCGCAGTTTAAAAGATGTCTATGGCGGGAGTTGGGCTTCGTTCCGAGTCTGGAGAACTGATGTTGATGCGGATGAAGATGCCCCAGTGATGGAGCCAGAAAGCGGTGATAACACCGCATTTGAAAGCTCGAAAGGGCATCGGAGTGGTTACGAAGGTGTGCGGGTAGAGGGCGAGTTCTGGCGAGACGAATGGATCGATCATCAAGGGCGAAGCGTGCGTGTTCGAGGAGATGCAGATAAGACTCTTCCCCAATTTATCGTGGAAACTGACGGAACGCGAATGCCATCTGCCAACTTAGACAACGAAGACATTGGTCGATGGCTGTGGTTCCGTCCCAGCGTTGTCAGCGAGCTTCTCGATCATCGCGGCTTTTCTCTTAAGTGGTATACGGCAGAAACAGGTGGTATTGGCTCCACGTCTGGGTATGTGGTGCACTTCGGAATTAACGCTTCGGATTTAATCACGGTCTATGCCTATGATGTAGCCCGCCTCGCCGCATGGGAGCAGCACATTTGGGCTGCTCATAACGTTGTCCCAGATGGGAAGGTTTCAAATGAGTTGCTAGCCTCGCAGGTTAAAGCTCAGCCAGCATCTACACATGCTGTAGAAGAGTTGTTGTTCAAGAGCATGCAGATGCTAGAGGCGGGCTTTCGTCAAGAGTTCAGCATTTCTCTGTTCACTCACAACATAGATGATGCTGCTGTCATGCAACATGTTTCCCGCTTCTCTAGCAGGGATCAAGTCTCATTGCTGAGGTTGGCGAAAGAGCTTGTTCGTGTGTTTTCGGATCGGATTGATGTCCAAGCACTTCGCAAGCTTTCAACTCATGCTGAGAAGGAAAAGCTTGCTTCAAACAAGCTTCTTCAGAATGTCTTAGCCCAGAAGGTTGGAGCTGATAAAGCTCGCCTCGTTTTTGGTGCAATCGCTGGAGCATATGACATGCGAGTAGGTGATGCACATCCGACCAGCTCCAAGATTGGAGATGCTTTGAAGCTCGCTGGAATTGACGAGAGTGGATCGTTCCTAAGGCAGGGTGAACAACTCATTTCCAATTTTGGACAATCAGTTTGGTGGATAGGAAAATTGCTTTTTGAGCAACCGAAAAGCAAGACAGCTAGTCAGCCCGCGTAGGGCGCATTCGTTAATGCGCCGCATGTAAACTCATCGTGCAATCAAGCAATTGGTGCAATGCGCTTCGCTTATTGACACCCTACCTCAGGCGAGTCGTAGGGTGTGCAACTTGTTGCGCACGCGGCTATAAAGCTATCGTGCGCACGGCGCACACTACGACAAATACCACCCACCGCAACCCGTGCGGATAAATCCGCACCTACAGTTTGGCGGGTTGCTGCGCGAACCCGCCCTACGCCTCCTTAACCCTAAACCAAGCCGCATACAACGCAGGTAAGAACAAGCACGTCAGCAAGGTTGCGACGACCAATCCACCCATAATCGACACCGCCATCGGCCCCCAGAACACTTGGCGGGTCAGGGGGATCATCGCCAGAATCGCGGCGGCGGCGGTGAGGGTGATGGGGCGGAAGCGGCGGACGGTGGAGCCGACGATGGCTTCCCAGCGAGATTTTCCCTCTTCTTCATCTTGACGGATTTGATCCACCAAAATCACCGAGTTGCGCATAATCATCCCCGCCAGCGCGATAAAGCCCAAGTTGGCGACGAAACCAAAAGGCACTTGGAACACCATTAACGCCAGTGCTACGCCAATCAAACCCAGCGGGGCGGTGAGTAACACGATGATGGTACGGCTGATATTTTGCAACTGGATCATCAGTAAGGTAATGATGCCGACCAAGGTCAGCGGCACCACCGCTTTAATCGCCGTTTCACCTTTGGCGGATTCTTCCACGCTGCCGCCTGTTTCGATGCGGTAGCCTGTCGGTAGGCTGGCGCGCAGCGGTTCTAGGACTTTTTCCATTTGTGCGGTGGCGGTGGCGGGTTGGGTTTTGTCTGCCATGTCGCCTAACACGCTCATATTGGGCAGACGGTTGCGCCGCCAAATCAAGCCTTCTTCCAGCGTAGGCACGAGTTTGGCGACTTGGGCGAGTTGAACGTGTTTGCCGTTGGACAAGGGGATGTCCAAGTCCAGCAGCTTGTCTAATTGCTGTTGTCCCACGTCCGCACCGCGCCACATTACGTCAATCAGTTGGTCTTTTTCGCGGAATTGGGTGAGTGGCACGCCTTGCAACCAGCCTTGTAATGCTTGCGAAATTTCTTGGCTGGACAAGCCCAATTGGCGGGCGCGATCTTGGTTGACTTCGACGCGGATAGCTTTGACTTTTTCGTTCCAGTCAAAGCTGACATCTTGCAAATGTCCGTTGGCGCGCATTAAATCGGCAACTTTCGCCGCGATGACACGCACTTTTTCCACATCTTCGCCCATTACACGGAATTGCACGGGATAGCCAATCGGCGGGCCATTTTCCAAGCGCAACACACGAGCGTGGATGTGCGTGAAGCCGCCCTCGGCCGAGGTAAACAGGTCTTCCAGTTTGTGTTTGAGCCTTTCTCGTTCAGCCAAACCTTTGGTAATAATCACCACTTGTGCGTAGTTGTCGCTAAATAAACGCATATCCAAGGACAAGAAAAAACGTGGTGTGCCATTGCCAACGTAGCTGACGTAAGAGCGCACATCGGGGTCTTTTGCCAAAATTTGTTCGATACGACGAGTTTCGACTTCGGTGGCTTTAAGCGATGCACTTTGCGGCAACCACACATCGACGATCAATTCATCGCGACTGGAAGCGGGGAAAAACTGCTTTTGCACACCCACATTAAATGCGATCATCGCCAAGACAAAAATTCCCACCGTCCCGCCAATAACCCACCAGCGATGACGTAAACAGCCGACGACCAGCGAGCGAAAATGGCGATAAAAAGGGGTGTTATAGATGTCCTCACCGTGTTGCTGTGCTTTAAGTTGCAATTTCTTGGGGTCAAGCAAACGATAGCCGAGGTAAGGTGTGAACACCACCGCGACCACCCATGACACCAGCAAGGCGATGGTAACCACGGCAAAAATAGAGAAGGTATATTCGCTGGCGGTCGATTTGGAAAAGCCCACAGGCGTGAAGGCGGCAGCGGTAATCAGCGTACCCGTCAGCATCGGAAAGGCGGTGCTGGTGTAGGCAAAGGTGGCGGCTTTGTAGCGATCCCAGCCTTGTTCCATTTTTACCACCATTATTTCAACGGCGATAATCGCATCATCCACCAACAACCCCAAGGCGATGACCAGTGCACCCAAAGAGATGCGTTGCAAATCAATACCAAAAAGCTTCATCATGAAAAAAGTAATCGCCAGCACCAGCGGAATGGACAACGCCACCACCGTGCCTGTGCGCCAACCCAAGCTTAAAAATGACACCGCCAACACGATTAGCACCGCTTCCGCAAGCGAATCTTCAAACAGCGAAATCGAGCCTTTGACCACTTCGGATTGATTAGCGACGACTTTCACCTCCACGCCCACGGGCAGCCCCGCTTTGATGATGGTCATTGCCGCATCTAAATGCTCGCCTAAGTGGATGACGTTGCCGCCTTTATCCATGATGATGCCGATGCCGATGGCGGGTTGTCCACCCACGCGCATCCGCGCACTGGGCGGGTCGGACAAACCGCGACTCACTTTGACAATATCGCCCAAGCGGAAATGTTGCCCATTAATCAATAAATCGGTATTACGTATTTGGTCGAGCTGGTCGTAACTGCCAGAGACGCGCAGGCGAATACGGTCAGTTGTCGTGTCGATAAAGCCCGCAGGAGTAATCACATTTTGTTTTTGTAAGGCATCGCCAATTTGCATCGGCGAAATACCTAAACTGGCAAGGCGGGCGGGCTGTGCGTCCAGATAGATTTTTTCTTCTTGCACACCGATCAGTTCTACGCGCTTGACATCAGGCACGCGCTTAAGCTCCAGCGCGACTTTGTCGGCATAGCGGCGCAGTTGTGCCAAGTCAAAGCCATCGCCTGTCAGCGCGAAAATGTTGATTTGCACATCGCCAAAATCGTCATTGGGGAACGGACCTTGCACGCCAGCGGGCAGCGTGGCGCGAATATCGTCCAATTTTTTACGCACTTGCCGCCAGGCTTCTGGGACTTCTGTTTTGGGCGTGTAATCTTTCAGCAGCACAAAAATGGTCGAATCACCTGCCTTGGAAGCCGAGCGCACAATGTCGATCCATGGCGTTTCTTGCAGCTTTTTTTCCAGACGTTCGGTTAGTTCTTGTTCCACTTGCAGCGCGGTGGCACCTGGCCACAAAGTGCGCACCACCATGACTTTCATCGTAAAATCAGGGTCTTCGGCGCGCCCCAAGTTGCGATAGGACAACACGCCCGCGATGGTCAGCACGACCATCAAATAAATCACCATTTGTTGATGCTTTAATGCCCATGCGGATAAGTTAGGTGCTTTCATCGCGTAACACCCGTGTCAATCGCTTGGATTTTTTCGCCCGCCGATAAACGATGCACGCCGTTGCTGACAATGCGTTCCCCCGTCGCGAGTCCGCTGGCAATCACCGCGCCGTTTTCGCGATACGCCGCCACGGTGATCGGGCGCAAACTCACGCTATGATCTTTCGCCACGATCCACACCGCCATGTTTTTTTCCTGCTGAAAAATGGCTGTCAGCGGAATGATGAGTTGCGCCGATGGGCTATTATGTGGTGCAAAACGCACTTGTGCGGTCATGCCCAACGCCGCATCAGGTGCTGCGTTGGTCAACGTGATGCGAGCAGGATAAGTGCGGCTGGCGGGATCCGCAGCGGGCGATAATTCCCGCAACCGCCCCACCAAATGCCGCTCGGCACTGCCTGAAAACAATATCACGTCTGCCGTATCCCCGACTTTCAACGCCGAAAATTGCGCTTCAGGCACGGCAATCACCACTTCGCGTTCACCATCTTGCGCTAATTTTACGACGGGTTGCCCAGCAGAAACGACTTGTCCGACTTCCGCCAAAGTCGCCACCACCACGCCCGCGTGTTCCGCGATCAGATTGGTATAACCCGACTGATTGCGCGCTAAACCCGCTTGCGCCGTCGCAGCTTGCAAGGCAGTTTCTTTAGCATCCAACGCCGATTGGCTGATAAATTTTTTCGCAAACAGCAAGCGATAGCGTTCCACCTCCGCCCGCGCGAGGGTCAATTGCGCCTCCGCCGCCCCCACTTGCAACGTCGCATCCCCGACATCCAAACGCGCCAACATCTGCCCTGCCTGCACCACTGCCCCCACATCCACCAAGCGTGCAGCGACTTTCCCACCCACGCGAAACCCCAAGGGAATTTCATGCCGTGCGCGCACATCGCCGCTATAGCTCGCCGCATTTTCACTCGCAATCACGCCAACTTGCATCGTCAAGGCAGGACGCTCAGCAGGGACAACGATTGGAGTTTCTTTGCTACAAGCCACGACAAAGGGGAGAAAGGACAACGCTAGCAATTTGGATTTCATGGGATTTTCGGAATGGCTCAAAAATTGAGTACCGTAATTTAAAGGCTAGGTAAGCGGCTGTCAAATTATTTCAAACGGTTGTTTGATTTATGGCTGACAGGATAGACGGGGACACGGCCTCGCCAAGAGGCATCACTTTGGTGGCAGGTGCGTGTGGAGTGGCTTTAAGGAGAGTGGTTGCGCAATCTCCGCATCAAATACTCCTTTTGACTAGCTAGCTAGCAGGTTTTTCAGGTAGGAATTCATTGGTACATCGTTCGATGGGTGAAAAATGAGATTAAATAATGAATTGGACGATATTGAAAAACTAGCCCATAAGCACAAAGACTATTTCGAAACTTTATAATTCCAATGTGGCACTTATGCACCCCTTGCATCTGACTCACGCCAACACAGGTTCAACCGACAATTTCATTCCCACTGCTTTTAACACCGCCAGCAGCGTTTTTAAGGTGGGATTGCCTTTGGGTGACAGGGTACGATAAAGCGATTCGCGGCTGATGCCCGCTTCGGCGGCAACTGCACCGAGTCCGCCATAGGCTTCGGCGATAGTGCGTAATGCCAAAAGCCCCGCTGCTCTGTCATCAGGGTTGTCCAACGATTCCATTGCTTCTTTGAGATACGCCACTGCCAGTTCGCGATCTGCGCGCAATTCCGCTAATTCTTGTGCGTGGTGCGATACCGCGCCGACTAATTTTTTGCTCATTTTTGTCTCCGTTTCCAGTCTGCCCAATAGGTTTTGGCAGTTTGGATGTCTGCGGCTTGCGATTTTTTCGCACAGCCGTATCACAAAATAACCCAACATCATTCGTTCAAAACGCTTTAGAGAGACAGTGATTTATTCGGATCTCGTCATTCCTGCGAAAGCAGGAATCTAGTTAATTCAAAGAGCTGGATCCCCGCCTTCGCGGGGATGACGAAAAATTAGTGTTACCTAAGCCACGCAGAACCTGCGGATTGTGCCTGCTTATCTTTCAAAGCATGCAACCATTCGGTTAATGGCTCTGCACCCTCGGTCGTTTGGTATCGTAATTGTTTAGTCCCACCATTAACTGGTTAGGGTTGATGTAAAAAATATCAGGTGTTTTTTGATAAGCGTTGAGTATAGCTTCAAAGGGGGGAATACGCCCAATGGCACGGAGTTTTAGGTTGAAGTTGTAGTTCAACATATAGGCGTATAGGTGTTCTTTGAGCTCAGTGACGTTGTCGTAATGAAAGCGTTTGGTGGTGTTGGCTTTGATCTTTTTGTTCATGGCTTCGACCATGCCGTTCGTCCAAGGGTGTTTAACCAAGGTGGTGCGGTGTTCGATGGTTTGTGCTTGGCAGATGGCGACAAAGGGATGAATTTTATCCTTGGGTTTTTTGGCTTCCACCAGCAGGTTATAGCTAAATTCAATCCCATTGTCAGTCAGTATTCTATTGATTTTAAATGGATATTGTTTCAATGCTTGCTGTAAAAATGCTGCTGCCGTTTCCATGCGCTTGTTGTCGTGTAATTCGACATAGACATAACGCGTGGCGCGGTCGATTGCCACAAATAGATACCACTTATCTTTACCCAGATTGATTTGTGCGGTATCAATGTGGAGATAGCCAGGTTCATATTTTTTAAAGGTTTTGTACTCGCCTTTTTCCTCTGGCGGCAACAAATCCACCAAGCGGCTGATGTGGTGGCGTTGTAAACAGCGGTGCAGATTAGAGCGGGTCAGCACGGGAATCAGCGGCAACAGCAGGTCGAATAGGTCGTCCAAGGGCAGCAAAGTCTTGCGCCGCGTCTCGACAATCACGGTTTCGTCCAGTTCAGACAACACACTGCCTTGACCTGGCTTTGCCCCGCATTTTTGATCCTCCACCGAATCCCGATGCTTCCACTTCAGCACGGTTTTGGGGTTGATCCCGTACTGCTCGGATAACTCAAGCAAGCTCGCTTCAGACGCTTGTATTTTTGCTCGCACAACGTGCGTAGTCGTGGCTGTGCCGTGTAATACTTGTCCCATCTCTTTTCCTCTTTAAGTTCGGTATATGATACACCGCTTAATGATGGGACTAAACACGTAATAGTTCAATCATGGGACATGATGTAGCTTAAAAGCTACTAATTGACAACCCTGTCTTTGCCGAGATAACGCCAGCACCTGCTGTAAAAATTCAGCGTTTGCTTGCTAATGATTGCCTCCCAGCCCTGCCTGCGGTAACGTGCGCATTGGGTTTGCGAACCATGATGATTACGAGGAAGTGTGCATGTATGAATTTCCATCTGTAGAACTCGCCACCCCCGATGGATTATTGGCGATGGGGGGCGATTTGTCACCTATGCGGTTGTTGGCGGCGTATAAACGGGGGATTTTTCCTTGGTTTAATGAGGAGGATCCGATTCTGTGGTGGAGTCCTGATCCGCGCATGGTGCTGCGTCCCCAACACTTTAAATTGTCAAAATCGTTGGCTAAGGTATTGCGCACGGGCGGTTTTGAAGTGCGGGTCGATACGGCATTTTCACAAGTGATGTATGCCTGTGCTGCGCCGAAAGTGAATCGTGAAAGCACTTGGATCAGCGAAGATATTGTATCGGGTTATAGTGGATTGCATGCGCTAGGTTATGCGCATTCGGTGGAAACTTGGTATCAGGGCGAACTGGTCGGCGGATTGTATGGTGTCGCCATTGGGCGGATGTTTTATGGGGAATCCATGTTTTGCACCATGAGCAACGCATCTAAAGTAGCGATAGCGCATTTGTGTGCGCAGTTGACGCGCTGGGATTTTGGTATGATTGACTGCCAGATGAATACCGCGCACCTTGCGTCTTTGGG
The DNA here is from genome assembly GCA_028710565.1 of Gallionella sp. GTDB lineage: Bacteria > Pseudomonadota > Gammaproteobacteria > Burkholderiales > Gallionellaceae > Gallionella. The sequence goes on from JAQTTV010000002.1 coordinate 33,822, forward strand.
CGCAGCGGAAATTCCCCGCGAGGTATTTATCCGTGAGCTGACCGAATTTATTTCTCGTCCACCCGTTGATTACTGGCAGTTTGATGCCAATTTATTTACATGAGCCATCCCAACGATATTCCCTTCAATGCGCTGAATTTTTACCTGACTTCACCCTACGAATGCAGCTATTTGGCGACACAAGAGGCTCGTTCCCAAGTCGCCACACCCTCGATTTTGATAGATGGGGCAATCTATTCGCAACTGGTGCACCATGGATTTAGACGGAGTGGTACGCATACGTATCGCCCGTTGTGTGATGGTTGCCAGGCGTGCATTCCTTTGCGCATAGTCGTGTCATCTTTTAAACCCAATCGAACCCAACGGCGGGTTTGGAAACGCTATACGCACATGGAAGTGCGTGCGCACAAGCTGCAAGACACGCCAGAATATTACGAATTGTATCAACGCTATCAACACGCCCGTCACGCAGGCGGCGGCATGGATAATGATGATTACGAATCTTATCAACATTTCTTGCTGGAAAGTCATGTGGATTCGGTGCTGGTGACATTTCGGGAGCAAGGTGTGCTGCGCATGGTGAGTGTGGTCGATGCGCTGAGCGATGGTTTGTCAGCTGTCTATACATTTTTCGATCCTGATGTGCCGAATAGCAGCTTCGGCGTGTATAACGTGTTGTGGCAAATTGAGTTGTGTCGCCAATTGCAGCTGGATTATGTGTACTTAGGCTATTGGATTGAGAATAGTCGCAAAATGGCATACAAAACCCAGTATCAACCTTCGGAAGGGCTGTTTGAAGGGGCTTGGCGCACAATTGATCGAGCCGATCACGCGTAACGGGTAAAATCCCGATCTCAACAAATCAAGGAATTCACCATGAAAACCCGTTTGGCCATTTTTGTCGCCGCTTTGTTGCTTTTGCCGCTTATTGGCATCTGGCTCACTGGAGCAGATATTGAGCAAGGATTAAGCGGAGAAGTGAATCCCCCCGCCTTGCTGCTCACCACGTTGATGCTGGCGGGTTATATCGTTTGGATGAACTTTCTGTTGAGACGTTATACCGAAAACAACCTGCTGAACTTACAGCGGAATTTCTTTTGGGCAATGGCGGCGACCAGCGCAGCATTAGGCTGGTTGCTGGTTTACCTGAATGGTTACGTCGCCAGTTGGGGGACGCAATCCGTTCATCCTGTGGTGGCATTGCTACTCTTTACGCCACTTTTTGCCTTGCTCGCGCCCGCCGTGTTAATCACGCGCGCTGTGCTGGGCGCGATGCCAAATTTTCTCAAACGCCTAGCGGCGGGCATCCCCGTCCCCGCGCTCAAACACGAAGCACAAGTGTTGCTATGGTTTATCCTGGGCGCATTTGGTTTGTTAGCAGGGGCAGCATGGGTCGATAAGCTGTTTTGGCTGTATTGGAGCGCGCCATTGTTGTTGCTTATTGCCTTGCAAGGCTTGTGGCATGAAGGCAGTATTTTTTCAGGTTTGCCCACAGGCGACTGGGGGCGAGTGGTCTGTAGCGCACTGGCAGGTACGATTGTAGGTAATTTTGTTGCCATCCTTTATCAAAACAATGGCGGCATTTTGGCGATCAATTTGCCGCACCCCATGGTGGGTCAGCTGGGTTATATTTTGTTTGGCTGGCTGTGCGTGCAATTGGGCGATGTCATCGCCGAGTTTTGGCGCGGCAAACAACGCTCGGATTTATTCCCCGCCAAGAAAAAATTCCCCATTCCTGTGGTGGTCGAAAAAACAGGCTGCCGCAAATAATCTCACGCCCTTGTCTAGCTTAAGGGCATGAAAAATCAACTTTTACTGCTAACAAATTATGTATAACTTACTACGCCCCGCCCTGTTTACACTGGATCCTGAAACCGCGCATCACTTGACTTTACAGGGTCTGAATTTGGCACATTCTCTGGGACTGAGCGGACTGGTGGGCGCGAACCCCGCACCGAATCCTCGCACGGTGATGGGCATCCACTTTCCCAACCCTGTAGGGCTGGCGGCAGGATTAGACAAAAATGGTGAGTGCATCAATGGGCTGGCGGCACTGGGCTTTGGTTTTATTGAGATCGGCACGATCACGCCCTTGCCTCAGCTTGGCAACCCGCAACCGCGTCTGTTCCGCTTGCCTCAAGCGAACGCCATCATCAATCGTATGGGCTTCAATAATGAAGGCGTGGATGCCTTGTTGGCCAATGTGCAACGCGCTCAGTTTAAAGGGGTGTTGGGGATTAACATTGGCAAAAATGCCCTCACGCCGATTGAGCGTGCCGCCGATGATTACCTAATTTGTTTGCGCAAAGTCTATGCTCATGCCAGTTATGTGACGATCAATATTTCTTCACCTAACACTAAAAATCTACGTCAGTTGCAGGATGAAGAAGCCTTGAATATGTTGTTGATACAGCTTAAAGCGGAACAAGCAAAGCTGGCGGATCAACATGGCAAATATGTGCCGATTGCATTGAAAATCGCACCCGACATGGAAAGTGAACAAATTAACCATATCGCACGTTTGTTGATGCAACACGAGCTGGATGGTGTGATCGCCACCAACACCACCTTGTCACGCGTGGGGGTAGAAAATTTGCCGCATGGGGCAGAAACAGGGGGACTGAGCGGCGCGCCAGTACGCGACAAATCTACGGCGGTGATACGTCAATTGGCCAATGAAATACAAGGCGCATTGCCCATTATCGGCGTGGGTGGGATATTAAATGGCGCGGATGCAGTGGAAAAGATTCAAGCGGGTGCGAGTTTGGTGCAAGTCTACAGTGGGTTAATTTATCGCGGTGGCGAGCTGGTGCAGGAGTGTTGCGACGCAATTGCGGCGATGTAGTCGGGATTTTTAACTAATGGGTGCGCTGAACGGGGGACTGAAAATCTTGCTCTTCTTCCGCCACGGCAACGCGATAGTCTTCATTTGCCCATTTTCCCAAATCAATCATTTTGCAACGTTCGCAACAAAAAGGACGGTAGGGATTGGTCGTGTCGTAAGCGTGTGCTTTGCCGCAGTGCGGGCAAGTGACGATGGGAGCAGAGGCCATTAACTTAAGCTGCAAAAAGTGAGTTCAAACGGAATATCCTGCTGATATAAAGAAGGCTTGGTGGCGTAATCGGCAACCAAAAAACGAATATTCAGGGCGTATTTGTTTGCACCGACCTCAGGCACACAGGGGTATTCCCGACTAATCGCGAGACGCAACATTTGCGTGCCTTTCCCACCCTGCATTTGCTGAAAATTACCTTTGTGGGCGATAAATTTCATTGATTTCCCCTCGGCACGCAACAATCTCAGGGCAATACTGATACCGACATGTATTGGGAGCATGGGCGCAAGCCAAGCTTCTAAATCTGCACGACGGATCGCCGCATCTTGTTGTAGCCAATAGTGATAGGAAGGCAGGTCAAATTCACACGTTCCTCCTGGCATGCTGGCACGCTGCTTGATTACCATCAGCCATTCATTTTTGCGCAAATGCTGCCCCACTTTGCCAAGAAGAGCCAACAACTCTGCCGATGCCTGCTCTAATTCGAGCAGTACGCTTTCCCCGCCAGATTTAACGGCAACTTGATTGTCGCATCGTATCGTGAGAGTGCGTTTTTGACGTTCAAGCTCCTGCAACAGCTCTGACTTCAAATCTGCGCGACTGCTGGCTTCCAGAATTTCAAACAATGTTGTGAGCGCATCGTGATGATCGATCCCCTCTTCTTGCGCCATAAAATGGAAAATTCGCCCGAATAAATCCTCAAGCCGCAACCATGTGCGCACTTTTTCATTGAGGGGAAATTCGTAGTTAATCATGTTGTAATAATGGCGAAATTAGGCACTATTTGAAAATCAAAGGGCATTAAGATATTTGAAATATATGTCCAAGTCAATGTTTGTTTTTTTGCGCTAACGTGACATAGACTTGATGTCGATATTTTACTGCATTTTCAAGTTGTTCCATCCCTGTTGTATTGTCAATGAGATCGTCTGCTAGACGAATCTTTTCAGCGCGAGGCATTTGTTGCGCAATAATCGCCTGCACCTCAGCTTCACTGAGCTGGCTGCGCAGCATGGTGCGTTGAATTTGCAATGATTCTGGGCAGTCCACCACCAGTGTGCGCCGCACCAACTGCTGAAAAATCGGCTGCTCAAACAAGAGTGGCGCCACTAACAAGGTATAGGGTTGTGATGCGCACGCGACTAATTGCCTACGCACTTCAGTGAAAATGAGCGGATGTATCAGTCCCTCCAACTCCTGTTTCGCAATTGGATCCGAAAAAATGAGCGTGCGCATCTTTTCGCGATTTAATGCGCCCTCCGCGTTTAGATAGTCATCGCCAAAGCGCGCTGCAATCAACGGAACTGCCGCTCCATGGGTGCGGGTGAGCTCGTGAGCAATAATATCGGCATCCACGATTCCCGCACCTAGATCAGCAAATAGTCTAGCCACGGTGCTTTTGCCGCTACCAATGCCCCCCGTCAAACCAATGCACAACGCAGGCATTATGGGACAGCGGCAATTTGCAGATAACTTTGCGTAATGGTTTGCCCCCAAAAGAGCGCGATCAGACCGCCACCAGCCAGATAGGGACCAAAAGGAATGGGCACTTCGCTGCCTTTTTTGCACGTAACCATCATGGTAATACCCACCACGGCACCAACCACCGAAGAGGATAAAATAATCAGCGGTAACATTTGCCAGCCCAGCCAAGCACCCAAGGCAGCCAACAGTTTAAAGTCACCGTACCCCATGCCTTCTTTATTGCGTATCAACTTAAACAACCAGTAAACGCTCCACAAGGATAAATAGCCGAACACTGCGCCCATCACGGCACTGCTGAGAGATGTATAGGTGTGATAAGTATTGAATAACAATCCTAACCACAACAAAGGCAAGGTGATGTCATCGGGCAATAATTGGGTGTCAATATCTATCGCCGTTAAGGCCAGCAATGCCCAGATCAGCGCAATGGCACCGACCGCCCCCCAGCCAAAACCAAAGTGTACGGCGGCATAGCAAGACAACGCACCACTGACCGCCTCGATAATAGGATAGCGGGGTGAAATACGCGCACCGCATCCTTTGCATTTTCCGCGTAGCAACATATAGCTCAAAATGGGGATATTTTCCCATGCGCGAATACGATGGTTGCAATGCGGACAAGCTGAATGTGGAAATACCAAGTTGTACTTTTCAGGTTCATCCACAGCTTCGCCACGCAATTCAGCACATTGCTGTTGCCAGCCACGCTCCATGATCTTGGGCAGACGATGAATGACAACATTGAGAAAACTGCCGACAAGCAAGCCCACGATCAAACACACTACATAAAATGCGGGGGGGATAGCCTCTAAAAGTTGAAGAAAACTCATGGTTTATTTTCGGTAAAGGTAAAAGGTAAAAGGTAAAAAAAGTAAAGGTGGCGATACATTCCACCTTTTACGTACTAGCGGTGCTGAAAATACTAAGGAGTTACTGATTTATTCGTCATTCCGACGAAGGTCGGAATCCAGTCCATTGATACAAAAGTGTTTTTGCTTCAGCAAAAAATACTAAACCGAATAAATCAGCACATCCCTAACTGTACCCATTGAGAAGTGTGAATAGATAAGGGGAAGTGGAAAGCACTCACCCCTCGTTAGAAGAGGTGATTTTACCCTTAATCCATTCCCTCTTCTCCCTTCACCATAATTTAGGGAGATGCTGATTAAATCCGTTCGCCCTGAGCCGTGAGCTTGTCGAACGGTCGAAGGTGAACGCATTTAATTATATGATTTCATTGAATCTTCCATTCATGGTTCGACAAGCTCACTAAGAACGGAAGATTTAATCAGTGCCTCCTTAGATCGCTTCGCCCATCTTGAAGATTGGCAAATACATCGCCACGACCATGCCGCCAATCAACGTACCTAGCACCACCATAATGACAGGCTCCATCAGGCTGGACAAGGCCTCCACAGCATCATCTACTTCCGCTTCAAAAAAGTCAGCTACCTTACTGAGCATCGCATCCAACGACCCCGCTTCCTCGCCAATCGTCACCATTTGCAACACCATACTGGGAAAAACGCCTGTTTCCGTCATCGCGGAGGTGAGTGAATTACCATTCATCACTTCGCGTTGAATCTGTTTAGTCGCATCAAAATACACCACATTCCCTGCGGCCCCCGCAACCGAATCAAAGGCTTCCACCAGCGGTACACCTGCGGCGAACATGGTTGCCAAAGTACGACTCCAGCGCGCGATACTGGCTTTACGGATCAGTGTGCCAAAAACGGGCATTTTCAACATAATTCTATCCATCGCATCCTGCATTTTTTTACTCCTCTTCCAAAAATAGAAAAAGGTGTAAATACTGCCGACCGTCCCGCCAATAATCAAATACCAGTATGCAACAAAATAATCAGAAATACCCATCAACACCAGCGTTGGTGTAGGTAAATTTGCCCCGAAGCTAGAAAATAACTCCTTAAAGGCAGGAATCACAAAAATCATAATCACCGCCGTAATGACGAACGCGACCACGATAATGGAGATTGGGTAAAAAAGCGCGGACTTGATCTTGCCTTTGATTGCTTGAATCTTTTCCTGATAGGTCGCCAGACGATCAAGCAAGCTATCCAAAATACCTGCTGATTCCCCTGCGCCAATCAAGTTGCAATACAAGTCGTCAAAAAATAACGGGTATTTCCTGAAGGCCTGTTGCAAACTGCTACCCGTTTCAACATCGGTTTTGATGTCAAATAAAAGTTTAGCAACCTTGGGGTTATCGTGCCCTTTTCCAACAATATCAAAAGCTTGCAGTAAAGGCACACCCGATTTCATCATGGTGGCAAGTTGTCGAGTAAATAACGAAATATCTTTGGCGGTGACTGCCGAGCCACCGCCCGTTTTTAATTTTTTGATTTTGACAACATTGACCCCGCTACGCCGCAAATTGGCACGTGCAATGGTTTCACTAATCGCACGCATCTCCCCCCTTGCATTCTTGCCTGTTTTATCTTTCCCTTCCCACAAGAAAGTAATTTCTTTGTTCTTTTTAACGGGAGGTTTTGCAGCAACAGCCATGATGTATCCCTTAGTGTCAACGTGAAAGTGTGCTGGGCATGATGCCGAGCTTTCGAATTATTGTAAAGCCGTTCTTCATGCGATTCAGCTCACGATGTTATAAACTTGACAGCAACTACCTTTCGCGGTTTCAATGCGCGTTCACTTTATGAACACGCCTCAATGTTTAGCCATGCAACAAACTATGGTCTGCTGAAAATTCTAGCAGAAAATCCAACACTTTCCCAAAGAGACCTTGCAAAACAACTGGGGCTTAGCCTGGGAAAGGTGAATTTCTGCTTGAACGCGCTTATTCGTCAAGGCTGTATTAAGGTCAACAATTTTCGGAGCAGTGACAATAAGCGAGCATATTCTTATTTTCTGACCCCAGAGGGGATGGAGGAAAAGGCGCGAGTGACCGTCGAGTTCCTCCAATGTAAGGTAGCAGAATATGAGCGGCTACGCATGGAAATAGCTGTATTAGAATACGAAGCACATATCAACAAGGGGCAGTGCAGTGAGCAATAGTCCAGTAAACGCTGTGATTTTGGCGGGGGGGGCGGGTAGTCGTTTGTGGCCATTGTCGCGCCAAGACTTGCCCAAGCAGTTTTTGGCATTGGATGGCGAATACTCGTTACTACAAACCACGATTAACCGACTTGCGCCGCTGATTGCAGCAGATAACGTACTCATTGTCACCCAAGAAACCCATGCCAAAGGTGAGTCGTATCATGCCTTGCGCCCCTACCAAAGCTTATACGAGCCTGTCGGGCGCAATACCGCACCTGCAATTGCCTTGGCGGCCTCTTATTTGATGAGAAAAGGGGCGGATCCAATGATGGTTGTTCTACCCTCCGATCATATTATCAAAGACGAAGCACGCTTCCGCAGCCACTTACTTACGGCGATTGAAGCCGCACAAAATGGTCAACTCGTAACGTTCGGCATTCAGCCCACTCGCCCAGATACGGGCTTTGGTTATATTAAGACATTTGCTAAATCAGATGCTCCTGTGCAGACTGTTGAACGTTTTACTGAGAAACCCGATCTCGCCACGGCAGAGCAATTTCTTCAAGAGGGCAATTACTACTGGAATTCGGGTATGTTTGTCTGGCGTGCCTCGGTCATCTTGGCTGAAATCCAGCGACACCTACCAGACGTTTATCAAATCATTCAGATGATTGTGCGCGACAGCAAAATCAATGGCGATTTTCAACAAGCCATTGAAAAACACTTTGCATCATCGCCTTCCATCTCCATTGATTATGGTGTGTTAGAAAAATCTGATCGCGTGTCCCTCATCCCTTGTGATATTGGCTGGAATGACGTAGGAAGCTGGCAGGCGGTGCATGAAATTTCCCTTAAAGATGAGAATGACAATGCGCTACAAGGCAATGTCATTGCAATTGACTGCGCAAACAGCTTAATTCGTGCTGAGAAAAGACTGGTTGCTGCGATAGGTGTAGAGAACCTGTGCATTATTGAAACCGCCGATGCAATTCTAATTGCCAAGAATGACCAAACCCAACGCGTGCGCGAAGTGGTCGATACTTTGCAACAACGCGGCGCGACAGAACACGTTTATCATGCCAAAGTGAATCGCCCTTGGGGGAGCTATACCGTGTTGGAAGAAGACCCAGAAGGATTCAAACTCAAACGCATCGAAGTTGCACCTGGAGCGAGGTTGAGCTTGCAAAGCCATCAACATCGTTCAGAGCATTGGGTCGTGGTATCAGGCGTGGCAACCGTCACCAACGGCGATGCAGTCATCACCGTGTATAAGAACCAAAGCACTTATATACCCATTGGGACAAAACATCGCCTAGAAAATCGCGGCACGGAGCCGCTACACATCGTCGAGATTCAAGTCGGCAGCTATGTGGGAGAAGACGATATTCAACGTTACGAAGATAATTACGGGCGATAAGCTCATTCGCAAAAGGAATACAGCATGAACCAAACGAAAAAAGTAGCACTGATTACAGGTGTCACAGGACAAGATGGCGCATATCTTGCCGAGCTGCTGTTGGATAAGGGCTATGAAGTACATGGCATTAAACGCCGTAGCTCATTGTTCAATACCGCGCGGATTGACCATTTATTCCATGATGTGCATGAAACGGGCAAACCATTTTTCCTGCATCACGGTGACATGACCGACTCGTCTAGCTTGACGCAAATTATTCAAAAAGTGCAACCAGACGAAATTTATAATCTTGCTGCGCAAAGCCATGTTGCGGTTTCGTTTGAAGAACCCGAATACACCGCGAATTCTGATGCGCTGGGCGCGTTGCGGATTTTGGAAGCGATTCGCATTTTGGGGCTAGCTAAAAAGACTCGCTTCTACCAAGCCTCCACCTCTGAGCTATATGGCTTGGTACAAGAAACCCCCCAAAAGGAAACCACACCGTTTTACCCGCGCAGCCCTTACGCCGTGGCGAAACTGTACGCGTACTGGATTACCATTAACTACCGTGAGGCTTATGGAATTTATGCCTGTAACGGCATTTTGTTTAACCATGAAAGCCCGATTCGCGGCGAAACGTTCGTCACACGAAAAATCACCCGTGCCTTGGCGCGCATCAAGTTAGGTCTGCAAGAATGCCTGTATCTGGGCAATATGAATTCGTTGCGCGACTGGGGACACGCCAAAGATTATGTCGAAATGCAATGGCTGATGTTGCAACAAGACCATCCCGAAGACTTCGTCATTGCCACTGGCGTGCAATACAGCGTGCGTGATTTCGTCAATGCCGCAGCCAAAGAATTAGGCATGAGCATCACTTGGCAAGGTGAAGGCGTCGATGAAAAAGGCTACGATGCGAACGGGAAATGTATTGTCGCTGTTGATCCGCGCTACTTCCGTCCCACCGAAGTGGAAACGCTATTGGGCGATGCAACCAAAGCTAAAACTAAACTGGGCTGGACACCCAAAATCACTTTCGATGAACTGGTCAGCGAAATGGTGCGCGAAGACCTCAAATCGGCAGAACGCGATGAGCTAGTGAAAAAACACGGCTACACCACGCTCAACAATTACGAATAAACAGCATGAAGCGTATTTTATTAACGGGCGGCGGCGGGATGGTGGGGCGTAATGTCTTAGAACACCCCGCGATGATCGAATTCGAAATGCTTGCGCCGCGCAGTAGCGAATTAGATTTGCGCGATTTTGGCGCGGTGCAACGCTATCTGACGCAACATCAGCCCGACATGATTATTCATGCAGCGGGCAAAGTCGGCGGCATTCAAGCCAATATGCGCGAACCTGTTAGATTTTTGCTCGACAACCTTGATATGGGGCGCAATATTGTGTGGGCAGCGCGGCAAACGGGCGTGCAGCGGTTAATCAATTTAGGCAGTTCTTGTATGTATCCCCGCAACCATAACGAGCCACTACGCGAGGAATTAGTGCTGAAAGGCGAGTTAGAGCCCACCAATGAAGGTTACGCCCTTGCCAAAGTAATGACCGCCCGCCTGTGCGACTATATCGTGCGAGAAGATGCCGAGTATCAATATAAAACATTGATTCCCTGCAATATCTATGGTCGGCATGATAAATTTGATCCTGCGCACTCTCACCTCGTCCCAGCGATTATTCACAAAGTACATCAAGCCAAATGCAAAGGCTTATCTTCGGTTGAAATCTGGGGTGATGGGACTGCGCGGCGGGAGTTTATGTATGCAGGAGACCTAGCCGATGCCATTGTCCGCGCCATTCAACAATTTGATACCCTGCCTACTTATATGAATGTGGGATTAGGCTACGACTACACCATCAACGAATACTATCAAGCGGCTGCCGAAGTAATGGGCTATACGGGTGAATTTGTACACGACTTGAGCAAGCCCGTCGGCATGGCGCGCAAGCTGGTTAGCGTGGAAAAACAAAAGGCATGGGGATGGGAAGCGCAGCATACTTTGCGTGCAGGCATTGAAAAAATCTACGACTTTTATTTGAAGGATGGGCAGTGATGAGTTTTAAATTCCCTTTAGCCACCGCTTCGTGGGGTAGTGAAGAACTTGAAGCCATGCAACGCGTCATTACCTCAGGTATGTTTACCATGGGCGCGAATGTGCAAGCATTTGAGCGCGACTTTGCACAATACATCGGCAGTCAATATTGTGTCATGGTCAACTCAGGCTCATCGGCAAACCTACTCATGGTTGCCGCGTTGTTTTACACCCAAAACCCCTTGTTAAAGCTGAAACGCGGGGATGAGGTGATTGTGCCAGCGGTATCGTGGAGCACGACATACTATCCACTGTATCAATATGGGCTAAAAATCAAATTCGTTGATATTGATTTAAACACCCTGAATTACGACCTCGAACAACTGGCACTAGCGACGACCGACCAAACGCGCGCCATTATGGCGGTGAATTTACTGGGCAATCCCAATGACTTTGGACGTATACAAGACATCATTGGTGATCGCAATATTATCCTAATGGAAGATAATTGCGAATCCATGGGCGCAACGTATCAAGGCAAAATGGCAGGGACTTTTGGCGTAATGGGCGCATTCAGCTCATTTTTCAGCCACCATATTTCCACCATGGAAGGCGGACTGATCGTCACGGATGACGAAGAGTTGTACCAAATCTTGTTGTCACTGCGCGCCCATGGTTGGACACGCAATTTGCCAAAACACAATTTGGTATGCGGCGAGAAAAGTGATGATCCGTTTGAAGAATCATTCCGATTTGTATTGCCTGGCTACAACGTCCGCCCCTTGGAATTAGAAGGCGCATTAGGCGTAGAACAAGTGAAACGACTACCTGCTTTAATCGCTGAGCGTCGCAAAAATGGTCAATTGTTACAAGCCGCACTCAGCAATCACCCTGACATTTTGATTCAACAAGAAGTTGGCGAAAGTAGTTGGTTTGGCTTCAGCCTCGTCATTCGTCCTAACAGCTCTTTAAATCGAAAAGACTTAGTCAGCAAGCTCAATGAACTCGGCTTTGAATGTCGCCCCATAGTCGCAGGGAATTTTGCCAAAAACGAAGTCGTGAAGTATTTTGACTCCGAAGTGCACGGCACATTGAAAAATGCCGAGCATATTGACCAGAATGGCTTATTTGTGGGAAATCATCATTACCCCATTCCTGATGCCTTTGCTGCATTGTCTACACTATAGGGGAAACATGTGAAAGCAGTCATACTCGCTGGAGGATTAGGCACACGGATTAGCGAGGAAACCTCGGTTCGTCCTAAGCCTATGGTTGAAATCGGTGGTAAGCCGATTTTGTGGCACATTATGAAAACCTACTCGCACCACGGGATTCATGAGTTTGTAATCTGTTGTGGTTACAAGGGTTATGTCATCAAAGAGTATTTTGCCAATTACTTTTTGCACACCTCTGATGTGACCTTTGATATGCAAAATAACGAAATGCAAGTGCATCAACGCTATGCCGAACCGTGGAAAGTCACTTTGGTTGATACGGGTGAAGAAACCATGACGGGCGGGCGACTGAAGCGCGTGGCGGATTACGTCAAAGACGAAGCGGCATTTTGTTTAACTTATGGCGATGGGGTAAGTGATGTCAATATCACCGAGCTGATTGCCTTCCATCAAGCTCAAGGGGTGAAAGCCACCTTGACCGCCACCATTCCACCAGGGCGTTTTGGTGCACTAGATATGACAGGCAACAAGGTCAATAGCTTCCGCGAAAAACCCCAAGGAGATGGGGCGATGATTAACGGGGGTTTCTTTGTGTTATCCCCCTCGGTACTGGATTATATTGCCGACGACAAAACCATCTGGGAACGCGAACCACTAGAACGCTTGGCAGAAGAAGGTCAACTATCCGCGTTTCATCACAATGGTTTCTGGCAGCCGATGGACACGCTACGCGACAAGATGCATCTTGAAGAGTTATGGCAATCAGGCAAAGCACCTTGGAAGGTTTGGCCATGAATCCCGCTTTCTGGCAAGGCAAACGTGTACTATTGACGGGACATACGGGCTTTAAAGGCAGTTGGTTGTCACTGTGGTTGCAGTCTATGGGCGCGCAAGTGATAGGCTACGCGTTGTCGCCCCCCAGTTCGCCTAGTTTGTTTGAAGTTGCCCAAGTGGGTGCAGGCATGACCAGCATCATTGGCGATGTACGTGATTTAGCGAAGCTGCAAGCGGTGATGACAGAACATCAACCTGACATCGTGCTGCATCTCGCCGCGCAAGCCTTGGTTCGCTACTCCTACCATGCGCCCGTAGAGACCTATTCCACCAACGTCATGGGGTCGGTCAATTTGCTGGAAGCGGTGCGGCATACTCCCAGCGTCAAAGCCGTGGTGAATGTGACGAGTGACAAATGCTATGAAAACCGCGAATGGGCGTGGGGCTATCGTGAAAACGAAGCCATGGGCGGTTATGACCCATATAGCAATAGTAAAGGCTGCGCAGAGCTCGTCACAGCGGCGTATCGCAACTCCTTTTTCCATCCTGACCAATACGCCCAGCACGGCGTGGCGATTGCTTCAGGACGGGCGGGAAATGTCATTGGTGGCGGTGATTGGGCGGAAGATCGCTTAATTCCCGATATTTTACGTGCCATTACCCAAGGAAAACCCGTTAATATCCGCGCCCCGCACGCGATTCGCCCGTGGCAGCACGTGTTAGAGCCCTTGTCTGGCTATTTAGAACTGGCGGAAAAGCTCTATACCGACGGCACGCCTTACGCCGAAGGTTGGAACTTTGGACCCCGTGATGAAGATGCCAAACCCGTGCAATGGATCGTTGAACAGCTTACCGAATTATGGGGTGACGGTGCAAGCTGGACGTTAGACGGCGGCAGCCACCCGCACGAAGCACATTATCTGAAATTGGACTGCTCGAAAGCCAAAATGCGCCTGCATTGGCAACCTCGCTGGCATTTAGCCGACGCGCTGCGCGCCATTATCGAATGGCAGCGGGCATATCAAACAGGGCAAGATATGCGGGTACTCACCTTGCGTCAAATCGACAGCTATAACAACAGCACCAAACAAAACTGAGCAGAGGTTCTTATGGACAAAACAGCAATAAAACAGCAAATTTTAGATTTAGTTGAACAATACAGCGCGCTGCAATATGCCGAAAAGCCCTTTGTGGCGGGCACGTCCGTCGTTCCTCCTTCAGGCAAAGTGCTTGGCGCACCCGAACTCAAGAACATGGTCGAAGCCTCGTTGGATGGCTGGTTGACCACGGGTCGCTTTAACGAAGCCTTTGAAAAACGCTTCGCCGAATTCGTCGGCGTACCTTACGCGCTGACCACCACATCAGGCTCATCTGCGAATTTATTGGCGTTTACCGCGTTGACTTCGCACAAGTTGGGCGAACGCGCTTTGAAAGCAGGCGATGAAGTCATCACCGTCGCAGCAGGTTTCCCCACCACGGTCAATCCGATGCTGCAAAACGGCATGGTGCCTGTGTTTGTGGATGTAGATATTCCCACTTACAACATTGACCCCGCCAAAATCGAAGCCGCTGTCAGCAACAAAACCCGCGCCATCATGGTGGCGCATACTTTGGGCAATCCTTTTGATTTGGACACGGTGATGGCGATCGCCGCTAAATACAATCTCTGGGTGATAGAAGATTGCTGCGACGCACTCGGTTCGCGCTACAAAAGTCAGCACGTCGGCACCTTTGGACATATCGCCACGTGCAGCTTTTACCCCGCGCATCACATCACCATGGGCGAAGGCGGCATGGTCTTCACCAAAGACCGCGAACTGCGCACGATTATTGAATCCTTCCGTGATTGGGGACGCGATTGCTACTGCGGCCCTGGTTGCGACAACACCTGCGGCAAACGTTTTGGTCAGCAATTGGGCACTTTGCCGATGGGCTACGACCACAAATACACTTATTCGCATTTGGGCTACAACCTCAAAATCACGGATATGCAAGCCGCCTGTGCTTTAGCGCAAATGGATAGATTGCCCGATTTTATCGCCGCACGTCAGCACAACTTCGCCTTTCTCAAAGCACGTTTGCAATCCTGTGAAGAATTTTTAATATTGCCCGAAGCGACCGCTAACAGCGAACCATCATGGTTTGGCTTTCCCATCACCTTGCGCGACGACGCAGGTGTGTCGCGCGTAGAGCTGCTGAAATACTTGGATCAATACAAAATCGGTACACGTTTATTGTTTGCGGGCAATTTAACTCGCCAACCGTATTTTGAAGGTCGCACCTACCGCATCAGCGGCGAACTCACCCATACCGACAGTGTGATGAACAATACCCTTTGGATCGGCGTGTACCCAGGTTTGACCGAGGAGATGCTCAGTTTCGTGGTCGAGAAAATCGAAACCTTCTTTGGCGTGAACTTTTAAACCATACAGAGAATTTAAACAGATGGCCGTATCATCCAGTATTGAATTAACGATCGCCATACCTACGTACAACGGGGGCAGATACCTCGCAGAGACCATCGACAGCGTGCTATGTCAACTACCTGGGGTAAGAGAAAGGCGAATAGAGATTTTAATCTCAGATAATGCGTCAACGGATGATACCAATAGCATTGTTAATCAATATATTGCAACTTATCCAGAAATTATTTCCTATAGCATCAATACGTGCAATCTTGGATATGATCGAAACGTAGATAAGCTATTTAAAATTGCACGAGGGGAATATGTGTGGTTGCTTGGAGATGATGACACGCTCGTTTCAGGGGCATTAAAGAGATTCTTTTCCGTGTCGGATCAGCATGAAGATATTGCTGTTTTTGTTTTTCCGCCCTCTTTTTTGAATATTGAAACACAAAAGAAGTTATGGGATCGTCAATTAAACGAAGATATTGTGTGTATAGGTGGTGATGAGTTCTTACAACAATCACTTTGGGGAACTGCTTCACTTTCTTCTCTGTGTATCCGTAAAGAGCTATGGAATGCAGAAAATGTAGATATGTACATAGGGAGTCAGTGGGTACATATTGGTGGCATGATACAAGTCATGCGCCACAAACGAAAAGCGTATCTTTTCGCTGATGAGATGGTCATTGTCAGGATTGCCAATCCGAGATGGGGGAGCAATGGGAATCAATTGGAAATTGGACTAAAGCATTTGGCTGTTTTTGAAAATATCTTGAAATTAGGTTATGCCTCCCGCACATTTGAGTGTTTCTTAGAAAATCGCTTTGCAAGCAATTTTAAGGATATTCTATTTTTAGCCCCTAGTAATATCAAAAATAAGCTTGCCATCGCAAAAACAATGATCCATTTTTTTTACGCCAAGTTAAGATTTTGGTTGTTTGACCTTCCGTTGCTATTTATCCCCAATACTCTCAGATACGCTATTGTCAGTACTGGGCGATATATGAAACAGATCGTCAATAAATAGATGCTTTAACACCATAATTACAGACAGGATCTCAATTGAAAGCCTCGGATGCACTTGCCCAATTTTTAATCGCCCATCGGGTTCAAACGTGCTTTGAACTGGTGGGCGGGATGATTACCCATCTACTGGATAGTTTTGCTGAATCAGGGCAATTCAACATCGTGTCCATGCATCATGAACAATCCGCCGCCTTCGCTGCCGAAGGGGTGGCGCGTTACACCCAAGGCAAAACCGTGGCGGTGGCGATGGGGACAAGCGGCCCTGGTGCAACCAATCTCATCACAGGGATAGGCAGTTGCTGGTTTGATTCTGTACCTTGCTTGTTTATCACGGGGCAAGTCAACACGCGTGAACTCAAGGGCGACCGCGCCATTCGCCAACAAGGTTTCCAAGAGCTGGACATTGTCGAAGTCTCGCGTTCGCTAACTAAATATGCGGTGAGAGTGGATAGGTCAGAAGACTTGTTGCCCGCCTTGCATCAGGCTTTGTCTTTAGCCCTAAGTGGTCGGCAAGGGCCCGTATTGATTGACATTCCCAATGATGTGCAACGTGCCGATGTGCCAGACGCGCTGGTAGCGCAGTGGTTAAACACCCCACTCAACATCGACACGGCAGCCGAGGCGGATCGTCACGCGCTGCACACGTTGAGCGAGTTATGCGCGACAGCCGAACGTCCGTTGATTTGCATCGGGGGCGGTGCGCGCTGGGCGGATGCGATGGATGACTGGCTACAAGCAGCCGATACTTTGGGCATTCCTTACGTCTCAACGTTGATGGGGCATGAGCGAGTCGTGGCGCGACCACATTACTTCAATATGATCGGCAGTTATGGCAATCGTGAAGCGAACTTTGCGGTGCAGCATTGCGACTTGTTGATTGTGATTGGGGCGCGATTAGATGTGCGTCAAACGGGGTCGGACATGGCAGACTTTGCGCGTCAGGCGAAGGTTGTACAGATCGACATTGATCCCGCTCAGCTCAATAATCGTGTGCAAGCGGATTTGAATATTTGCACAACAGCCAGTCGCTTCTTTGCAGCCTTTCCTTTGCGTGCGGATACCTTTCCTTGCTTAGGTAATACTTGGTTTGCTCAACTCGCTCAGCAGCGTGAGCGAGCAGATCGCAATGAATATGCCGATTGGATCATTAGTCCCAGTGTGTTGTTTAACACCTTGAATCGTACCTTGCGGCATCAACACGTTGATTATGTGTGCGATGTCGGCAATCACCAAATGTGGGCGGCGCAAAGTCTGCGCTTATCGCCTAACCAAGCGGTGCATTACAGCGGCGGCATGGGCGCGATGGGCTTCGCGCTCCCGACTGCATTGGGTGTTGCGATTCAATCACAACGCAAAGTGGTGGTGATTACGGGCGACGGGAGTCTGCAAATTAACATTCAAGAGCTGGACACGCTCAATCGTTTGGGGCTAGATGTCACCATCATTGTGATGAATAACACCGTGTTGGGCATGGTTAAGAATTTCCAAGATATGTACTTTGATGGGCGCGATCAATCCACCCGCAAAGGTTATAGCAGCCCCGCTTTCAGCAAAATAGCCGAGGCTTATGGTATCGAAGCGCATCGGGTGGAAAATGAAGCTAATTTGATTCAGCTATTAGAACAAACCGCAGAGCTACACACCCCGCGCTTAATTGAAGTAATGATGGTAGGTGCGACGGAATGCCGCCCCCGTTTGGCATTTGGTGCTAAGTTGGACGAGCAACTGCCTAGATTAGACGCGTAAACGCAAATGCACATCGCCATCCTAGGGGCAACCAGTCAGATTGCCAAAGATTTAATTCTGTCGTTTTCCGTCGAAGCGGACAAACGACTACATCTCTTTGCGCGTCGCCCTGATGAGGTGAGGCAATGGTTGCAATCATTAGGACTCGCGGCACGCTATTTAGTGGATGATTTTACTGCGTTCGCGCAGCATGAATTTGATGCGGTGATGAACTTCGTCGGGGTAGGCAACCCTGCGCAAGCGGTGGCGATGGGCAATACCATCTTTGATGTCACCTTGCGCTTCGATGAGCTGGTGCTGGCTTATTTGCAGACGCACCCAAGCTGTCGCTATTTATTCTTAAGCAGTGGTGCGGCTTACGGTTCCAACTTTACTGAACCCGCCAATTGCGATACGCCCGCCCGCATTGACCTCAATCATCTCAAACCACAGGATTGGTATGGCGTCGCAAAACTGCATGCTGAATGCCGTCATCGTGCCCACCCTGATTTTGCCATTATCGACATTCGCGTATTCAATTATTTCAGTCATACCCAAGACATGTCTGCACGGTTTTTAATCACCGACATCCTACGCGCCATTCGGGACAATACGGTGTTGCAAACCTCGTCTGACTTTATGGTGCGTGATTATTTGCACCCCTCAGATTTTTATGGTCTCGTGACGGCCTTACTCAACGCGCCAGCTTGCAATGCAGCAGTAGATTGCTATAGCCTTGCCTCTGTAGACAAGCCCACTTTACTGGCGACGATGCAGGAAAAATTCGGTTTGCACTTTGAAATCAACCAGACCGCCAGTGTGAATGCTACGGGGAGCAAGCCCCATTACTACTCGTTGAATAAACGTGCGGCAGCGTTCGGCTATCTGCCCACCAAAACCTCTTTACAAGGCATCATCCAAGAATCCATGACATTGTTGGTGCGTTCGTGATTACCATTATCTTTGGTCGTGCAGCACAGTTTGTACTGGCACTGATGATGATGCGCGTGGCGACCACCTTGCTCTCTCCTGAAGAAATGGGACGCGTGTCATTGGTATTGACGACAACCGCTTGCTTTGCCATGTTTCTCATCAATCCTGTGGGGATGTTTATCAATCGTCGACTGCATAGTTGGCAAGAAAATGGGATGGCTCGCTATTATCTGATGCACTATGTTCGACACCTGTTACTGGTTGCCTTGATTGCTGGTATCACTTTGTTGGTTTTTGAGCGATTCGTTAATTTTGGATTGCCGATCAACTGGTTGATTATGCTGGTATGTGGCTCGCTACTCTTCAATACGATTAACCACACAGCGATTCCTTCGTTGAATTTGCTCGGATTTAACGGGAAATTCGTTTTATTAACGCTCGCCACGATCGCCACTAGTTTTTTTTGTGCCACGTTATTAGTCTATTCATTACAATTCTCCGCGCAGTATTGGTTGCTGGGATTGATCTTTGGGCAAGCATTACTCGGCATCGTTGGAACGCGAGTGCTTTTCACGCAACTCAAAAAGACAGAAGACACCCCGCTCCCCCGTGTGATAAGCACACCACACTTACGTACACTGTTTCATTTCGCTTGGCCCGTTGCTTTAGCGGCAGGGTTAAGCTGGGTGCAAGGACAAGGATATCGCTATTTATTGGAAGGGCAACTGGGTTTGTCACAACTCGGACTGTTTGTTGCGGGGTATGGCATTAGTGCTGCCATGATTGTGGGATTTGAGTCTGTACTCACCACTTACTTTCAACCACGCCTATACCGTGATGCCAACCAGCATGATGCCGCCCAACAAGCACAAGCTTGGCAAGCCTATGCCACGGCGGTGATCCCATCGCTACTACTCACCATCGCTTTGATTATTTTTCTTGCCCCCGAATTGACCCGCATTTTTCTAGGTGAAGCTTTCCAAGCCGCTGCTCCTTTTGTCATTTGGGGGGCATTAGCCGAGGCCATGCGTGTTCTTGCAGGGGTGTACTCCTTGATTGCGCATGTCTATATGCAAACGCGCTGGTTAGTGCTACCCAACGTGGTGGGAGCAGCCTTATCAATCGGTAGTTGCTTGATATTGATTCCTCAATTCGGCGCGATGGGCGCAGGAATGGGACTGGTGTTTTCTGGGTTTGTCGTTGTGATGATGATGCATATTTTATTGATACGACGTGTGGGCGGCGGTGTACCATTGCGCCCCTTACTGGCTTCTGGAATCGCGGCAGTCGTGCTATGGGGCATGGCGCATGTTTTGCATTCCCTATTGAATGTGGCTAGTTGGCGCGCGGTAGTGGGAACTTTAGTCCCTGTTGGGGTGGCCTATCTGTGTTTGCAGTATTTGCTCTTACGACAACATCTAGCATACGGTGCAATGCGTGACAGAAACGAAAACATGACCCAAGTGATAAGGAAATAAACGGTGCCACAAACTATATACATTGATCCATCCTATCGTATGTTTGATGCCGATGGATTATTTGATTTAAGTAATCCCGTGTTAAATCGCGACGGGCAGTTGTTGCCTTTTCATCGCTTGCGTGAGCAGATGACTCACCAAGGCATATCGGTACATACCGCAGATTATTTGTTTAAATCCGTCGAACAAAGTACACAACAAAACCGTTATTACTCGCTTGGTCTGCTTGAGCATTATGAACAAGTGTCGCAAAAAGGGCTCGCGCATCTGTCGGCTTTCGTCATTATGGAGCCCCCCGTGGTCGCACCTTTGCTATATGCGGCACTCCCTAAGCTGACAGCGGTATTTGACCGAGTCTATGTGCATAACACCACTGGAGATGGTTATTCACTGGAGGGAGTAGATGCCAGCAAGCTTCACAAGTTATATTGGCCCATTCCCCATAATGATGTGATTGAACCCTATTGGGGCAATCAAAAAAGAATGAAGCGTGTGGTGGTGATTAACGGCAGTCACAATCCACGTGCGAGGACGCGAGAACTGTACAGCACGCGCATCTGGGCGATGGCAGAATTGTCCAAACTCAATGTCGTAGATCTGTATGGCATGGGCTGGGAAAAGTGGTGGACGCGCAGTGCATTGTGGTGGCCATATTGGCGCAATCGAAATGCGTTAATGCGTATTTTTAAGGGCAAATGTGCCTCCAAATTTGAAGTCCTACAAAACTACCAATTCTGTTTGTGTTTTGAAAATATGTGGATGGATGGTTACATCACCGAAAAAATATTCGACTGTTTGTATGCAGGGACGATCCCTTTGTACATGGGTGCGCCAGATATTTCAAAGTACATCCCATCGGAGGTTTTTGTGGACTGCCGTCAGTATGCTACATGGACAGAAATGTGGACAGATATTGCGGCGATGCCCCCTGAAAAGATTGAGGCGATGCGACAAGCTGGGCGCGCTTTTTTGCAAAGCAATCCAGCGACAAAGTTTTATAACTCAATTGAAGATATTTGTGAGCATTAGGAATTGATGGACTCTCGATCAAACATGATAGCTTCTGGAAGCTCCCCTTTAGTCTCCATTTGTGTACCCACGTATAATGCGGCAAACACCGTACAGGAGACGCTAGCATCTATTCTGTCTCAAACATATCCCAATATCACGGTAAACATTTCAGACAACGCATCCACCGACGAGACACTAAAAGTTGTTGCGTCTATGAAAGTGACTAGAATTCACGTTCACCCCCAAGCCAAAAACATCGGGGCCGAAGGGAATTTCACCCGATGCATACAATTGGCGACGGGAAAATATACTGCCATTTTCCATGCAGATGACATTTACGAGCCCGAAATTGTGGCTAAACAAGTCGCTTTTCTAGAAGCCCATCCTGAGGTAGGCGCGGTTTTTTCTGAGGTTATCACTATTGATGAACAAGGGGTTCCATTTGGTCGTATAGGATGCGTCCCAAATGAACATGGGGCAGTCGCTTGTCTCGGGTTTCGTGAACTACTGCAAAGTATGTTGTTGCACCACAATTTCTTGATTTGTGCGAGTGCCATGGTGCGCACCGACATTTATCAAAATGAAATTAAGGAGTGGGGGGGGCGAGGGTTCCGTTCGAGCGCGGATATTGACACGTGGTTGCGAATAGCACGCAACCACATGATTGCGGTACTACATGAACCGTTGATGCGTTATCGCATCAGTCGCGCCCAATTCTCGCATCAGAATCGCCAGCGCACTGAGCGAGCAGATTTCTTTTTGGTCATGGATCATTATCTGGCACAACCAACCGTGTTGAGTTTACTGAGCGCAAAGGATCTGAGGCATTATCGCTGGCTGGAACGCCACGAACATGTGTCACTTGCGCTAAATTTACTGGGTTTAGGTAGGACTGCTGATGCGAAAATGCACCTACAAGGCATCTTGAGTTGGGACGCGCTCTATGCGGCTTTCAAAACACGTCGAGGACTCGTTACCGTAGCGAGTGGCATTTTTTTACGCATTTTGATTTTATTAGGTTTATCCAAGCTGGGCATGAAAACAGCCCAGTTAGTTAAAAATATTTCGTGGCGTTAGATAATCACTCTCCTTCTTTGATCATTATTTCTCAACCATGTTTCTGTTTATAGTCAAAATTTCAGTTAGCTTGTGATGCCCCAACCTTTAATGCTTAACTCAGCCTTACCCATTAGCGTGGTGATCCCGTGTTATCGCTGTGGCAAAACGATTCGTCGCGCAATCGAATCTATTGCTCAGCAAACTGCATTACCCTCAGAAGTCTTGCTTGTAGATGACTTTAGTAATGACGACACGGTCACTCAATTGCAAAGGTTAGCGCACGATTACCCGCCAGATTGGATTCGGGTAATCAACCTATCAAAAAATGTCGGTCCAGGTGTTGCACGGAATGAAGGCATGCGACAGGCGACTCAAGATTACATCGCTTTTTTGGACTCAGATGATGCTTGGCATCCCTTGAAGCTCTGTATTCAGTACAACTGGATGCGTACTCATCCTGACGTTATGTTGACGGGACATCTTAGTATTCGATACAGTCAACTCATACAAGAAACGGACTTTTCCGCGAAGGAAATATTAGAGAAACCCATATCGCCTTCTCGTTTATTATTGTCTAATGCCTTTTCTTGCCGTTCCATGATGTTTCGTCGTGAGCTGCCCGTATTATTTGATCTACATAAGCGATATATGGAAGACCAATGGTGGTTGATGCAAATTGCCTTTGCGGGCTATACAATCACGGAGTTGAAAATACCACTGGCTTTTACCTTCAAGGCTGATTACGGTGAAGAAGGTCTCAGTAGCAGGCTATGGCTCATGGAAAAATCAGAACTGGAAAACTATTATCAACTTGGCGAAACAGGCAAAATTTCACGAGGATGGGTGGCGGTTTTGTGGGTGTACTCTTTATTAAAACACATTAAGCGAATGCTGGTCTCGCAAGCGAGACATCTTTTAAGTGCCATACAATGATCAAAAAAATACGTAACATTATCTATTCGCCAAAATACAAGGTTCAAATTCAAAAACTGCTTAAAGCCGTTCACTATGACTATGGTTTCTGGAATCGAACCGTCATGTACCAAACCTGTTTTGAGTGGGTTAAAGCGTTGCACCCAGAAAAATTGGATGTTTTAGAAATATCAGCAGGGAGTATTTGGCAGCCGCTGGGATTCAAATCCTACACTGAAGCTAATTTTCCTGATTTTGACGTATGCAGCATGGCATTGCCTCAACAATTTGATCTCATCATTGCGGATCAAGTGTTTGAGCATCTAATTTGGCCATATCGTGCGGGGAAAAATGTGTATGAAATGACGAAACCTGGCGGCTATTTCTTGGTGACCACCCCTTTTCTGATTAAGGAACATCAAGTCCCCGTTGATTGTTCACGATGGACTGAGTTAGGCATGAAGCATTTGCTGGCTGAATGCGGCTTTCCCATTGAAAATATTCGCACGGGATCTTGGGGAAACCGTGCTTGCGTAAAAGCAAACTTCGGAAGCTGGGCACGACAAGGATGGTTTAAGTCGTTAAAGAATGAATCTGATTTCCCTGTTTCTGTTTGGGCACTTGCTCAGAAGTAAATGATGAGAAACGAACAACACGAGGTCTTGCCAGCTACTCGCTTAACGATTTCTGTAGTGAGTCATCGACAAGCTCATCTTATCGTAAACTTGCTACATGATATCAATACGCATTGTCGTTTGCTCCCCCTAGAAGTGCTGCTCACATTGAACCTGAGCGAAACATTACCTTTTGATGTCAAGGAATTCTCATTCCCCATACACTGTATTAGCAATCCTTTGCCTTTAGGATTTGGCGCAAATCATAATCAGGCTTTTACACAGGCAAAAGGAGATTTCTTCTGTGTTATCAATCCCGATATCCGCTTTGATTCCGACCCTTTTCAGATTTTAATGCAATGTTTGGATGACGCAACAATTGGTGTGGTTGCACCTGTGGTGCTCAACGCCCAAGGTGCGATTGAGGACAGTGCTCGCCACTTTCCAACCCCGTTCAAAATACTATGCAAGGTTTTTGGGAAATGTAGGGGCAGCGACTATATTGTTGGCAATGCACCGATTACACCTGATTGGGTAGCTGGAATGTGTATGCTATTTCGTCGTGAAGTATTTAAGGAATTATCTGGCTTTAACGAACACTACTTCCTGTACTACGAAGATGTTGACTTATGTGCACGCCTACGGTTATTGGGATATGAGATCGTCATGACCCCTCTTGCAAAAGTAATACACCATGCACAGCGCAGCAGCCATCGCAATCTAAAATACTTACGTTGGCACCTCACCAGTATGCTGCGTTTCTTTACCTCATCAGCTTGCTGGCGATTGCAGTATCGGCAGTGGATCAATCCACCCCGTAAGTTGTGAATATGCTCTCTTTTCTTTTTAATTCCCCCACGAGCACTTCTCTAGAGACAAGGCTGAAGAACAATAACTTTGATTTATTGCGGTTTCTTTTTGCCTTCGTTGTATTCCTCGTTCATGCCCAACTATTGTCTGATGCCGAGCAGCTATCAATCTTTAGTGAATTAGTTTCATCAGGCATGGCCGTCAAATGCTTCTTTGTGGTCAGTGGATTCCTCATTTTTATGAGTTACGAAAAGTCGCACGGCATTCGGCATTACTTGGTTAAAAGGATACGGCGAATTTATCCCGCCTACTTTTTTGTCGTCGTAGCCTTCGCATTTATCGGAAGTCTGTTAAGCACCTATCCCATGACAGATTATTTCTCGCTTAGTTTTGTAAAATATCTTGCCGCTAATTTGCTTTTTCTAGGTTTTTTACAGGCAAATTTACCAGGACTATTTGAAAGCAATACCTTGCACGCCGTGAATGGTGCATTGTGGAGTTTAAAAATTGAAGTCATGTTTTACCTGTTTGTGCCATTGGCAGTAATAGCCTTTCGGAAGTGGGGCAGGTTGCCACTGCTGCTCACCTTATACGTTCTGTCATCTGTATTTTGGATGAGTATGACCTATTTAACCGAGAAAACAGGCTCAGGGGTATATCGTGAATTACAAGTACAACTCCCTGGCCAACTGACCTATTTTATTGCGGGTGCAATGGCTTATTACTACTTAGCCACCTTTGTGAAATATGCAACGGCTTTAGTGATCTTTGCCTTGTTTGCAGTTGCCTGCCAATCTTGGTTGCCATGGGTGGCAATTGAACCGCTGGTATTGGCTATTCTGGTTATTTATGCGGCATGTGTCATACCCCCGCTGGGGAATTTTGATAAATATGGTGATTTTTCCTATGGCATTTACATCGTACACTTCCCAATTTTACAAATAATGGTCGGTTATCACTTGTTTCAACCTAATCCTTGGGTGGGTTTGCTGTTAGCAACGATATTGGTTCTACTCTCTTCTTTTCTACTTTGGCATTTTATTGAAAAACCATTTTTGAGAAAGTCATCGCATTATGTCGCGAGCAACCATGGATAATGACGGGGCAGCTCATAGCGCATCAACGATCAAAAGAGTTGGTTTGAGCCTTACTCCACCGAGTGAATTGGCGCATTGGTCTCGTATGGTAGAAGACAAGAGTCGCAATCAGGCTACAGAGGCATTGGATCAGCTGATTAAGGGCGCGTTGGTTAACCGCACGCCAAATACAACCCTAGTGTGGTAATGATTGATTCGCGGCATCCTGCATGGTTTTGGAAATTTCCTTCCCCATCAGTAAATAGCCTGTGGTAGAAAAATGGGTGTTATTGGCGGGATAGAGATCTATCGTTTTGGCTTGAATGGCTTGCTGGCTCATGCGCAGTAAATTGGGCGCGTGAACGCGTTGTTCAGTTTGATTCCAAAACTGTTTATTGGGATAAAGGTAGGTGGTTGATTTATTGGGTACAAACGTCCAAATTGGTGCGAAACCTGCCATGCGACTGTTCAGTATCTCAATATTTTTCAACGCACTCGCTTCTATTTCCTCAGCTTTATCACCCCCTAAAAACAACGCATCATTGCAGCGCGTGTGACTAAACAACTCACAGCCATATTCGATGCGTGCTACTTTTATGCCACTTGGCAAGATGGTAGGTTTAAAACTAGGTGAGCTGCTAAGACGTTCATACTGCTGATAACTATTCATTACTTTTATGCCAATGGACAAGCGTCCATCATAATTTCTTTCGTCTGGATCAAAGCTCACTGCTGGTGGCGTGCGCGGCGTATCGGCACGAAGACTAGGATGCGTTTGCATCTTGTCGCACGAGACAGATTTTGCAAGGATTTCGGGTACATTGCGCTCAATCGATTCCAATACAACGTATTTCCCAACAAAACCTTGGGCGCGTAGCCAAGGCGTAAAATCCGCGCAAATACCGCGCATGGCATCCCAAGATTCAGTATGCACTTTTAAACCTTGCTGGGTCAGCACCGTTTGCCACACCCGACCATCTGAAAAGCTATCCCCAATCACCAATACATCTGCTTGTGCCCAAGTCGCTTGTTGCATCCAATTTATGTCCATGGCTGGTTGCGGCTTACGCCAACCAAATTGTGTCTCAGGTAATAACCCTGTGCGCGTCAAATCCCCCTGAAAAGAGGCCAAAGGTAAAAAATAAAACCCGACTGCGCCATAACCCAGCAAGATTACCCCGACTAGCACTGCAAATAACTTAGCGTGTTTCATATCAAAATTGGAAATAGAGGAAAGGGCTATAGCTGCCAAACTGGTCAATGACGCAATACAACAAGTACAACACCATACCCGCCTGCAGCAAGGCCAAAATCACACTGCCCGACACAAAGCGCAGTCGCGTGGAGTTGGGGAATAACCACACCCACAATAGCGCGGGGATCAAGAGTTTAATCAGGTCGCGCCCTGACATATCGGTCAACAACAATAGATTGCCGTGCAACACCGAATCAAAAGCAATTGGGCGAGCGGCAATGCCGAACATCGCCTTAATGATCGTCATCGCTTGCGCCATATCACTAGCGCGAAACACCACCCATGCAACGACCACCGCCACAAAGGTCAGTATGCCACCTGTCAGCGCACCTAACCATGAAGGGATCCAGCGGGGCAATTTGGTCGCAACCCCTTCACGCCACAAATGATTGATTGCTAAATACACCCCATGCAGTGCACCCCACACCACAAATGTCCAACCTGCCCCATGCCACAACCCGCCCAACAACATGGTCGTCATTAAATTGAGGTAGCGACGGACTTTACCTTTGCGATTGCCGCCCAGCGGAATATACAAATAGTCGCGCAAAAAAGTGGACAGCGTGATGTGCCAACGCCGCCAAAACTCAATGATGCTGGTAGATTGATAAGGGGAATTAAAATTGATCGGTAAACGAATATTGAACATCAGCGCGATGCCCAGCGCCATATCGGTATAGCCTGAAAAATCAAAATAAATTTGCAAGGTGTAAGCCAACGCACCTGACCAAGCTTCATATATTGTGGGCAGCGTACCGATTGCCATGCCATGCTGCGTGCCATCAAAAATGGCGGTGGCGAAGGGGGCGAGCGAGTCCGCCCACAACACTTTTTTGCACAATCCCAGTGTAAACAACAACAACCCCGTGGCGACATTTCCCCAATTGATTTTATAGGTCGAGGCATGGGCAAACTGCGGCATCATTTCTTTATGATGCAACACGGGTCCAGCAATTAAGTGCGGGAAATAGGTGACAAACAGCACGTAATGAACAAAGTTGTACTCTTTGACTTTGCCTTGATAGGTATCGACCAAAAAGGCAATTTGGGTGAAGGTGAAGAAGGAAATGCCCAGTGGCAGAATAATGTCGCCCAACGACAAATTCCCGCCCGTTAAACTGTTCGCGCTGGTTAAAAAGAAGTTGGCATATTTGTAATAGCACAGCAGCGCGAGGTTGGCAGCAATAGCGAACACTAACACCTGTTTCTTGCGACTTAATGCGCCTTGCACACCCGCCTTGGCAATCCACGTTCCAAAGGCGTAATTGCACACGATAGAACCCAGCAATAAACCGACGTAAGCATGGTTCCAATAACCGTAAAAAAATAACGAAGCCGCCGCCAACCACCCCGCCGCCCACGCCTGATTGAGCCGTGCCAATTGGAAAAACCCCAACAGCACCAGTGGCAGATAAAGAAAAATAAAACCGTATGAGTTAAATAGCATGATGAGTGAATCAAACTTTTATAGGAACAATCACACCGACATGTCCGCAATGTCTGCATAAACAGCTTGGTATTCCCGTGCCATATCTTGCCAACTACGCACAAAAGGGTACACGGGTGTAGTGCGATTGAGTTGGTATTGCAAAGCCGCAACCCAATCAGCAATCGGCGCGCTCAATGGTAATACCGCCCCAATGTCAGCACTCACTTGCGCCGCTGCGCCACATTGATCAGAGATCACCACGGGGATGCCTGTCGCCATGGATTCGCTGATGACCATGCCATAAGGTTCCGCTTTGGCAGGGTGCAGCAATACGTCGATGGATTGAAAATGCGCAGCATCCGTGCGCCAACCTAACAATTTGTACCCGCCGTCCCAATCCGCAAACAAATGTTTGATTTCCGCTTCATCTGCGCCCACCACCCAAAATTCCAAGTCTGGGCGTTGCTGGCGCAGTTGTGACACGATTTCGACTGCCAAAGGCAATCCTTTACGTTGCCATTCTTTGCCCACAAATCCGATGATACCGCCTTGTTTGGGTATCGTTTTAGGTAGGCGTGGCATCACATTAGCCGCTACGCCAGGCACGATGGGCGCGGTCAATTTATGGGCGTATTCAGGATAGTAATGGGCTAGCTGACGAGCAATGATTTCGGAATTGGGGACGATACGCTGTGCCACACATAGCTCCCGTCGTTCCATATACAGCTGCATCACCACGCGCAGCGATAACATTTTCCACCAAGGTTTGTCATGCACGGTCGCGAAAGGAGGACCATGAAAAGTCGTTACTTGATGCATATTGACACGTTCATGGCTGTGAATCAGACAATCCCCTTGCGGATGGGCGCGCAACCATTTTGCCACCCGCCGCCCGAAACGCCAGTAATACAACCAACGCGGGCGATAGACCATTTCACCTGTTTCATACACGGCAATGCCTTGCGGTTTTTCTGCGCGACAGACTTCGCATATCACGATGACTTCATGCCCTAGCTTGCGCAATTCGTGGGTCAACTCCCACACATATCGTTCCATGCCGCCGACAGGGCCGTAGCGGCGTACCACTTGGATAATTTTCATCGCCGTGCCTTTTCGTTTAATAACATCAGCTTTAAATAGCGGTAATACGTTTCTTCCGCGTTAGACACCGAGACCATAAACCCTTGCCGCCCATCCAGAAATCCCATGCGTAAACAATAGGTTCTAAAAAATGCCCACACCCCACGCAGCACCGCACCTGTTAGCGAGGCGGACTTACCTTGTTGGAATTTCATTTGTGCGGCGGCGGTGGAGTACGCGTTGTTTTTGTCCAAAACTTGTTCAAAATTATCGTAGGAATAATGTAGCAACTCACCTGACAACATGCCTGTTTTGCCGTTGAAGACAATCGTTTCGTGTACCAAGGCATCGCTAAAGCGCGCTTCACCGCGTTGGAATAATCGCACGATGTGATCGGGATACCAGCCTGAATGGCGCATAAATCGCCCGCAATAATTGGATAAGCGCGACACGCGGTAGGCGGGGAATTGTGCTTGCGTCATGGCGGCTTGAATGGCGGCGCGTAGCTCAGGCGTGACGCGTTCATCCGCGTCTATCGAGAATACCCAGTCTTGGGTGGCATAGCTTAAGGCGCGATTTTTTTGGATACCAAAGCCTTGCCAATCATGCACATAGACTTTCGCACCTCGCGCTTGGCAACGCGAGACCGTGTCGTCGGTGCTGCCCGAATCGATCACGATAATTTCATCCGCCCACGCCACCGACTCCAAACACGCGTCGATATTGGCGGCTTCATTTTTGGTAATCAGAATAATGGACAGGCTAGTCATGGCGGGTGTCGGCAAAAAGCAGCGCGGTCAGCCACGCGAAAAACAAGCCATCGGCATGATCCAATAGCGCGGAGTTAAATGCGCAATTGACCATATACGCCAAGACCAACCCGCGTGCGGCATCTTGGGCATAAGGCGTGGCTAAACGTGGTGCGCATCGCCATTGGGTGTAAAACAAATATAGCAACAACAGCCCCCCCGCCAAGCCAATTTGTGCCGTCACCATCAAGTATTCGTTGTGTGGATTGAAGGTTTTTTTCACGACGCTAGCATGAGTTTGTTGAAAATAAGCCGCCGCCAACCCACCTGTGCCCACGCCCAAGAGCGGATGTTGTTGGATCACTTGCAGGGTGTAGTAATAAAAATCTAGCCGCTCACCTGTAGAAGTACCTGCCCCGTGATTGGGTTGCCAGGCTTGATATTCCGAAGCCACTGCGCTGACACGTTCATTTAAACGCGGGGACAATTGCAATGCCAGCACGATGACTGCCGCCATGCCAACCACAATCATCATGGCTTGCCGAATGCCCCATGTTTTGCCACGCCGTTGGGCATAATGTGCAGAGGTCGTCCACGCCAACCAACCCAGCAACGTGAATAGTATCAAATAGCCCGTGCGACCTATCACCATAAACAACACGTTGAACAATGCTAATCCCACGAAGCCCGCCCAAGCCCAACGCAGTTTGTTGGACACGGCTTCCCGCGCATTGAGCAAGGCTAAGAAAATCGCCATCGCCATCATATTGTTTTGCGTGATGTGGCTATGGAAAATGACGGGATTGTCTGGTGAGGCTAAGTCGGTCATCCATTGTTGGATGGGCAGCAACTTTAACCCGACCAAATAGGACAATAGCAAAATCAGCCCGCTTGCCGCGAAGAAGGCGCGTTGCGCCCAACGACGGGCGACTTCACCCGACAACATCAGCATAAACAAGGGGATAAACGCGAGGTCGATGTATTTGCCAAGGATGCCCATTGCCTCACGCCACGGTGTTGCACCGTAGAGCGTGCCTAACCACAACGCGCCAAATAATAGCCACGCGGCTTGCGCGACAGGCTGGCTTTTGACAGTTTGCCAAATCGCGCGTGCATAAAACAATCCGCCTAACAAGGTTGCCGCCAACAGTACATTGCTAAGTGCGGTAGAAATAGGCACGGCAAGCCCGATTAGGGCAGTACTTGCCCATAACCATGCAGAACGCGGCGGGGTAAGGCTGGCAGTAAACATTAAGGTAGTACGGGAGCGGCAACGGGTGCTGACGCAGCAACTTCGTCCAATGCTTCGATCCGCGCCGTGTTGCCTTTGCGGATGACTTTGACGCGTTGCCCGACTTT
Organism: Gallionella sp.; assembly: GCA_028710565.1. Taxonomy (GTDB): domain Bacteria; phylum Pseudomonadota; class Gammaproteobacteria; order Burkholderiales; family Gallionellaceae; genus Gallionella. Next base: position 65,695 of record JAQTTV010000002.1, read on the forward strand.
AAAAGCATCAGGTTGCCTAGGCTGCATGGCGTACACGCTTTGCTCGTATTCTTCTAGTTTGACCCAGATTTCCAAACCAGGCTTGGTGGCAATACCTGCTTCACGCCCCGCTGTGCCGCCAATCACGCCACCCAAGATCATGCCGACAAATGCGCCGCGTCCCACGCCACCGCTCGCCCCACCCACTTGCCCAAATACCTGCCCCGCCGCTGCCCCGCCCTGGCTACTGGCATCTAGGGTAATCGGTTTCAGGCTTTCAATGATGCCAAAATTGATTTTTGCCACCGTGTTTTGGGTAGGCGAATTGGCGCACGCGGTCAATAACAGTGCGGCGAGGAAAATAAAGGAACGTGTCAACATGCGATGATAATCACTTATTTTAGGTATGTGGAACGGGTCGGATTTCAGCCCGACATTCCCTCCCCCTAGCAGGGGGAGGGTTAGGGTGGGGGTTGAAATCGTCGCACGGATGCAAACTTTCAACCCCCATCCCAGCCTTCCCCCTGCTAGGGGGAAGGAGTCGTGAGTTTTTACAGCGGCACGGCAAAACCGAAATTTTGCAGGAATTGCGCCTTGATGTCTTCAATACTTGGCGCGTGATTTTGACCGCCGAGGCTGGCGATTTTGATCGTGCCCATCAAAGATGCCAAACGCCCTGTGGTTTCCCAATCCCAGCCTTGTTGAATGCCGTACAACAAGCCTGCGCGATACGCATCACCGCAACCTGTGGGATCGAGCACTGCTGCCGCTTTGGCGCATGGAATGATAATTTCTTTGCCGTCGGCATAAATGGTCGAACCTTCGCCGCCACGTGTGACGATCAAAGCGCGCAAACCTTGCGCCAATTCATTCAGTGTTTTGCCTGTTTTGTCTTGCAACAACTGGGCTTCGTAATCATTGACCGTTACGTAATCCGCTAAATGGACGAAATTCAACAAGTCTTCGCCGCCAAACATCGGCATCCCTTGACCTGGGTCAAACACCCAAGCAATCCCCGCATCGCGGAATTGCTGCGCGTGCTCGATCATGCCTGTGCGACCATCGGGTGAAATAATCCCTAAACTCACATTTGGCGCATCGCTGACGCGATTTTGTTCGGAAAAGCTCATCGCGCCAGGGTGAAAAGCGGTGATTTGGTTATCGTCCAAATCAGTAGTGATAAACGCTTGCCCCGTGTAGCTATTGGGAATGGTTTTGATATGCGCTTGCGACAAGCCCAGCTTGTCTAAGCGTGCGGCGTAAGGCGCGAAATCGTCGCCCACCGTCGCCATAATTTGTGGCTTACCGCCCAATAATTGCAAGTTGTACGCGATATTGCCCGCACAACCGCCGAATTCCCGACGCATTTCAGGCACTAAAAATGCCACGTTTAGAATATGAATTTTCTCAGGCAAGATGTGATTTTTAAACTGATCCTGAAACACCATGATGGTGTCGTACGCCATCGAACCGCAAATTAAGGTGTGCATCGCAACATCCTAGCTAAAATGAAAGGCGCGAATTGTATCATTGACTGCATGGCGCATCGCCCCGCTTAATGCAAAGTCATATCGGCTACACAGCCCGTACTGCCTCGTTTTGGCAGAATAGGCATGGGCAAACCACCCCGCAAATGAGATTTTCCCCACCGCCCTGCACTCGAAAATCTACCCTGATGCAGGGCAAAATATGGCAGAATGCGCAGCCTTTTTGTGATGGCGCAACGCGCGCGCCAAAGCTTCATCCCCCCTTTTTAAATACCTTAAAGCCACTCGTTTCCGTGAGTGGTTTTGTAATTTATACAGACTAACCTTTTGATTTTTTAAGGATCTATTTATGCTACACACCGCACCCTATTCCGACTCTCCTGCCCAAGAGGCGGCTAAACGCTACGACCAACACAAGGTAATACGTCGTAATGGCGATGTCGTAGGGTTTGAGCCTTCCAAAATCGCCATCGCCTTGAGCAAGGCGTTTATCGCGGTGAAAGGCGAGCAGGGTGCGGCTTCGGCGCGGGTGCGCGAGGCGGTGGAAAAACTGACGCAGGGCGTGGTGTATGCCCTGATGCGCAGCCGTCCTGAAGGCGGGACGTTCCACATTGAGGACATTCAAGACATGGTGGAATTGGGCTTGATGCGTTCGGGGGAACACGATGTGGTGCGGGCGTATATTTTGTACCGCGAAGCACACGCGCTGACCCGAGCAGCCGCCACCCATCATCTGGATCACACCATCAATGTGGTCGAATTGAACGGCAGCACGCAACCATTGAACCTGACTTTGCTGACGGCAGCGGTGCAAGATGCGTGCGTGGGCTTAGGCGAGGTGGTCGAAGCGGACACCGTGATTAAGCTGACCGTGAAAGATTTGTACGACGGCGTGTCGCGCAAAGAAGTGAACAAATGCCTGATTATGGCGGCGCGTTCGCTGATTGAAAAAGAACCTGCGTACAACTTTGTGACCGCACGTTTGTTGTTGAATAATTTCTGTAGCGACGTATTGGGCGAACCGATTATTCAAGCCGAAATGGCGACGCGCTACGCGGCATATTTCCCGCAATTTATCGCGCAAGCCATAGCAGCAGAATTATTGGACGAACGCTTGGCGGAATTCGATTTGGCGCGTTTAGGCGCGGCTTTAGACGCTTCCCGCGATTTGCAATTCGGCTATTTGGGCTTGCAAACCTTGTATGACCGCTATTTCCTGCATATCAATGAAAAACGTATCGAATTACCACAAGCCTTCTTTATGCGCGTGGCGATGGGCTTGGCGTTAAACGAAGACGACCGCGAAGCACGAGCAATTGAATTTTACCAATTGCTGTCCAGCTTTGACTTTATGAGTTCCACGCCGACGCTGTTCAACTCAGGTTCGCGCCGTTCGCAATTGTCTTCATGCTATCTGACCACCGTGTCCGATGACTTGGAGGGCATCTACGATGCAATTAAAGAAAACGCGCTGTTGTCGAAATTTGCAGGCGGCTTGGGCAATGACTGGACGCCTGTACGTGCCATGGGTGCGCGCATCAAAGGCACAAACGGGCAATCGCAAGGCGTGGTGCCATTTTTGAAAGTGGTCAATGACACGGCGGTCGCCGTGAATCAAGGCGGCAAGCGCAAAGGTGCGGTGTGCGCGTATTTGGAAACGTGGCACATGGACATCGAGGAGTTCCTCGATTTGCGTAAGAACACGGGCGATGATCGCCGCCGCACGCATGACATGAATACCTCGAACTGGATTCCTGACTTGTTTATGAAGCGCGTGATGGAAGGCGCGGAATGGACGTTGTTCTCGCCGAATGAAGTGCCTGATTTGCATGATTTATTTGGTATCGCGTTTGAAACGGCTTATGTCGAATACGAAGCAAAAGCTGCGCGTGGTGAAATCAAGCTGTTCAAAAAACTGCCCGCCGCGAGTTTGTGGCGCAAGATGTTGACCATGTTGTTTGAAACGGGTCATCCTTGGGTGACGTTCAAAGATCCGTGCAACATTCGCTCTCCGCAACAACATGTCGGCGTGGTGCATAGCTCCAATTTGTGTACCGAAATCACGCTGAACACCAACGAAGACGAAATCGCGGTGTGCAACTTGGGTTCCGTCAATTTGGCGGCGCATTTGTATCCTGAAGGACACGAAAAATTCGGCGAACTCAACCACGAAAAACTGCGCCGCACCATCACCACCGCGATGCGCATGTTGGACAACGTGATCGACATCAACTACTACGCCGTGGATAAAGCCCGCAACGCCAATATGCGCCACCGTCCCGTTGGGCTGGGCATCATGGGCTTCCAAGATTGTTTGCACACCCTGCGCATTCCTTACGCGTCTGAAGCGGCAGTGGAATTCGCGGATCGCTCGATGGAGGCGGTGTGTTATTACGCCTACTGGGCATCCAGTGTGTTGGCGGAACAGCGCGGCGTGTACAGCACGTTTGACGGCAGCTTGTGGAGCAAAGGCATTTTGCCGCAAGATTCGTTGGAACTGTTGTACCAACAACGTGGCGGCTATTTGGAAGTCGATTTGTCCTATAGCATGGACTGGGATGTGCTGCGTGAACGCATCAAAACCCACGGCATGCGCAACTCCAATTGCATCGCGATTGCGCCTACCGCGACTATTTCCAACATCATCGGCGTATCGGCGTGTATTGAACCGACTTACCAAAACATCTTCGTCAAATCGAACTTGTCGGGCGAATTCACGGTCATCAACGACTATTTGGTCAATGATCTGAAGCGTTTGGGATTGTGGGACGAAGTGATGATTGCCGATTTGAAATACTTCGACGGCACGTTGGCGAAAATTGATCGTATTCCGAACGAATTGCGCGCCCTCTACGCCACGGCATTTGAAGTCGAACCAGGCTGGCTGATCGAAGCCGCTTCGCGTCGTCAAAAATGGATAGATCAAGCGCAATCTTTGAATATCTACATGTCGGGTGTGTCAGGTCGCAAGTTGGACGAAACCTACAAATTAGCTTGGCTGCGCGGACTGAAAACTACGTATTACTTGCGCACACTGGGAGCAACCTCGGCAGAAAAATCCACGGGGGCGGCTGGCGCGCTGAATGCCGTGTCGGTAGGTGAACCCACCGCCCAATTCTGCTCGATTGATAATCCAGAATGCGAGGCTTGTCAGTAAATAACGGAAGTATCGTCTTTCTTCACTGCGTGCATTTTATGGATAACTTTGTTCAATATGTTGATGAGTAAGCAAAATTTAGCGTCGCTATTGGATGGTTTGATTGCAGACTGGGAAAGCGAGGTTGTTGAGTTTAAGCGGGCTAATGACAATTTCTCTACGGGGGACATCGGCAAGTATTTCTCCGCATTAGCCAATGAAGCTAATTTGCGCAATGTGGAGCGCGCATGGTTGGTCTTTGGCATAGACAATCAGTCCCGACAAATTGTCGGAACAGATTATCGACAAGAACATGATCGCTTGCACAAACTAAAGTTAGAAATTTTGCGAGGTAGCGAACCCTCTATCAGTGTGCGAGAAATCCATGAGCTGTTGACCTCCCAAGGGCGAGTTCTGATGTTTGAGATTCCTGCGGCACCTTTTGGTATGCCGATTGCGTGGAATGGACACTATTACGCAAGAGCGGGGGAAAGTCTGACGCATCTAGGGTTGGATAAGCAGGATGAGATGCGAAAACAAGTCTCTGATTGGTCTGCACAAATTGTCAAAAATGCTACGTTGGCTGATTTGGACGAGCAGGCACTTGCTAAAGCTCGCGAGTCATTCGTCAAGAAATATGCCAATCGTTTTGGTGCTGATGAAGTTATGCGCTGGTCGGACAGTGCATTTTTAGATCGCGCAAAACTGACGCAAGGTGGGCAAATAACCCGTACTACTTTATTGCTGTTAGGCAAGGCTGAGTCTGCGTATTTACTCTCTCCTCATCCTGTACAGATGACTTGGAAGCTAGAAGGAGCAGAGCGAGCTTATCAACATTTTGGTGCGCCATTTTTACTTAATACGACGGCACTTTATCAAAAAATTCGCAATATTCAGTTACGCATTTTGCCAGATGACCAATTGATCCCTATTGAGTTGCCTAAGTATGATCAGAAAATTGTGTTGGAAGCTTTGCATAACTGCATTGCACATCAGGATTACACTCGCAATGCGCGCATTATTGTCACCGAGCATCCAGACCAACTCATTTTTGAGAATGAAGGGATGTTTTTTGAAGGGCAGCCAACGGATTATTGCATGGGGGAAAAGAGCCCTCGACGCTACCGCAATCCTTTTCTCATGCAGGCGATGGTTGAGCTCAATCTGGTGGATCAAATGGGATACGGCATTTTTGATATGTATCGAGGACAGGCGAAGCGTTATTTTCCGATGCCAGATTATGATTTGCGTGAGCCATTAGCAGTTAAAATGACGTTGTATGGCAGTATTGTTGATCCTGCATTCAGTCGTATATTGATCCAAGTGACAGATTTATCCTTGCACGAAATCATTGCGTTGGATCGCATACAGAAAAAGTTGCCTGTGGACGATGCGATGGTACAGCGGTTGCGTCGCGCTAAACTCATTGAAGGGCATAAACCAAATTTACATGTTTCTGCTTCTATCGCAGCAACAACAGAAACTAAGGCTGACTATATCCGAACTCGTGCGCAAGATGATGAGTTTTATGCCAAGTTGCTGATGGACTATTTAGCCAAGTATCAACAAGCAACACGTAAAGAGATTGAAGTGCTGTTGCTATCCAAGCTCAGTGAGGCACTAACCCGTGAGCAAAAAATGACCAAACTCACAAATCTGCTAACTAAAATGAGAGCTAACAATATGATTTCCAATATTGCATCAAACAAAAAATCTCTATGGACGATTGCAGATAAAAAAGTAAATGCTATGAAAAAAAAGTAAATCTCACTAATAAAATTTATAACTATTTGTTTTATCGAATTTAATTTAATTTTTAATTTGACTAAATAAAATTTAAAAGCATGTAATTTAAAAACAAAATATATCAAGCAATCAATCGTATTTTCAGAATTAAAGGAAGTTCACCATGTTGAAGTTTGAAGAAGAAGTTAAAACGACGGGTTTGCCGTCTGGGATGATGCGCATGGGCGCAGGGAAGTCTCCCGCGATGATGAAGCCATTTGCAAAACCCTCCACGCCGTTTGCCGCACCTGTCGTCACGCCTGTGGTATCGGATGTGCCTGCCGCGCCCGTCGCGCACGCAGCATCCACCCAAGCTGCCGCCAGCACAGGGCGCATCAATGTGGAAGACAAGCGCATTATCAATTGCAATGCCGACGTAAACCAGCTGGTGCCGTTTAAGTACAAATGGGCGTGGGATAAGTATTTGAATGCCTGCGCGAATCATTGGATGCCGCAAGAAGTGAACATGACTGCCGACATCGCGTTGTGGAAAAGCGACAAACTCAGCGACGACGAACGCCGTTTGATTAAGCGCAATCTGGGGTTTTTCACCACGGCCGATAGCTTGGCGGCGAACAACATTGTGTTGGGCACATATCGCCATATCAGCAATCCAGAATGCCGCCAGTTTCTGTTGCGCCAAGCGTTTGAAGAAGCGATTCACACCCATGCCTATCAATACATCGTGGAAAGTCTAGGTCTAGACGAAGGCGAGATTTTCAACATGTACCACGAAGTGCCCAGCATTCGGAACAAAGACGAATTCTTGCTGCCCTTTATCGACGTGCTGACCAATCCCGAATTTAAAACGGGTACGCCTGACGCAGATCGAGATTTATTGCGCAGCTTGATCGTGTTCGCCTGCATCATGGAAGGGTTGTTTTTCTACGTTGGTTTTGTGCAAATTCTCGCCTTGGGGCGACAAAACAAAATGACGGGCGCGTCCGAGCAATACCAATACATCTTGCGCGACGAATCCATGCACTTGAATTTTGGTGTAGATGTGATTAACCAAATCAAACTGGAAAATCCGCATTTGTGGACGGCGGACTTCCGCGAAGAAATCCGTGAGCTGATGCAAAAAGGCGTGGAATTGGAATACGCCTACGCCGAAGACACCATGCCACGCGGGATTTTGGGCTTGAACGCCAGTATGTTCAAAGAATATCTGCGCTTTATCGCCAACCGCCGCTGCCAACAAATTGGCTTGGACGTAATTTACCCAGGTGCGACCAATCCATTTCCGTGGATGGCGGAAATGATCGACATCAAAAAAGAGAAGAACTTCTTTGAAACCCGCGTCACAGAATACCAATCGGGTGGGGCGTTGAGTTGGGACTGAGCAAACCCATAGAGGTTGAATTATGACAGCCATATATATGCCGATAAGGTTATAATTCTGCGAAATTTCAACTGAGGGAGTGGCGATTGAGGGTATTAATTTTGGGTGTTACAGGAATGCTCGGAAGTGCGATGTTCCGAGTTATGTCTGAAGATAAAAATTTGGATGTGTACGGTACTACCCGTGGCGTGACTTTAAATCACCATTTTTCAGTTGAGTTATCTTCCAAAATTGTCTCAGGTGTTGATGTTGAGCATCATGACTCCTTGATTAAAGCATTTGCGGTTACCCAACCAGATGTCGTGGTGAATTGCATTGGCTTGGTAAAGCAATTGGCGGATGCGAATGATCCTTTGCAAGCAGTTCCAATCAATACGCTATTGCCGCATCGCTTGGCAACGCTTTGTCAGGCTGTTTCTGCCCGCTTGGTACATATTAGTACTGATTGTGTATTTTCTGGAACCAAAGGAAATTACTTAGAAACAGACTTTCCTGATGCCTATGATTTATATGGGCGTTCTAAGTTATTGGGGGAAGTGGACTATCCCCATGCCATTACGCTAAGAACGTCTATTATCGGACATGAATTATCTGGGCAGCGTAGTTTAGTCAATTGGTTCTTAGCGCAGCAAGGCGCAACGAAGGGGTTTACCCAAGCTATTTTTTCTGGCTTGCCAACAGTAGAGTTAGCGACAATTGTGCGAGATGTCGTTCTGCCTCGGTCACAGCTACATGGTTTGTATCATGTAGCTTCTCAACCCATCAATAAATTTGATTTATTAGGATTGATTGCGAGTGTTTATGGAAAAGACATTGAAATAATTCCATCAGCAGAGCTGGTTATTGATCGTTCTTTGAATGCAAGTCGATTCAATCAGGCAACGGGCTACACGCCTCCTGATTGGTCAGTTCTTGTAGCCCGTATGCATAAATTTAAATAAAGTGGGTCAGCTAATGTTTGCGAATAAAATTTTATTGATTACGGGCGGTACAGGCTCATTTGGCAACGCTGTTCTCAATCGCTTTCTGGAAACGGACATAAAAGAAATCCGTATCTTCAGCCGAGATGAAAAGAAGCAGGAAGATATGCGCATTGCGCTCAACAACCCCAAGCTGAAGTTTTATATTGGTGACGTACGCAACTATGAGAGCGTGCGCGAGGCGATGAAGGGCGTGCATTACGTTTTTCATGCGGCGGCGTTAAAGCAAGTGCCTTCGTGTGAGTTTTATCCCATGGAAGCCGTGAGAACGAATGTCTTGGGGACAGAGAACGTTATGAATGCCGCGATTGCGCAGCATGTCGAGCGCGTTATTGTATTAAGTACGGATAAGGCAGTGTACCCTATCAATGCGATGGGTATTTCAAAGGCCATGATGGAAAAACTCATGGTGGCGAAAGCCAGAATGCAAGTTAAGGGTGATACGGTTTTTTGTGCCACACGTTATGGCAATGTCATGGCTTCACGTGGTTCTGTTATTCCATTGTTTGTGGATCAAATTCAGTCTGGCAAAGAGCTGACAGTGACTGACCCTGCTATGACGCGCTTCTTGATGTCATTAGAAGATTCGGTTGATTTGGTTATATATGCTTTTAAGCATGGTCATCAAGGGGATATTTTTGTGCAAAAAGCACCCGCTTCGACAGTGGGGGTGTTAGCTCAAGCTTTAAACGAGTTGCTTAATGCGAATGTACCTGTTCGGATTATTGGGACACGCCATGGTGAAAAGCTCTATGAATCACTCATTTCACGTGAAGAAATGGCCAAAGCAAAAGATAAAGATCGTTATTACCAGATCCCTGCTGATAATCGTGATTTAAATTATGCCCAGTTCTATGTAGAAGGGGATGTCAAACTCTCTGCAATTGATGATTACACTTCTCACAATACCGAGCAGTTGGATGTAGAGGGCGTTAAAAAGCTCCTGCTCAAGTTAGACTTTATTCAGGAGACGCTGAATGCGTAAAGTCATGACCATCGTGGGCACTCGCCCTGAGCTTATTAAGATGTCACGGGTGATTGCGGAACTGGATACTTATACTCATCACGTGTTGGTGCATACGGGGCAAAATTTCGATTACGAACTCAATCAAGTTTTTTTTGATGATTTGGGCATTCGCAAGCCAGACTATTTTTTGGGAGCCACAGGTGTAAATGCAGCGCAAACGATTGCGCGTGTGATTGAAAAGGCTGATGAGGTGTTGGAGAAAGAGCAGCCAGAAGCTTTGATGCTTTATGGTGATACCAATTCCTGCTTGTCTGTCATCGCAGCCAAAAGACGCAAAATTCCTGTGTTCCACATGGAGGCGGGCAATCGTTGCTTTGATCAGCGCGTGCCAGAAGAGCTTAATCGTAAGGTGCTAGACCATCTAAGCGACATCAATATGGTACTCACCGAGCATGCGCGGCGTTATTTGCTGGCTGAAGGCATACCAGCAGACAGAATCATCAAGACAGGCTCCCACATGCAAGAAGTACTTGATTTCTACATGCCGAAAATTGTTGTTTCGGATGTATTAGATCGACTCAACTTGCAATCACAAGGGTATTTTTTGCTCAGTGCTCATCGTGAAGAAAACGTGGATTCACCAGAGAACCTTCAGGATTTGCTAGATACATTGCAAGCATTGGTTAAACGGTATGATATGCCAATTATCGTATCCACGCATCCACGAACTAGACAGCGTTTAGAAAAGCTGGGAGTAGATGGTCTAGATGCGAAGATTCACTTCCTCAAGCCGTTTGGATTCTTTGATTACGTTAAGTTGCAAATGTCAGCATTTTGCGTGCTATCTGATAGCGGCACGATTACGGAAGAAGCCTCTTTACTTAACCTGCCTGCAATCACGATACGTAATGCCCATGAGCGACCAGAAGGCATGGACGAGGGGGTGTTGATTATGAGTGGTCTGAAAACCGAACATGTATTAGATGCCGTGCGGGTGGTGACGCAACAACATTGCAGTGAGCGCGCATTCCAAATTGTCCCCGATTATCAAGCGGGGCAAGTATCAAAGAAAGTGCTACGGACGGTTTTGAGTTACGTAGATTTTGTAAATAGCGTCGTTTGGTCGAAGTAATCACAACTAAAAGTAGAATTCACATATGAAGTCTGAGCAAGTAAATACGCGATATGGAATGATGAATATTCCAGTATCAGATGCAGTTCTGGGACCATCGCTGAGACTTTATGGAGAATGGGCGCAGGATGAAATAGAAGGTCTTTCGATGCTTCTAAAAGACGGGGATGTAGTAATCGACGCTGGTGCAAATATTGGAACACATTCGCTTGGTTTTGCATCCGCTATAAGCCCTACAGGCAGAGTTTATTCATTTGAGCCTCAGGTGGAAGTTTTTGAATTGTTGCGCCAGAATTGCAACGGTAATGTACACGCTTCTAATATAGTTCCTTTTTGCCATCCACTCTCAAGTGTAAATGGGAGAAAATTTTCCATCCCTCTTCTAGATGATGTTTCTATTCACAATTTTGGCGCTACCCAATTATCCACTCTAAAAATTGATGACGTATCATACGAGTCGTCTGAATCGATGACAATTGATGGGTTGAATCTTGACTCTTGTCGTTTAATTAAACTTGATGTGGAGGGTATGGAACTCGAAGTATTAAAAGGAGCTGTGAGTTTAATTCGGAAATGCAAACCGCTAATCTTTTTTGAGGCAAATACAATTTTAGAGACATGGGAGGTTATTCAACAAATTGCTCCTTGGGGGGAATATTCTGTTCGAGTTGTCATCTCCAATGCTTTTTCATCAAAGAATTTCAATAATAACCAAAACAATATATTTTCCGACTTTCAGGAAACGTCCATTCTTTTGTATCCAGAACAAGAGGATACGTTAGTTTGTAAAGCATTTTGTGACTCTATCCCCATATCGAATTACTCTGAATTAACAATTGCGCTGGCAATACTTTGTCACCGACCGTCAGGACACCCTTTATCTGAATTTTCAACAAAGAAAGATGACGTTGAAAAAATTTACCGCCAAAAATTTGATGGATTAAACAAGTCAATACTACGCGAGTTAGTCTATCAAAAAAAAGTGCGCTTCCAAGAGAGTGCCACTCTTAGCCAAGAGAATGCCACTCTTAGCCAAGAAAATGCCGCTCTTAGCCAAGAAAATGCCGCTCTTAGCCAAGGGAATGCCACTCTTAGCCAAGGGAATGCCACTCTTAGCCAAGAGGTGTCTAGCTTACTCAATACCAATCGTGCATTACTTGACCATTTACAAACCTACCAGAACTTTCCTCCGATTTGGCTGATGCGAAAAATTCGTGCTGTATTTGCTTCCATTTTTCACCGTGGGAAGTGTTAACCAATGCATATATTTGATGAATTCAAGCAGTTAACAATATTGACCAGCTTGGTAAGGTCAGATTTTCAGCGTCGTTACTTGGGCACCTACTTTGGTGTGTTTTGGGCATTCGCTGCGCCATTGGCCACAATAGGCGTTTTATTATTTGTCTTTAATGTTGGATTTCGCTCAGGACCGATCAATGGGGTTAGATTTGATCTTTGGTTAGTTAGTGGGTTGATCGTGTGGTTTTATATTAGCGATGCCATTATCGCTGGTTCCAACTCTATTATCGAGTACAGTTTTCTGGTGAAGAAAATACAGTTCTCAACAGAGTTGCTGCCTGTCGTCAAAATATGCTCCTCTTTGTATGTACATATCGTAAGCTTGATTTTGTTGTTTGCATTGTATGTATATGTGGGTAGCTATCCGACCATCTACTGGTTGCAGATCCCCTATTATCTTTTTGCGCTCGTCGTGCTGGTGTTAGCCATTTCCATGATCAGTTCTGTCATTCAAGTCTTCTTCCGAGATTTTCAAGGGGTGATTAGTATTTTGATGCAGATTGGTTTGTGGGGCACCCCCATACTTTGGGATGCCAAAATATTGCCTGAACGATTTGCTCCTGTAGTTTACTTCAACCCTGCCAGCTATATTATTCAGGGCTATCGTGATGCGTTGCTTTTTAATACATGGTTTTACGACAAACCTAGCCAGTCAATTTACTTCTGGATGGTCACATTGACGTTGCTGGGCATGGGAATGTTTTTGTTTAATCGCACGAAACGTGATTTTGCCGATGTGCTGTGATTGGAAAAAATGAATAAAGTGATATCCGTGCAGGAATTATCAAAATCCTACAAATTGTACAACTCAAAAACAGATCGAGGATTGGACTTGTTTTTACCATTTGGGAAAAAACGGTATAAAAATTTCCATGCCTTGACGGATGTTAGCTTCTCTGTTGATGAGGGAGAAAGCATAGGCATTATCGGACGGAATGGTTCGGGAAAATCGACACTCCTGAAAATATTGTCTGGTGTGCTTTCTCAGACAACAGGAACGATGCAGGTGCAAGGAAAAGTGGCCTCGTTACTTGAGTTGGGAGCTGGCTTTAATCCTGAGCTGACTGGCCGTGAGAATATATATTTTAATGGCGCGCTTATGGGGTGTACCAAAGCGCAAATGAACGAACGCATTGCCGAAATCATTCGTTTTGCAGATATAGGCGACTTCATTGACCAACCCGTCAAAATATATTCCAGTGGCATGTTTGTGCGTCTAGCATTTGCTGCATCTGTACATGTTGATCCTGATATTCTAATCATTGATGAAGCACTGGCCGTTGGGGATGTTCGGTTTCAAAAAAAATGCGTTGATTTTATGCGCAACTTCAAGGAGCGAGGCAAAACAATCCTGTTTGTGAGCCATGATATTTTTACCGTTAAATCATTTTGTAATCGGCTTATCCTGATTAATGACGGCAAGATTGAAGCGATCGGTGAACCTGATGAAGTCGCGAATCGCTACTATCAAATTATGTTTCCCAAGGCTGAAAGTACCGAGGGCGAAAATAAGTCGCTACCAAACTCAAAACTTACTTTAGGCGAACATGTTGTTAATCAATATTGGCTGAATATTGATATGCATGCTTCGGGGGTAGAGTGGGGACACGGTGCTGCATGGATAGAAAAACTGCGTATCGCTGGACTTAAAGAGCCTAATATTTTTAGCTGGAGGGACTCAATTGAAATTGAGTTGCTTTGTCAGTGGAATGCCGAAGATATGCTTGCTTTATGCGGCGAGCACGGGGTCATCCCTAAGTTGCTGATTGGTTTTAGACTCGAAAATAGCCAAGGGTGGGTCATCACTAATTTTGCAAGCACTATGCTTGAAGATGATGTGTTCAATTTCAATCTGGACGGTAGTTCTGAGTGTATTATTTGTTGCAAAATAGCCCCGATGAAACTTGCAGCAGGTCACTATTTTATTACCCCTAGTTTAGCGATTGGCACCCAAGAACAGTTATTTCCTGTCAAGGAATATACCAACTTAATTCATTTATATTGTGATACCACCGTAGGGGTGCTCGGGCAAATGCGACTGGATTATTCAATAGAGTTAGTGGAGTTGGCTTGAAAATGGTGTCGCCTGAAGAGTATATGCAAAATTTTAAAGTGTTGCAGGTCAATGGCTACCAATCTCCTGGTCGTCGATTCAATGGCTTATCTCTCAAGCCTCATTTAGCCAAATTGGGTATCTCATCCAAACATTTGGTGTGGGAGCAAGACAGGTTGGAAGAGGATGTCGTTACGCTTTCGAATCCTATGGTGCGTAAAGTGAATCGCTTTACGCGTGGTGTGGAGCGCACGCTTGCACTACAGTCCCAGTTGTACACCAATGGACGACATATCAAGAAATTACCTGAGTTTCAAGCAGCCGATCTGGTTCATTATCACATCATACATTCAGGTTTTTTGAGCATGCAGTCCTTGCCTGCACTGACTGAGTTAAAGCCCACTGTTTGGACCTTGCATGATCCTTGGGCGATGACGGGGCATTGCATTCATCCTTTTGCTTGTCAGCGTTGGAAGTCTGGTTGTGGAAGCTGTCCTGATCTTAATACTGATTTCAAGATTAATTTTGATACCACCGCACTCAACTATTGGCTGAAAAGCATTGCCTATCGCAAATCGAAATTTGAGGTGATTGTTGCCTCAAGTTGGATGGAGAATATGGTCAAGCAATCTCCACTGTTTGAAAATGTGCCTATCCATAAAATCCCGTTCGGGCTAGACCTTGAATATTTCAAAGCGCGAGATCAAGCACAAGCAAAAGCACGTCTGGGTATTGATGCGGATCGCTTAGTATTGTGCTTTCGCTCGGTGATGAACGACTTCAAAGGCTTGCAATACGTGATAGAGGCTTTAGAGCAACTACAGGTTGATGTGCCCATTTGTTTGTTAACGCTCAATGATAAAGGGCGAATTGAACAGTTTAAATCGCGGTTCCAAGTGGTTGAATTAGGATGGATCAACGATGATGAGGTCATGCGTGATGTGTACGATGCAACGGATATATTTTTGATGCCTTCACTTGCAGACTCATTTGGTTTAATGGCGGTGGAGGCGATGACTTTCGGGAAGCCGACGATATGTTTCGAAGGGACGGCTCTGCCAGAAGTGCTCTTTGCGCCAGAAGCGGGCATTGCGGTAAAGTCGAGAGACTCTGTTGCGCTACATAACGCAATTCAGCATCTCATTGCCAATCCAGCAGAGAGACTGCAAAGAGGCATCCGTTCTCGTCAACTAGCCGAGCAGCACTATGATATTCGACAGCAGGCGGAGCGTATTGCTGAGGTATATCGACAAATGCTTGGGAGCCAAAAGCAAACACAGCCAGCCACTCAACTTAATGACGCAAGCCAATAAAACATCTTTTCTAAATGTCAAACAAGCGACTTTTCTGGGCGGATGCGTGTCGAGTATTCGCTATCTTTGGTGTGGTGTTAATACATGCTTGTGGGGCGGTATTTTATAGCTACGGCACAATACCAATGAGTCATTGGTTATCAGCAAACTTGCTAGATTCCTTGGTGAGAGTGGTTGTTCCATTGTTTGTGATGCTTTCGGGGAGTTTGTTGCTGAAATCTGTTGATCATCCCTCGGTTAACTTGAAAAGCATTGGGCGGCGTATCGGGAGAGTATTGCTACCATTGCTGGTCTGGAGCTTGTTCTATTTGTGGTGGGTGGATCGGAGTGCGTTGGCTCATCCTGTTGAGAGTATGCAGAAAATCTCGACCCAGCCTGCTATGTATCATTTATGGTTTGTTTATATGATCATAGGATTGTATATTCTGCAACCCATACTTCAGGTTGTATTTAGGGCGAGTGAACTCAATGCGCATTTCGAATGGTATTTTGTGGCTGTTTGGTTGATTGTAAACAGTGTGACAGTCTATGTTCCTCTGCCGTTCATTGTGCCGATGCAAATATCAACGCTATTTGGTTATGGTGGGTATTTCATCATAGGCGGATTGCTTAATTTGCCGCGTTGGTTGAATATCGCAACCTATAAATGGGGCGTGCTTTATCTATCTGGCGTATTAGTAACTTTCTTCGTGACATGGCTCCGAACAAATAGTGCAGGAGTGCCTGATGAACTCGCATATTCCTATTTCACCCCTAATGTTTTTTTCGCTGCTGTTGGGGCATTTATGTTATTGCGAAAACTTCGCACACCCAGTGAGGGCTTGGTAAAGGTCGTTCAGCAGATAAGTGATGCCAGCTTTTTGATATATTTTGTACATGTACTATTGCTTGAATTTTTGCGTTATGGCACCTTAGGGTTGGAAATTTCGACGACGGACATTCATCCTGCTATTTCGATTCCATTATTGGCAATAACCACTTTTGTACTGAGTACGGTCGCATCTCTGCTTGTTCGAGTTATTCCAAGTGCTAGGCGAGTTTTGGGTTAGGATTTTAGCATCTAGTCAGGTGTTCTATTATTTGTCAGACTGTCGGTTTGATATGGTTTTGTACTGATAAAATTTACAGTTAGCCCGCAGGGATTATAGAGTTAGGTAATTTGAGGCAATGCCAAGCTGTAGCGCGTGTATTCAACCAATCTGGATTCAATGATGAGCAAATCAATAATTATGCCGAGCAAAGGGCGCATTTTGCTATTTAGCTACGCCTTTCCTCCTATGCATGTGCAAATGACCGCCGCTGTCTACAAGCCCATGGCTGCTATTGCTCGCTCTGGTTTTGATGTTGATGTTGTTTGCGCTGATTCATTTTGTAAAGAGTTGCCGTTAGATCACAGTCTATTGCCATTTGCTGAGCAGACTTTTGGACAAATTACGAGGCTAAATCCAAAAGACACACTCATCGGGCGTTTCCGCACCGCTTCTCGGATTTTTTCACGTATTCCTGATTTAATGACCGTACTTCATGAATCTGCTTACGAGACTTTGATGGATATGGATCTCAGTAAGTATGATGCGATCATGACTTGGTCGCCTTTTCATTCCATCAATTCGGTGATGGTGCGAGTTAAGCGAGCGCGTCCTAACTTACGCTGGATTGCGCAGTTTAGTGACCCTTGGGTCGGCAACCCATTGGAAGTCAATCGTCTTACTAAGCTATGGAATGAGCGAAATGAGCCACGCATGCTTCAGTCTGCAGATTTTGTCGTGCACAGCTCGCGTTATTCCCTTGATTTGATGATGAGCAATCATCCTCAAGTGTCAAGAAGTAAAACAGACGTGATACCTCATGCATACGATGAGGCTTTATTTCCATCTCGTGCCAAAGCTCGTAACGAAAAAATACTATTACGCTATGTGGGTGTGCTCTATGGTCGCCGCTCACCCGAACCCTTGTTTCAAGCTCTTGCCGCATTATTCGAGCGTCGCCCAGACCTGCAAGGTAAGCTCTGTGTTGAGCTTATAGGTTCTGTGCCACCTGATATGCTCCTAACCCCAGCAGCACTAAGTTTGCCTGACGGTACGATACGTTCAGTCGGTAGTGTGTCGTTTGTTGAGTCAATTGAAAAAATGTACGACGCGGATATCTTGATATTGATAGAAGCCAATATCCGTCAGAATCTATTTTTGCCCAGCAAATTGTCGGATTATATGGGTGCTCGCACTCCAATTGTGGGTCTGGTGCCACCTGGTGGGTCGGAGGATGCACTTAAACAGCTTGGTTGTTGGTATGCGGCACCTAACGATATCGCAGGTATTTCTAGAGCACTGGAAGGTGCGGTGGTTCATGTCATGAATCGTTCAGGTGAACGCTGGTGCGATGAGGGGTATCGTGACACATTTAGTGGTGCACACGTCGCTCAACGCTTTACAGATATTATCTCGCGCTTGTAGTGTATGGTATGCCTAAAAAATTAACCATTTATGCTCCAAATGTACACACGGGGGGCGGCTTGGTCTTATTGGTTGAGTTGCTAGCCAATCTTCCGCCCACTGATTCTATAAGACTATTTCTGGATGCACGTTTGCAAAATAACATTAAGCTCCCCCAAAATGCCTCGATAACATGGTCTTACCCGCGAATCTCATCAAGGTTAATGACAGAGTTTTTGCTGTGGGAAAATAATAAACAAGAAGATACCACGGTACTTTGTTTTCACGGTTTGCCACCGCTATTCCCTTTGCAACGTAAGGCGGTTGTTTTTGTCCAAAATCGGCTGCTGATAGGGCGGGAGAGTCTAACGGAATATCCATTACGTATAAGGTTGAGAATCGGTATAGAAAGATTATTGTCACGTAAATTGCAGAGCCATTGCAGTCACTACATTGTACAAACCCCTACGATGGAAACTTTGTTGAAAAAATGGTTGCGAAAGCCAATTCCTGTTTCGACCATCGCCTTTTCCCCCAGCACTTTTGCATTGATACCTCTGCAATCAGTAGTCGTGAGAGAATATTTTGATTTCTTGTATGTGGCCAGCGGTGAAGCGCATAAGAACCATCTTAATCTGCTTGAGGCTTGGCGACAGCTTGCCGAAGCAGATTTTTTACCTTCATTGGTCTTGACGATCGACCCTCATATCCATCCATCACTGGCTATTGAAATTGCACGATATCGAGAAGCATATGGACTGAAGCTCGTCAACAAGGGGAGCGTTGATTACAACGATATGCGGGCACTTTATCAAGCTTCATCGGCACTGATTTATCCGTCTAGAACTGAATCCTTCGGCTTGCCACTCATTGAAGCAAGTTGCCTAGGGCTGCCCGTGTTGGCACCTGAACTAGATTATGTGCGAGATGTGGTTCAACCTGTTGAAACATTTGACCCCAACTCCCCCGTTTCAATAGCGCGTGCCGTTAAACGTTTTCTTAACTATCCTGAACCCGCCTTTCGCATCCGTACTACACAGGATTTCATCGCAGAGGTGTTGAAATGAAAGTGCTGATTTGGACTCAGTATTTCTGGCCTGAAAATTTCCATATCAATGCCATGGCGCGCAATTTGCACATGCAAGGGATTGAGGTGACGGTCTTAACAGGCAAGCCAAATTACCCAGATGGCAAGATTTTTCCTGGATACAAAAGCATGGGGATACAGTTTGAAGAATATGCTGGTTTTGAGGTTGTCCGTATTCCATTAAGGCAGCGCAATAAGAACTCAGGCATAGGGTTGGCACTTAATTATCTTTCGTTTATCGCCTCGGGCTATTTGTTCGCGCCCTATGCATTAAAAGGGAAAAAATTTGATGTCATTTTTGTTTATGCGCCATCTCCCTTACTTCAAACACTCCCTGCAATTTATGTGGCATGGCTGAAACGTGCACCGCTGGTACTTTGGGTGCAGGATATTTGGCCTGATGCGTTGGCTGCAACGGGGCATATCAAAAATAGACACATATTAAACATGGTGGGACTCACTGTTCGTTATATCTACCGTTTCTCGGATTCTATCCTGATCCAGTCAGAAGGATTTCGTTCTTCTGTTGAAAAATGGACGAACCAAAAAAATAAAATTCGCTTCTATCCAAATTCTGCTGAAGATACCCGACATGACACCCCTGTATTGAAAGAAGCGATATGTTTAGCGAATGATATTGCGTCAAACTTTTCTGTGGTTTTCGCAGGCAATATTGGCATAGCGCAATCTTGCGAGACTATTATCGAAGCCGCAAAGTTGTTGAGAGAATTCAAATCTATCAAATTCTATTTGGTGGGTACTGGTAGCATGGCTAATTCGATTGAGAAAGAAATTTTAAGTCACGAGTTAGACAATATTGTGATGACAGGACAGATACCGCATGAGGCAATTGCCACAATCTATACAGCCGCATCAGCTTTGCTTTTGACATTACGGGCTGATTCGGCACTCTCTTCAACTATCCCTAGTAAACTTCAAGGCTATTTGGCAGCAGGCAAACCAGTGATCGCATGTTGTAACGGTGAGGCTGCAAGTGTTGTGATGAAAGCAAATGCTGGCATTTCCTGCCCCGCAGGTAACGGTGTCGCTTTAGCTAAAGCTATATCGGCACTTTATGAGCTATCACCTGAAGAACGTACATGCCTTGGCAATAATGCCTATAACTATTATGAGCAGCATTATGTTTTACAACATCGGGTAGCTGAACTGATATCTCATTTCAAAGACATCGTGGTAAATAAACTATCCGAATAAACCACCATCAACGGCGCGTGATCGGAGAAGCGTTGCGTTTTGTACACTTGTGCACTTTGTGCGCGCTGTGCCAAGCGCGGGGTGGCAATTTGATAGTCAATTCGCCAACCCACGTCATTGGCATACGCCTGACCGCGATTTGACCACCACGTATAGCTGACCTGCGTGGGATAAAGCTGGCGATACACATCCACAAAGCCCACTTCGTCAAACAGCTCGGTCAACCAAGCGCGCTCTTCAGGCAAAAACCCTGAATTCTTTTTATTGCCCCGCCAGTTTTTCAGGTCGAGTTCTTGGTGTGCGATATTCCAATCCCCGCAAATCACGACTTCGCGTCCGCTCGCGCGTAATTCCTGTAAATGCGGCATAAACGCTGCCATAAACTTAAATTTCACTGCTTGACGCTCTTCCCCACTCGACCCCGATGGTAAGTACAACGAAACCACGCTGTAATCGGCAAAATCCAGACGCAAATAGCGTCCTTCCGCGTCGAACTCTGGAATGCCTAAGCCGACCACGACATTAAGTGGCTGTTCACGGCAATAAATCCCCACCCCGCTATAGCCCCTTTTGTCTGCATAATGAAAATAGCCGTGATAACCATCAGGCTGTAACATTTCTGGGGTCATGTCGGCGGCTTGCGCTTTTAATTCCTGCAAGCAAATCACATCGGCATTTTGTTGTGCCATCCAAGGAAAAAAGCCTTTGGTGGTGGCGGAGCGAATACCATTGAGGTTAGCTGAAATAATTTGCATATTGAATAAGTTATGGGATAAATTAGGTAAAAATTTAAGTGCAAATGGCGCATCAAATCGCCTTCACAAACACCTTGGATTTCCGTTGAAAGTTATACAACGATTGCTTCTGTGCGGGCAAGGTGGAAACATCGCTGGCGACGAAGCCGCGTTCCAAGAACCAATGCGCGGTACGCGTGGTGAGGACGAATAGTTTTTTGAATCCTTGTTTCTGAGCCACGCTGGTGATGTGTTTCAGGATTTGTTCGCCATAGCCGTGAGTGCGATATTGCGCATCGACGGCGAGGCAGGCGAGTTCAGCAGCCGCTTCGTCGGGGAAAGGATAAAGCGCGGCGCAACCAATCACGCGATGGTCGTGCTCCAATAGGATAAAGCGATCAATCTCGCGTTCCAGCAATTCGCGGCTACGACGCACCAAAATACCTTGTTCTTCCAACGGACGCAGCAGTTGCAAAATCCCGCCCACGTCTTCAATCGTCGCATCGCGCAGGATGTTCAAAGTGGATTCCACCACCATGCTGCCGATCCCCTCATCGCTGAAAAGCTCTTGCAATACCGAGCCATCGGTATGACGACTAATCAAATGCGTGCGCGCCACGCCTGCCTCACATGCTCGCATGGCGCAAGGCAAAAACCAGCTCACGTCGTCAGGCAAAGGATAATTTGCGTCGAGTACGGCTTGGCATTGGGCGACAGTCAGCTCTTGCAATAACTCGCCTTGTGCATTTTGCACACCGTCGGTGTCCATCAGAAACATCAATTTGTCGGCATCCAAAGCAATGGCGGTGGTGGTCGCCACATCTTCCAACGTCAAATTGAACGCCTCACCCGTGGGCGAATACCCCACAGGTGACAGCAGCACAACTTCGTTGTACGCCAAACGTTGATGAATCGCATCGACATCCACTTTGCGCACGCAGCCCGTGTGCATCAAATCCACGCCGTTAATTACGCCAAAAGGTTGGGCGGTGATGAAGTTCCCCCCCGCCACGCGAATATCAGCATTCGCCATCGGCGAGTTCGCCAAGCCCATGGACAACAATGCCTCAATCTCCAATCTCACCCGCCCCACAGCTTCTTTGACGCAACGCATGGAGTCGCTGTCGGTTAAACGGATGCCATTGTGATAGGAGTCATCCAACTGGTTGCGCGCCAAATGTTGCTCAATTTGTGGACGTGCGCCGTGTACCAAAACCAAGCGCACACCCAAGCTAGCCAGCAAATTGAAATCGTGGGTGAGTTCCACAAACTTGCCATCCGCCACCACCTCGCCACCAAACGCAATCACAAACGTGCGCCCGCGAAAGGCGTTGATATACGGCGCGACCGAGCGAAACCAAGCAACAAATTGATCGGGGGAATGAGTAGAAGGCATGTAGGTATCCGTGTTAATTTAGACTGCGCGCAGCGAGCGTTAAGCTTTTGTGTTTGTAATTCTAAAGTATTTTGAAGTCAAAATTATTTTATTCGCCCCTTACTTCTGCTGAAAGGTGATGGATAAATAGCATGTGTTTAATGATGTGTTTGCTGGGTACAACCTTGAAATTCAACTTTTACAAACGAAGTTGAGTGGTGTGATTTCCAGCAACAAGCTGCCATTGGCAAAGTCGCAGCATATATAATGCGTCCCTCGTTTTGCATCGCGCAGACTACTCTCTAGCCTCATCAACATGAAAAAACTGCTCCTGCTGTTGTTGTTAAGTTTCGCGCCTAGCGTGATGAGTGATGGAATGCCTGACTTGGGCGATGTGTCACAAGAGGCATTGAGTCCGCTACAAGAACGGCAAATTGGGCAACAAAGTATGTTGCAGATTCGTGCCAGCAAGCAATTCTTTGATGATGCGGAAGTCAATGATTATCTGAATAAAATCGGTTCTAGATTGGTGGAAAAAAGCACCGAACCATCGCAATCATTTGAGTTTTTCTGCATCAATGATCCCAGTATTAACGCGTTTGCCATCCCTGGCGGTTTTGTGGGGGTGAATGTCGGGCTGCTGCTGTTGACCGACAGCGAGTCAGAGTTGGCATCGGTTTTAAGCCACGAAATTTCCCACGTCACCCAGCATCATTACGCCCGTATGCTCAATGGTACGAAAAACGATGGCTTGGCGGTCATGGCGGCAATGGCAGTAGCAATCCTCGCGGCGCGTAGCAATCCCCAAGCAGCAACCGCAGCCATGGCAACAGCTCAGGCCAGTGCTGCGCAAAAACAACTGGATTTTACCCGCACGCATGAGCAAGAAGCGGATCGCATCGGGATTGATCTTCTGCAAAAAGCGGGCTTTAGCATACACGCCATGCCCACGTTCTTGACGCGACTACAACATGCCACGCGCTTGCTGGAAGGCAGCGCGCCCAACTATCTGCGCACCCATCCCATTACCAGCAATCGCGTTGCCGACCTTGAAAATCGGGTGGAAAAGCAACCTTACCAACTCATTCCCGATAGCGTCGAATTTCAACTGGTGCGCACCAAGTTGATTGCCTCTCAAAAAACAGCGGCGGATGCGGTGCGCTTCTTTAAAAGCGCGTTAGTCGGCAAAGAAAAATTTGGCAATCCCGTTGCGCAACGTTATGGCTTGGTGCTGTCTTTGTTGCGCAAACATGATATTGCCCAAGCCACACAAGAGATGGCGATTTTGCGCAAGCAACTCAGCAACCATCCCATGATCGAAACCTTGGCGGGGCAAGTGCTGCGTGAAGGACATGACATCACGGCGACATTGGCGTTTTATCAAACAGCGGTGCAAGCATTCCCCTATTATCGTGCTTTGATCTATGACTATGCGGACGTGTTGTTGCAAAACGACCAATCGGCGGTGTCGGTGAAGATGGTGGGGGAGCAAATCACCCGCACGCCAGGGGATGTGAAGTTGTATAACTTGCAAGCGCGTGGATATGCGCAATTAGGCTTGTATTTAGAGCAACACCAAGCGCAAGCCTACGCGTTTTATGGGCAAGGAAATCTACACGGCGCAATCCAGCAATTGGAATTGGCGCGGCAGGTGGGCGGGAGTTTCCAACAACTTTCAATGATAGAATCTGACCTCCGTGAACTCCACGAGATGATTGCCGCATCGGCCAAAAAGTAATCCTTCACGATCCCCTTAATAAATCCTCACCATGACCGAACTCGAATTTACCCAGCGCGCCGATGCCACTTTGGCGCGTATTGAAAGCCTGATTGACGATTGCGACGGCGATTTAGACTACAGCCGCAGCGGCAATGTCCTCGAAATCGAATTGGAAAACGGCGCAAAGCTTATCCTCAACCGCCATGATGCTAACCAAGAAATTTGGCTGGCAGCCAAGTCAGGCGGTTTTCATTACAGATGGCAAAACGAACAATGGTTTAGCCAACGTGATGGCAGTGAATTGTTTGCCAAATTAAAAGAGTTAATGCCCTCATGCTAAAAATTTACAACACGCTCGCCCGCGACAAACAAGAATTTATCCCCATCATCGACAAAAAAGTCGGCATGTACGTCTGCGGCATGACCGTGTATGACTATTGCCATCTCGGCCATGCGCGGGTGATGGTGGTGTTTGACATGATTTACCGCTGGTTCAAAATCAGTGGCTACGACATCACTTACGTGCGCAATATCACCGACATAGACGACAAAATCATCAAGCGCGCCGCCGAAAATGGCGAGTCTATTCATGCCTTAACCCAACGTTTCATCGACGCAATGCACCAAGATGCTGACGCGCTGGGTGTGTTGCGTCCTGACCACGAACCACGCGCCACCCAGTTTGTGCCTGAAATGTTGGACATGATCGCCAAGCTGGAACAACACGGACTGGCGTATCAAGCGGCGGACGGCGATGTCAATTATGCAGTGCGCAAATTCGACGGCTACGGCAAATTATCGGGCAAATCGTTAGAAGATTTACGCGCAGGCGAACGGGTCAATGTGGCGGACAGCAAACACGATCCGCTGGATTTCGTGTTGTGGAAATCCGCAAAAGACAGCGAAGCGGAAGAAGTGAAATGGGCATCCCCGTGGGGCAAAGGTCGCCCTGGTTGGCATATCGAATGCTCGGCGATGGGCACAAAATTACTGGGCGAACGCTTTGACATTCACGGCGGCGGCGCGGATTTGCAATTCCCGCACCACGAAAACGAAATCGCCCAATCCGAAGGCGCGCACCAACATCAATACGTCAACTATTGGATGCACAACGGTTTTATCAATGTCGATAAAGAAAAAATGTCCAAATCGCTGGGCAATTTTTTCACCATCCGCGACGTGCTGAAAAAATACGATGCCGAAGTGGTGCGCTTTTTCATCCTCCGCGCCCACTACCGCAGCCCGTTGAACTACTCCGACGCGCATCTGGACGATGCCAAAGGTGCGCTGACAAGGCTTTATACCGCACTGAAAAATGCCCCTCCCTCATCCTCAGTCCTTCTCCCAGGGGGAGAAGGAAGCTCACTCCCCTCGCCCTTTGGGGGAGGGGCAGGGGGTGAGGGTGCTGCAGGAGAGGGCATCGTTGATTGGAACGAACCCCATGCCCAACGCTTCCAAGCCGCGATGGACGACGACTTCAACAGCGCGGAAGCCATCGCCGTGTTGTTTGAGTTCGCCAACGAAGTCAATCGCAACCCTACGCTAGATAATTGCGCACAATTCAAAGCCTTGGCGGGCGTATTGGGCTTGCTACAACGCGACCCCGTGGCATTTTTACAAAGTGGCGCGCCCGAAGATGGCTTAGATGATGCCGTCATCACCGCCCAAATCACTGCCCGCATCGCCGCCAAACAAGCTAAAAACTACGCCGAAGCCGACAATATCCGCAAAGCCTTATTAGCCGCAGGCATCGTGCTAGAAGACAGCGCGACAGGAACAACTTGGCGACGGGCGTAATCGGCGACTGAAGGGAGATCCATTGCCATGACCGCACCACAAGACATTCCGCCTTATTCCAGTGCTATCAATTCGTTAACTAACGCAATTAAAGAAACTGAAATAGCTGAAACTCAAGAAATTGGGACTTATTCTAGCCGCAGGGTGGTGGTTTTTTGGTTGCTGTGGTTGTTAGGGTTGGGGTTCTGTTTGCTATTTGCCCTGTTCTTTTTCATGGCACTTAGCCCTAAGTTGTGGATTGCGGCTCTGTGGAATCTGCTGATGACAGGAATTGAAGGATATTTGCTGGTCAAATTGGCTTACAACTACTCCCAACGCACAAAGTCGATGGACGAATTATTGAGCAAAGCAACTTTCTTGAGTTTCGCAATGCCATTTATTTCATTTGGAGGTTGTTTAGTTACGATCATTGGTCAAGACATAGCGGGTTAGAGGTCAAGGGAAAAAGGAGCTGCCACATGACACTGAACGAAGACTTACCCAACACCCAACCCTATTCCATCGCAACCAAAATTATTTTCTGGATATTGTGGATGGGTGGATTGATGTTGTGTTTGTTGTTCATTTTTTTCTTTATCCTGATGCTTTCGGGACGGACATGGCAAATTGCACTATGGAATCTACTGGTCGTTCTAACGCAAGGTTACGTGTTAATTCGATCGGGACAATATTTTTTGCGCAGTGAAAAATCACCTTCTGCACTTTTGCTGTGGGCTGTTTTTGCATGTATAAGCATGCCGATAATTGCTTTCAGTGGATGTCTCATGTTGAGCAGCTTTGCGCCACGCATGGCGGGATAGTCTTCAAGGAAGGGAACGATGATACCTAACGATGACTTACCCGCAACTAATACTTACTCAATCCTCAGTACGATTATTTTCTGGGTGTTGTGGTTGCCTGGTCTGCTGTGGTTTTTGCTGTTTGTCTTTTTGGTGTTTTTCACCGTAACTGAAGAAGCATGGATTATCGCGACGTGGAATTTATTGGTTGTTTTAGCTCAAGGTTATGTGTTGCTTCGAACAGCGCGTTATTTTTTGCACAAAGAACTATCAGTTTCTGAGCTTCTGCTATGGGCAACATTAACCGCTATCATCATGCCTATGATCACTACTTTGGGTTGTGCAGCGGTTCTTCCTATGAACCAACTTAGCTTCGCATTATAAATGCTCCTCCATTCCCTCTTCGACCTCCTTTCCCTACTCTGCGGCTATTTGCTGAGTACTTGGTTTCGCCGCCGCTATTCCTTAGAACGCCCCGCTGGCATCTCCGACCCGTCGCAATATCACTATTATTTGATCGCCCTGTTGCTAGGTTTAGTCGGCGGAAGCGTGTTATTCGGCAGTTTGAATCTGTGGTTGTCGGGACAAAGTGGGTTGGCGAAAAGTATGTTGGGCGGGGTGTTTGGGGCGATTGTGGCGGCGGAGGGGTTTAAATTTTTTGCGGGCATTCGTCATTCCACGGGGCTGTATTTTGTGCCAGGTTTAATTGCGTTAATCGTGGTCGGGCGCATCGGCTGCTTTTTGGGCGGCTTGGCGGATTTTACTTACGGCGTGCCGACGACTTTGCCGTGGGGCGTGGATTTTGGCGACGGCGTGGCGCGGCATCCCGTGCAGCTCTATGAATCGGCAACCATGCTGTTGTTTTTAATCGGTTTATTGCTGCACTATCCGCGCCAGCCACAATTTTGGTTGCGCCAAGGTTTTTATCTATTCGTGTTGGTGTATGCCGCGCAACGCTTTGCGTGGGAGTTTCTCAAACCCTACGCCGCCGTGATCGGCAGTCTGAATTTATTCCACTTATTGAGCTTAGGCTTGATAGGCTACGCCCTTTTTATGCTCAAACGGAGTACCCACCATGCCGCCTAAAGCCCGTCCCTATTTGTTTTACGGGCACACCCAATCCTTGTGCGAAGTCTGTTTGGCGGTCGTACCCACCAAAATTTTGTTCCAGCACGACAAGGTGTATTACCAAAAACGCTGCTTGGAACATGGCGTGCAAAAGACGCTGGTTTCGACCGACATCGCGTATTTCAAACGCTGCAAGGAATACCTCAAACCAGGGGACATGCCCGAACGCTTTCAAAGTGAAGTGCAGCGCGGTTGTCCGCATGACTGCGGTTTGTGTCCCGACCACGAGCAACACTCTTGCTTAGCACTATTTGAAATTATCGACGAATGCAATATGCACTGCCCCGTGTGTTTCGCCAATTCCGCGCCGAAGCTGGGCAATGCACGCAGCTTGGACGACATTGAAAAGATGTTGGCGACCTTATTGGCAAGTGAACAACAACCTGATTTGGTACAAGTTTCGGGCGGCGAACCGACCTTGCACCCGCAATTGATGGACATTTTGCGCCGCCTGAAAGCCAGTCCGATTCGGCATTTGATGCTCAACACCAATGGCATCCGCCTCGCCCGCGATCCGCAACTCGCCGCTGATTTAGCCACGCTGAAACCTGGCTTTGAAGTGTATTTACAATTCGATTCGCTACAAGCCGCCGCACTGCAAAACATTCGTGGGCAGGATATGCGCAACATTCGTCAGCAAGCCTTAGAACAATTGGAAAAACACAATATTTCCACCACGCTGGTGTGCGTGATTCGCAAAGGCGTAAACGATGCGGAAATCGGCGAGCTGATTCAGTTTGCGCAGCAATGGCGATGCGTGCGCGGCATCACCTTTCAACCCGTGCAAGACGCGGGGCGCAACGACAATGCCACGCCCGACCAACGCATTACCCTCAGCGAAATTCGCACCCGCATCATCGAGGCGGACAATCCGTTTAGCGATGCCGATATGATTCCACTGCCCTGCCATCCCGAAAATATCTGCATCGGCTACGGCATCAAATTGGGCGACAAAATTTTGCCCGTCACAGGCTTATTACCGCGAGAAGAGTTGCTGCAAGGCGTGAACAACACCATCACCTTTGAAAAGTCCCCCGCACTGCAAGCCGCGTTTTTCAAATTATTCTCGCTGGACGCGTGCAGCGAACGCACCACCGACAATCTGCAAACCCTGCTGTGCTGCTTGCCCCGCATCCAAAGCGAAGGACTCAGCTACGACAACGTGTTCCGCATCGTGGTGATGGGCTTTATGGACAAATACGATTTTGACCTAGGCTCAGTCAAGCGTTCCTGCACCCACTTCGTCGAACCCAACGGCAAAATCTACCCGTTTGAAACTTGGAATTTGTTTTATCGGGACAAGGTGAGGCAGACGACTAAGGATAACCCCCGTCATACCGACGAAAGTCGGTATCCAGATGATTAAATGCGCCTCGCGTAGCGAGACAACATTGGTTTTGTCCGCTGCGCGGATTATTTATTTGGCTGGATACCGACTTTCGTCAGTATGACGATGACAAGGTGTTTTGAGTTGAGAATTGCTGGATCTCAATCACATTGCACAACATCCTCTCGGCTACGTAATATAATCCGCGTTCTATCATGTTCGCCGCGCAGTGCATCCTCTGCCTCAATGAAATATATCCACAAGTTTAATTTTTTAGCCTTATTTTCGGGGGCTATCTGCGTCTTTGGTTTTGCGCCGTTTGGGGTGTTTGTACTGCCCGTTTTGGCGTTAGCCATTTTATTTGCGCTTTGGCAACGTGCCGCCACGCCTCGCATTGCGGCGCAACGAGGCTTCTTTTTCGGCTTAGGGTTGTTTAGTGCGGGCGTGAGTTGGATTTACGTTTCGCTACATGACTTTGGCGAAATGCCGATGGTGTTGGCAATAGGGGCGACGCTTATCTTTGCTGCGTTCCTGGCTTTATTCACCGCGCTCGCAGGATATGCTCAGGCGCGTTTCCCACTTTCCCCTAGACTACGCCTATTTTGGATAATGCCTGTCGCTTGGGTAGGGATAGAGTGGCTGCGTGGCATGATTATGACTGGGTTTCCGTGGTTAACCTTGGGCTATGCGCACGCGGAAAGCCCTTTGTCAGGCTATGCCCCCTTGCTCGGCGTGTATGGCGTATCGCTGATCGCGGCGATCAGTGCGGCGTGTTTGGTCAGATTAGGGCAATTACTGTACGCGCGCACTTTTGCTACTGCGGCTATCCCCTTGATTCTGCTGCTTGCGCTATGGGGCGGGGGTGCTGCATTGCAGCGCATCAATTGGACGCAGCCTGAAGGCGCGCCGTTTACCGTGGCATTGGCGCAGGGCAATATCGCACAAGACCGCAAATTTCTGGACGATGAATTAGTCAGTACACTGGAAACTTATCGCCGCTTTGTACTGGAAAGTTCAGCGCGTCTGATTGTCCTGCCTGAATCAGCGTTTCCGATGTTCCGCTTGGAAATCCCCAAAAATCTTGTGGTACAACTACGCGATCACGCCCGTGAAAATCACGGCGATGTGTTAATTGGTGCGTTTGATGAAGATAGATTGGGCTATTACAACAGCGTCTTCTCCTTAGGCACCGCCAGCGAACAGTATTATCACAAGCAACATCTGGTGGTCTTTGGCGAGTTTATTCCGCTACGCCCTGTTTTTGGTTGGCTGATTAACGAGGTGCTGCATATTCCGATGGGTGACCTAGCGCGTGGACGCGACGATCAGCCCCCGCTTGCCGTCGCAGGGCAACGCGTCGCCGTGAGTATTTGCTACGAAGATGTGTTTGGTGAGGAAATTATTCGCGCCCTGCCGCAAGCGACTTTGCTGGTCAATGTGACCAATGACGGCTGGTTTGGGCATTCCCCCGCCGCTGCGCAACATCACCAAATGTCGCAATTCCGCGCCTTGGAAACAGGGCGCATGATGTTGCGCGCCACCAATACAGGCATGACTTCGATTATCGACACCCATGGTCATGTTTTGCAACAAATTCCTCAGCATCAAGCAGGGATGTTGCAAGGAATGGCGCAAGGTTACCAAGGTGCGACACCTTATGTGCGCTGGGGAAATGTCGCCGTTTGGGTTATTTTTGCCGCGATGTTGTTGATTGCAACGGGGTTGGCACGTCGAGAAAAATCACAGCATTTATAAAGAAAGTTCACCATGTTTTTTAATCCTACGCGTGATGAAGCGCGGCTATTTTTGTTTGAAGCTTGGCGCAAACGCGTATCGGGTGAGTTACTGACTCCGTTGGAAGACTTGGCGGCGCAACTGATTAGCAAACATCCCGAATATCACGCCATCCTGCAAGACAAGGATCGTTACCAAGATCGTGACTACGCCCCCGAACAAGGTGAAATCAATCCTTTTTTGCATGTGATGATGCACCTCACGATTGAAGAGCAAATTTCGCTCGACCAGCCCGCAGGCATACGCGGTCATTTCACCCGCCTCACCCACCACTTTGAATCCGAGCATGACGCGCAACATCAAATGATGGAGTGTCTCAGTGAAATGATCTGGCAAGCCCAACGCCAACGCACCCAACCCGATGCTCACGTTTATTTGACGTGTTTGGCAGGTGCAGGGTTGAAATAGCTAGGTGTCTAGTTGTTGAGTCCTAGCGACGACCCACTAATCCACGACAATTTACTATCAGGTACTTAGCACGAAAAGTTACTATCATGATGCCACTCCATAAACTGCCAAACCTCATGCGCCGCCCGCGATTTGAATTGTTCTGGTTATTGCCCGCGTGGTTGCTGCTGGGCTTTCATCGTTTGATAATTAAAACCATCCCGCTACGCTATTTCGCCCCCCATTTTGGCACCCAATTGGGTGTTGCGTCATTTGTCCCACTCATTTCACCAGTACAAACCCGCCGAGCGATTGCCTTAGGCAAGGTGATACAAACTGCTGCGCGTTATACCCCTTGGGAATCGAATTGTTTTCCACAAGCCTTAACCGCTCGACTGTTATTAGCTTGGTATAACATCCCTTATAGCCTATTTTTTGGGGTACAAACTGCGCCTTTCGCCGCACACGCTTGGGTGGCGGCGGGGCGAGTGCGGGTGACGGGCGGAGAAAGCTTCGCAAGCTTTGCCGTAGTCAGTTGCTTTACTTCTGCGATCCATACTTCCCCTGCTCAACCATGAAAAAGCATTTCACCCAACTAAAAAACCATGTGCGCAGCTTTAAAGATGCAAATAACCCACTGTTTCGCGCCTTATATTGGACACTTAAAAAACCGTTTGAAATCAAAAAACTTTTAACAGACGGCAGCCATCGTTCGGTGGTCATGACCAAGCTGACCGCAGGGCAGCATGCTCACCAATTGGTCAACTACACTACCCCACATCGTTATCCCGCCGTGTTTCGCGCCTGTGCTGAATACTTTGCGGCGGCACAGCCGCTGACCTTGCTTTCTTTTGGTTGCTCGACGGGAGAAGAAGTTTTTTCACTCAGGACATACTTCCCACATGCAGAGCTGGTAGGGGTGGACATTAACCGTCGCAATATCCGCGTGGCGCAAGCCAGTCGGCAAAAAGATGCGCGCATGATTTTCTGTACCGAGCTGCCTGCACAGGGGCAATACGACGCAATTTTCTGTATGGCGGTGCTACAACGTACCGAAAATCGCCTGCCCGACACCACCGACAGCGGTCAAATTTACCCTTTTCATCGCTTCGATACCCAAGTGACGCTACTGGATGAACGATTGCGCCTAGGAGGGTTGTTCGTGATCGACAACGCTGATTACCGCTTTGAAGATGCCAGCGTCGCCGCGAAATACCTGCCGATTGAACATCCCCCGCGTAAACAACGCGACCGTCCAATTTTTGATCGCAACAACCAACGTAGTCTAGTTCCCTATGACAATCCGCGTGTATTTAAGAAAATAGCGGTGTAACCATGCTGAAAGGGGGTGCAATGCACTTTGCACGAAACTTACCTCCCCGTATAATTTCGCATCAGCCTATCACTTCATTCATCCTCAACCATGACCACACTCTCTTTAGCCTCAATAATTTGTCGCAGTAGCGACCACCTCTCTACTGAAATCGGGGAAAGTTTGGTGATTATGTCCATCGAGCAAGGCAATTATTGTGACTTGGATGCCATTACCAGCGATGTTTGGCGGCGTTTGGATCAGCCCATCACCGTGACCGATTTATGTGTCAAATTAGGTCAAGAATATGATGCCGATTTAGACACGATCCAACGCGATGTTTTGATTCTATTGAAAAAACTAGCCGCAGAAAAACTGATTACGATCCAATCGTAACAACACGCTCGGTATCAAACTATGAATCACGATTTAATTTTATGTGGTTGGCGCGTGCGTTCCACCTTGCCGCTGCCTGAGTTATTACCTTGGACGGGGGAGGATCGTCCTGTGGATATTGAGATCGACGTGGCGAACATCCCTGTTCCCACAGTCGCGCCGACATTGGTCTTGCCGCACAGCCGTTTGTGGGACAATGGCGATTTTCTATTGGAATTAGACGGCGTGGGACGATTTTGGGTCACACAAGGTCGGCAAGTACTGGTTGAACCTGCCACCGATTGTCCTGCGGCGGGATTGCGCGCTTTTATTTTGGGGTCGGTGTTGGGGGTGTTGTGTCATCAGCGAGGGCTTTTGCCGATACACGCCTCGGCGGTGCGGATTGACGAAGTCGCGGTGTTGATTGCGGGTATTTCGGGTGCGGGTAAATCCACTTTGGCAGCAGCACTGGGCGCACGCGGACACGCGCTATTGTCAGACGATGTCGCAGCGATAGATCCCAAAAGCGGGCAGCTATTGCCCGCCTATCCGCAACGCAAACTCACCCCCGACGTGCTAAATGCATTGCAAATGCCGCACGAAGGTTTGCTGACGCACCGTGTGGGGCAAGTCAAATACCGCGTGCCTGCGTTTGCCGATTTCAGCACCGCGCCGATTGCCCCCGCAGCGGTTTTTGTATTGAATGTCAGCCCGATTGGACCATTCGGCGCGCCCCAACGACTGTCTTCAGCAAAAGCCATGGCGTTGTTGGATAGAATGATTTATCGACGTGCGGTGGGTCATCACATTCAGTCTAAGCTTGCCCTGTTCTCCTCCGTCGCCAAACTGTCTCACCTTGCCCCCGTCTATACCTTACCCAGACGCAAGGGCGCGCCCTTAAGCGAATTGGATGACTTTGCCGCACAGGTCGAATCTTGTGTGCGCACATTGAAATCACACGGATAGCTGACCAATGAACGGTTTTTACTGGATCGCCTCGTATCCCAAATCGGGCAACACTTGGCTGCGCTTATTTCTGGAAGCTTTGTTGGCAGGGTCATTGGACATCAACCGCTTGAAAAAGGCGGGCGGACATGCGGCGATACGC
Organism: Gallionella sp.; assembly: GCA_028710565.1. Taxonomy (GTDB): domain Bacteria; phylum Pseudomonadota; class Gammaproteobacteria; order Burkholderiales; family Gallionellaceae; genus Gallionella. The sequence goes on from JAQTTV010000002.1 coordinate 99,738, forward strand.
GCTGAATTTGATCGCCTGCTGGACATCCCCTCGTCAGATTTAACCGACGATGAAATCACCAACGCCCGCCCCAGTCTGTATCAAATTGAAGCCAACACCGCCACTCAGCCCTTGCTACGCAAAGCACACGATGCGTGGCATTTAACCCCCGCAGGCAAACCGCTTTTTCCGCCCGAACTAACCTTAGGCGCGGTGTATTTGGTGCGAGACCCGCGCGATGTGGCGGTGTCGTTTGCACACCATCTGACGCAAGACATAGACCGTATCATCACGCGCATGAACGACCCCGCTGCGGTGATGGAGCCTGCCAAACTCCGAATGCAAAGCCATCTGCCCCAACGCTTATTAACTTGGCAACAGCATGTGCAAAGCTGGCTGAACGCCCCCATTCCCGTGTTGTTGGTCAAGTACGAAGACTTACTCGCTGAGCCCGTTAATCGTTTTGGCGAGATTGCCGATTTTCTGAAACTGGCAGCCACACCTGAGCAAATTGCTGCCGCCGTGCAAGCCGTAAAGTTTGACCGCCTACGCGACTTAGAAGCAAGCAACGGTTTCGCTGAAAAACCACCCGATGCCAGCCGCTTCTTCCGACGCGGTATCGCAGGCGGTTGGCAAGATACCCTGAGTACCGCCCAAATCGAGCGTATCGAAGCCCATCATGCGGACATGATGCGTCGGTTAGGGTATGTGTCATTGGGGTGAACCATACCCCTTCGCCGCCACAATGTAAAAGATGGCTTTGGGGCGAAGGTTTTGGTAGCATTCGGACTGCTTAGATTTATCACAAATACATCCAAGCACTTGTTAAACCTTAAAAATGCCACTTTAAAAAGGATAGTCGCCATGAAACCTGAAATAACACTCGCTACAGAAAATAAAGCCCCCGAAATGCAAGCAAAAAAACACTGGAAAATGCCTGAAGTAAAGGTATTTTCCGTTGATGACATGACCGAAGGTACCACAGGACCAGGCACTGATGGTTCGGGTGGTGTCTCATAACAATTGACGATTCTGATTTTCAACGTGCAATATAAATTGCCCTGCTGAAATGCCTTGAAGCAGCTTAGTTCGATTGAACGAGCTGCTTTTTTGGTTCGTGACATACGCCTCTATCAAACGATTTAATCCCTCAAGGTCAATCGTGCGTGAAGCTAACGGGGATGCGACACACCGTGCTAACACGGTGCGAATTTCCGCTTGCGATGCGATCACTTGAGCTTTCCAGTCTGCGCCCTGAAATCCTTTTGTTTTGCATTCCAAGATGGCTTGGGGCAGCATCTGTCCATAAGCGCGCTTGAGCAAAAAACGATTTTGTCCCTTGCGCATAAACTGCGCTTCAGGAATCGCGAGACAAAATTCTAGAAAACGCAAATCAGCGGTGGGATCGCGCAGTTCTATGCCTGTTTTAGCGAGTGTCGCCATGCGGTTGTCTCCGACTTCCGCCATGCTGTGCAATACGTTGCAACGCACGGCGCGACTATCGCTAAATCCCCGAAAATTTAAATCGTGTCCCGCCAACTGTGCACGTTGCCGAATCGCCATTTGTTGGGCAAATTGGGGATGAATAGCAGAATAGCGGGCAAGCGAATTAGGCTGACCACGCCATTGGTCAATGATTTGCCACATTGCATCGGGTAGGAAAGGCTCAATGGAATTATAAACAATGCGCTTCCACGACCAGCCTGCCACTTGCCGAGTCGCTATCGCTTCCTGCACCCAACCGTGTACTTCCCCTCGCGCCAGCAAGTTTGGCAGTAAAGCACTTCCATCCCAAGACAAGCCCATATTGCCTTGCTGCCCTGTCAACATGACACGAATACCACGTGCCGATGCGTCGTCCAGCAGAGCTTGCCACCAACCTAAATTAGCCAAATTTTTAAAAGGGCGATCAGAATAGTGAATGATTGAGTTTAACTCGTCCAATAATCCCCCTTTCGCCCGTACCGCAACATGGCTGATATTGGCATGACGTGCAGCCAACAATGCCGCCAGCGGAAACTCATCTGCGTGCGCGCCTTTGGGTATCTCTTCCGAGAAATCTGCACTTGGTCTTGCGGTAAACGCGGTGAGCTGTTGTTCGCCCAATAGTTTGGCTGCCATGGCCGTTACGGTACTGCTGTCGAAGCCAGAGCTTAATTGTGAGCCAATGCCCCCTCTGCTTCTTAAGCGACAGCGCACTGCCTCTTCAAACTTTTCTTTAAAGGCTTCTACATAGTCATCGTCCGAGGGAAGCTCAATCCGCCTTTCGGGGTCATAACGGTGAAAGCACACATCTCGTACTTGTCCCTGCTCCAGTACGAGGTAGTGTCCTGGCTCCACCCGTTGGATATGTTGATATAGGCTTTGCGCTCCCGTCAGCGGCAAATTGACCAAAAAGTCTGCCAGACGCTCTTCGTTGATTTGTATGGGAATACGACCTAAAGCGAATAAACCTTTGGGCATGGAAGCATAGGCAAAGAAGTTGTTTTGTAGATGCCAATACAACGGACGACCACCGCTCAAGTCACGGCAAAGCAAAAGTCTTTTGGCATTCGCATCCCAAATCGCCAAAGCAAATTCTCCCACCAAGCGGGCAAAACTGGCTACACCCCATTGCGTAAAAGCCGCCAACACAATGGCACTGTCCGCCATCTGTTTGGCTTCTTGAACGGGAATAGCGAGGGCTTTAATCAACTCTTCTCGGTTATCAATGCGTCCCGCGAAAGTCAGGGTGATGGCTTGGGACAACAGCGGTTGTTGGTCGTAATCATCCTCTGGCGTGGTACGGAATAGCAAATGTGCCATCGCCACGTTTTGCTGTTGCCAAAGATGTTGCGCATCTTTTCCGTATAAGGTCAACGCCTGTATCATGCGCGACATATCGGCTGGATCCACGACCGCGCCCTCTAGGCGAACGATTCCTGCAAGTGCACTCATTGCTTAAATACGCTGAAAATAAAAGGTGCTAAGGGTAGCAAAAATAGATGAATCAATATACCGCTGCGGCAAGCTATTTGGATTTTATGCGGTGCGGGGATACAAAACCATTTTTTCAATCCAGTCCCATTCGGCAGTCAGCAGCCTTAAGTCATCTCGCGTTGAACGATAAAGAGACGCCATAAAACCATGGTCTTCGTCTCTCGCGGGACGAATGGACAAATTATCGGGAAGCGGAAAAATAATTGTTTTGGAAATACAAAAGAAAAAAGGTGCCGAAGCACCTTTTTTCTTTCAAGCTTACGGTTTTACGGGATAATTACCCACGAGACAAATGCAAAAGTTAAGTGCCAAGTATGGTTGACGATTCTCGTGTGCAGCACCAGCGCCAGCCACACCAAAAGTAGGTGAGGCAAGTACGGTGTTGGGAGATTCGGCGTATATCGTGGCACTTAATTCACGCGCAATCCAGCTCTTGTTGGCAGTTGCTTGGGCAAGTGGCGCAGTGGTGCTACTTGTCCCATCTACAGGATGAGTATGAACAGGAAGTTGACTTGCACTCAAGGTGACAGCATTGCTACCCGTTTGATTCCCAACCTGACGCGGCGTAAGCCCATTCCCCTGACCTTGGCCCATGACACTTCGCCCCATCAGGTTTGGAAGTGAAAATTTGGTCTGGTCACCACCGAAACGATTGCCAATGATGCTATAAAGTGCTGGATTTTGGTTCACTAAAAGTTGTTGTCCATTACACAAAGCCCAATCTTGCGGCACGTAATTAAAACCAAAAGCACGGATTTCTCCGATGTAAGGATCTGACATGTTAATTCCTTTTCAATTAGGCGGGGCTAGGGAAGTTACCCACGGTAGCAATAATGAACGACACGCAAGTGCTAGGCATTAAATTAGCATGAGGTTGTCCTCCGCCTGCCAAAGAACACGCATCAGGATCAAAAACCTTAAGGGTGGGACTGACACTATTGTCGTAAATACCACTGCCTGAGGCGGCAGCTGCGATGACTTTAGTGGTACTAGGTACATTGGTATCCCCCGCACGCGTGCTGACATTCAATGCGTGAATATGGGGAGGAATCGTCGCTGTACTCAATGCAACAGTCTCTGTACCACCTTGTTGTCCAAGTACGCGAGCGGTTAACCCTGCACCCTGCCCCGCCCCAACAGGCAGCCGACCTCTAAAATCAGGCACGTTAAACGTATTCACGCCATCCCCACCGTAGATTGTCCCCAACAAAGCAAATAGCACTTGATATTCCGAAATAGAAAGTGCTTGCCCATTACAAAGCACCCAACCTTCAGGCGCATAATTCCCCGCAAATAAGCGGATCTCACCAACAAAACCGTCCATATCTCCCCCTGAATTTAAGCGCGAGGAGGGTAGAGACCCTCCGTTGCAATATAAAAGTTAGTCACTGCAAAGGGCTGCATATTGCTATGTCCTTGACCATCACCAGTGGATACAACCGATGCAGGGTTAATTGGAATCATCGCGCTGTCGGGCGTGGCATAGATATTATTGGGTGCAGCTGCCAAAACGTGACCTGGGATACCAGGAAAAGTACCTGGCGCGGTATTGACCCCCATATTGTGATTATGGGCTGGCATTTGGGCAAGGGTAAGTGCCACGGCTTCTACGCCCGCTTTATTGCCCACTGCATAATTGATACTGCCATCCGCCGAACCCATACACACAGGCACGCGACCACGCAAATCAGGCAAGGCAAAAGTCGTCCTGCCGTCCCCGCCATATTGACCACCCAGTAATGAAAAGAGTGCTTGATTTTGGCTAACAGGCAATATTTGCCCTGCGCACGGCACCCAACCTTGCGGGATATTGTTAAACCCCATCATTCGTATTTCACCTAAAAACGGATCCATCTTTACGCCTCCTAGGATAAATGGCTTTCACCGAAGTACGCATACTAAAGGAGGGGGTTTGTCAGTGTCAATAACGTTTATATATATTTTTTTAATCCACTTAACTATATATTTCTGCGGAGAAAAAATGCGTTTGGCGAACCGCCCTATTAAGTATTTTATTGAAGGAGTTTTCGAGAATGTCGCCTCAAAACCACCGAAAAAACCCGCTTCTTATCAGCAGCGCGGCGGCAGATAACCCCGAACGCCTAGGGTAAATGTGCGGGCGCATTAAAGGAATCATCACAGGCAAACTAGGCGAAAAGAGGGGCTACCTACGGCGAATTTTGAATATGTTCATTGATGCTGTCGTAAAAATGCGGTGTAAAATCGCGCCTCTTTTTGCTGAATCAACTTTGCTATGACATTCAAATGGCATCCCGTTTTACCCGAACCGCTGGTGATGCGTCCTGCACAGGACGACGACGGCGCATTTATGGAAGCACTTTATTATTCCACACGCGATGACTTGGCGGGGTTGGGCGAGTTGATGCTGCCGATTTTGGCGCAGCAATATCGAGCACAGCAACTGGGCTATCGCAGCACTTTTCCGAATGCACAGTATTGGATTATCGAACAACACGGTGAGCGGATTGGGCGCGTGGTGGTAAATATCAACGAAGTGGAAGTGCATTTGATAGACATTGCATTTCTGCCACATGCGAGGGGACAAGGCAATGGTACGAAGCTACTGCGCACCTTGCAACATCATGCTACACAAGCGTGCATTCCCCTGTCGTTAAACGTGAGTCATACCAACCCCGCAGCCAGAAAACTTTACCTTACCCTTGGTTTTGTTGTAATTGCAAACTATCCATCCGTTACACAAATGGCTTGGTATTCACCAAAAACATGAGAATAGGCTCGAAATGCGACCAAGCTTATCCCTGACAAGCTTTCTTTCCTCTCCAACATGATTATGAAGGATTACTTACGCACCTTTTTACGTTTTGACGCGCCTAGCATTAGGCGAGCGGTACTGCTTAATCTTGTTGCCGCATTGACCGAAGGTGTGGGGCTGTTATTGCTACTCCCTTTGCTATCTTTGGCAGGGGTGATGGAACATGGGGGAGGTAAAATAGAATGGCTGGCACCCATTGATGCAACTCTTGCTGTATTGGGCGTGAGCTGGACTCTGGAAGGTGCGCTCTTCATGTTTGTCGCACTGATTCTGGTTCAATCGCAACTGGCAATGCGACGTGATCGTGTATCGAACGCGCTTCAACTGCGCTTTGGTGATTATTTGCGCAAGAAACTATATGGTGCTATTGCCCGTGCAAACTGGCGTTTTCTAATGGAACATCACAGTGGAGAATTGTTAAGCGTACTCACCAGTGAAGTGCAACGTATCGGCATGGGGACATATTTTCTGTTGCGTTTTTTTACTATCGCAGTGATGTTGCTGGCATACCTAACAGTGGCACTGCACTTGTCGGGTGGATTGACATTACTTGCACTCACATCGGGTGTGTTGTTGTGGGGGTTGTTGCACGGGGCAGACGATGCGGCTAAGCGAGGCGGTAGTATGCTGAATCAAGCCAACCGCGACTTATTTGACCAGATTCAAGAATTTATTTCGGCCATGAAACTGATCAAAATTCATGGTGAAGAGGCGGGTAATGTACATCGCTTTAATCATCGGGTCGAACAAGTTAGTGAACAGTTTATTGAATTTCAGCAAATTCGTACTCGTGTACAAGCGGTGTATCGGGTGGGGGGAGCCGTGGCACTGGCGGTGGTAAGCTATGCGGCATTGACTTGGTTTAAACTTCCCGTAGCCGATTTACTGGTGATGATCGCTATTTTTGCACGCATGTTGCCGCAACTCGCCGAACTGCAAAATGGACGACAGCAACTATTGCACATGCTACCCGCTTATGGCGTTTGGCAAAAATTGCTAGATGCGTGTGAGGCGAATGTTGATCCTGTGCAATCGGTGAGTCATTCAGTGCAACTGATTGAAGGACTACATATTGAACGTGTCGCTTTTCGCTACACCCATCATCCCATTTGGATTGAAAGTTTGTTGATTCCCGCCCGAAAAACCACCGCGATCGTGGGAGTGTCGGGGGCGGGGAAAACGACCTTACTGGATTTGCTCAGTGGGTTGCTGATGCCCGATCAGGGTGAAATTCTGATTGACGATACACCGCTGCCGCAGTTGTCGGGCTGGCGGCACAGCATCGCGTATATTCCGCAAGAAACTCAAATCCAAAACGGTACGATTCGAGAGAATCTAAGCTGGGGAAATACAGTAGCGCAGGATACTGACATTGCGTGCGCATTATCACAAGCGGCTTTGGCGACTTGGGTGCAACGACTACCTCTTGGTTTAGATACGCAAGTCGGTGAAAAAGGGGTGAAGCTATCAGGGGGTGAAAAACAGCGATTGGCCTTAGCGCGCGCCTTGCTGCGCCGCCCACAATTGTTGATATTGGATGAAGCCACCAGCGCGCTGGATCCCGACAATCATCGTTTGGTATTAGACGCGATTCGCGCCTTGCACGGACAAATGACCGTGCTGATTGTCACCCATCGAATGGACGAATTGACGGGATTGATTGATGGGGTGGTGCGTGTTGAAAAAGGAGAAGTGGGAAAATGGCAAGCAGTGAAATAGCACACAAACGTGCGCAGGCATTTATTTTTGAAGCATTACATCTGGATACGCACTTGCCCTGCACAGCAACCACCCAGCAAATGCAGATGGAAGATTGGGATTATCTATTGCAAGTTGCCAAGGAACACCGCCTAGGGGCAATGCTGCACCATCGACTCAAACGCGACGATCTTGCCCATATCATCCCTGAACAGGTGCTAACATCTTTAAAAGCCGCCTATCGTAAAAGTGCTTTGCGTAGCTTGGTGGTTTATCGTGAATTAGCAAAAGTAACGCAATTGCTCGAAGCAGAAGGCATTCCTTCAATTGCCTTAAAAGGCGCGTATCTCGCCCGTTTTGCGTATCCTGACCCCGCGCTCAGACCCATGCGGGATTTGGATTTGTTACTGAAGCCAGAACAGGCGATAAAGGCATTTGAGTTGTTAAAAAGGTACGGTTATCGTCCTGTGTTCGATGCCTCTCCTGAAGCTTATCTAATCGAGAATGAACATTTTGCGCTCCTAATGAGTCCAGATGGGGTCGGCATTGAGCTACATCACCGTTTAAATGAGTCAGATCAAGAAAAAGCATATATGTGTGGTTCAGAAGATGAAATGTGGACACGGAGCTTGCTCAAACAAGTTGCTGGTATGCAAATTAGATTTCTTGCTCCTGAAGATCTTTTACTACATTTGTGTGTCCATGCCACGATGCGCCACCACTTTAATCTAGGTGCCTTGGCATTGGCTGACGTTGTTTTTCTCATTGAAACACATTCAATTGATTGGGGCATGTTCCTCAAAGCAGTATCAACGGGTGGAGGCCAACATTGCGCGCTAGCGTTGCTGTATTTGGCCAAGAAAAATATGGGTGCAAACATACCTGATGAGGTGATTGCAGCACTTAGTTCTTCAAAGCGTGACATGCTGTGGACGGACAATGCTGAATATTTGTTATTTTCAGCTCTGCCCGACCACAGATTAGCGACAAATGGTTTAAGTTTCCTGTATGCAGACAGTTTTTTCGGGAAATTTGATGCGCTGATTGGTTTTGTTTTTCCGCGACGTTCTGAAATGGCAAAACACTTTCCCATCAGACCTGATTCAACATCCATCATGGTGCTACGGTGCCACTTACAACGTTGGAAGCGTTTGTTTTACAAAACCTTAGCGTTTTTACTCAAACAAAAACGCCCCGTTCGACAGTTGGCATTACATCGAACTGCATTCAACAACTGGCTGCATGAAAAATCACCCCATTAAATGGGTTTAGGGGTGAAAATCAAACATCAAGGTTTCGCCGAACCCTGCAAGGTTGCCATCGCGACCCATTTGCCTTGTTGGACTTGATAGACCGTCACCGCGCCGCCTTTCAAATCGCCTTTGGCATCGAATTGAATTTTTGCCGTCACGCCGTCGTGGCTGAGGTTGGCTAGTTCGGGTAGGTATTTGGCGGGTTCAACGGAATTGGCTTTTTGCATCGCAGCGATCATCACATTGACCGCATCGTAGCAATAGGGGGCGTACAGCTGGATGGGTTGGTATTTCGCCACAAAACGGGTTTCAAAAGCTTTGCCAGCGGGCATTTTGTCTAGCGGCACGCCAGGCAAAGTAGCATAACTGCCTTCGCCCGCATCGCCTGCCAGCTTGATAAATTGTGGCGTATAACCGCCGTCGCCCATCACAAATTTCACGCTCAGTGCGAGTGATTTCAGTTGTTTTGCCATCGGCCCCGCCTGGGGATCCATGCCGCCGTAAAACAGCACATCTGGTTGTTTGCCTTTGATGACGGTCAAAATCGCGGTGAAGTCGGCGGCTTTGTCGGTGGTGTATTCGTGGGCAACAATTTCTGCGCCGTTGGCTTTGGCGGCTTTGATAAATTCGTCTGCTAAGCCTTGACCATACGCCGTGCGGTCATCAATTACCGCGATGTGTTTGCCGCCCAAGTTTTTAGTGGCATATTCGCCTAATACCAAGCCTTGTTGCGCATCGTTTGCCATCACGCGAAATGCACTCTTAAAGCCCTGTTGGGTATAGCTGACGGCGGTGGCGGAAGGGGAAATTTGCACAATACCGTTGTCGCTATAAATTTTGGCGGCGGGGATGGTGGTACCCGAATTGAGATGCCCAATCACGCCTTTCACGCCTGCATCCACTAACTTTTGCGCCACAATGGTGGCGGTTTTGGGGTCGGCTTGATCGTCTTCGCTAATCAATTCAAAATGGATTTTGCGCCCGCCGATGGTGATGCCCTTGGCATTGGCATCGTCTATCGCCATGCGCGTGCCGCTTTCATTGTCTTTGCCGATATGGGCTTGTCCGCCTGTCAGTGGCGCGGCTGCACCGATACGGACGACTAGCTCGCCCGATGCGGCAGCTTGGTCAGAGGCGGATTTGCCACAACCCGCCAAGGTCAAAAACATCGTGGTAAATAACAGCGAACGAGTAAAATAACGAAGCATAGCGATTCCTTTTAAGGTTGCGGGAAGGGGCGATGCGCCCCAACTCAATACCGCGCATTTTAGCCGTTTTTTGCGCCAACTCTCAGCCCATACACCATGATTCATCACGATGATTTAACCAGCGCGCCGCGACTGGTCACCGCCGCCCCCGTATCCAAACACGAAGAAGCCTTGGAACGCGCCTTGCGCCCCAAGCAATTGGACGAATACGTCGGACAAGAAAAAATTCGCGGGCAATTGGAAATTTTTATCACCGCCGCCAAACGCCGCCAAGAACCCTTGGATCACGTCCTGCTATTCGGCCCGCCAGGGCTGGGCAAAACCACGTTGGCGCAAATTATCGCCCGCGAAATGGGGGTGAATTTGCGCCACACGTCAGGTCCTGTGCTAGAACGGGCGGGCGATTTGGCAGCATTGTTGACCAACCTTGAACCGCACGACGTGCTGTTTATCGACGAAATCCATCGCCTTTCGCCCGTGGTGGAAGAAATCCTCTACCCCGCGCTGGAAGATTACCAAATCGACATTATGATTGGCGAAGGCCCCGCCGCCCGCTCGGTCAAACTCGACTTGCCGCCGTTCACCCTCGTGGGTGCGACCACGCGGGCGGGGATGCTCACCAACCCGCTGCGCGACCGCTTCGGCATCGTCTCGCGATTGGTGTTCTACACCCCCGAAGAATTGCAACGCATCGTGCTGCGTTCGGCAAAACTGCTGGAAATGGATTTATCGGACGACGGCGCGCTGGAAATCGCCAAACGTTCACGCGGCACACCCCGCATCGCCAACCGCTTGTTGCGTCGTGTGCGCGACTTCGCCGATGTCAAAGCCAACGGCATCGCCAGCCGCGAAGTCGCCGATGCCGCGCTCATTATGTTAGACGTGGATGCGCAAGGCTTGGACGTGATGGACAGACGCTTGCTGCTCACCATCATCGAACACTTTATGGGCGGACCCGTCGGCGTGGATAACCTCGCCGCCGCCATCGGCGAAGAACGCGACACCATCGAAGAAGTCCTCGAACCCTATCTCATCCAACAAGGCTATTTACAACGCACCCCTCGCGGTCGCATGGCAACCGCGCATGCTTATCGGCATTTTGGTTTGCCTGTGGTGGAAAATGGCGTAGTGCAGGTGGGGTTGTTTGGGGAAGCGTGGAGTGGTTTCGCTTAGCAAATCACCGATTTTAAAGGGGAAGGAGCGGTTTACCTTCGGCGAATCCGCCTTACACGTTGGTTAAAAATAGAGGTCAGCAATATGGAATTCTGCGTTATCCCTTTGAATTTAATCGCGCTTGCGCAAGTCTTGCTCACCGTGTGGGTGGTTCGCTGGTTTGCTAAACAGCCGCGCGGTTGGCTAAATGCTGCGCTGGCTTCGATTGCATTAGCGGCTGTGGCTGCCGTGTGCATAATAATAGGTTTGTTTGGTAACCATTTTCTGGAATGTAATGCTTGTGGGGACATGACCAACAGTAGTGTGGATAGATCAGTTTTTCAGACCGCTTTTGCGGTCGCAACCCTATTTTTTATCCCTGCCACTTTTTTCTTCTGGACATTTAACGACAAGGACAGCCCATCCGTCGCAGAAACAGAAAAATATTGGTTGCTGTTTGGTCTCTTTTTATCGCTCCTGACGTGTTTTTTTGTACTCTACGGCGTGCCTCAGTTTGCCGAGTTGTTTGAGTCTTTTGGTGCAAACTTGCCTTCACAAACGGTGATTTTATTGAACTACTACCGCTGGGTCGCTCTTCTCCCGCTGTTGGTATTGGGGACTTGGTTTACCAAGCATGAGCATCGTGGCGGTATGGCTGCGTCAGTCGGTGTTGCAGGGAGCGTCATCGTGATGACGTATGCGTTATGGTCAGTCTATTCCCCCGTTTTTGTTGTTGGATGCGCCATATAAATAGGCGCGTAGGTTGGGTTGAGTATCAGCGAAGCCCAACGTTTACCGCGTGGTTGGGCATAGCTTTCGCTCAACTCAACCTACAGAATGCTGTGGGCGCGCACCGCGTAAAGTGGACTTGCCGCAGGCAATTCGCCTTTCACTTTTGCAATTTGCAGATTTTAGGCTATCTTGTCGTTTATCCCGAACCCGCCTTAAACAACCATCACCCCCACTTGTTGAAAGAACGGCACATAGGCTTTGTCTTCTTGCAAAATATGGTGCGTCAGCCAGTCTTTGAGCAATGCCAGCACGGCTGCTTGCACTTCCATACCACGCTCATTTGGATGCGCAAGGCTTAGACGCGATGGACAGACGGGTGGGGCTGTTTGAGGAGGGATAGAGTGGTTTCGCGCAGCAACTCACCGATTTTGAAGGAAAAATGGCGGACTGCTTTCGGTGAATCCGCCTTGCACGTTTAACCGATTACAAGCTGAACAGGTTTGCCAATACGATTAAGCATATTTAGCAGCGTATCAAACGTAAATTTACTGACTTTTTTATTCACTAAATCAGAAATGCGCGGGCGAGAAACGTGCAATATTTCAGCTGCTTCAATTTGTTTTAAATTATTGTCAACAACCCATTGCGCCAATTCCGTCATCAATTGTTCTTTTAATGCAACAGTGTTGTTAACATGCTGTTGTAATTCTGCTTGAAATTGCTCTGCTTCAACAACATCAAACCCCAACTCTAAGAAAATATTAGTGCCTGCTTTGGTAACATGGCGAATTTCAGTGTCAATACTCATTTTTAATACTCTCTATAGTCATTTTAATTACGCCTGAAACCATATGGCTTTAGGCTATAACTCGAACTACCGTTTACTGATAGCGCGGTAGCGAGCCTTGGCAATCTCTTTATCTGCTTGTGCGGTCGATTCTGTTTTCTTTTGAAAACAGTGTAAAACATAAATAGCTTCTTTAAACTTTGCCACATAAAGGACGCGGTAAATGCCATCCTTATCACGAATACGAATTTCTTTAGTCCCAGCCCCAACTTCGTTAAAAGGTTTCCAGTTATCAGGTTCTAACCCTGATTGTACTTGACCTAGCTGAAAACCTGCTTCGTGCAGAGCTTCTTTTGGAAAGGTGCGAATATCTTCTTTGGAAGAGCCCACCCAGATAATGTCTTTTTGTTCCACGACCATAAAGCATTCCTTGATGTCAGATAGGCAATCAACCAATTACCTATCACTTGATTAAATTGAATTTTCATGTCTTTCACCTTTAGTACCTCGATTGGCATTCACCATATAAATGGTAGTCAAACAAACGGTTACGCTATATGTCTAGCGACAGTAATGACTCTCAGCCTTTCATAACTCGGCTTATGTTGAGTTGTGGTTAATTAAAAACACACCTCCAGAAACGAACATCAATGTATATTATTTTATACATTGTGTTAATAAGTTGCTAGATATTTTAATATAATCGTCAATTCGTAAGCTCATATCGAGGGAAAATGCAAAAAACAGCGGAGGCAGCATCTTGCAAACTGTCGAAGTAATTCAACGCGCGCGTCACATGATGACTGCCTTTTTCAGCATCACTATCGCCGTGCGTCGAAGCCAAGTAGCGCATAGGTTGGGTTGAACGTAGTGAAGCCCAACATTTACCGTGTGTTTGTGTGAAAGTTGTTGGGCGTAGCTTTCGCTCAACCCAGCCTACAGAATGCTGTGGACGCGCAACGCGTAAAGTGGATTCGCCGCAGGAAATTCGCCTTTCCCCCTCAACTCATCTGGTGAATGCGATTTCAGCCAATCTGCCAGTGCGGCGTTTATACGCGTTTGCCAGCCTGCGCCTGACGCACGAAAAGCGGCTAACACTTCGGTGTTAAATCGCACCGAGACTTGTTCTTTATTCCCGCTGCCCAGCGGACGACCTGCCCGTCGTTTAGTCAGTGTGGCGCGCATCAACGCGCTGGCATCGGGCGCATCTTCGGCAGGTTCAAAACACCCACAGCGGCATTGCACTGAATCAAGTCTAAATTCAACTGAACCGTAGCGTACTCACGAGTTATGTTATCGAGAACTTCATCCGCATTGGAATGGCAGTCTTATCTTCAATCTAGGTTAAAATGCCCGCCGCTAATTTAACAAGCCCACTCTGATGAGCGACTCTCCTATTTTTAGCCTGCCGATGCGGGTTTATTTTCAAGATACCGACGCGGGCGGGGTGGTGTATCACGCCAGTTATGTGAACTTTATGGAGCGGGCGCGGACAGAGTGGCTGCGAACACAGGGTTATACTAATGCGGGGTTGATGACGACTTTTGGCATGTTGTTTGTGGTGCGCTCGTTGAAGTTGGAATACCTCAAGCCCGCCGTATTGGATGACTTGCTTGAAGTCACGGCACAAGTTAAAGAAATGGGGCGCAGTCGCTTGAGTTTATTGCAAACCATACGCCGAGATGGCGTGCTATTGACCGAAGCGGAAGTGCATCTAGTGTGTGTAGATAAAGAAATTTTCCGTCCCGTGCGCGTGCCTGAATTGTTGCGAGCGCAGTGGCGTACCGAGTGAGTGGCGCGAAGTAAGGTGTTTTCGGTTTAAAATGATGCGATTACGTCGCACTAGCCCGTTATAAAGTGAAAGGATCACAATGCAAGTCACGCAGGATTTATCGTTTGTTCATCTGATTCTCACTGCCAGTGTGCTGGTGCAGTTGGTCATGGGTCTATTGTTATTCGTTTCCATGATGTCGTGGGGCTACATTTTCCAGAAATTGTTTACCTTACGCCGCGAACTCAAGTTGACGGATAAGTTTGAAGCGGCATTTTGGAATAGTCCGAATTTGAATGATTTGTACAAACAAGTCAGTGCAGGTCAAGTCAGCAATCAAGGTGCGCTGGAGCGCATCTTTTTGGCAGGGGCGGTCGAGTTTGCCAAGTTGAAGAAACAGCCTGGGATCAATAGCAGTGCGTTGATGGACGGCACGCGCCGCGCGATGCGGGCAACCTATCAACGTGAAATGGACAGACTGGAATCACACTTGTCATTTTTAGCCTCAGTCGGTTCAGTTAGTCCCTATGTTGGGCTATTTGGCACAGTGTGGGGAATTATGAACGCGTTTCGCGGCTTAGCCAATGTGGGGCAAGCGACGCTCGCCCATGTTGCACCAGGGATAGCAGAAGCCTTGGTGGCAACGGCGATGGGGTTGTTCGCCGCGATTCCAGCAGTGGTGGCATACAACCGCTATGCCTATGACATCAATCGTTTATCCTCGCGCTTTGAAAGTTTCACCGAAGAATTTTCTAACGTACTGCAACGTCAACCATGAGAACGAATCGTCGTGGCACTCAATCGTTAATGAGTCAAATCAATGTCGTGCCCTACATCGACGTGATGCTGGTCTTGCTGGTGATCTTTATGGTGACCGCACCGATGATGAATCCTGGACAAATTGATTTGCCCAGCGTCAATAAATCCGCCGCGCCTGCTGCCGCCATTCCCCCACTGGTGGTGACCATTAAAAAAGATTCGACTTTGACCTTGCGTGATACGGGGCAAAGCGATCAAGGGTGGAACGTCGCACTGCCTAATTTATTGAAAGAGATTCAAATCCGCCAAGCACTACAAGCCGATCAAGCTGTGGTCATCGCCGCAGACAAAAACGTACGCTATGAAGAAGTGATGAATGTCATGGCAGTGCTGAAAGAAGGCAACGTGAAGAAGGTTGGGTTGCTGACTCAAATGGACGCAAAATGACCGCAACAACCTACCGCGAACCTTATCAGTTTTCGGCAGGCGTCCTGGCGTTGCTGGTGCATGGCGTATTTTTTGCCGTATTGTATTTTGGCTTGAGCTGGCAAACCAAGCCGCCGATGGAAGCCATGAGTGTCGAGTTATGGGATGCGTTGCCGATGCCTGCGGGTGTGCCAACAGGCGGCATGTCACCTGAGATGGTTGCACCTGACGCTGCACCCGCGTTAGTAGAGCCGCCCCCTCCCGCCCCTATCGAGGTGGCAAAGCCTGATATTGTCGTGCCAGAAAAAAAACCGCCTAAGCCCCTCCCTGTGCCGCAAAAGCTTAATGCAAAGCCTACGCATACTGCACAGAAACCCGTCGAATCCAATCGGAAAAATCCACAATCGCTATTGGAACGCTACGGCATTGAAGGTGGCAATACGAGTACGACGAGAGGCGGTGGTCGAGTCGGGCAGCAACTTAGACTGGCAGATGCCGTAAAAGCAACGGAAGTTGATCGTCTGTTGGCAGAGTACATTGGTAAAATTAAAGCCAAGATTAAGCGTGATATTGTGATGCCGCCCGATGTACCAGAAAATGCGCGGGTTGAGTTTTTGGTAACGCTGTTGCCAGATGGCTCAGTAATGACGGTACGCTTGGCAAGATCAAGCCATGCGGGATATGCAAATGCAGTGGAACGCGCTATTTTCAAGGCGCAACCCTTGCCTCTGCCGCCCAATAATGAATTATTCGGTCAATTTCGCGAGTTAAAATTAGTCTTCAAACCCATTGAATAAGGACATGTTATGTTGCTAAGAATGCTGTTGAGCGTGGTCATGCTGTTGCAAGCGGGTATGGCGGCGGCGGTGTTGGATATTGAAATCATAGGCGCAGGTGAAAATCAAATCCCAATCTCTATCGCCCCTTTTGGCGGTGATCCCGCACTCGCAAGGGAAATCAACGAAGTAGTGCGTGGCGACTTGATGCGTTGCGGCCTATTTCGCCTGATTGATGCCAGCGATGAGCAAGCCAATACGCCCGCCGCAGTGAGCTATCCTCGTTGGCGCGAACGAGGAGCGGATGCGCTCGGATTGGGTAAAATCAATAGGTTGCCCACAGGGCGTGTTGAAGCACAGTTTTTCCTGCTGGATATTGTCAAGCAACGACAAGCCATCGCGGAAGTATCTACTGTCAATGCAGGACAAGCACGTGCCCTTGGGCACCATATTGCAGACTTGATTTATGAGAATTTAACAGGTAGCAAAGGCATATTTGGTAGTCGTTTTGCCTATATCAATCGTTTGGGATCTAACTTTCGCCTACTGGTCGCGGACAGTGATGGCTATAACGAACAGGTTGTATTGGCGCGAAGCAGTCCAATGATGTCGCCAGCATGGTCGCCAGATGGCAGTCACTTAGCTTATGTGAGCTTTGAAAATGGCCACGCAGCCGTGTATGTTCAGTCGCTTCTGACGCAACAGCGCGTGCTAGTCGCAAACTTCCCTGGTAGCAACAGTGCGCCTGCATGGTCACCCGATGGCCGACAATTAGCGGTGGTTTTGACGCGGGATCATGGCTCACAAATTTACACGATGCGACCCGATGGCAGCGGGATACAACGCATTAGTTTTAGCGATGCCATCGATACCGAACCCAATTTTTCACCTGACGGACAGTCTTTGATCTTTACTTCAGATCGCGGGGGTAGCGCGCAAATTTATCAAATGTCAGCGCAAGGAGGGACGGCAACTCGACTGACCTTTGGGGAAGGTGCAAACTTTTCACCCCGCTACAGCCCAGACGGTAAAAGTTTCGTTTTCACCCACCGCGTCAATGGTAAGTTTTACATTACTACACAGGACTTTCAAACAGGGCAAATGACTATACTGACCGAGGGCGGCTGGGAGAAAAAACCCAGCTTTGCCCCCAACGGAAAACTTATCCTTTTTGCCAGTGAAGGCAGAGGTCGTGGTATATTAGCAACCGTTTCAAGTGATGGTCGCGTCAAGCAGCAAATGTTTACACAAAGCGGCGATGCGCGTGAACCTGTGTGGGAAACCCGACGTTAGAATTTAAATCAAACATAAGGAGATGTAGCATGAAGAAAATTGTAATAAGTGGTCTATTGTTATCCTTGTTAGCAGCATGTGCTCCTAACCCACCTAAACCAGTACCACCAGTTGACACCAGTGCAGCCGATGCTGCAGCAAAAAAAGCGGCAGAAGAAGAAGCCGCACGTAAAGCAGCTCAAAAAGCAGCGGATGAAGCTGCCGCTAAAAAAGCAGCGGATGAAGCTGCTGCGGCCGCTAAAAAGGCAGCGGATGAAGCTGCTGCGCGCAATATGTTGCCAAAAGAAGCGACGAGCGTTTACTACCCATTCGATGTGGATGCAATTCAAGATGCGGATAAACCAGCCGTTCAAGCACATGCAAAATACTTGGCCGATCATGCTAACGTTAAAATGCATGTTGAAGGCAATGCGGACGAACGCGGTAGCAATGAATACAATTTGAGCTTAGGTCAACGCCGTGCCGATGGCGTAAAGAAGATGTTAGAGCTAGGTGGCGCAAAATCCGATCAAGTCGATGCAGCAAGCTTGGGCGAAGAAAAGCCAAAAGCGGTGGGTCATAATGAAGAAGCATGGTCACAAAATCGTCGCTCAGACATGATCTACAAGTAATTGTTATGCTAAAGCACGCCTTTATTTTATTGGCTTTGTGCTGCATCAGCCCCGCTCACGCGGGGCTGTTTTCGGACGACGAAGCTCGAAACCATATTCAACAAGTTCAGACGAACCTTGAACGTTCAGACTCACTTGCTCAAGATCGCCATAAACAACAAACACAAGCCATTTTGGATTTGCAAACGCAAATCGAGGCTCTGTCCAAAGAAAACCGCACGTTACGCGGACAAAATGAAGAGCTTGCGCATGGCCTCCAAAGTGCCGAAAAGCGTGAGAAAGATTTCTATATTGATTTAGACACGCGTTTGCGCCGTATTGAATCCAGCGGGATGATTCCGTCTGCATCAGACGGAAATGCAGCCTCACTTCCAGCAACAGGTACCACACCTGACGCTGTGGCAGCCACTTCCGACACTTTTGACCCTATTGTAGAAAATAGAATCTTGGAAAGAGGTTTTATTCTGCTTAAAGGTAAAAGCTATGCCAATGCGACCAGGTCGTTTAGTGACTTTATCAAGCAATATCCTGAATCCGTACAAATTCCCAATGCCATCTATGGTCTAGGCAATGCACTGTATGGTGACAATGACTTTAAAAGTGCGCTGCTGGTTTATCAAAACTTCCTGAAAGATTTTCCAGAGACACCCCGAAGCCCAGAAGTCTTGCTGAATATGGCAAGTTGTCAGCAGGCACTAAAAGAAACAGCCGCTGCCAAAAATACTTTGAAGCAACTCATTAAGAAATATCCGAAAAGCGATGCTGCTGCGAAAGCGCAAAAACAGCTTGCGACCCTTCGTTAGTTTCTTATGCCGTATCGTGTCGCGCAATTGCGCATCACCGAGATTTTTTACTCCCTACAAGGTGAAACCAGCCGAGTAGGGTTGCCCACGGTCTTTATTCGGCTAACGGGCTGCCCGCTGCGCTGCACCTACTGTGATACCACCTACGCTTTTACAGGTGGGCAGACACAAAGTATCCCCGATATTCTTTCCCAAGTCGCTCAATATCATCCGCAATATGTCACTGTCACAGGCGGTGAGCCTTTAGCACAAAAGAACTGTTTATTGTTGCTACAAGCATTATGTGACGCGGGTTATCAAGTTTCGCTGGAAACAGGCGGCGCGCTGAATATTGCGGCAGTGGATCATCGAGTGATGCGTGTGGTGGATATTAAAACCCCAGGGTCGGGCGAAGTTTCCAAAAATCGTTGGGAAAATTTAGCCTTATTGACCCCGCACGATGAAATCAAATTTGTGTTGTGTGATGCGGATGATTACGCATGGGCAAAGCAGATCATGACGGAATACCAACTCGCCGAAAAATGCCCTGTGCTGATGTCTCCCACACACGGCGGGCTGGATGCCACCCAATTGGCAGAATGGATACTGCGCGACCGTTTAGCGGTGCGGCTGCAAGTGCAATTACATAAAATTTTGTGGGACAACGCGGTAGGAAAATAAGTATGAAAAACGCGGTGGTATTGTTATCTGGCGGACTCGATTCCGCCACTGTTTTGGCGATGGCTGTTCGTCAGGGATTCACCTGCTACGCCTTGAGCGTCGATTATGGTCAACGTCATCATGCCGAACTCGCCGCTGCGCAACGCGTGGCGCGCAGCTTGGGTGCGCATGAACATCGTGTCATTCACATTGATTTAACCAGCTTCGGCGGCTCGGCACTGACCGACAACGCCATCGCTGTGCCACAACAGCAAACGACAGGCATTCCCCTCACCTACGTCCCCGCCCGCAACACCATCATGTTGTCACTGGCATTGGCATGGGCGGAAGTGCTGCAAGCGCAGGATATTTTCATCGGCGTGAATGCCGTCGATTATTCAGGCTACCCAGACTGCCGCCCTGATTACATCGCCGCCTTTGAAGCCATGGCAAATCTCGCCACCAAAGCCGCCGTCGAGGGACATCCGCTGACCTTACACGCGCCCTTGCTGCACTTGTCCAAAGCTGAAATCATCCAACAAGGCACGGCATTAGGCGTGAACTACGCCGAAACGGTATCCTGTTATCAAGCGGATTTA
Source organism: Gallionella sp. (assembly GCA_028710565.1). Classification (GTDB taxonomy): domain Bacteria; phylum Pseudomonadota; class Gammaproteobacteria; order Burkholderiales; family Gallionellaceae; genus Gallionella. The sequence continues at coordinate 119,997 of JAQTTV010000002.1, forward strand.
ACAGGTCGCGCCTGTGGCAAGTGCGATTCCTGCCGACTCCGCAGTGCAGGATTCGCCGCCGCAGGGGTGGCTGATCCTACGGCGTATTTGGTGTAGTTTTGTCATCGGCGGCGATTGCCCTATCGGTTTTCACATGAGATAGGTTTACGGTATGGGTAAATGAGTATCGCGCCCCCTCCCGCTTAAGCTGGAAAAATCAGGAAATATCTACACAGGCGGGAATGTTATGAAGCGTCAGTCAGGTCGTGCTTCTTGGGTGACCAAGGTGGTATTAGTTGTGTTTTCGGTGATCGCACTTTGGCTGCTTGTACAGAAGCAAAGTGGATTAAATCCGTCTCTTTCAGCAAGTAGCCCCGCCCGCGTGAGCCAAGAGTCCAGTTTGCAAGCACAGTTCGAGCAAGTGCTTGCCAATTATCGCAAAATTATTGTGTTGCTGGCGCACGAACAGGCTTTGTCTGCCCATGAGCAGAACGAAGTCAACCAGATTGGGCAGCGTTTGTTTCACGAGAATCTGGCGCGGATTGATACTGCATCCGACGACTTAGAAAAGTTAATTCGTTCCGCGCAGCCACAACGCTTCGACACGCTTGCCCTGCTCCTTGATTATGTGGAATCTGACGCAGGGATGTTTGACGCGGATAGGCTGGCGTTCCGCGAGTTGTTGCAAGCAATGCAAAGCGCGATTGCCAAAGAGGGGTCTTTGCCCGCCATCAAGCTGCATAAGCGCATTGGCGAGGATATGGATGCGTTAAATGAGATTGAACATCTCTATGAAAAAGAGATTAGCCAGATTTTTGGACGATTCGAGCCTCGTGCGATTTTGCTTAAACGCGAGCGTTGGGATGACTATGTTGCACATTTGGAAAAAATCTATCCACGCGCGCAGTTGCTCAAAGAAAACGGTGTCATCCTGCCTTACCCCACGCCCAAGTCTGGCACAACCGAAGCGGACACTGCCCAAAAGGCGGAATTGGACGGTTTTGAATTGCCTCCCAAAACGGTAGCACTCACCTTCGACGATGGTCCGCATCCTGTTTACAGCGCGGAAATCGAAGCCATCCTGAAGCAGTATGAAGTGCCCGCCACTTTCTTTAACGTCGGGCGTAACCTTGGCACCATTACCGCCGACGGTAAGGTTGCCGTATCGACGCGTGGCAATATCAGCCGCAAGTTGATGCAAGATGGTTTTGTGATCGGCAACCACAGCTTCACCCATGCCAAGCTTTCCAAGATGACGGGTGAGAGCTTGAAGGCGGAAATCAATCATACTGATTTGTTGCTCAAGGCGGTGGATATAAACCGCTCTACGCTATTCAGATTTCCTTATGGCGCAAGCAACCAAGAGGCGAACAAAATTTTGCAAGATGCCCACCTAAAGTCCGTGATGTGGAATATCGACTCACTGGACTGGGCTGATCCGCTGCCGAATTCCATCGTTGAACGGGTGTTGCAAGGTGTGCGCAAAGATGGACGTGGCATCATCCTATTCCACGATATTCACGAACGTACCGTGAAAGCCTTACCCTTGATACTGGATCGCTTAGTCGCGGAGGGGTATCAATTTGCGGGCTGGGATGGCAGCATTTTTCGTGCGAACAAAAGTGCGGCGTCTGTCCCTGATAAGTCGCCTATCTCCAACCGTTATGGCAATTCTTGGGCGATTGTGATCGGTATCGACCAGTATGCCAAATGGCCTAAGCTAGAGTACGCCGCGCGCGACGCAAAAGCGTTGCGACAATCGCTGGTCGAGCGGTATGCTTTTGCCAACGACCATGTGTTTTCGCTTATTAACGGCGATGCGACACGCAATAACATTCTCGCCCTTTTTCACGACAAATTGGCACATGGCGGAATCCAGAAAGATGACCGAATTTTTGTCTTTTTCGCAGGACACGGCGCGACCCGTAAACTGAGTTCTGGTCGCGATCTTGGTTATATCATTCCGTCCGACTCCGACCCCGCGCAGTTTGCAACCGATGCGATTCCCATGACCGAGATCCAGAACATTGCCGAAAATCTCAGTGCGAAACATGTGTTGTTTGTGATGGATGCTTGTTACAGTGGGCTAGGATTGACGCGTGGCGGAGGGACGGCTTCGTATCTGCGTGACAATGCTAAACGCATCGGACGACAGATGCTCACGGCGGGCGGTGCGGACCAGATGGTGGCAGATGGCGGACCAGATGGACATTCGATTTTTACTTGGATGCTGTTGCAGGGGTTGGCGGGCAAAGGTGATCTGAACAGGGATGGGCTGATTACCGCGACCGAACTCGCTGCATATATTGCCCCCGCAGTTGCCAGTGTCTCTCATCAAACACCCGCTTTTGGAAGTTTGCCAGGATCACAAGGCGGCGAATTTGTGTTTGAACTGCCTAACGAAACAGAGTTTCTGAACGAAGCATCGACTCAGTTAGCCAGTGACGCGATTGCGCTTAACAACAAGCTGGCGGCGGCGCAGCCCGTGGGCGCGACCACAGAAATGAGCGTCGCCCCGCGCAAACCCGTCTTCTTGAAAGACCTGCAAGGGGCAGATCACAAAGTCGCATTGCCTAGTCCCGTTCCCCTTTCGGAAAAACAAATGGCGCAACATGCCAACGATAGAGGTTTGCAGTTATACAAGGAAAAAAATTATGCCGCAGCCGAGGCAGAATTTACCGAAGCACTCAAATTGCGCCCCGATTTTGGGCTGGCGGCGAATAATTTGGGCTTCGTGTTTTACAAGCAAGGCAAGTTCAAAGAAGCCGCCTTGTGGTTTGAAAACACGGTCAAAATAGACCCGTCGCGCGCAATCGCTTACCTCAATTTGGGCGATGCCTATGTGCAAGTCAAGGATAAAAACAGAGCAAAAGTCGCTTTCCAAACCTATCTGGCACTCATGCCCTCGGGTAGTCGCGCAGCTTACGTGAAATTGGAACTCGAGAAGTTATGAGCAAAGGGGGATTTTAGGCGCGGCGGGCTATAGGTGTTATGTGTCATGGCTTGTTTCTTGCTGGCTGCTGATTTTTACTAATTCAATGATTCGGTTATCACAACATCAAACAAATTGCATATAACAGCATTATGAATGTCAAAGCACCTCGTGGTTAGTCTTTCCACGGTACGTATTTTCGTACGCTAAAATAGCACTCGCCAACTTCCTCACATACTCATCGGACACCCCTGTATCAACGGGAAGGTAAAGCATTTGTTGCATCATCTGCTGGGCAGCAAGCGGGGTATTGCATGGAATGGCATACATACTGGATGCGCCACGTGTAGCATCAAATCCTTGTTCGAGTAAGTGTTGCACCAATTGATCGGGATAAGGATTTTGCAAGGGAAAAACCCAGTGTGTGTGATGACTGGCATCTCGTGCGGGTATGGACAGGTCGGGCAATAAGTGCGTAAGTTGTTGAGCCGCTCGTATGCGAGCTTGCAAATCAGCGGGGGTGTAGCGTTGCAATCGACGCTGGAGCAACGTGAGTAAGGCTGTCGAGGGTTGGTAACGAATCTTTTGGATTAGTTCACCCCCTGCGAAACCACGCACAGATTGGCTAATCAAGCGGTCATGTGAAGTACGGAATAGCTTGCAAAGAGCAACGAAAATTGTATAAGTTGCTGGATAAGAAAGTAGCTTGAGTGCAGCATATTTGAGAATCTTGCCGAAATAGGAGCGGTGCGGTTGCTGGGGTAATTTGCTTTGCAATAAGCGAACAGCTTGGCAAAGAGCCTGATCTCGAAAAACCAATAATGCGCCCCCCAAAGCAGTAGCCGTTTTGATAGAACCAAAGCTAAAAAGCGTGACATCCGTGCGCGGGTGTCCGCGATAACCATCCGCCATAAAGGCTTGCGCACAATCTTCAATCACCATCAGCGGGTGTCGTTGCGCAACGTCCATGATGCCATCCATGCTCATGCGACTACCAAACAGGTGTGCCACTAAAATGATTTTTGTGTTTGGACTGATGCTACGGCGGAGATGATCAAGATCGAGCGCGCAGGTCTTAGGATCAAGATCAACTGGCACGGGACGTAATCCGTGATGTTCAATAATACTAACCATATCGCGGATCGTAATCGCTGACAGCAACACCTCGCTGCCACGTGGCAAAGCAAGATGTTGCAACAGCAAATCAAACCCTGTGCGCACGGACAATGTTGCCAAGGTGTTGGCAGATTGTTCCACACGAGCTTGAATATCGCAGCGGTCAGGGGGAAAAAGACAACTCAGACCGCCAATTCCCAAATCCTGCCAAGCTATATCCAGTCTTTTCCGTGGAATCATTGTGTCACCCCTTTTGACTATTTAAGCGAACAGCCCAGTCGGAAAAATATCCTGAGATGAGACAAAAACAGTTTCCGACTTTTTAAGGTTAATGTGCTTGGGGTGTCAGCTTACTTCCCTGCTGAAGGCGGTACCGCACTTGAGGGAACAGGCGAGGTACGCTGCTGCGCTTGCTGCTGCATATAGCCCAAAATTTCTGGCATGACTAAAAAACCATCATGATTGCTATCAATTTGTTCAAACTTTTCCCCTAATTTTGGCAGTACTTCTGCTTCCTGCTTCGACAATTTCCCATCAGTGTTTTTGTCTGCCTTTTGTAGGCGGGCACTGAAATCTTGACGCATTTTTATCTCGGCGGCCATCACTTTTTGCTGTACATCCCAAATTTCTTGATTGGTCAGTCCTCCATCTTTATTGGTATCCAAGAGCGCAAAATTAGCTGCTAATGGCGGGGCTTTTTGCTCCGCTTCTTCTTTGGAAATTTTTCCATCGCCATTCGTATCTACACTTTTAAAAGCTTGATCGAAATGGGCTTTTTGTTCGGCTTGTTGTTTCTTGACATCGACTTTTTGACCCGACGCGAAGCAGGGAGTGGCAATAAGCAGGGTGGCTAAAATCCACGGTTTCATGAGTTTTCCTTTTGTTGTTTAACGAGTGAGGTAATGGAACGAATACGAGCATGCTCTACACGGCTGGCGATTGTATCGCAGCTACGGGGATAAAAAATTGATGTTTTGCTTGCGGGATCTTCAAATTCACGCGCAATTTCACCCGCATTCACGGCGCGAGCAGTCGCCAATAAATCCAACAAATACGCAGCCTGCGGATACTCGACCAGCTCAAACCCTTTGCGACCACGTGCATCCGAAGCACAGGCAAGTAAAATTTGTTCAAAGCGTTCTGGTCTGCGCCACGCATCGGTGGTTTGAAATAATTTGATGACCGTTTCGGGGCGAAATTCAAAAGAGCGATGCACATCGCCGTGATAACGAGCGGTGAGTGCCGCCAAATCCTGACACTCACTTGGCGCGCGCAAGCGTTGGCACAGGGTTTTTACCAAGCCAAATCCGCGTTGTTCGTGTCCGATATGGCGTGGCAAAATGTCTTTGGGGGTGGTTGCTTTGCCGAGGTCATGCAGCAAGGCGGCAAAACGCGTCGCCAAGGAATAACCATGGCGTGCGGCATCATCCACGACCATCAGGGTGTGGATACCACAGTCAATTTCTGGGTGATATTTCGGCGGCTGCGGAATGCCAAATAGGGCATCCACTTCGGGCAAAATTTTGGCTAATGCGCCACAGTCACGCAGGGTGGAAAAAAACAATGAGGGTTGTTTTTCCATCAAACCACGTGCCAATTCCTGCCAAACGCGCTCCGCCACCAGTGCATCTACTTCGCCATTTTCCACCATATCGCGCATCAAGGTCAGCGTCTCAGGCGCAATGGTAAAACCAAAACGCGCCGCAAAACGCGCGCCCCGCAAGATGCGCACGGGGTCTTCACTGAACGCGTTGCTGACATGACGCAAAACGCCTGCTCGTAAATCAGCGATGCCATGATGTGGGTCAATCAAGCTGCCATCAGCGGATTGAGCGATGGCATTGATGGTGAAATCTCGCCGCATGAGATCCTGCTCCAACGTCACCTCTGGCGCGGCATACACCGCAAAGCCTTGATAACCAGGGGCGGTTTTGCGCTCGGTGCGAGCGAGCGCGTACTCCTCATGTGTTTGAGGATGTAGAAAAATCGGGAAATCTTTGCCTATGGGCTGAAAACCGTCTGCCAACATCGCCTCAGGGGTGCTGCCCACCACCACCCAATCTTTATCATTGACGGGCAAATTCAGCAGCGCATCGCGCACGGCTCCCCCCACGCAATACACTTGAGCGTTATTTTTCATTCGGAATCGCTTGTTGATTGGCGGCCGTTTTTGCCGCAATCGTGCCTAGGCGGGTTTTGAGTGAACGCCACGGCGCGCCAAATTGAATCGCATAATACGAGGTGTTGCTCATGACTTTTTTCACGTAATCTCGTGTTTCATCAAAAGGGATGGTTTCCGCATAAATTGCCCCTTCCAAGGCCGACTCACCACGCCAACGACGCGCACGACCAGGTCCTGCGTTATAGGCGGCAGAGGCGAGTACGGGATCGTCATCAAAGGTGGACAGCACATTTTTCATATAATACGTACCCAGCTTCAAGTTGGTGTCTAATTCATCAATCATGGATGCTCGGTAATTTTTCAAGCCCATTTTACGTGCCACCCAACGGGCGGTGCTGGGCATGATTTGCATCAAACCCGCCGCACCCACTGTCGATTTCGCGACCGTGACAAAGCGACTTTCCTGCCGCATAAGCCCATATACCCACGCTTCGTCCAGATTGTTATCTTGAATGTGGGGGTGCAATGCGCTGCGATAAGGCGCGAGATAACGCAGATTAAAGTCATGCGTACTAATCGTTTTATCTGCTGCGTTGATGGCACGATCAAACATGCTGTTACGCTTGGCATACTCTGCCGCCGCGAGCAGCTCTTGATCGCTAAATCCACGAATAGCCCAAGCCCACTCTTTGAGCGCATCGGTGCGTAACGCGAGACGATAAAGCGTAGTTGCACGCTGTATGCCGATTAACTCCGCAACCCGCGCGACACTTTGCCGATCAGGCTGATAGGAGACTGGGATATTGCCAATATTAGTCGTTTTGCTTAATTCTTCACAGGCAAGTTGCCCGTAAAAATTATATTCATTGCTTAAATTTGAAAAGATTCTCGTGGCGTCAGCCGATCTTCCTTGTGCTTGCAGCGCACGCGCCTTCCAGTATTGCCAAGCACTTTCGCGTTGTTGTATTTCATTCATCATCTCGACGCTGTTTAACACTTCTGCCCAGTTTTGAACACGCAAAGCCGCCCGAACTCGCCAAGCGAGTTGCAACTCATTTAAATGATTGCCTGCTCGCTTAAACCACCTTAATGCCTGATCGTCCTGTTTACGCACAGCCTCATAGCCCAACCACCCATAAAAATACTGCTGTTCTTCAGTGGTAAATTTTTTTGCATCCCAATACGTTAATGCAATATCTGGTGACTGCTTCGCCAAACGCAGCAAAGCGAACAGCATCACGGTGCGCTGCCCTTCTCGAGGATGTTCAGCAGATACTTGCTTCAAATAATGCGCGGGATTTTGAGCACTCGCGTCTAACTCCTTAGTTGAAATGGCATGTTGTGGCGACAATCTGCTCGTAATACTTCGGGCGACCGACAAATTGCTGCTTTCGAGTGCTAATTTCAGGCGTTGCCACGCATCCTCTTCACTGATCACACCACCCGATAGCGCACTCTCAAACAACGGCGTGCAGCTACTCGGCATATCCTTCCCCGTAAACCACAAGGCTCTCGCCTCACGTAAAGCCTGATCGGGTTGATTCAAATAGCGTGCCTGCAAGGCATAACAAGTCAACTCCGCATCACTATTGACCACACGAGAGTATTCGCTATTGAATAACGTCCATTTTTGCTGCTTGCCCAAAATTTTTAGCCACTCACCGCGTAAGCGATCAATCACGGGGCTATCATCATTTTGGGTCAAGAAGCGTTTAACCTCACTCGCCTCTGCTGTCTCTAACTTCAGGCGAAGCTGATAATAGCGCACATAAATATCTAAATCGCTACGCTTCAACTTTTGAGCGTACTGATCCAAACGACTGGCATTGCCTTTTTGAAAGGCTTCATTTGCCGCCAAAAAATCGGCATCCTGACTCGCCCAAGCGGTAGGAACAAATAACAGCAGACTTAGTAACAGTAACTTCATAGGAATACTCGTTTTTATGGGTTAAGGGCTTTCGATTAGTGCAAGCAGGACGATGCTAGACCTATTTTACCTGACTGCGTTCAATACTAATGCCGACCATTTTACATTGGCGTATCGCATGCAATTTGGCCACGCTCACCTTGACCCAAGGCGCGTTAAAATCTTTCAGAATAATTTGCGCAATATGTTCTGCCAGCGTTTCCAGCAAGGAAAAATGTCCCTCACTCAACACGGTTTGAATATGCTCCGCCACCTTAGCGTAATCCAAGGCATCGTTAATATCATCACTCAAACACGCGCGGCTATTGGGCAAAGCAATATCCAAATCCAATTGCAAGGTCTGTGGCATCACCTTTTCTCGTTCATAAATTCCGATGAGCGTGATTACCTTCAGTTCGCGTAAAAAAATAATATCCATATTGAAAAGGGTCAGGTAAAAAATGAGGGACGACGATCACAAAAGTAGCCGAATAATAATCGCCAGCGACTTATCATCGCTTTCGCGTAAAATTGGCGTTTGTCGAATTTTAAGGTATTCCCGATGTTGACCATAGTTTTTGTTCTCGCTGCCTACTTATTAGGCTCAGTTTCCTTCGCCATTATCGCCTGCAAACTCTTTAAATTACCCGATCCACGCACTTATGGGTCAGGCAATCCTGGTGCAACCAATGTGCTACGCAGCGGTAAAAAAGCGGCTGCCATCCTAACTTTAGTCGGCGACTCAGCAAAAGGTTGGTTAGCCGTATTCCTCGCCATACATTACGCTCCCACCAACAACGTACTCATTGCTGCTGTCACCCTCGCCGTATTCCTAGGACATCTCTATCCCATATTCCTACGTTTTCAAGGCGGCAAAGGGGTTGCCACCGCCCTAGGCGTGCTGCTGGCATTAAATCTTTGGGTTGGACTTGGCGCGCTACTCACTTGGATTGCGGTCGCCGCCCTCTTCCGCTATTCCTCACTTGCGGCACTGCTCGCCGCCATTGCCGCACCAACTTACCTCATTTTGCTGGGTTTGCCACATGAATGGCTCATAGCCTCTGCCGCTATGAGCTTGTTATTGATCTATCGCCACAAGAGCAACATTGAAAATTTAATGCGCGGGAAGGAAAGTCGGATAGGCAAGAAGTAAATTCTTAATGTCTAAACGTTGACCAATGGTTAACAGATACGCAACCAATCACCAAAACAAAAAAAGCCGACTTTCGTCGGCTTTTTTTCAAAACACCGTAAGAGCCTTATCCTAGCAAGCTACAGTTGCTAGGAACCCCAACGGACTGATTACTTAGCAGCAATCAGGTAATCAACAACTGCATCTGTCTTGCCAGGAGTAACAACTTTACCCTTAACAACGGTATCAATCTGGCTTTGCATTGTAGCTGCTTTGGATGCAAACTTCGCGACCTTAGCTGCAGTACCTTTTACTGTCAGGAAAGTCTTCAGCGCAGCCTTGTCGCCATTGTAAGCAGCTGCAATTTCAGCTGGCTTAGGACCTACACCAGTGCCATGGCATGCCATGCAATTTGCCTTAAAGATAGCTTCGCCTTCATCAGCCATCGCGCCACCTGCTACCATCAAACCTGCTGCTACTGCTACGCTAACAATAATAGATTTCATAATTTATCTCCGTGAGTGATTTAACACATTATTCAATAGAGGCAGAGCCTCCGCTGGGGATTGATAGTACTGCTGCTCAGTTTCGTCAATCTCCGCTACCGAACACTGGCAGCGAGATATTAACGCAAAGTTGAATGGTTTGGTTGACAATTTAATCAAAAACAAACACGCCCGTACTAAGTACCCCACCAAGCGAGGGATTAAGCATATATTTCTTAATCGAATCGTGCCACGCTTGCGATATTATCTACACATTTCATATATGAGATTTGAGGAGTTCAAGTATGCACAACCGTTGTCCTTGGGCGGGGAATGACCCGCTGTATCAACATTATCACGATCACGAATGGGGTGTGCCGCAACTCGACGATAACCGTTTGTTTGAATTGCTGATTTTAGAAGGCGCGCAGGCAGGGTTGAGTTGGATTACCATTTTGCGTAAGCGCGAAAACTACCGCGCCGCGCTGGATGGATTCGACCCCAAAAAAATCGCGCAATACGATGGAGACAAACTCGCTGAGCTGATGCAAAACGCAGGCATTGTGCGCAACCGCTTGAAAATTCAATCTTTAGCGCTCAACGCGCAAGGCTTTCTCGCCATACAACAAGAATTCGGCAGCTTCGCAAAATTTATCTGGTCATTTGTCGGCAACCAACCCATCCAAAACCACTGGCAAAGCTTAGACCAAGTTCCCGCCCGCACCCCCGAATCCGATGCCCTTAGCCTCGCCCTGAAAAAACGCGGCTTTAAATTCATTGGGACAACAATTTGCTACGCATTTATGCAGGCAACGGGCATGGTCAATGACCATGTTGACGGGTGTTTTCGGCATGATGAATGTGCTGCGCAAAGTGCTACTATCGCCGCTTACGATTTAGTGAATGATTGAAAGGAACAAAATGTGGACTGTTAAAAGAATGACTTTGTACGGTTTTAGTTTTTTGGCGGCAGTGATGTTGTTGCTGGTCGCGTATTTCTGGGTCGCACTGCATTGGAGTTATTCCAGCGGTGAGCGGGCGGGGTTTGTGCAAAAGTTGTCGCAAAAAGGCTGGGTGTGTAAAACGTGGGAAGGTGAACAAGCGTTGGTCTCGTTGCCTAGCACGTTGCCAGAAAAGTTTTATTTCACCGTGCGTGATGATGCCGTGGCGGCGCGGATTAACGAATCCGTGGGTAAGCGCGTGGCGTTGCAATATGAGCAACATAAAGGGCTGCTAACTTCGTGCTTGGGCGAAACGGAGTATTTCATCACTGATGTAAAAGTGTTAGCACCGTAAAAATTTCCCTTTAAATCCGTTCGCCCTGAGCTTGTCGAAGGGTGAATGGATTTAATCCTCCGTTCATGGTTCGACAAGCTCACCACGAACGGAAGATTAAATTACTGTTTCCATATATTTTGAGTATGATTTAAAAAGAAAGAATAAATATGTTATTAAAATTCAGCAAGATGCACGGGGCGGGGAATGATTTTGTGGTGCTTGATGGCGTGCGCCAACAGGTCGCGCTAACCACCGAGCAAATTCGTTTCTTGGCGGACCGCCATTTTGGCGTGGGCTGCGATCAATTGTTGTTGGTGGAAACGTCCACTGTGGCGGATTTTCGCTATCGGATTTTTAACGCCGACGGCAGCGAGGTAGAACAATGCGGCAACGGCGCGCGCTGTTTTGTGCGCTTTGTGCATGAACAAGGACTCACGCCCAAGCGCGAAATCACCGTGGAAACCCAAAGCGGCTTGATTACCTTGAAGCTAGAAGATGATGGACGGGTGACGGTCAATATGGGCGCGCCCGTGTTTGACGCGGCGCGATTGCCATTCAGCGGCGGCACGGGCGCGGTGAGTGAAGCGTTGGACGTGGCGGGCGAAGCGGTGGAAATCAGCGCGGTGTCGATGGGCAATCCGCACGCGGTGCAAGTGGTGGCGGATGCGGCAAGCGCGCCCGTGCAAGTGCAAGGCGCGCTGATTGAATGTCACACCCGCTTCCCGCGCCGTGTGAATGCTGGATTTATGCAGGTGGTCGATGCGCACCACATCAAACTGCGCGTGTATGAACGCGGCGCGGGCGAAACCTTGGCATGCGGCACAGGCGCGTGCGCGGCTGTGGTCGCGGGCATACGGCGCGGATTGTTGCAAAGCCCCGTGCAGGTAACCACCCACGGCGGCGAATTGAGCATCGCATGGGCAGGCAATGACGCGCCCGTGTGGATGACAGGCCCAGCCGTCACAGTGTTTACGGGGGAGATTGCTCTGTGATATTGGCGGCACGCCCTCTCCCCCACCCCATCTCCCGTAAACGGGCGAGGGGAGCAAGGAAAGGGTGAGCGCAGTGTCTTTGGACGGTTATCTGTCCTATCTCCGCGATGAAAAACGCTATTCGCCGTTGACGGTGGAAAACTATGCGCGGGATGTGCGACGGTTGTTTGAGTGCTTGGGGACGGTGTCGTTGCATGAAGTGCAATCGCCGCAGATTCGACGATGTGTTTCGCAGTTGCACAGTCAAGGCTTGAGCGGGCGATCGTTGGCGAGGATGGTGTCGGCTTGGAGGGGATTTTTTGCCTTTTTGATTCGGGAGCACGGCGGTTTGCATAATCCGTGCATCGGGGTGTCGGTGCCAAAGTCACCCAAAAAATTACCTGAATACTTGTCGCCCGATGAGACCTCACGCTTGTTGACCTTTGATGCATTATCGCCCACTGCGTTGTGCGATTTGGCGATGTTTGAAGTATTGTATAGCTCTGGGCTGCGGCTGGCGGAGTTGGTCGGTTTGAATGCTGCGCAGTTGGATTTATCGTCGGGCGAGCTGCGCGTGATCGGCAAGGGACAAAAAATGCGCGTCGTGCCGTTGGGCAGTCATGCGATTCATGCTGTGCAAGCGTGGTTGGCGGTGCGCAGCGAACTGGCGTTGCCTGACGAAACCGCCTTGTTTGTGGGGCAACGCGGGAGGCGGATTGCACCACGTGTGGTGCAATTGCGCCTAAAGGCGCGGGGATTACAACAGGGGCTGGACAAAAATATCCATCCACATGTGCTACGCCATTCCTGCGCCAGCCATGTTTTACAATCCTCTGGCGACTTGCGCGCCGTGCAAGAGCTGCTCGGTCACGCCAGCATCACCAGCACGCAGATTTACACCCATCTGGATTTTCAGGCCTTGAGCAAAGTATATGATGCAGCGCATCCGAGAGCCAGAAGGGGAAGAGATAAGGGATAAGGGCGCGAGGGCACCACAGTTTGTTTCACGTTTTACCTTTCTCATTTCACAAAAGAGAACAGCGTGACAAACCTTTGCCTCCCTTCTCCCTTCCCCATTCTCCCTTTTCTAATTTTGTCACACAATTGTCATCATTCCTTCATATCCTAGTCGTCTCTCCTAATAAATCCAAAGACCAACATGACTGCGAAAATTTTAATTGTGGAAGATGAGCCCGCGATTGCGGAGTTACTGGCATTTAACGTCGTGCAAGCGGGGTTTTACGCCTTGCGTGCTGAAAATGCTGAAACAGCTTGGCAACAGATCCGTCAATACGCGCCTGATTTGATTCTATTGGATTGGATGTTGCCCGAAACCAGCGGTATCGTGCTAGCAAAACAATTGCGCGCCGATGCACGCACCTGCGATGTGCCCATTATCATGCTCACGGCACGCGGCGATGAGCGCGATAAAGTGTTAGGATTAGAGTCTGGCGCGGATGACTACATCACCAAACCTTTTTCGCCGCGAGAACTGATGGCGCGTATTCGTGCAGTATTACGCCGACATATTCCCGTGATGCCTGATGAAGTGGTTGCCATCGGTGGATTAGAGCTTTCTCCGATTTCTCACCGTGTCACCGCACATGGCATGAGCATCGAACTCGGACCAACAGAGTTTCGCTTGTTGCAGTTTTTTATGACGCATACTGAACGCGTTTATAGCCGTACCCAGTTACTCGATCAAGTGTGGGGAACGCAAGTTTTTGTCGAGGAACGAACAGTGGACGTGCATATTCGTCGCCTGCGTGCTGCTTTGGAACATAGTAAATTGGATCATCTCGTTCAAACTGTGCGCGGAAGCGGATACCGTTTTTCGTGTATTACCCAATAGGGAGTATTTCTTGCAAGATTTCTGGCTACGCGCAAGCATACCGATTATTGCCAGCGCAACTTTGGCAGGCTTGATATGGGGGCTATTTTCCTTAATAGCGGCACTCATTGCGATGGTGGCAATGTTGCTGCTCTTGCTACTACGCCAACTTTGGCTGCTTTTCAAACTGGAACACTGGCTCAATGATGCCCAGTTGGAAACCATTCCAGAAGCCATGGGAGTATGGGAAGAGGCTTTCACCAAGCTCTACAAAATGGTCAAAAAGCATAAGCGAACCAAGCAAGAGCTCGCAACTGAACTCAAGCATATTGAACAAGCCACCGCCGCCTTGCCCGAAGGCGTTGCCATTCTCAATGCGGCCAATCGTATTGAATGGTGCAATCCCTTGGCGGAGCTGCATTTTGGTTTGAATGCACAACGTGACATCCTGCAAGACATTACCTATCTGGTCAGACAACCTGAATTTATCAGCTATTTGCATATCGCCGAGGCGGATGCCCCGCTGGTGATGCACCCGTCTCGTCACGAAGACATGGTACTCTCGATCAAACTCATCTCTTATGGTGACAACAAACGCTTGCTGATTAGCCGCGACATTACGCAATTAGAGCGGATCGAACACATGCGGCGTGATTTTGTGGCGAATGTGTCACATGAGCTACGCACCCCGCTCACGGTGGTCAATGGTTTTGTGGAAAATTTGCAAGACATGACCGATTTAAGCCACGATCAAGTGCGTCACGCCTTGGGATTGGTTGCCGAACAAACGCAGCGCATGAGTACCTTGGTGTCTGATTTGCTGACCTTGTCTCGTCTCGAAAATGAGCAAAGTCCGCCCACTCAAGAAACCATCACGATGTCCGACTTGCTGGATGAAGTGTATCAAGATGGGGAATTGCTAAGTCATGGACGACATAGCCTCCATCTGGACAACGTCGGCATTCCCAAGCTGCAAGGTAATCGCGAGGAGTTACGCAGTGCCTTTAGCAATCTCGTCAGCAATGCCGTGCGCTATACCCCTGCGGGTGGTCACATTGATTTACGTTGGTGGACGCGGGCGGGACAACCTGTCTTCTCTGTGCAAGACAATGGTATCGGTATCGCCGCATCCCATATTCCACGCTTGACCGAGCGGTTTTATCGCGTTGAACTCAGCCGCTCACGTGAAACAGGCGGGACAGGATTGGGCTTGGCAATCGTCTCGCGGATTGCGATTCGTCATCAGGCTAAACTAGAAATTCTCAGTACAGAAGGTAAAGGCAGTCAGTTTCTTTTGGTCTTCCCGCTAAAGTCAGGGGAAAGTTCAGCCCCTGCGAGCGCAAAAGTGACTTCTAAAGCTTGATCGGGATAAAACTGACCCGTTCGTAATCCAGTCCACGCGCCACACTGATACCCAGCTTCGCGATTTGCACACTCTGCCGTGAACGTACTTCAATCACGCGTCCAACCTCAAACCACGCACGCGGCAAAATCAAACTGGCGGGAATATTCATGGCGGGCAAGGCGGGCAACGAGAAAGCAAGCTCATACAAATTTCCCGCACTTTGATTCAGTCCTGCTGGGCGGATATACACAGGGTCGGGCGTACCAGGAAAATAACTCACCCCGATCTGCAACTTACCTGTGCGCGTCACTTTCAGCCAAGTCGTCGCCGCCAACACAAAATCATTCGCCCCACTTGCTCTCACCGCAACCAGCTGACTGTAACTTAAACGCCCTAACGCCGCACCACGACGAATAAGTTGCGCGTCTAACAAGCTGTCGCTTTCCAACAACCAATCCTCCAATGTGGCACACCGATAAAGACTAGGTGCTTTGTCCGACACATTGCCAAAGCTCTCTGCCGCCTGACGCGTCATCGCATCAATGCTCTGGTGCGGCTGGGCAAAAGGTTTGCCCTTCAATTGCGCCCAAATTTGATCAGGTGCGTAACATAATTGCGCCTCTTGGGGGATCGCTCGCAAGATACGCGGAGGTGCACTATGCAGTTCACACCAACACTTATGCAGAAAATTTAATAATTCTACACACTCATCTGGATGCACTTGCACACCGAGTCCTAATTTATCGGAGCTCGTACCTTGATCCAATAAGATAATTTTGACCCGCAACAACTTACTCAGCGGCACCAACGCCAGATAGCGAATATGCTCGTTATCCTTCACTTGGCGCGCCCATTGCAAACCTTGCGTACTTTCCAAATCGACTGCTAACGGCTGGGCATCCCCTTTGCTCACCGTAAAATGGCGTGCTAAACGGATTTCCTTGCTCCAAGTGTTCAACCAGCCATCCAACAAACGCAGTTGTGAGCGCGTCAATTCGGCAGGATGTGCATCGCACGCCAACAAGGTTTTCACGTAGATATTGCAACAATTGGTACGCACTTGCCCCGCATTTAGCTCGTCTTTCACCTCAATCTCGTGCAACTGCTCTTGTTCCGCAAAAGCATACAAATTATGCAGTTGGTACCATAAGCTCGGATTAAACTCATAGCCCGTGCGTAAATACTCAAAAATCTCTAACCCGCTATACAGCAAACAACGATGACATAACAAGTCACCCTGTTTCTTGATCTGCTTGTCGCCACTGAGGTAATCCTGCAAACAGCGTTGATAGCCTGTCACCATCGCTTGCCATAAATGCACAATGGAAACGAACACCATGTATTCTGGATCGCTCAATAACAACGGGCGAGCAATCAACTTTTTGGCATAGTCAGCTTGCACATGCGCCACGGTTTCACGCAACAATTCCAAGACACTCAGCCGCTCTAACGCACGAATCGGAAAATGATTTAATTCATTGATTTGGATTAACAACTGACTGTGTGCCAATTGCAGATTGGTGAGCTGTAATTGATTCAGCCACTTGGTGCACTCCGCCACATTTTTAAAGGCGGGATTGGCACGGTCATCCATGGGTTCGAGCGGCAGCGTCAGCATAATGAGGTCATTTCTAATTGAATACGGGAAGTAAGCGTTGCTTGCCAATCGGCTGGTGGGTTTAGGTGAGCTTCGCGTTGCGCGACACCCCACACCGATTGCGGAAAGTGCTTGTCCTCTTTATAACGCGGAATCACATGCCAATGCAAATGTGGCGTCATATTCCCTAAGCTGGCGAGGTTGATTTTATCAGGCTGCATCACCTCGCGCAGCACCTGCTCCACCTTGCACACGGTCATCATCAACTGACTGCGCTGGGGAATCGGCAAATCGGTCATTTCGGCAATATGGGCGTTGCAAATCACGCGGCAAAAGCCAGGGTAATCGGCATCAGCGACCAACACGATGCGCAAAAAATCATTGCGGAAAATGACTTCGCCCCCGTCTTGAACGCACAATTCGCAAGCTGGATGCGTCATAACAATACCCGTTCTATCCCGCCGTGATTGGCTTTGGCGACATATTCAGCCAACCAGTTTTCGCCCAATAATTGCTTTGCCATTTCCACCACGATGTAATCTGCCGTCGTGCCGCTATCATCGTCATAACGTGACAGCCCTTGTTGGCAGGCGGGGCAGGAAGTCAGAATTTTGACTTCGCCATTGAAGCCGTCGGCGCGCACCGCAGCTGCACCTTTGCGCATTTCCTCTTCTTTACGGAAACGAATTTGCGTGGCAATGTGCGGCTGCGTCACGCCATAAGTGCCAGACTCCCCGCAGCAGCGGTCATTCAAGGGGACGGATGTACCCATCAATTCGCTGACCACTTTGAGCGGCGCGTAGGTCTTCATCGGCGAATGACAAGGGTCGTGGTACATATAACGCGTGCCGCTCACGCCATTCAACTTCACGCCTTTTTGGCTTTGACCGCTTTGCTTAACATTCGCTTCGCTCATGTTAGTCTCCGCCGAAAGGAAGCCCCCCTTGTTTCCAAGGGTAACTTCCTTTTCCAGCAGATACTCGTGTATATCCAGCAAACGACAATTCGGGAAAATTTTCTCGAACTGGTATTTTTGCAACTGATCCATACACGTGCCACACGACACAATGACGGTTTTAATGTCCAAATAATTCAAGGTGTTGGCAACGCGATGGAATAACACGCGGTTGTCGGTGGTAATTTGATACGCCTTATCCCCTTGCCCAGAGGCATTTTGCGGATAACCGCAGCACAGATACCCTGGCGGCAACACCGTAATTGCGCCAGTTTCATACAACATGGCTTGTGTCGCCAGCCCCACTTGCCCGAATAGGCGTTCCGAACCGCACCCTGGGAAATAAAACACCGCATCGCTGTCTTCGTTCACCATCTTGGGGTTGCGAATAATCGGTACGACGTGGTTGTCTTCAATGTCCAACAACGCCCGCGAGGTTTTCTTGGGCAAATTCCCAGGCATAGGTTTGTTAATAAAATGTATCACTTGCGCTTGAATCGGTGCACGTCCCACCGTGGCAGGGGGATGCGCTAACTGTGCTTTCAATAACCCAAAACGCTTGGCGACTTGATGCACGCCACGTTGCAGTTTGTAGCTCCACTCTATGGTCACTTTGCGCATCAATTTAAGGATGAACGGATCGCTGGTATTGAGATACAGCATCGAAATCGCACTCACGGCATTGAATTTTTTCTTCCCTTGTTTACGCAGGAAATTGCGCATGGCAATCGACACATCGCCAAAGTCGATATTCACAGGGCAAGGATTCAAGCATTTGTGGCACACCGTGCAGTGATCCGCCACGTCGTTAAATTCATCGAAATGTTTCAGCGAAATCCCGCGCCGCGTTTGCTCTTCGTACAAAAACGCTTCAATCAGCAAAGAAGTCGCCAAAATTTTATTGCGTGGTGAATACAGCAAATTAGCACGCGGCACATGGGTGCTGCACACGGGTTTACATTTGCCGCAGCGCAGACAATCTTTAATCGAGTCCGATATTTCGCCCAGCTCGCTCTTTTCCAGAATCAAACTTTCCAGCTCCATCAAATTAAAGCTGGGGGTATAAGCGCGCTCCAAATTGCTGCCTTTGAGCAATTTACCTTTGTTAAAACGCCCTTCGGGATCGACTTGTTGTTTGTACGCCGTAAAGGACGCAATTTCGCTGGCTTCCAAGAAATCAAATTTGGTGATGCCGATGCCATGTTCGCCCGAAATCACGCCGCCCAAGTCTTTCGCCAACTGCATAATGCGATCCACCGCACCATAAGCTTGTTGCAGCATGGCGTAATTATCTGAATTTACAGGGATATTGGTATGCACATTGCCATCACCCGCGTGCATGTGCAACGCCACAAACACCCGACTTTTTAACGTACTCAGATGCAGCGCATGGCAACGTTCCAGAATAGGTTGATACGTGCCGCCCGAAAAAATATGCCGCAGCGGGTCGCGCAACTCCACCTTCCAGGAGGCCCGCAAACTGTGATCTTGCAAAGCTTGGACGATGGTTTGTTGCCCTTCGGGCGGTGTGTGGCTCCCCTCGCCCGCCTGCGGGAGAGGGGCAGGGGGAGAGGGCGCGTCTGGATTAGCCGCATCCAAATTCGCCATCAACCACGTCCAACGGAAACGCACATCCGCCAACAATTGTCGCGCTTCTTGGGCGCGATTGCCCAGCAACTCCGCATCGCCCAATTGCTTGTCGTCTTGATAATACAACGGCAATTCGCCCGCGAAAAACTCATCCAGCGCGTCCAGCAGCTTGAGTTTGTTGTGCAGAGACAACTCGATATTGATGCGCTCCACGCCATCGCAATAGTCGCCCATGCGCGGCAGCGGAATCACCACATCTTCGTTGATTTTAAAGGCGTTGGTGTGTTTGGCAATGGCGGCAGTCCGCGCCCTATCCAACCAGAATTTCTTGCGCGCTTCCTTTGATACCGCGATAAAGCCTTCGCCGCTGCGCAAATTCGCCAGACGCACAATTTCCGAAGCCGCTTGCGCCGCCCCATCCGCATCATCGCTCACCACATCGGCAATCAGCACCATCTTAGGACGCGTGCCGCGCCGCGACTTGGTGGCATACCCCACCGCCTTGAGATAACGCTCATCCAGATGTTCCAAACCCGCGAGGAAAACGGGGGAAGGGCGAAGGGGAAAGGGCGAAGGGTGGTTGCTGCTGACGCTGAACAGGTCGGTGATTTCCACAATCGACGGCACCGCTTCATGCACTTGACCGAAAAACTCCAAGCACACCGTGCGGGTGTGGGTGTGGGCGCGATGCAGGATAAAACGCGCCGAGGTAATGATCCCGTCGCAGCCTTCTTTTTGTATCCCTGGCAAGCCTGACAAAAACTTATCGGTCACATCCTTGCCCAGCCCCGCTTTGCGGAATGCCGTGCCTGGAATGGTCAGCAATTCGGGCGCACTGTGCGGGGTTTTGCCATCTTCGTGATAGCGACTGATGCGGAAAATTGCCAATTCGGTATCGTGAATTTTGCCCAGATTGTGGTTCAGCCGTTCGACTTCCATCCACAACCCATCGGGGGTCACCATGCGCCACGAGGCGAGATTGTCCAACGCCGTGCCCCACAACACCGCCTTTTTGCCGCCCGCGTTCATCGACACATTGCCGCCGATGCACGACGCATCTGCCGAGGTGGGATCGACCGCAAACACCAGCTTATTCTGTTCCGCCGCTTCCATCACGCGGCGGGTAACTACGCCCGCGCCGCAATGGATGGTGGCATAAGGCGCGTCCAGCCCTGGCAACACGCGCTGATCTATCGCGGAAATCGTATCCAGTTTTTCAGTATTGATAACGGCGGAAAACTTATCCAGCGGCACGGCTCCACCCGTATAACCTGTGCCGCCGCCGCGTGGAATAATGGTGAGCTTCAGCTCGATACAAGCGCGCACCAGTGCCGCGACTTCGGCTTCGGTGTCAGGATGCAGCACCACAAACGGAAATTCCACGCGCCAATCCGTCGCGTCGGTCACATGGGAAACGCGTGCCAAGCCATCGAATTGCACATTGTCGCGACGGGTGATGCGGCTTAACACCCGCAGCGCACGTTTGCGCAATTGCAGCGTATGTTCAAATTCTGCCGCGAATTCATCGACCGCGCCGCGTGCCAAATCCAGCAAGCGTTTCACCAGCGCGTTATCCTGACGACGTGCATCAATCGCATTCAGCCGATGGTGCAATGCGTCGATCAACGCGCCGCGCCGCTTGGCATTGCCCAATAAATCGTCTTGTAAATAGGGATTGCGTGTGACGACCCAGATGTCGCCCAAGACTTCGTACAGCATCTGCGCTGAACGGCCTGTGCGTCGCTCCGCACGCAAAGTGTTAATCATCTGCCACGCCTCATCGCCCAAAATACGCAAGACAATCTCGCGATCAGAGAAAGAGGTGTAGTTGTAAGGAATTTCGCGCAAACGTGCTGTCATTTGAATGTCGCCAGAAGGGAAGTGCAACGGGCGCGTATTCTACCGCAAAGCGAAATTCTGCTCGACCCTGAAGTGAATAAGGGAGACGCAGATTAAATCCGTTCGTCCTGAGCTTGTCGAAGGACGCATGGATTTAATCTATTGGTTTTAAGCGCATGGTTCGACAGGCTCACCACGAGCGGCACATTAAAACTGCATTTCCCAAGGCAAACGCTGCGCACAAGTCGCACGCACTTCTCTACAATGCAGCCTCGCGCCAAACAAGGAATTGCCATGTCAGAAGTCTTAACGCGTTATCTGGAAAAACTCATCCACGACCACCGCCGCATTGATGCGCGGGGCGTGATGCAGGTCAGCCGCATGATAGAACTCACCTTAGACGAGGTGTTTATTGATTTGACCGTGCGCATGGGCAAGGCGGAAAAATTTGAATTGCCGCGTGAATTTGAACCCCGCGACGATGAAGAACACGACCTACGCCGTGAACGCTACACCGCGCCGCAAGTGGAAACAGGCATTTCCTCCGCTGAGTTATGGCAACGGCATGCTGCATGGGTGCTATTGGGCGACCCTGGTGCGGGAAAAACCACCTTGTTAAAACACTTTGCGCTGCAAAGTGCGCGGGCGTTTCTAGCCACCCAGCAACCGTTCGCCCTGAGCGAGTCGAAGGTTGACTCCCCCGTTCATGGTTCGACCGTTCGACCAACTCACGACTCACCACGAACGGGGGATGCCGAGGCATTCCTCCCCATCCTGATTCCTCTACGTTTCCTCGCCGCCGAATGGGCGCAGCAATCTTGGCAAGCCAAAGATGCGGTGCTGAATTATTTGGAAAACCAAGGTTTGAACGAAATAGGTTTTGAAGACCCAACCGAGCGCGCCGCCCTGTTTGCCGAATTTAAAAATTCTTTGGCAAATGGTCGCGCCTTGTTGTTATTTGACGGACTGGACGAACAGCGAGATGCCAATATCCAGCGTAATACCGTGCAAGCCATTGAATCCGTGCTACAAACTTATCCCAGCAACCGTTGCTTAGCCAGCTCACGCATCATTGGTTATGATGCCGCGCCGTTGGGGGCGAGTTTTCACACCGCCACACTTGAGCCGTTTAACGATGAACAAATGGCGGCATTTTTCCAGCAATGGATTTACGCCGTGGAACAACAAGAGGACATCGACCCCGACGAAAACACCCAGAAGCGCGCCAAGGAAAAAGCTGACGATCTCATCGCGCAAATTCAAGCCAATGCGGGCATCCGCACCCTCGCCGCCAATCCGCTGTTGTGTACCATCATCGGGCTGATTCGCCGCCAAGGCGCGACCTTGCCGACCATCCGCGTGGAACTGTACAAGCTGTGCATCGACACCTTTATTTTTAACTGGGAACTGCAAAAACGCCGCCGCGCTGACCAACAAAGCAGTTTGGACAAAGACCAAACCCAAGCCGTGTTGGAAGAAATCGCCCTGTATTTGCACGAACGCTGCGTCGATAACCGCGCCTCGCACGACCAACTGGCGCAAGTGATCCGCGAATTTTTGGTTAAAGACAAAGGCTTAAACCCAAGTGATGCAACACACAAAGCCGAACAATTATTAAATTTAATCCGCGATGTATCGGGTTTGCTGATCGACCGAGGCAACGCCGAATATGGCTTTTTTCACCTGACCTTTCAAGAATACCTCACCGCCCGCGCCATCACCCGCCGCCGCAAAGACATCGACCGTTATTTGGGGCAACACCTGTTTGAACCGCGCTGGCGCGAAGTCATCCGCCTCGCCGCCGCCCACCAAGGCATGAAAGATGCCGAAACGGGCAGCGAATTTATTGATGCCATCCGCCGCCATCCCCACCCCCGCGAAGCCATCATGCACTACGCCTTTCGCATGGCGTTTTTGTGCCTCAAGGAAACCAAGGTCGAACTGGATACCTCGGACGAAATGATGCGTGAATGGGTAAGGATTTATTTGGCACAGCCTGAGTTGCATAAGTTGATGAATAGGTTGATGGCGCAGCCAGGATTGGAGATTCGTTATCGTGACGGAGCAATTCAGCCCTTGCTTGACGTGCTTAAGGATGAAAATGGAGATATTCGCAGGGACGCCGCGCAAGCCTTGGGGAATTTCAAAGACCCTGCCGCGTTGAACGCATTACTCGACGCGATTAAGGATGAAGATAGCAATGTCCGCAGGGGTGCAGCGCAAGCATTGGGGAATTTCAAAGACCCTGCCGCGTTGAACGCTTTACTCGGCGCGATTAAGGATGAAGATAGCTTTGTCCGCAGGGATGCCGCGAAAGCCTTGGGCAATTTCAAAGACCCTGCCGCGCTGAACGCTTTACTCGGCGCGATTAAGGATGAAGATAGCTTTGCCCGCATGGGTGCCACGCAAGCCTTGGGCAATTTCAAAGACCCTGCCGCGTTGAACGCTTTACTCGGCGCGATTAAGGAGGAAGATAGCTTTGCCCGCATGGGTGCCACGGAAGCCTTGGGCAATTTCAAAGACCCTGCCGCGTTGAACGCTTTACTCGGCGCGATTAAGGATGAATATAGCTTTGTCCGCAGGGATGCCGCGAAAGCCTTGGGCAATTTCAAAGACCCTGCCGCGTTGAACGCTTTACTCGGCGCGATTAAGGATGAATATAACGATGTCCGCTGGATTGCCGCGCAAGCCTTGGGCAATTTCAAAAACCCTGCCGCGTT
>JAQTTV010000002.1:143894-153674 GCA_028710565.1 Gallionella sp.
CCGCGCTGAACGCTTTACTCGGCGCGATTAAGGATGAAGATAGCTTTGCCCGCATGGGTGCCACGCAAGCCTTGGGCAATTTCAAAGACCCTGCCGCGTTGAACGCTTTACTCGGCGCGATTAAGGATGAATATAACGATGTCCGCTGGATTGCCGCGCAAGCCTTGGGCAATTTCAAAAACCCTGCCGCGTTGAACGCTTTACTTGGCGCAATTAAGGAGGAAGATAGCCTTGTCCGCATGCTTGCCGCGCAAGCCTTGGGCAATTTCAAAGACCCTGCCGCGTTGAACGCTTTACTCGGCGCGATTAAGGATGAATATAACGATGTCCGCTGGATTGCCGCGCAAGCCTTGGGCAATTTCAAAAACCCTGCCGCGTTGAACGCTTTACTCGGCGCGATTAAGAATGAAGATAGCTTTGTCCGCAGTAACGCAATCGAAGCCATCGAACAGATCGACCTTGGTTCTCCCTTATGTCCAAATTAACCTTACTCGACGACCAACCTGCCGAACAGGATTTGCTGCATTTTCAGCGTTATCTCCATGCCTTGGAAAAAACGGTGTTTGCTCGCGATGCCACTGCGCCCTTGGTGGTGGGGGTGTTTGGCGCGTGGGGCAGTGGGAAATCAACTCTGTTGGGGATGTTGGAAAAGCATCTTGCCTATACACCCGATCCGCAAAAAGCGATGTTGGAGCAAGCCGCTCAAAAGTCAGTGCATCCTTGGGTGGTGGTGAAATTTTCGCCTTGGTTGTATCGCAATGAGCCGTCGTTGTTATTGCCGCTGTTGGCGACATTGGCAAAAGAATTGCCCGCGTTTGAAAAACTGGTCAAAAACTTGGTGAAGTTCGGCCCTGACGTGGTGAAAAAACTCGCCGCGATGGGCATGGAAGCAGCGACCACGGGCTTGCCGTTGTTGTCCTTTCTAAGCAGCTTGAGCGGCAAAAGTGTGGCGGGTGAAACGCCGCCAGTGAAGGATTTACAACAACAAATCGCCGAGGCGGTGAAAGCCGTCACAGGCGATGACAAGCGGCTGGTGTTTTTGATTGACGACTTGGATCGTTGCCATGACTCCAAGCAAGTGGTGAATCTGCTGGAGCAAATCAAACTGTTTTTGCATCTGGATCGCTGCCTGTTCTTTATCGCCGCCGACCGTGCGCAAATCGTCAAAGCGATTGATAAAGAGTTCGCGGGCGCGGGCGAAGCCTATCTGGAAAAGTTTGTGCAATTGCCGTTTGAATTCCCGCCGCATCAAAGCCAGCATTTAGTCGGTTTGTTGGGCGTGGAAGATGAATTGAAAAAATCTTTCCGTTCATTGTGCGAGGTCTTGGGCAATAATCCGCGCAAAGTCAAACAGTTATGGAATCAGGCTGTGGTGGCGTTGGCGGTGTTAAATGAAGAAAAAATGCGTGTCACGAATGAGATTGTAGAATCCGATCCCAACTTGTTGCTGAAATGGTTGTTGCTGAAAAACTGCGGCGAACTGCGCCAAAATCCCTATCGCTATTTGCAATTTGAACGCGAGAAAAACCGCGATGATTTTATCAAGCTGCTAGATTTTAAAGATGACAAAGACGTGTGGCGGTCGGATCTGCATCAAAAATTGGCGGTCTATTTGTGGAACGATTTGGACGCACACAAATTCGGCAATCCCAACACCTTGTCCCTGTACGCATTTTCCTGCGCCGAACACAACACTCATGCACGAACCTTGATTGAAACGGGCTGTTTCGAGGGAAAAGCGGCGTTTAACGATTGGGATTTTCGGAAAGCAGACCTCAGCGGTGGACATCTACACGGCGCAGTGTTTACCCATTGCGATTTTGAAGGTGCAGATTTCAGTCATGCCGATTTGTCCAACGCTAAATTTATGAATTGCAAATTGGCGGGCGCGTGTTTTGACAGAGTAGAAATGAACCAAGCCACTTGGAAAGGCTGTACAGGTTTGGATAAATTGGATACCGAACCGCAGATTTATACCCAATTGATTGAAATTGCGGGGAATAACTATCTTGACTTCACGCGGGATTTTACGGATTTTGACAAAGCAGAATCAACCTTTCAATGGGATGATAAGGAAAATTTGTTCAAAGCCTACAAAACCATCCTTGATTTACATCAAGCACAAGGCACGCTCACCGACCCTATCCGTGCGGATCTGGTCAACAAAGGCAAGGCGATTAAGCTGGAACTGGGGATGTAAAGACGTGAACTTATTGATTAGACGGTGTTTCTAACCACATAGACATATATCAAGTTAAGCCAAAGTACTAGATTGCCGCCTACACGGGAATGACGAGTTTTTCGTTTATTCGAAAATAAATACTTCTCTATCGCGTGATGAGCGCAAAAAAAGCAGCCGAAGCTGCTTTTTTTGTTTGATAACAACGTATTGCTTAGTGACCTGTGTGCTTGCGCAATAGTTTGATTGCAGCAAGTTGAGCAATCGCTTGAGCCAATTCGGCTTGAGCGGCGGCGTAGTCGATGTCGGAGGTGCGATTGCGCATCGCTTCTTCGGCATTTTGTTTCGCTTCTAAAGCACGAACTTCGTCCAAGTCTGTACCGCGAATCGCGGTATCAGCCAAGATGGTAATGATGTTAGGTTGCACTTCTAACATACCACCAGAAACGTAAATCAGTTCGTCTTCAGCTTGTTCAGGCACTTTGATGCGTACTGAACCAGGTTTGATCCGTGTCAGCAAAGCTGCGTGACGTGGATAAATACCTAATTCGCCTGCTTCACCGGGCACAATGACCAGTTCTGCGAGGCCAGAGAACAGCGATGTTTCCGCACTTACGATGTCCAGATGAACGGTCATTGCCATGATTCCCCCTACTTAGTTCAGCGTTTTAGCTTTTTCAACAGCTTCTTCGATACCGCCTACCATGTAGAACGCTTGTTCTGGCAAGTGATCGTATTCACCGTCAACAATGCCTTTAAAGCCTTTGATGGTTTCTTTCAAAGTAACATATTTACCTGGACTGCCAGTAAACACTTCCGCTACGTGGAAAGGTTGGGACAAGAAACGTTGGATTTTACGTGCACGGGACACAGCCAATTTGTCTTCAGGAGCCAATTCGTCCATGCCCAGAATCGCGATAATGTCACGCAATTCTTTGTAGCGTTGCAGCGTTTGTTGAACTTTACGTGCCACTGAGTAGTGCTCTTCACCCACAACCAATGGATCTAATTGACGTGATGTAGAGTCCAGTGGATCAACCGCTGGGTAAATACCCAAAGAAGCGATGTCACGAGACAACACAACTGTGGAATCCAAATGCAAGAAGGTTGTCGCAGGAGCTGGATCGGTCAAGTCATCCGCTGGTACGTAAACCGCTTGAACGGAAGTGATAGAACCAACTTTGGTTGAAGTGATACGTTCTTGCAAACGACCCATTTCTTCAGCCAGTGTAGGTTGGTAACCCACAGCAGATGGCATACGACCCAACAACGCAGAAACTTCCGTTCCAGCCAATGTGTAGCGATAGATGTTATCTACGAAGAACAAGATGTCACGGCCTTCGTCACGGAATTTTTCAGCCATGGTCAAACCTGTCAACGCCACGCGCAAACGGTTACCAGGCGGTTCGTTCATTTGACCGAACACCATGGAAACTTTGTCCAACACGTTCGAGTCTTTCATTTCGTGGTAGAAGTCGTTACCCTCACGAGTACGTTCACCCACACCTGCGAATACTGACAAACCGCTGTGTTGCTTAGCGATGTTGTTGATCAGTTCCATCATGTTCACGGTTTTACCCACACCCGCGCCACCGAACAAACCGACTTTACCGCCCTTAGCAAATGGACATACCAAGTCAATAACCTTGATGCCCGTTTCCAGCAAGTCAACAGAAGGTGACAATTCGTCAAACTTCGGTGCTTTCGCGTGAATGGAGCGACGTTCTTCACATTGAACTTCACCAGCGTCATCAATAGGACGACCCAACACGTCCATGATGCGACCCAATGTGCCTGAGCCCACTGGAACCATGATCGGGTTGCCTGTATTCACAACAGCCATACCGCGTTTCAAGCCATCAGATGAACCCATAGCAATGGTACGAACCACGCCGTCACCCAACTGTTGTTGTACCTCAAAGGTCAGCCCTTCTTCAGCAATCGAACCCGCTTCTGCATTCAACTTCAGCGCGTCATATACTTTGGGCATTTGGTCACGTGGAAACTCGATATCGACCACCGCACCAATACTTTGAACAATCTTTCCTTGACTCATTTTAAGATTCCCCGTCTAAATTAATTCTGTAATTTGCCGCGTGGTCAATTAACCAACCGCTGCTGCACCGCTGACGATTTCCGAAATTTCGCGGGTAATAGCTGCTTGACGCGCTTTGTTGTAAACCAGTTTAAGCTCACCAATAACGCTCTTCGCATTATCAGATGCTGCTTTCATCGCCACCATACGCGAGCTTTGCTCAGATGCCATGTTTTCAACAACGCCTTGGTAAACCAAGGATTCTACATAGCGCAGCAATAATTGATCAATGACCAATTTTGCATCTGGCTCGTAGATGTAATCCCAGCTACCATGCGCATCGCCCAGATTTTCACTGGTCAATGGCAATAGCTGTTCAATACAAGGCTCTTGCTTCATGGTGTTGACGAAGTGGTTGTAGCAAATGTGAATTGCGTCGATTTCGCCCGCAACATATGCATCCAACATCACTTTCACTGCGCCAATCAAGCTCTCTGCATGAGGGGTATCACCCAAACCAGTGAGGTTGGATTTAACTTCTGCGCCGATACGGCTCATAAAGCTTAAACCCTTGTTGCCGATCGCACATACAGCAATCGACTTACCTTCTGATTCCCATGTTTTCATCTGATTAACTGTCAGACGCAACACGTTGGTATTTAAACCACCGCACAATCCTTTATCAGAGGTAATTACGATCACACCAATTTTGCTGATGGAATCACGCTTAACTAAGAAAGGATGCTTGTATTCTGAATTGGCACGCGACAAGTGAGCAGCTACAGCGCGAATCTTTTCTGCGTAAGGACGAGCCGCACGCATACGTTCTTGCGCTCTACGCATTTTGGCTGCGGCGACCATTTCCATGGCGCGCGTAATCTTACGTGTATTTTCAACACTCTTGATTTTTGCGCGAATCTCTTTACTGCCAGCCATTTATCTCACCCCGTCTTAGTAAACAGCAGTTGCCTTAAAAGCCTCAATTGCTGCGGACAACAGTTTTTCATTGTCAGCATTCAAGTCTTTAGTGGTTTCAATTGCGTCCATCAGTGCTTTGTTGTTGGACTTCAGATAAGCATGCACAGCGGACTCAAAAGCCAAAGCTTTAGGCACTGCTACGTCATCGAAGTAGCCTTTATTCACGCAGAACAATGTGACGGCCATTTCAGCTACAGACAATGGGCAGTATTGCAACTGCTTCATCAGTTCTGTCACCAAACGACCACGTTCCAATTGTTTACGAGTTGCTTCATCCAAGTCAGAAGCGAATTGCGCAAACGCTGCCAATTCACGGTACTGAGCCAGCGCCAAACGCACACCGCCACCCAATTTCTTGATAACTTTAGTTTGCGCCGCACCACCCACGCGAGACACGGAAACACCCGCGTTAATCGCTGGACGAATACCTGCGTTGAACAAGTCAGTTTCCAAGAAGATTTGACCGTCGGTAATCGAAATTACGTTGGTTGGAACGAATGCAGAAACGTCACCAGCTTGTGTCTCGATGATAGGCAATGCTGTCAAAGAACCTGTTTTACCTTTTACTTCACCATTGGTGAATTTTTCAACGTAGTCGGCGTTAACACGCGCTGCACGTTCCAACAAACGGGAGTGCAAGTAGAACACGTCGCCAGGATACGCTTCACGACCAGGTGGACGGCGCAACAGCAAGGAAATTTGACGGTAAGCCCAAGCTTGCTTGGTCAAATCATCATACACAATCAGCGCATCTTGACCGCGATCACGGAAGTATTCGCCCATGGTGCAACCTGCATACGGTGCCAAGAATTGCATCGCAGCAGAATCAGAAGCAGTTGCAGCAACCACAATGGTGTAACCCAATGCGCCGTGCTCTTCCAATTTACGTACCACGTTAGCCACGGTAGAAGCTTTTTGACCAACCGCAACATAGATACAAGTCACGCCTTGACCTTTTTGATTGATGATCGCGTCAATCGCAACCGCTGTCTTACCTGTTTGACGGTCACCAATAATCAATTCACGTTGTCCGCGACCCACTGGAACCATAGAGTCAATGGACTTCAAACCTGTTTGTACAGGTTGATCAACTGATTTACGTTCAATCACGCCAGGAGCAACTTTTTCAATCTTGTCTGTCAATTTTGCATTGACTGGACCTTTGCCATCAATAGGCTGACCCAAAGCGTTGACCACACGGCCACACAATTCAGGACCTACTGGCACTTCCAAAATACGACCTGTACATTTAACAGTGTCGCCTTCGGTAATGTGTTCGTATTCACCTAGCACCACAGCACCGACTGAATCACGTTCCAAATTCAATGCTAAGCCAAAGGTGTTTCCTGGAAATTCCAGCATTTCACCTTGCATCACATCGGATAAACCATACACACGCACGATACCGTCCGTCACGCTTAAAACTGTGCCTTCAGTGCGAGCTTGCGTTGTCGCGTCGAAATTTTCGATGCGACTGCGAATCAAATTGCTAATTTCAGAAGGGTTGAGCTTCATCTGAGTTTCCTTATTCCGATAATTCGATTATTAAGCCAGAGCGTATTCAAGTTCGCTTAAGCGGGTGCGGGCAGAGCCATCAATCACCTTATCGCCCATGCGAATTACGATACCACCTAGCAAGGCTTGGTCCACTTTGCAACTGAGCTTAATATCTCGACCTAAGCGCGTTTTCAAAGCGGCGGCAATTTTGGCTTGCTGCGCATCATTCAACACAAAAGCAGAGCTGACAGTAACTTGTTCAGATTTCTCAGCTTCAGCACGCAAAGCTTCGTACATCTGGGCAATTTCGGTTGCAACATTCAAGCGATGAGCTTGCGCCAACACTCGGATGAAGTTGGCTTGCTCTTTGCTGAGCTGACCGCACAACTGCAACATCAACCCTTCTACTTGGTCAACACTGACACGCGGACTACTTACCAATGCTTTTACATCCACATGGCTTAGTAGTTCAGTCAATGTATTCAATACCGCAGACCAACCTTTTAGATCCGTTTGTTTTTGTGCTGCCTCAAATGCTGCAAGAGCATAAGGGCGAGCAATCGTATTGGCGTCTGACATAGCGTTTATAGTTCCGCGACAAGCTTGTCGAGTAAGTCATTATGGGCTTTAGCATCAATTTCACGACCCAGAATCTTACCTGCACCAGCCAACGCGATAGCCGAAACTTGACCACGCAATTGCTCTCTTGCACGAAATACTTCTTGATCGATTTCTGCCTGCGCACCCGCAACGAGACGATCAGCTTCAACTTTTGCTTGGTTCTTAGCGGCTTCGATAATTTCAGAAGCACGTTTATCACCACTTGCAATAATTTCAGCAGCTTTTTCTTTTGCTTCACGTATCACTTCAGCGGAGCGTTTTGCTGCCAACTCAAGATCATGCTTTGCACGTTCACCCGCAGCCAAACCATCAGCAATCGCTTTAGCGCGTTCTTGCATGGCAGCCATTAAAGGCGGCCAGACAAATTTCATAGTGAACAATGCCAAAAGGATGAATGTGATTGCTTGCCCAATTAGGGTTGCATTGATATTCACGATGTTCCCTTTCAGTCAGAACTACGAATTAAACAGCGTGTTTTACTTGTTCGATAAATGGATTTGCGAACAACAAGAACAAAGCAATACCAACACCAATCATAGTTACCGCATCCAACAGACCCGCAACGATAAACATCTTAACTTGCAATGTTGGGATCATTTCTGGTTGACGTGCAGCACCTTCTAAGAAGCGACCACCCAACAAACCAAATCCAATCGCTGTTCCCAGCGCGCCAAAACCAATCAATAATGCTACTGCAATTGAAACATTACCCAACAATTGTGCCAATGCTGCTTCCATCTTTATCTCCTTAGAGGTTTAGTTACTACAAGTTAAAAAATCGTTAGTGACTTTCGTGCAAGTGATCTTCATGCGCCATGCTCAAGTAAACCACGGTCAACATCATAAACACGAAAGCCTGTAGCGTAATGATGAGCAAGTGGAAAATAGCCCACGGTGCGCCCAACATCCATTGCAAATACCAAGGCAAGAGGGCGATCAAAATGAACACCATTTCACCTGCATACATATTACCGAACAACCGCAGTGCCAGTGAAATTGGCTTTGCGATATCTTCAACAATACGGAACAATACGTTTACTGGAATCAACAAAGGATTGCGACCAAACGGTGCAAATAGTACTTCTTTGGTAAAGCCGCCAAATCCTTTAATTTTCAAACTATAGAAGTAAATCAGGAAAAACACACTGAAAGACATCGCAAATGTTGCATTTAGGTCGGTAGAAGGTACCATTTTGAAATGGAAGTGTTCAGCAAATTCTTCACCGCCTATTAAATGTGCTAAACCCGACATTAGATCTACAGGTAGCACATCCATTGCATTCATGGCAAAAATCCAGACAAATATTGTCAGTGCCAATGGAGCAATAAATTCACTCTTCCCATGAAATGTATCTTTGACTTGTGTATCGACCATCTCGATAACCATTTCGACAAAGTTTTGCAAACCTCCAGGCACGCCTGCGGTTGCTTTACGAGCTGCTAACCACATTGCGCCAAATACAATTAGACCCAATACGATAGATACAATTAATGTATCAACGTGAAAGGACCAAAAACCTTTATCACCGTGAACACTAGACCAATTGGTTAAGTGATGTTGAATATATTCTGATGTTGTTTGACCGCTCATAATTCTCTACACAAAGATTAATGCTGCCCAATAAACTACCAATGTACAACCGTAACCGATGAACAATGGTAACGCTTGTACCTCTTTAAATTCTTTAAAAACAAGGGAGAACAACAAGATCGTGAATAGCATCTTGTATCCTTCGGCACTGTAATGCGCTCGAACGACTGTTTTTGAATCACTACCAGATGGTGCAAACATCTTTTTGGCGTAAACCAAAGCGGTGATAAATCCGATTGAACCTCCCGTTAACGCTGAAATGCCTGCAAGATTTCCTTGCATGATCCACATCAACAGGGCAATTAGAACGGCTACAGCCACTTGCACTAAAATTATTTGGCTGATTGCTTTATTCATGTTGCCTCTTTTTAACCGTGCGGATTCTACAGAACTCCCCCTAATTTCGTCAATGTTTATTTGCCATAGCTAAACATTTTAAAGTTCATCGCTTTCTTGATTAAAAAATTATGTTTAAACGCGTATTTTGCGTTTTCAACGGATTTTAAGCGTCATGATGTTTTTATATTCTTTAAAGAAATACCTTAATAGCAATCATAATGCAGTACATATCTGTTCATGAGTCTATTATTTATCATTTAATCAAACAGATGTGTTTTTATTTCGGCGGGTGCTTAGTTGTTGGTCTACGCAATCACAAATGTGGATAACTTTTCTGATTGAATTGAAAATGTGGTTATCCCAATTTTATCCACATCAAACCCCTGACTTATCCACAGGCTGTGGGTACTTTGCAGGGCAAACGCATTAAAACCACATAACAAACAATGAGCTAATATGTCATCTCAAACATTTTTATTGAGGGCAATAGATGGCAACTGTTTTTTTAGAGCATTTTTCCGTGTTAAGGGATCCTCGAAT
>JAQTTV010000034.1 GCA_028710565.1 Gallionella sp.
GTATCGTCTCTGGTTGCTCTATCTTCATACCATTGGACGCTACCGCCAATAACTCAGTGTGTCAAACGGATATATGAATTATTGTCACTACCTATAAAATGGGTGTACCAAGCGGATAGGCATGGTTGCATCAATCGTAGAATTTAACCCGCGAAATTTATAAATTCGCTTTGTAACCCTATGACCACTGGCAGAAACGCCTACCGAAACACTACTTTCTTTGACATTTAATCCAGTATTACCTTCACCTGATAAGTCATAAAACTCCTCTATTTCAACTTCTTCAGCCATTTCGATTCGTTTGGCTATAGCCAGTTCTTGAGCAACTTTTGCTTGAGCTTCAAGCATTTGCATCTGTATCTCTTGTTTTCTTGCGGTTAGTTGGAGTTCTATCAAATCAGTGTTTTTTGTATCTTTTTCAGCTATCGAATCCCAAGCGTACTCTGCGATTTTCCCAATAAGGAATCCTGTAGGGTTTAGTGCGAAACCCGCTATTGATGCTGCCGTTTTTAGGGACATAAATTTTCTCCTTGTATTGTTATGAATGCTAAGTGAAAACGATGGATGCGCATTCGCTTATCCCCCCTACTACTATTCGGCTGCTGATTCTGCTACTAGCTCAGTTTCTTCCCCTTCTAACCACCCCACAATCACCTTCTCCGCTTCTTCAACCCCTTGTTTTTTCGAGCTAGAGACAATTGCACGCTGCATTGGGGGAAGTATCGTAGGGCGGATAAGCATCGCGCATCCGCCAGATTTATTGAGTGAAACGGTGGATGCGCTTGCGCTTATCCCCCTACTACTATTCGACTACTGGTTCTACTTTTCCTCTCAACGCACAGCATGAGGAATATCAACGTCATATGCGAACTCACAACGCTTTTATAAGCTCTTTGATGTCGTCAAGTAGCGGTTTAATTTGGGTGTTGTTGGCTTGTGTTTCTTGCCCGTAAATCACATATTTCTTTTGTTGCAGTGTGCTTAAAGGCTGACCTTCGTGATTGATAATCGAGGCTAAAGTGTTGCCATCTTTTACGTTAAATACATTCCCGTAGTCACCTGCTAGGAAAATTTTGGGGTGACTTATTTGTACGGATTTAGCGAGTTTTGCGATTTCGTCAACATGTGATTTAAAGGCACTCGCAGCGTCTTTTAAGTTGGTTCTGGAGCGATTCAAAACAAATGAATGAATCAGCGGAAGCGGCAAAGCATTGTCAATGGCATGAGAGTTAAAAGCGAGAAAAACATCCTCTTCCAGCTTATCTTTGTTGGATAAAGAAATGCCATATATCAACTTAAATGAATTGAAAATGCCGCGTATGGAAGCTGCATCAGCAGTACATGGCACAATGACTCTGTTGGATGCCAAAACTGCCATTTCGGTATAGTTTGCAAAGCTAGGATTGCAGTCAATGAAAAAAACTTGCTTCCTAGAATCGGCTCCTTTTCTATGCTCAAATGAGTCAATCAAATCGTTCAGCAACAATCGACTTTTTTTCCAAGCCCCTCGTTCAGGGGCGACACCAAGATAATTGATAATGGTTGAGCAAATATCTAAATCAACATCCCCTGGCAGCAGATAAAGATTTTCGGGCATATTGGGATTTGATCTTTTTGCCTCGACAAAATAGCTAGATTCGTTGCCAAGTTTAGAAGATTTTGACCGTTCATAGCGTTGTTTGATATATCCAGCAATGGTTAAATCATTTTCCCGATATTTGGCTAGATTATCCTCACCCTTGCCATTTCCCCCTAGGATCATTTCTGAGACATTTGATTGTGGACACGCATCAATGACCACAACATCTTCTTCAGGGTGTATCAGAGCATATTCGACTGACAACATGTAGGTTAAAAAGGTTTTACCAACGCCACCTTTATTATTCCAAATCAGATATTTACTGTTTTCCATTGTTGTCACCTAAAATTTAAGATTACCTTGATCGTGTTAGCGCAGTGATATTTCGTTTGGAAAATATTGATTTGATTCCAGCACCCAAACTTTATCGAAGTTTAACTAGCGGTTATTCGACTATCTCGTCGATTGCTTTCTCCCCCTCCAACCACCCCACAATCACCTTCTCTGCTTCTTCAACCCCTTGTTTTTTCGAGCTGGAAAACAATTGCACGCTGCATTGGGGGAAGTGTTCTGCCAAGTGTTTGCGGACTTTCATTAGGGTAATGGTGGCTTGTTGGCGGCTGAGTTTGTCGGCTTTGGTGAGCAGGATGTGGATGGGTTTGTTGGTGGGGGCGAACCAGTCCAGCATGACTTCGTCGATTTCGGTCAGCGGGTGGCGGACATCCATGATGACGATCAAGCCGCAGAGTTCTTCGCGTTTTTGCATGTATTCGCTGAGCAAGGCTTCCCAGTGGCGTTTGCTTTCGGGTGGGACTTTGGCATAGCCGTAGCCTGGCAAATCGACTAAAAATTTGTTGTTGTTCAACGAAAAATAGTTGATATGCTGGGTGCGACCAGGCGTTTTGCTGGTGAAGGCTAAACGGGTGTGATTTGCCAAGGTGTTGATGGCACTGGATTTTCCTGCGTTGGAACGCCCGACAAACGCCACTTCGCGCCCGCCGTGCATCGGCAGGTCTTTGAAGTGGTTGACGGTGGTGTAAAACGCGGCTGAGGAGAAGATGCCCATTATTTCCAAGCCGCGAAGATTTTGTCGGCAGCGGCGATGGTCGCGGCTATGTCGGCAGTGGTGTGGGCAGCAGACACGAAGCCCGCTTCAAATGCGGACGGTGCGAGGTAAAAACCTGCTTCCAACATGGCGTGGAAGAAGCGGTTAAAGGCTTCCTTGTCGCATGACATCACTTCGGCGTAGCCAGTTGGCAAGGATTTGCTGAAGTACAGCCCGAACATGCCGCCCACAGATTGCGCGCAAAAGTCTATGCCATGTTTTTGTGCAGCAGCGGTTAAACCTTCGGTGAGTTGTTTTGCCAAGGCGGATAAATTTTCATAGAAACCTTCGGCTTGCACCAATTTCAACGTTGCCATACCTGCGGCGACCGCGATGGGGTTGCCCGACAACGTACCCGCTTGATACACCGCGCCGAGCGGGGCTAGACATTGCATGATGTCGCGGCGACCGCCAAATGCCGCTGCGGGTAAGCCACCGCCCATGACTTTGCCCAGTGTGACGAGGTCAGGTTTGATGCCGTAATAGCCTTGCGCGCCTTGTAAGCTGACGCGGAAGCCTGTCATGACTTCGTCCAAAATCAGCACTGCGCCGTATTTTGTACACAGGTCGCGCAGGGCTTTGAGGAATTCAGGTTTGGGCACGATGAGATTCATATTGCCTGCAACGGGTTCGACGATCACGGCGGCGACTTCATTGCCCATTTCGGCAAAGTATTTTTCCAGTCCTGCGGCATCGTTGTAGTCCAACACGGTGGTCAGCGCGGCGATTTCAGCGGGTACGCCTGATGAGCTAGGTTGCCCGAAAGTCAATGCGCCTGAACCTGCTTTGACCAGCAAGCCATCGGAATGCCCGTGGTAGCAACCTTCAAATTTGATGATGCGGCTGCGCCCTGTGAAGCCACGCGCCAAACGAATCGCGGTCATCGTGGCTTCTGTGCCAGAACTGACCAAGCGTACCATTTCCAAGCTAGGCAAAAGTTTGCACAATAATTCGGCAATTTCTAATTCGCTGGCAGTCGGTGCACCAAAGCCTAAGCCTTGCGCAGCGGCATCTTGCACGGCTTTCACCACGTCAGGATGGCAATGCCCCACAATCATCGGCCCCCAAGAACCGACAAAATCAGTGTAGCGTTTGCCATCTGCATCCCAAACATAAGCCCCTTGACCGCGTTGGAAAAACAGCGGTGTGCCGCCGACTGAGCGGAACGCACGGACGGGAGAATTCACGCCTCCAGGGATGAGCTTTTGAGAGGATGCAAACAGTTGATCGTTTTTTGAAGTCATGGTTAAGGGCTTTCTAAGAAGGTTTCAATAGGTTAGTGTATTGAAAATTAACCATTCGGGGTGAGCTCTTCGGTAAGCTCAAGACAGGCTTGTCGAACCATGAATGGTTAAATTTTCAACAAATCGCCAATTCTCATTCACCCTTCGACAAGCTCAGGGCGAACGGAAAAAGGCGGGTGTATTTGTGTCGGGCAAAAACCCAAGCTACGATAAATTAGCAAATTGTCGTGCCGCCGCTTGGCCATCTGGCACCGCAAACACCGCTGAAATCACCGCCACGGCATCTGCACCTGCGGCGAATAATGACGGGGCATTTTCTAGCGTGATCCCACCAATGGCGACAATCGGCAAAGCCAATTCACGCCGCGCTTGTTGCAATAAATCCAAACTGGCAACGGGGGCGTGAGGCTTCACTTGTGATGCAAAAAAACTGCCAAATGCCACATAGTCCGCGCCTTCTTGCTCAGCTTGTTGCGCTAACGATAGGCGATTATAACAAGACACGCCGATGAATTTGTCGTCACTCAATAGTACCCGCGCGGCGGCGACGCTACCGTCTTCTCCACCCAGATGCACGCCATCCGCATCCACGCGTTGCGCTAATTCCACATCATCATTGACGATAAAGAGACAGTGAAATTCTTGTGTTAATTCGCGTAATGCGGCGGCTTGTGTGAATTGAAGTTTGGTATCAGCGAGTTTATTACGGTATTGCAGCACTTGCGCGCCGCCTTGTAACACCTGTCGCGTTTTGTGTAACAAATCAGCTGTATCCAGCGTGTCGTGCGTAATGGCATATAGCCCACTAATTGGGCAAGGGGGGTTCTTCTTGGTCATCTTCGCCTCGTGCCCAAAATAGTCGATCAGGAATATATTGCCCCATACCAGGACGGAAGCCTGCTTTGAGGGATTGCCATGTGTATTCTTGCGCATCCTTCACTGCATCAGGGACGCTGCTGCCCATTGCCAACAACGAGGCAATCGCAGAAGCTAGCGTACAACCCGAACCATGATAGGTTTCTGGCAAGCGTTCCCAACGATCCGCGCGCACCACGCCACGGTCACTGTATAAGGTGTTAACGACCTGCTGGGTTTGTTCATGCGTACCTGTAATGAGCACATAATCACATCCCATAGCCAAAATACGTTTCGCACACTCTGCCATGGAAGGATCATCGTCCTCATTCTCTTCATCCAACGCCAAGCGACGCGCTTCAATGCTGTTTGGGGTGACAATCGTGCATTGTGGAATCAGCAATTCGCGCATCGCGTCCAACATTTCTTCATCCGCTAATTCATCGCCGCGACCAGAAGCTAGCACGGGATCAAGCACAAACGGTACATCGGGATAATCGGCCAGAATTTCGGCAATCGTAGCAATGTTTTCCACGCTGCCCAATAGCCCAATTTTAAAGGCGGCGACGGGTACATCTTCTAACATGGCGCGGGCTTGGTCTGCCACCCAATCTGAGTCGATTGCCAGCACATCTTCCACGCCTGCGGTGTCTTGGACGGTAATCGCGGTCACCACCGATAAGGGAAAACAACCCATACTGGAAATGGTCAAAATGTCCGCCTGCAAACCCGCGCCCCCGCTGGGGTCGGTTGCGGCAAAACTCATTACTAAGGGAAAAACATTGGGCATCATGTGAGTAAAAACGCGTTGCGGGAAACGCCGCATTCTACCCTATAATCACCGCGACTTGGCTTGATTGCGCTGCCCATTTTGGGATATATCACGGTGATTGTATGCTTATTTTTCAATTGCTTAGATATTCACAGGATGGCGAAAATAGTCGACTCACACGAATCAGGCGCGAAGCAATCAGACTACCCTGAGCCAGATCGCTGACATTTGCTTTGACAAGGCGACTTTCTTTGCCGATAATACCGCTCCTTCGGGTCGTTAGCTCAGCTGGTAGAGCAGCGGACTCTTAATCCGTTTGTCGCAAGTTCGATCCTCGCACGACCCACCAGTAATCAAAGGCTTAGTTGAAAAACTAGGCCTTTTTTCTTATTCCTTGAATGTAATTTGCTCAGCAGTATGATAACTCCCAATGACCGCTGGGAGGCACTGACTAAATCCGTTCACCGTGAGCCATAGGTATCTACACTACTTTGTTCCCTCACCCTAGCAGGGGGAGGGTTAGGGTGGGGGTAGAATTTCATTTAAAAACAACATGCTTCATAATTTGTAGGGGGCGCGTTGCACATGCCCTTGTCTGGATGCAATTCGCGCCGTCGGCGCACCCTCTCCCCCTGCCCCTCTCCCACAAGTGGGCGAGGGGAGTCTGGGTTCAAATCAAGATATTCGGATGTTGTTGTTTTTGAATGAAAAGTTTAATACACCCTTATTCCAAAATGATTGAAAGTTGTGTAGATACCTATGCCCTATGCCCTATGCCCTATGCCCAGAGCCCTGAGCCGTGAGCCGTGAGCCGTGAGCCGTGAGCCGTGAGCCGTGAGCCGTGAGCCGTGAGCCGTGAGCTTGTCGAACGGTCGAAGGGTGAGCGGATTTAATTCCCTGATTTCATTCAATCTTCCGTTTATGGTTCGACAAGTTCACCACGAATGGAAAATTTAATCAGTGCTTCCAAGTCATTTAGCTGAATTAAAGTGAATACTATCCTCACAGGATAAATTGCAATAGAATCTGCTTGGCTCTTACGGGCTTGTTGTGCGGTAATATGCACCCTCATCGCATCGTCTAAAGGAATCCCTTTTGATAGCTGATCTCTCACCTAATATCACCGAAACATCTCTCGTTAAACGGATCTCTGTGATCGCGTTTTTGGTCATCGCTTGTGGTGGTCTCGTATTGATGGGCTGGATACTTGACATTGCCATCCTGAAAAGTATTTCTCCAAGCTGGGTTTCCATGAAAGTGAACACGGCGATCTGCTTTATGTTGATCGGCATTTCACTCTGGTTGACCGCTTACCCACCAGCCAGATTGGCTCATCAGCATACTGTCTGGTTTAACCGTATCTGTCTTGCCTTGGTTGCGATCATCAGCACTTTGAGTTTATTCGAGTATGTCTTTGGCTGGAATTTAGGGATTGATCAGTGGTTGATTGCAGAATCTCTCGATACGGTGGGTACTTCGAACCCTAGGCGTATGGCACCTGAGACCGCTCTGGATTTTATGATGCTTTCAATAGCACTGTGGTTCATCGGTAAAACGCATCAATCTTACTGGTTCGTACTATTGTCTGTGACATTAGGCCTGTTGGTGACCAGTCTCGCGCTGGCGGCATTGTTGTCTAATCTTACCCCTGTACTAGGTCATTTTGGCTGGTTTGCCCTTACTATTATGGCGGTGCATACCGCCATCTTGTTTGCCTTGTTGGGTATATCTATTATCGCGATGAGTTGGCAACCCAAGGTTTTGGCATGGGTGCTGAGCAGAAACGCGACGATTGCGATGGTGGGTATTATGACTTTGCTGGTATTTATTGGTCTCAGTACCGCGCGTAGTCAATTCTGGATGGAAGAGAGTGGTCGTCAGATTGCGCATCAGGAAGCCTTGTTGCTCAACGTCGAAGAGATTTTGATCGAAGTGCTTGATGCACAATCTCATATTCGCGGATATGGCATATCAGGCAGTGAAAGCTTCAAAAACAACTATCTTTTGGCTGCGACTAATAGCCAAATTAAGTTAAGCAAGTTGCGCGATATGCTTGCCAGCACCCCTCAGGAGCGGGTGTTATTTAGCCAGATAGAGGGGTTGGTTAATAATGAATTTCAGTGGTTGCAGCAGGCTATTGAAATTGAGCCGAGTACTTTTTCTAATGCCATTCATAGTCAACGGGTGGCTCATGGTGAAGTGTTAATGAGCCAACTTCGACTAACCTTTGGGCAACTTGAAAGTGAGCATCAACTCCGCATTGTGCAATTGAAACAGGATGCGAAAAGGGTATCCAGTTTTTCTTACTTGATTATTTTTGTCAGCACATTCACCAGTTTGTTGGTTTTTTTGATGGTGATCTTCAGGCTTAATTTCGTCCTGAATGACCGCGAACGACAAGCACAATTTTTACGAGAAAGTGAGGAAAAATTCCGTACGCTTTATGACTCCGCCAGCGATGCGATCATGTTAGGGGGGGAAGAAGGTTATCTTTCTTTTAATGAAAGTGCGATGCACATGTTCGGTTGCTCAGAACAAGGCGATTTTCTCCACAAACATCCCTCGCAATTTTCACCCGATACCCAGCCCAATGGAGAAAATTCAAAAGTTTTGGCGGATCAGTATATTGCCCAAGCGTTGCAAACAGGCAGTTGTCAGTTTGAGTGGATGCATTGCCAGTTGGATGGTTCTCCATTCGCTGCGGAGGTTCGTCTCACGGCAATGGTACTGAATGGCAAACATCTGATCCAAGCCACGGTGCGCGATATTTCAGAGCGTTATATCGTTTCAGCAAAAATTCAGAGACTTAACCAGCTTTACAACCTACTAAGCCGCTGTAATCAGGCCGTCATACACAGCACCGACCAAGAAGACTTGTTTCAGCGTATCTGTCGTGACGCCGTGCAAATCGGAGGGATGCAATTGGCATGGATCGGCTTAGTCGATGATTCGGGTAAACAAGTCAAACCTGTCGTCTCTTTTGGAGAGACGAAAGGCTACCTAGAAGATATTCGGATTTTGCTAGATGATAATCATCCCTTAGGTAGAGGACCAACTGCTACGGCGATACGTGAAAATCATCCCGTATGGTGTAATGATTTTATGCATTGCCCTCGCACTGCGTCATGGCATGAACGAGGCGCACATTTCGGCTATGCTTCTTCTGCCTCATTACCCTTGGTTAAGAATGGGGTTGCCATCGGCGCACTGACGCTATACCGCAATGACCTCAATGCATTTGACGAAGCGGTGAGCAATTTGTTGATTGAAATGGCGGCGGATGTTAGCTACGCACTCGATAATTTTGAACACGAAACCACAAGGAAATTTCTAGAGCGACGTACCGCTAGCCTGCTCGCGCTCACAACATCTGAAGAGATGCTTGACGAAAATACCTTGCTACAGCGAGGCGTGGATGCCGTGCAGGGGCTCACAAACAGTCGCATAGGTTTCTTTCATTTTGTCAGTGAAGATCAAAATGAGATTGAGTTGGCGGCATGGAGCAGTGACACGATGGCACACTATTGCCATGCCGTGTTTGACCAGCATTATCCCGTGGCATCAGCGGGGGTTTGGGCTAATTCAATTCGTCTGAAACAAGCTGTTATTGTGAACGACTATACTGCACTATCGCCCAAAAATGGCTTGCCAGAAGGACATGCCAGTTTGCAACGCTTCGTTAGTGTGCCGATACTGGATGGCTCTCAGGTGCGCATGATTGTGGGGGTAGGGAATGCTGACCATGACTATGGTGAGCATGATATCGAGACGATCAAATTGTTTGGTTACGACATTTACCATCTTGTTCAGCGCAGACGAGCCATTAAATCCCTCGAAACAAACGAGCGACATTTCAGGGCGGTCACACAGTCCGCGAACGATGCCATTATTACGGGCACAGATACTGGCAGTATCTTAGGATGGAATATGGCTGCCTCGCGTATGTTTGAGTATAGCGAAGCTGAAGTCATAGGTCAGCCCTTGACTATGCTTATGCCTGAACGCTTCCGTACACAGCATGATGCTGCTTTAGCTAGGCTGAAATCGGGTGCTGAGCCACATGTGATTGGCAAAACGGTCGAGTTGTTCGGGTTGCGCAAAAATGGCATCGAGTTTCCGCTTGACCTCTCCCTTTCTCAATGGCACTCGGTCGAAGGGGGATTCTTTACCGCCATCATCCGAGATATAAGCGAACGTAGAAGTATGGAATGGCGGCAGCGAGAAAATCAAGAAATTTTCAGACACTTCGTGGAATACAGTCCTATTTATGTCTTTTTTAAGGACTCGAATATGCGGGCATTGCGGCTTAGCAAAAATTTTGAAACGATGCTAGGAAAACCAGTTGCAACGTTATTGGGCAAGAAAATGGATGCGTATTTTTCGCCTGAATTTGCCGAGAGTATGTCGGTAGATGACATCAGCGTTTTCTCTGATGGATCGGACGTCACCGTGGAAGCCGAGTTTGAAGGAAAAACCTATTCGGT
This sequence comes from Gallionella sp., assembly GCA_028710565.1. Classification (GTDB taxonomy): domain Bacteria; phylum Pseudomonadota; class Gammaproteobacteria; order Burkholderiales; family Gallionellaceae; genus Gallionella. The sequence continues at coordinate 10,040 of JAQTTV010000034.1, forward strand.
CACCAAGTTTCCCATTTTTTCCGATGGCAAGCCCTGTTATCTAGCAGGCTACCTCGTTGACATTACTGAACATAAGCAGTTTGAAGCAGAGCAACGCAAAGCATATGAGCAAGTTGCAGGCGTGAATGCGCAACTTTTGGAGGCGAATTTGCATCTTAAACAGGCACAAAGCCAGCTGCTGCAATCTGAGAAAATGGCTGCGATTGGCTTGCTGGCAGCAGGCGTGGCACACGAGATTAACAACCCCATTGGTTATGTCAACTCTAACCTAGGCACATTAGAAAAATATCTCGCTAATATTTTCCTTGCCTTAGATAAGTATGATGCCGCTTTGGCTCAGTGGCATGACGACAATCCGCTAGTACAAGAGCTGCAACAGTTTAAGGCCAAGATTGATTTAGCGTACATTCGCGAGGATACTCAATCGCTGATCTCAGAATCACATCAAGGATTGGATCGAGTGAAAAGTATTGTGCTCGATCTCAAGGATTTCTCTCATGCCGATAGCCAAGATCAATGGGTGCGAGGGGACGTGCATCACGCGCTGGAGTCCACGCTGAATGTGGTGTGGAATGAGCTGAAATACAAATGCGAAGTGGTCAAAGAGTATGGGAATTTGCCGCAAATTTATCATTTACCCTCTCAGCTTAACCAAGTGTTTATGAATTTGTTGGTCAATGCGGCACACGCCATCGAGGTGCGAGGGATCATTACGTTGCGTTCTGGGCAGGAAGGCGACAGAGTATGGGTAGAGGTAAATGATACGGGCAAAGGTATATCGCCTGAAATCATGCCTCATTTGTTTGATCCTTTTTTCACCACAAAACCTGTGGGGCAAGGGACGGGGCTAGGCTTGTCTGTGTCCTACAAAATCATCGAGAAACACCACGGTAGCATTGAAGTACATAGCGAAGTCGGCAAAGGCTCGACTTTCCGTGTTTGGCTGCCGATCAATCAACCTGATTCCAAGGAGAAGACATGAACCAAGAAGCGATGGATCCCCCTGTCCCCGCGACGCTGTTATTTATTGACGATGAAACGAACATCTTATCTTCACTAAAACGCTTATTTCGACCACTCGGTTACACTATCCTCACGGCAGAAAGTGGTGCGGCGGCACTGTTGATTTTGGAGCAGACACGTATTGATTTGGTTATTTCAGACATGCGTATGCCCAATATGAGCGGTGCGGAAGTGTTGGAAAAAATCCGCAATCAATGGCCTGATGTCGTGCGTATTTTGTTGACGGGCTTTTCCGACATCTCTTCTACGATTGCGGCAATCAATCGGGGTGAAATTTATCGTTATATTGCCAAACCGTGGAATGATGATGACATCGTATTGGTGGTGCGTGATGCACTGGAGCGTAAACATTTGCTGGCGGAAAAGCAGCGGCTGGAAACGTTAACGCTACGTCAATACGATGCCCTCAAAGAGCTGAATGCTAGTTTAGAAAATAAAGTGCATGAACGCACCGTAGAGTTGCATGCTGCGCTGGAGCAGCTTAAGAAAGATTATTTTTCGACCATTCAAGTATTTGCGAATTTGATGGAATTGCGTAAGGGATCCATGGCGGGGTTTTCTCGCCGCGTTGCGCAATTGTGCCGTGAGCTAGCACAAAAAATGTCGATCCCAGAGTCAGACATTCAAACGCTCGAAACGGCCGCGTTGTTACATAATATGGGGGCGATTGGATTGCCTGACAACCTGTTGGACAAGCCCTATATCGCGTTGACTTATGCCGAGCGCGTTGAGTTTGATAAACACCCGTTACGTGCGGCATCCGCATTGATGGCACTTGATCCTATGCTGAAGGTGTCCGAATTGATTCGTCATCATCGCGAGCATTACAGTGGCGCAGGTAATTTAGCTACAATCCACAGTGATGAGTTGTCGCTGGGTGCACGAATTTTGTTGGTAGCGAGTGACTTTGTGGCGTTGCAGCAAGGGTTATTTAGCCGCGACAAACTGTCAACAGAACAGGCACTTAATATGATTTCTAGCGGCAGTAATACGCGTTATGATCCTGCCGTGGTCGACGCGTTCCTTAATATGATGTCTCACATCGGTCACTTCGCACCCGTGGCGCAAGAGTTCCAACTGAAGAGTTCACAGTTGCGCGAAGGCATGTTACTGGAGCAAGATGTGCTGACGGCAAATGGGATGTTGTTATTGCTGAAAGGTACGACCCTCAGCGCACACCACATCCGTGAGCTACGAGAATATGAGCAGTCATCGGGTGAGCATCTATCGCTCTATACGCACACGATCTAGCAGGCAGCTGCAAAACTATTGCGCTCGCCGATACGGTGTCAAAAAGTGGCTCAAAATGCGGGGTCGCAAAGCGACAGACTCGATGTAAATTCCGCTTTTTGCGAGTTGGGCAAAATACCGCCCATACCTGCGAGAACCATTTCTCCCCTTTTTTCCTTGTCTCGGCTTCGCTCATAACGTTTTTCAGCAGCCTGCTAATCAGGCAAATCCAACAGTGCCGAGATAAAGTCTTCCGCGACAAAAGGACGCAAGTCATCCAACCCTTCTCCCACACCAATAAAGCGCACAGGGATGGGATGGGCGTGGGCGATGGCGGCAATCACGCCGCCTTTGGCTGTGCCGTCTAATTTGGTCAAAATTAAACCCGTCACACCCAATGCGGCATCAAAGGCTTTGACTTGGCTGAGGGCATTTTGCCCCGTGTTGGCATCTAATACCAGCAAGACTTCATGTGGCGCATCGGGCAAAACCTTGCCAATGACGCGCTTCACTTTTTTGATTTCTTCCATCAAGTGGGCTTGGGTTGCCAATCGTCCTGCGGTGTCCGCCAATACCACGTCGATTTTGCGGGCTTGGGCAGCTTGAATGGCATCGTAAATCACCGCCGCCGCATCACCACTTTGTTGCGCAATAACGGTGACATTATTGCGCTCGCCCCACGTCATCAGTTGCTCACGTGCCGCAGCACGGAAGGTGTCGCCCGCCGCTAACAACACTGACAAACCTTGCGACTGAAAGTATTTCGCCAATTTGCCGATAGAGGTGGTCTTGCCTGCACCGTTCACCCCCGTCATCATAATGACAAAAGGTTGATGCGTATTGGCATGCAAGGGTTGCGCTAAGGGGCTGAGTAATTTTAACAAGCACTCCGCGAGTGCTTCTTTCATTTGCCCTGCTTCGTGCAGTTTGTGCAGCTTAACGTAGCGGCGCAAATCCGCCAGCAGTGCATTAGTCGCATCCATACCCACGTCGGCGGTAATCAAAATTGTTTCCAGCTCTTCATAAAGCTCGTCGTCAATTTTGCCGCCGCGACTGAATAAATCGGTCAATTGGCTGCTGGTGCGTACCAGCCCTGATTTCAGGCGTGACAGCCAAGAAGACGTGCCCTCGGTTGGAGTCTCTAGTTTGGGTTCAGACTTTTTTTTCTTAAGAAAGCTAAACATTGGAAATTTCCCTGAATGGTTTAATTATTGTGTTGTGGATTGTATAACACAGCAACCAACCCGCACCGTGCTGATTGCATTTCGCCTGTCATATAGGCGACATATGACTTACTTGCATCAAGGGACAGGCGGACTTTCGGGTGTTAGATGAGATAATTCCAATTTCACTTCTTCGACCACTTGCTCAATGAGTTGTAACTTGAGACGCTCAAGATAGGTGGTGATTTTCTGATTCAACAGATTTTCTAAGTGATCTTCCAGTCGCTCAACCAATTGCTGATAGGCTTCTTCGCTGAGGCTCACCGTCGGTGCGATGGATTCAGGCACGACTTGATGCTCCACAAGCGTGGTTGCCACGATGTCAGGGACGTGGATGATGTCGGTGAGTACAGGAAGATCTTCGCTATCATCGAGTACGACGGGGTCGTTTAGCACGGGTAGAAATGACAAATCATTTGCGTCATCTAGCGTACTCATTTACTTACCCCTTTACTTAAGTCGGTGTTGCTGAGTTCATAACCCCGATCACGATAAAATTTGTAGCGAATTCGACCCAGATTAATGTCATCTTCATCCGTGCCAACCAACTCAATCATCCGTTCAAAGCGACTGAAAAAAGGGACGGGATCGGGATGTAAGCTGATGAGTAATTGATGCCCTAGTAACGGGGCATCGCCGTGATGAAGCAAGACGGGTGTTTGTTCCGCGAGCGCATCATCGCTGCGACAATGCGGCGTGAACGACACGGGTGGATAACGCCATAACAGCTTATCTAGCGCGTCCAACATCATTTCATCAGGCACACTAATGACCGTGCGAATGCCGCTTTGCATTGCTTTATTGCTCAACTGACAAACTGTATGCAGCTTGTTGGGTAAGCCTGTGTAAAAATCGACTTTGGTCATGGGAAATTGGGTGGAATTTTTAGCGGGATGGCACATCTACGCACACCTTTGCTGTACCTCCCCTCGCCCACTTGCTGGGAGAGGGGGCGGGGGAGAGGGTTTTCGCAACATCAAACACCCTCTCCCTAACCCTCTCCCGTAAACGGGCGAGGGGACGTGAGCGCGTAGATTGGGTTGAGCGTAGCCTAACAAATTCACGCTGTAAACGTTGGGCTTCGCTCACGCTCAACCCAACCTACCAACTACTTCGCTTGCTGCATCAAATACTGCGTCAACAAAGGCACGGGACGACCTGTCGCGCCTTTGTCTTTTCCTGATTTCCATGCCGTGCCCGCGATGTCCAAGTGCGCCCAACGATATTCCTTGGTGAAGCGCGACAAGAAACAGGCTGCCGTGATGCTGCCGCCCGCACGTCCACCGATGTTTTGCATATCGGCAAAGTTGCTGTCCAAAAGGGGCTGGTACTCTTCCCACAATGGCATTTGCCAAGCGCGATCTTGGGTGTATTGCCCCGCTGCCAACAGTTCTTGTGCCAAGTCATCTTGGTTGCTGAACAAACCTGTCGCAACATGTCCTAGTGCAATGACGCACGCGCCTGTCAAGGTTGCTACGTCAATCACCGTAGAAGGTTCAAAGCGTGCTGCATACGTCAGCGCATCGCATAATACTAAGCGACCTTCCGCATCAGTATTGAGAATTTCGATACTTTGCCCAGACATGCTCGTCACAATATCACCAGGTTTGCTGGCTTGACCGTCAGGCATGTTTTCGCAAGTTGGGATCACGACCACCACATTCAGCTTCAAGCCCATTTCTGCAATCGCGCGCATGGTGCCCAATACACTGGCCGCACCGCACATGTCGTACTTCATTTCGTCCATTTCCGCGCCTGGCTTCAACGAAATACCGCCTGAGTCAAAGGTAATGCCTTTGCCAACCAACACGATAGGTTTTTGTTTCTTCTCACCGCCGTGATAAGCCAAGGTAATCAGCTTGGCGGGCTGACGGCTACCACGGGTGACGGACAACAGCGAATGCATGCCCAGTTTTTCCATATCCTTTTCTTCTAATACATCGACCTCCAGCTTGTAGGCTTTGGCGAGGGATTTGGCTTGCTCAGCCAAATAAGTCGGGGTGCAGATGTTGCCTGGTAGATTGCCCAAATCTTTGGTTAATTGCATACCATGCGCCACGGCAACCGCTTGCGCCAAGGTTGCTTTCGCTGCTGCTTCTGGTTTTTCTGCGCAGGCTAGCAATACCTTACGTAAGATTGGGGCATCGGCGGGCTTGCTCTTCAGATGGTCGCAACGGTAAGCTGATTCCGCACCGACCAACACTGCTTGGGTAATTTTCCACGCTTCATCACGGTCACTCACGGCTAAGTCGGTCAAGTACAGTGCCGCCTCTTTGCAATTGCTTTTGTGCAAAACGGCAAAAACAGCGCGGAGTACATCGACAAATTGTGTCGCGGCAAACGCCGAGCTTTTACCCAGCCCCACCAACAACACGCGCTCCGCCACACAGCCCGCAACATGAGGCAACAACAAGGTTTGCCCGACCTTCCCTTCCATATCGCCTCGCGCAATTAAATCGCTGAGTTGGTGCTGCATCGCGACATCCAATATCTGCGCCGCTGCTGATAATTTGCCATTCGCATACACGCCTACCACAACACATCCTGTACGTTGCTTATCCGAACTGCTCTGTTTTATGCTAAATTCCACGCGCTTCTCCTTTTAAATTCGATTTAACTTCGACGTTCAATGTCCGATTATCCGCAAACATCCCCTGTAAAGTCAAAGCCATTGCAAAAAGGCGTTTTTCAGCGCGCCTTAATACGGGAATTTATGAGTAATGGGATGCTGCTTTTCTCGGTTTTATTGGGGATTGTGGTCATCAGTCAGTTGATTCGTTTTTTAGGGGATGCGGTCGGTGGTAAGTTGGCGGTGGATGGCGTATTGGCCTTGCTTGGCTTTAGTGCGATGAATTACCTGCCCGTGTTGCTGTCGCTCAGCTTGTTTCTCTCCATTTTGTTGACGTTGTCGCGCAGCTATCGAGATAGTGAAATGGTGGTGTGGTTTGGTTCTGGTATAGGGCTAACCTATTGGATACGTCCTGTGATGATCTATGCGATGCCAGTGGTCGCGGTCATTGGCTTGCTGAGCTTGGTGTTGTCACCTTGGGCGTTGCAAAAATCAGACGAATTTAAACAAACACTAGAAAGTCGAGATGATGTCACGGCGGCTACCCCTGGCATGTTCCGTGAGTCTAAACAGGCTAATCGTGTCTACTTTATTGATAAAACGCAAACGGGTGATAATCGCGTCAGCGGGATTTTTGTGCAGTCTGAGCAAAACAGTAAACTGGGGACGATGGTTGCCAAGCAAGGCGTGCAAGAAACTCATGCGAATGGCGACCGCTTCTTGGTGTTGCTGAACGGGACGCGCTACGAGGGCATACCAGGGCAACGCGATTATCGTATTGTGGAATTTGAGCGTTATGCCATTCGTATTGACAGTGTGCCGCCGAAACAAGTGGAGCCTTACGCGCGCACACTTTCAACGCAGGGATTGTGGCAGGATCGCACCCGTACCAATTTAGCGGAATTGGAATGGAGACTGGGCTTGCCGATCAGTGCGGCAGTTTTGGCGTTGTTGGCGATTCCGTTGAGCTATATCAATCCACGTGCGGGACGTTCTTTGAATTTAGTGACCGCGATGGTGTTGTATATGCTGTACAGCAATATGATTAGTGTAACCAATGCGTGGGTAGGGCAGGGTAAGTTGTCGCCTGGAGTGGGCTTGTGGGGCATACACGTCTTATTGCTGGGGGTGACGATCGCGCTATTTTATTGGCGTACGTCCCTCATTTCATGGAAACGGATCTTTAAACAATGAATTTACTGACGCGTTATTTGGGGCGAGAAATCTATGCCAGCATCGCGTTGGTATTTGCCGCGCTCATCTTGTTATTTGCTTTCTTGGATTTAATCCATGAAATGAATGTGATGCAAGGGAAATACGGTTTAGGCTATGTGCTGTTGTTTGTGGTGCTGACCATCCCAGGTCATGTGTATGAACTCTTCCCTGTGGCGGTGCTGATCGGCACGATTGTTGCCTTGGTTCACCTCGCCGCCAACTCTGAACTGACGGTATATCGCGCTTCAGGGGCATCGTTGTTCGATATGCTGATCGCGCTGTTTAAAATTGGTCTGCCGCTTGTGGTGTTAAGTTTTGTTTGCGGCGAATTCGTCGCCCCACCCAGCGAACGCATGGCGCAAAAATTACGCCTCAAAGCGCAAAATACTGTCGTCGCTGTGCAAACTTTTCGTTCGGGTGTGTGGGTTAAAGACGAGCAAAGCTTCGTGAATATCAAAAACGTGTTACCTGAAAACCGCCTGCAAGATATTTCTATTTATCAGTTCGACAAAAGCTATCATCTCAATAAAATTACCAATGCCAAAGAAGGGAAATTCGTCAAGCCTGGGGTTTGGACGCTGGCCGAGGTGAGAGAAACTCACTTTAGTGGACGAGGGGTGACGACGCGGAGTAGTCCCAGTGAAACATGGCGTTCTGCCATCAATCCCAGCATCCTCAGTGTGTTGCTGGTTGTGCCAGAACAGATGTCCGCCAGCGACTTGCACGAATACGCCAGCCATTTACGCGACAACCACCAGCAAAGCGCGCGTTATGAAATCGCGATGTGGAATAAGCTGGTTTACCCTTTTGCCGTGTTGGTGATGATGGTGTTAGCTTTGCCTTTTGCGGGTCATCAACATCGTAGTGGCGGCATTAGCACCAAAATTTTCCTGGGCATCGTACTAGGTTTGGCGTTCCACTTTATTGGTCGTTTATTCGCCAGCATCGGTGCGCTCAACAATTGGCAACCTTTCCTTAGTGCCACGGCGATGACAGGGTTATTCTTACTATTTGGCTTGGGAATGCTATGGTGGACAGAAAGACGTTAGTAGGCTTTAGCTGCTTCAATACCGCAATGATCTAGCTATCCGTCAATCGTGATGTTTCCAAGTTTCAATCCCTCCAAATTCCAAATGAGGAAATTCTCTCATTACTCACACTATTTTCAGGGGGTTTGCCAATAAGGATGCAAGCATTGAGCCTACTACATCATTTACGATACTCAAATTCCGCGCGGGGGTGCACTTTTTTACCGATCTTCGTATAACTGAACCAGTTGGCGAGACAAATTAGCTGAGTTTTTTTGGAAATCGCTATTGTGATTAAAGCACTGCATGACTTCTTTGTGCTTTCCCTCCAAACTCAATTGTAGAATCTGGCTAGCCTGCTGATGAAAACTGCGATGTGTTTCTAACAACTCAACAAATTCAGGGGAGTCATGCAGCTTCTCATTTTGATACAACCACTTACCAAGTACACATTGATTGTCTTGCCTAATGATCTGACAGTCAAAACTCTCACTATTCGTCATGGAACCACTCAGGGTTGATCGCCCGTGAATTGCGGAGGTTAGGTAACGCTGAAAACTGCTTTTCCACTGAGTGTGTGCATCAATCGCATATTGCAATTCAGCAAAACTAATTCGCTTCTTCTGATTATTGATTCGAACTTTATTGAAAACATAGACAATGGCGGATGTTGCAAGCACAAAAATAACAAAATTACTCCACGAAATAAATAACATAGCCTATATTTTCCAAACGATCAATTGTTCATTATAACTAGCTATATCGTTTACATACAAGCAACCTATGCTGGGGGTATGCTATTTTGGATAATCAAATCCAACCCTCTCATCAAGCCCCCTCAATACCAACATGGACACATAATTTCTCGCTTTACCTTTAACGGAGGCGCGAGGAAATTTTGCAAAATTCACCTCACTGCGGCATTATCAGCACGCCCGCTCATTCTGCCCCTACCATGACCAATTACCTGCCTCTCGTTTTGATTTTATTGACCACTGCGGTACTGGTGGTGGTCGCTTGCCGCGTATTACATTTACCCGTGATGCTCGGCTATATCATCGTGGGCATTTTGATTGGACCTTACGCGCTGGCGTGGATACCCGACGAACCTGGCACACGACATTTGGCTGAGTTCGGCGTGGTATTTTTGATGTTTAGCATCGGCTTGGAATTTAGCTTAGCGCGCTTAATGGCGATGAAACGCACGGTATTTGGCTTAGGCGGCGCACAGGTCATCGTCACGATAGTCTGCATCATGGCGGGCGGACTCGTCTTTGGTCTGGACTGGCGTTCTGGCTTGGCATTAGGGGGGGTATTGGCGATGTCCTCCACCGCCATTGTCAGCAAAATGTTGGTGGAGCGCGCAGAACTCAATATGCCTTACGGGCAACAAATGATGGGGGTATTGCTGTTTCAAGACTTGGCGGTTGTGCCATTGCTCATCATCATTCCCGCATTAGCCGCTAACACGGGCGATTTATCTGCCACCTTGGCATATGCCACGTTAAAAGCCATCGGCGTATTGCTGGTGTTACTGGTCTTTGGACAACGCGTGATGCGCCGTTGGTTTCATATCGTTGCCACCCAAAAGTCGTCAGAATTATTCATTTTGAATGTATTGCTGATTACACTAGGCTTAGCGTATCTCACCGAGCTGGCGGGGCTGTCGATGGCGTTAGGAGCTTTTGTGGCGGGGATGTTGATTTCTGAAACGGAGTATCGCTTTCAAGTGGAAGAGGACATCAAGCCTTTCCGCGATGTCTTACTGGGCTTGTTTTTCGTCACCATCGGCATGAAGCTCAATTTAAGCAGTGTCGCGCAAGACTTTGGCTGGATAGTCTTGGCATTATGCATCCTGATTGTGCTTAAAGCCTTGGTCATCGCCGTATTGGCGCGCACTTTTGAAGGAGACTGGGGCGTCGCCTTACGCAGCGGAATAGGTTTGGCGCAAGCGGGCGAGTTCGGTTTTGTGTTGCTGACCTTGACCGACGAGGCGCATTTGCTTCATTCAGCCGTGTTACAAATTGTGTTGGCCGCCATGTTGCTGTCTATGCTGGCAGCACCCTTTCTGATACAACATGCCGAAGCCATTGCGCGTCGTTTTTCCGCAGCGGAATGGACCAACCGAGCCGTGCAATTGCACCAAATTGCCATACAGAGCATGATGAACACAGGCCACATCATTGTGTGTGGTTATGGGCGAAGCGGTAGCAATTTAGTCGGCTTCTTAGAGCAAGAAGACTTGAGTTTTATCGCGCTAGATTTAGATCCCCGCCATGTTCGCGATGGCCTCGCCGCGCATAAAAATGTGGTGTATGGCAATGCCGCTAAGCGTGAAGTATTGATGGCAGCGGGACTCATGCGCGCCAAAACGCTGGTTATTACCTACAAAGACCAACACTCCTCATTAGCCATTTTGCGTCATGTGCAAGAGTTACGACCCGATTTACCTGTGGTGGTACGCACCAACGACAACACCCATGTAGAAGCACTCAAACAAGCGGGTGCGGCAGAAGTCGTGGCAGAAATTATCGAAGGCAGTGTGATGCTGGCATCGCAAGCTTTGCTGATGGCAGGTGTGCCGCTCCACCGCGTGATACACCAAATCCAATCCAGTCGCGCGCGCCGTTATGCCGTCTTCAGTGGTTTCTTCAATGTCGCCAGTCAAGTCAACGAGGTGCTGGATCACACACAACCACGTTTTGTCAGCATATTACTCAAGAGCAATTATGCTGCTGTGGGTCAAAAACTGGGTGAACTGAATCTCCGCGCACTGAATATCGAGGTGAATGGCATTCGCCGCCCGCAACAACTCGATGCCCAGCCAACCGCAGAGCTACACCTGAGGGTGGGGGATGTATTAGTGTTGCTCGGCACGCCTGACGCGCTCAAGCAAGCAGAAAAACTGCTGCAAGACGGTGAGTTTGAAAGCTAGGGATGTGCTGATTTATTCGGTTTTGTAGTTTTTGCTGAAGTAAAAACACTTTTGTATCAATGGACTGGATTCCGACCTTCGTCGGAATGACGAATAAATCAGTGCCTACCTAGTGTTTCCGCCAGATTCCGTTAATCGCAGCGGCACTTTTACTTTGCCCCATTGGTGTCGCTTGATAGAAATCCAACAAAGTGCGTAACACATTGTAATGGTTTATTTTTTGATCACTTTTTCCTGTTTGAACCATCGGCCCAACGAATAGCGTAACGATGTGATTATCCTGATGATAATCATCTTCATCCCATGTCAGAATCAACAGGCTATTATGTTTGAATGCCCATTCCACATACGGATCAATGTGGGTTTTTAGCCACGCATCGGCGGTTTCAAACGAACCATCGTGCATATCGTGATCTTGGTTCGGCACCACCAACGACACGGTCGGTAGCGTGGCAAAGTCCTGTGGAAAATCTGCAAAACGTTGATTCAACCCCGCCGACACCCGTGCCCCTTGCCAATTGACAATCGGATTATGCTTGCGGCGATATGCGCCATCCGCACACACCGTATCGCCGACTTGCGGCAACCCGTCTGCATAACTTACAAAAGTCACACCCTTTTCCAGTAAAGCACTCGCCAAATTGTCTGTTTTCAGCACAAAGGGCAAGCACTCGTTGCTTGTTATGCCCTGCGTACCGCCTGAAAAAAACGCCAAATAATTAGGCTGGCTGGGGTGGGATGTGCCATACGACTGGGTAAACAGCATCCCACGCTTTGCCAAAGCATGAATATAGGAGTGACTATTTTGGCTGTCCATAATTTGGCTATAACCACGATTCTCCTCAATCACCACCACGACATGATCGGGGCGAGGCAAGGTTTCGGCGTGCGTCAATGTTGCTGTAAGCAACAAAGCAAGCGTGCAGCAGTTGCGCATAAACATGGGATTTCCTTTTGAGTGAGGTAATGCGAGATGGTCAATTGTAGCACTGGCGATGAGGTGTCATTGGGCGACGCACGACGATGAGCTACCTTGTGCGGACAAGGGAGGAGCTAGTTCAACGACGCATGCTGGGCAATATATTGTGCAGTCACCTTATCCATCATCCCTACATGTTGGGTAAACCACTGCGTTAAAGCGACCTCGAAAAACTCCCGCAACACAACGACATCCTGCATTTGTTGCCACGCACTGACTTGTTGAGCCAATATTGCCAATACACGATCATGTTCCATTTTGTGCATGGGGTAAGGGGGAAATTGCGCAGCCTGCATCGCTTGCTCCTCCTCCGCAAAGTGATGCTGTGTGTACTGAAATAATCGACTTAATGCCGCTTCGATGGCCTCATCAGCCTTATCCTGAGTGAGCAAACACAAAATATGATCGTACATGGCAGCGAACTCGGCATGATCGCGATTCATAAAATCCAAAGCAACTTGAGGGTAGGTCAGCATCGTCGTCAGGTAATGTAGAAAGTGATTTAACCCGTTTTTCACCACATGGTCGAATGAAAAACGGTTATAGCGCGACGAAACGAAGTACATTCGCCAAATAAGTACTTGATTGTAAATTGTTGTGGATAAGTCGTTAAGCTGTTAGTCGTCGTTAGTTTTTAGTTGGTAGGGAGCGTATACACGATTAAACCTACAACTTGTATGTGCTGACGCTATCACGCAAACGATCCGCCACTTTGCTGATACCAGCCGAGGATTCTTTGCTTTGTTGCGCGCTGCTGACAAATTGCATCGTCACATTGTTGATGTCTCTCATCGCGTTGGATACTTGTTCCAGACCAAGAAATTGCTGCTTCACCACCGCTGAAATTTGCTGGCTGTACACAGCGGTTTCACGCACTACTTCGCTCAGTTGTCTCATCACATCACCACTGCGCTGTACCGACAACATGCCCGCATCCACGCCTTTGCTGCCTTCTTCAGTCGCCATGACCGCACGGTCGGTAGCGTGGCGAATGTCTTGTAGGATTTTTTGCACTTGTGCGGTGGATTGTTGCGATTGTTCCGCCAATTCGCGCACTTCTGCTGCCACCACTGCAAAACCTTTGCCCGCTTCGCCTGCTTTTGCGGCTTCAATCGAAGCATTCAGTGCCAACATCTTGGATTGCTGCGCCAAATTGGTCACCACACCTGTGATTTCGCCAATTTGCTGGATTTGTTCGCTCAGTGCCAGGATTGTCTGGGCAATGCCTTCCATGCGATGCAAAATAGCTGTCATGCCTGAAATCGCCTGTTCTACCGCCACGCCTCCCAGCTCACTTTCGCGCCGACTGCGTTCAGCCGTTTCGCCTAGCATCTGCACCTTCTCCATCGCTTGCGCTGCCATCCCTTTGATTTGATCTAACGCGGCAGTGGTTTCATTCACCGCAGCGGCTTGCTCCGATGCGCCAGAGGACTGACTGATAATCGAATGCTGCAACTCAGCCAGTGCGCTATAAATGGAATTGATGCCCTCGGTCGTGCTTGAGGCAACCACGGCTAAGCTCTCAGTCATGGTATTGAGATTTTCACCCAGACGCGCGAGATCTTCATCCCCCACAATATCTAAACGACGACTCAAATCTCCTGAAGCCACCTTCTCAATATGCTCGCTGATGGTGGAGAGCTGTTCACGAAGTAATTTAACTTTACGCGCTTCTGCCAATTTCTCACGCGCATCACGCTGGTAGCTGTCATCCAAGTTATGTGACATGCGGTTGAAAGCCTCCGCCAATTCGCCAAATTCATCCCCTGAAGCAACTTCAATCTGCTGACTAAAATCCTGCGTACGCTCGACCTCTTCAATCGCTTGTTGTAAATATTTCAGCGGATGCACAATCAAGCGATTTTGCCAGAGCAAATACAACCAGATCGAAATCGCACTTAACAGCAGCAATATCGCCAATTGCTCAGCAAACATTGTCCACATTGGTTCCAGCACTTCACTAGATTCTTCCTCTACCACTATCGTCCAGCGCGAATCGTAGAAAGGCATAGAAGCACCCAGCATAGCCTTGCCATTCACGCCTGGATAAAACCCCATGGTCTCGCGACATCCTGTCGTGCATTTGGCATTGGTCAGATACACCCCACTGCTACTACAAATCACCCCTGCTTGTTGTATCGTGGCGCGCCAAGGGGCTTCGCTACCTTGTCCTTTAAGGAATTGATCGGGACGGGTGCGTGACTCGGTGATAAGGAGATTGTCTTTGTTCACGATATAGTAATCAAAAGTCTTACCCACGCCAGCGAGATAGAATGCCCCCATATCTCCCGCTAGATTACCAATTTCACCATTTACAATATTGGTCAACATACGCGCATCTGCATGAACATACACCGTACCACCCTCCCCCCCACCCTCTTGCGGGAGAGAAGACACTTTTGCCGCAAAAGTGATGATCGGCGCATCTTCGTCGTAGTATGGGTCAGAGTAGCCATATTTAAGATCAATGTCGTGATTCCATACTCGCCCCTCGCGCTTGGGGTCGGATGAGAAACGAATAATGCCGCCTTGCACATAATCAATGGCGTGATACACCGTCCAAGTGGGGATCTTGCGTTTGCCTGCGTTAATGTCTTCTTTGAAAGGATGTTCTTCGAGCTTGAATACATCCGTTGCCACGACACTGGCGAATTGACTGCGCACCACATTGGCATCGCCATGTTCCACCAGATTCGCCATCTGGCGCGCCAGTTTCTCGTTCTGGTCAATAAAACGAATCACGCCTTGCTGTTTAGCATCGACAAAATTCATCAGTCCGTTCAAGGAGGTGGTGACATTCAGCCAGTAACTTTGATAGGCAAAATAAGCAAACCCTACCATCAGCGATAGACTAAATACCAGCGCAGGTAGCAAAAATATTTTCCATTTGATACTGAGTGTGCGAAATTTATTGACCATTTGGATGCTCGATCCCAAGTGAAATACAGAAGTAAATTAGTCTGATTCTACCGCATAAAAATTGCAATTGGATTATATATGACTAACTAATTTATGCAGCATATACAGTGACTAAAATTTTAATCGCAATGTTTTTCGCGCAATTTCTGGTCGACAACCAACACAACATATTGCTTTAATAACAAAAAGGCGGACTGTCTATGACAATCCGCCTTTCCCCAACCCTTTAACGCTAATTCAATTAGAAGCTGAAAACAAGCCCTGCTGACAACAAGGAAAGCCCTGTTTTAGTGCCACCACCGACTTCGGTCACTTGACCAAGACCTTCATATTGAGCACGCAAAGCGATTGCAGGTGTGAAGCTGTATTGCGCACCAATGCCATATGCCAAGGTTGTGCTGGATTGACTCCCTAGGTTTGCAGTCCATCCGCCTACGGCACCACTTAACTTCATGGTCGTATTGGCGATTCCCAATTTGCCTGTCAAAGCAAATTCTTTGGTCAACGGCATGGTTCCAACAACAGCAAGTTGTAAACCACTCGCAGCCTGTTTCGCGCTCACAACGCCGTTTGATGCTTTGGCAGCACCGTAGTCACCATAGCTCGCTTCAAAAGCGATGTTTTGGCTGAATTGATAGCCAACCGCGCCACGAACGGCGGTGTCTGTTTTGGTGCAAGTCACGCCAGCAGTTATGCCTGCGCAGCCATTTGATTGATCGGATTGCCCTAAATCAATAGCCGCATAAAAACCACCATCTGCCGCCATTGCGCTGCTTGCCATGCCAACCAGTAATGTTGCCACCAGTGCTGAGTATTGAAATTTTTTCATTGCTATTCCTTCCAGGTTAATATCGAACAATTTCTTGCGATTTTTCTTGCTGCGAATCAAAAATTCGCCGACTATTCTGACAGATTACCGCAAGCCATGCCAACAATAGTGTTGCTTACAGGATGAAAAGGATTTTTATTTTTTTGAATTCACCCAGCCCGTGTATGCGGTAGCTGAGCTAAATGTATTGCCTTTTTCACCATGCAGGGGGCAAGTTCACCGCCACCTACACTGGACTCCCCACCACCCGCTTCACTTTCCCCAATAAATCATCCACATAAGTAAATACCACTGGCACCACAAACAAGCTCAGCAACGTGGAGGTAATCAGCCCGCCGATCACCGCCGTTGCCATGGGCATACGGAAGCTGGGGTCGGCTCCGAGTCCCATGGCAATCGGCAGCATCCCCGCGCCCATGGCGATGGTGGTCATAATAATGGGGCGGGCGCGTTTGTTGCAGGCATCGACCAAGGCATCATAACGATTAAGACCAAATTCGCGCCGCGCCATGATGGCGTATTCGACCAGCAAAATGGAGTTTTTGGTGACAATCCCCATCAGCATCAACAGTCCAATCAAGGACGGCATGGAGAAGCTGCTGCCTGTGACCAGCAACGCAATAAACGCGCCGCCGATGGACAAGGGCAAGGCTGCCAAAATCGTGATGGGTTGCAAGAAATCTTTGAATAGCATCACCAACACCACATACACGCACAACACACCTGTCAGCATCGCCATCCCGAAGCTGCCGAACAACTCCTTCATCCGTTCTGCGTCGCCTGATTCCGCACGTTTCACACTGGGCGGCAGGGCATTCAAGCTAGGTAATTTCTCAACTTTCGCAAACACATCGCCCAATTGCTGCCCATTGAGTTCGACGTTAATGCTCACATTGCGACTGCGATCCCGTCGGTCGATTTGTGCAGAGCCGCTACTCATGCGTATGTCGGCGACATTACCCAGCATGACGTTCCCTTGTTTGCTGGGTACGGGCAGACGTGCCAACACGCTTAAATCCATACGCGCTGCGTCAGGCATTTGAATACGAATAGGGATTTGGCGTTGCGGCAAATTAAGTTTTGCCAATGCCGCGCTGTAATCGCCCGCCGTGGCGATGCGCACCACGTCGCCCATGCCTTCCGCTGTCACCCCCAAGTCCGCCATGCGGGCAAAGTTAGGCGTGATGCTGATTTCGGGGCGAACTAGGCTGGCGGTGGAGGTGACGTTGCCTAAGCCAGGTAAGGTACGCAAATCGCGTTCCACGCTACGCACGGTGTCGTTCAATACCTGCGAGTCATCGCCCGACAAAATCAGTTGCAATTTCTCGCCTGAATCACCCGCACCAACCGTTACACGCACCCCAGGAATGGCGGCAATTTTTTCGCGCAACACCGCTTCAACTTCGGATTGATTCAACTTGCGCTCACTGCGATGTGAGAGGGTGACGTTCATATTCACTTTACGCACATCCACGGCAGCACCTGCCGAAAACAAATCGCCGCCACTTCCCCGACCGACCGCCGTAAAGACTTTTTTGACTTCAGGCACTTGCATTAGAATTTTCCGTGCCTGCTCAGCAGCAGCCGCAGTTTGCACCAACGTAGAGCCAGGTTGCAGCTCCAGCGTTACTTGGGTTAACCCTCGATCCGCGCTGGGCACAAAGCCCTTGGGCAGCAACGGAATCAACATCAGTGAACCAATGAAAAATGCCACTGCCATGACCGACGTTTTAAAACGATTGTGCAAACACCAGCGCACCCAGCCCAAATAGCGGCTCATCAATTTACTGTCGTGTTCTTCTAGTACGATGGGTTTCAGCAAATACGCCGCCATCATCGGCGTGAGCAATCGTGCCACGAGCAACGAAGCCATAATCGCCAATGCCGCTGTCCAGCCAAATTGTTTGAAAAATTTACCAGGAATGCCACTCATAAATGCCGTGGGCAAAAATACTGATACCAGCGTAAACGTGGTTGCCACCACCGCCAGCCCGATTTCGTTGGTTGCCTCCATCGCGGCTTGATACGGCGATTTACCTTGGTGCAAATGGCGCACGATGTTTTCGATTTCCACGATGGCATCATCGACCACGATCCCCACCACCAACGCCAACGACAACAACGACACGGTGTTAAGGGTAAAGCCAAAATAGTGCATCCCGATAAAGGTGGGAATCACGGATAAGGGCAAGGCGGCAGCAGACACCAGCGTGGAACGCCAGTCGCGTAAAAACCACCACACCACCAAAATCGCCAACAACGCACCTTCATACAACAAGTGCATTGAACCGTCGAAGTTTTCCTTCACCACCGCAACATTGTTAAACGCTTCGCTGATTTTCACATTGCTGTGCGAAGCGTTCAGTTTATCCACCGCAGCCAGCACCGCTTGACCCACTTCGATTTCGCTGCTCCCTTTGGAGCGGGTAACTTCAAAAGCAATGACAGATTTATCGTTCAACAATGCAAGCGAGCTGCGCGTGGCAAAAGTGTCGCGCACGTTTGCCAATTGGTCGAGACGATAATGTCGCCCATCGAGCAATACGATATTCATTGCCGCCAACTCGGCCGCCGTTTGTACGGTGCCAAGGGTGCGCACCGATTGCTCTGCCCCGCCTATATCTGCACGCCCACCTGATGACTCCTGTTGCACCCGCTTGATTTGGCGAGAAATATCTGCTATGGACACATTCAAGGCTTGGATTTTAACGGGATCAATGTCAATGTGAATTTCTCGATCCACCCCACCAATACGGGATACTCTTCCCACGCCAGGGGTCGCCAACAACATTTTGGACACTTCGTTATCGACATACCAAGAAATGTCTTGCTCATCCAATTGGTCAGAGGTCACGCTATACGTCAAAATCGGACGACCTGAGGTGTTTGCCTTGGTAATCACGGGTTCCTTCATATTGCTGGGCAAGTCGCTGCGAATGCGGCTGATGGCATCTCGCACGTCATTAACCGCTTCAGTCGTATCTTTTTCCAACTTGAACTCAACCGAAATGGTGGCAACGCCATCGGTAATGTGGGTATGCGTATGCTCAACTTGCCCTAAGCTCGCCACGGCATTTTCAATTTTTCGCGCCACCTCGGTTTCCATCTGCACGGGTGCCGCCCCTTCCAAGGTGGCATTGACAGTGACGACGGGGAGCTCAATATCAGGAAAATCCTGCACAATCATAGTGCGGAAGCTGTTTAACCCAATCAGCGTCAACATCACAAACAGTAAAATAGACGGAATGGGGTTCTTAATCGACCAAGCGGAAATATTCATGGTGGACTCCGATTAAATCGAACGCGGCAATAAGCAACCGTTCGTGCTGAGTTTATCGAAGCACCCTTCGACAAGCTCAGGGCGAACGGCCATGTGAAGCTCAGGTTGAACGGCGGCATGACGATCAGCCAAGCGAACCACATCGCCATCATTTAAGAATCCTGCGCCGCTGGTCACCACACTCATATCCGCCATGACGCCGCTGAGAATTTCCACGCGATCTTGTTGGTGACGACCCGTGGTCACTTTGAGTTGCATCACGCGATTGTCTTTGCCCGCACGATAAACGTAAGCAAAGCCATCGCGCATCACCACCGCACTTTGCGGCAAGGTCAAAGCGTTGGATGTACCCAATTCAAATTCACCTTGCAAAAATGTGCCCGCTCTTAAAGCAGGACTAGAAGGCAAAGCGACATATACTGTACCGTTGCGAGTTTGCGGATCAATCACGGGCGAAATGCGCACCACGCTGGCGACGAGCGCATCACCTTGCGCTAACAGCACTTTGACTTTTTGCCCGAGGCGTACTTGTTGCAACGCCGCGTCCGACAATTCGGCACGCCATTCCAATTTGCCTTGACGAATCAAACGAAACATTTCCGCGCCCGCTTGCATCACCGCACCCACCGTGGCGGTGCGAGCGGAAATCAAACCATCATCCGATGCCACCACGCGGGTGTAATTCAAACGCAATTTTTCAGCGGCGAGTCGCGCTTCCGCAGATTGCACTTGGGCGCGGGCGGTATCGGCGGCGGTGGATAATTGCAACAACTCCTGCGCACTCATCGCCCCACTGTCCTTGATACTTTGCGCCCGTTGCAAATGCACGGTGGCTTCAGCAAAACGCGCTTTAGCCTCATCGGCAGCCGCTTGTTGCTGGTTCAAGGTCGCTTGCGACAACTCATCCGCAAAGCGCGCTAACACCTGCCCTTTTTTCACCGAGTCGCCCACATTGACCAACACCTCCGCCAAGCGCAAGCCACCGATTTCCGCGCCAATAATCGCTTCTTGCCAAGGTAGCACGCCGCCACTAGCTGACACACGAACTTGCCACACTTGGGTTTCAGGCAAGGCTATCATCACGGTCAAAGCGGGCTTTTGCGCTGTCACGGTGGCAGGTACTTCGGGTTTTTTACCCTTAGTCACCAAAATCGCTCCCGCGACAACAGCTACAACCACCACACCTAACAATATTTTTTTATTCATCTTTTTCTCCTACGCGTCAATTTTTCAACGCAAAAACCAGTATGCCGATTACGACAATCACGAAAATCAAGCCTACAAAACTAAAATAGTATGGATTGCTATTCGGCTGAGGCCTCACTTTGCCCAGCGTCAACACGCTCACGACCTTTACACCAATGCGATAAAGCAGATATTCAAAAACAACGGTCACAAGCCAGTCCATTAGCAATTCCATGTTAGAAAATCTCCCTCACCATTTTGTGGAATCAGTCGTAGAATGTGCCGACAGGCGCACCTAAATGTTATTCAAATTCAAAAAGATGCGCCTATCGGCACATCCTATGCGCCATATTCCCTCCCCCTAGCAGGGGGAGGGTTAGGGTGGGGGTTGAAACGTTCACTGGTAACGAACCATTCAACCCCCATCCCAGCCTTCCCCCTGCTAGGGGGAAGGAGCTGCTTTCAGGGCATTCTACGCGGCTCACTTTTCCCATCCCAACCGCCACCCAAGGCTTTATAAACCGCAATCCACGCCGATACACTTTCGCGTTGCAAGACAACAAGGGCTTCTTGGGCTTGTAATTCATCCCGTTGTGCGCCCTCTAATTCCAGCCAATTTGCGATGCCTGCGGCTTGGCGAGCAGCGGTGATTTGGTGGATAGCGAGCAAGGGTGCATAGGATTGCTGGGCGGAGATTAAGCGAGTGTTGGAAACATCCAAGCGAATCAGCGCATCTTCGACTTCGCGCACGGCTTCGCGCACGCTGCGACGATAACTAGCATCGGCGTAATCAAAACGGGCTTTCGCACCTTCCATGATAGATTTGCGTTTACCGCCGTCAAACAAAGGAATCGACAAGCTAGGGCCGAATGACCAAGTGGTTGCTTGCAAATTGGCTCCGCCGACCTGCACGCGATTGAAACCTATCGAACCGAGCAAAGACAAGCTGGGCAACAGTGCGGCTTTAGATGCCCCAATGTCAGCACTCGCCGCCGCCAAGTTAAATTCCGCTGCCGCGACATCGGGGCGTTGACTCAACGCATTTGCCGCGACTTGACTGACATCTAACGACGTGGGAACGGGCAATTGACCGCGTTGGGCGGATAAACGCGTTTGCAAATCAGCGGGCGCGATGCCTGTTAAGGCGGTGAGTTTATTGATGCTGCGGGCGCAATCACCTTGTTTAGCAGCATAGGCGGCGGCACTGTCTAATTGGCTGATTTGGGTGCGTGCGACTTCCACATCGGACGCGAGTCCTGCGGATTGTTTTTGCCGCACCATAGACAAGGTGTGGTCGCGAGACTGGCTGACTTGTTGGTAAACATCGGCGGTGGCTTCGCATTGGCGCAATTCGACATACGCATCTGCCACTTCAGCCGCCAACGAAATCCGCGCTGCATGCCATTGCGCGCCACTTGCGCCAAAATTAGCGGTGGCCAATTCGGCGTTGCGGCGATTTTTGCCGAATAAATCCAATTCCCAACCCGCATCAAAACCTGCTCGATTCAGCGTTTGGCGAACCACTTGCTGACCAAATACCGACTGACTTTTCGTGGAAGCCAAGGTCGCCCCCAAGGCAGGCAAAAACACGCCGCGACTGCCTTCGGCATTGGCGCGTGCTTCTTGCACTTTCGCCCACGCCATATCCAAGGATGGACTGGTTTGCTCCGCGTCGATAATCAATTGATTCAACACGGGATCATTAAATTGCGCCCACCATTGCGTCAAATTTTCCACCTTGCCGCCATGTGGCAACGGTGCGCGCCACTCTTGCGTAGGATGTGCGGGCTGTACAAAATCAGGTCCCACTGCGCATCCCGTCAGCGATAGCAAGATCATCCATCCCAGTAATTTATTCATGCTGTCCTCGTTCCGCATCTATCAAGGTTTTGGCGTAGCCGACTAATCGTTGCAAGCGCATTTCGCCCGCATTTTTCCCGTGGATCAATTCGGGCGAGAGCACTTCCACCACGCGCCGCCCATGCACAAACGCGCTTCCCATGCCCATGATGGCAAAAGCCAGTTGCTCGATGGCTAAATCGGGTTCAGTTTTGCCCAGTTCACGACACAATAATTGCTTTAATTTTTCGTGATTAGGCTTGATATGTTCTGATAACGCATCGCCCAAAATCCCGCTGGGATCCGCTTCTTCCCGTGCGTGCAGCTGCATAAATTTTTGCAGCATCACTTCTTCCGCTGTCGCAACGGGTGGGAGCATCCATTGATAAAAGCTGGATAAAGCCTGCTCCAAGGTGACCGATTCAATGTCAACTTGTGCAAAAATGTTAGATTTTTCAGCAAAGGGCAGCGCAAATACCGCGCGATACAACCCCGCCTTGTCCGCAAAGTAATAGTGTATCGCAGCCAAATTCACCTCTGCCCGACGGCTAATTTCACGCGTCGTGGCTGCGTGAAAACCAACTTCCGCAAACACTTCCATGCCCGCATGTAACAAGCGCATACGCGCATCTTCTGGTTGTTTCATACCGAATATTTAGTTAATCAGTTCAATGTGCGCACACATTAAGTCAAACGACCGATTAAGTCAAATGACTTAATCGGTCGTTTGAACATAAAAAAGGACACCGAAGCATCCTTTTTTGTTGCGCAAGCGAAGTAAGTGCTGATTTATTCGGCTTTATAGTTTTTTGCTGGCGCAAAGATGCTTATTTATCAATGTACTGGATTCCGACTTTCGTCGGAATGACGAAATTGCTTTATTTCACCATCATTCGCCCATGCACACGCGGCAACCATGATCCGACTAACATCCCCGCCAAGCTAAACAGCAATCCCACCAATTGCGGTGGCCAATAAGTCGCGGGCTGGGCGATTTCCATCAACAGCCAACTGGATAATCCCAACGCAATGGAGAGCAACGCACCTTGGGTATTAGCTCGTTTCCAATACAACCCAAATGCCAATGGAATAAATGCGCCAACCAAGGTGATTTTGTAGGCGTTTTCCACCATTTTCATAATGCCCGCATTTGAGTGCAACGCTGACCACAGCACGATGCTGCCAAAGGTCAGCACGATGATGCGCATGGTGCGCAGCATCTGGTGGTCGCTCATGTGCTGCATGGCGAAGTGTTTGAGGATGTTTTCAGTGAACATGACAGAGGGCGCGAGCAAGGTTGCCGAAGCTGTGCTCATAATGGCGGACAACAATGCGCCGAAGAAGAGAATCTGCGCCGCCAGCGGAGTGTGTTGCAAAATCAACGTCGGCAAGACCAGTTGTGAATTGTCCACTACCAAACCACCAAACACTTTCGGGTCAATCAACATCGCAGACAACGCCAAAAACATCGGCACAAAGGCGAAGAAAAAGTACAGCACGCCACCCAATACGGAGCCACGCACGGCGGTTTTTTCATCTTTGGCGGAAGTCATGCGTTGGAACACGTCTTGTTGCGGGATCGAACCCAGCATCATGGTCAGCCACGCGCCAATAAATGGAACCCATTTATCCATGCCGCCCGTTGGAAAAAACGCCAACTTCCCTGTGCTACTGGCGTGTTCCCATACTTTTGCCACGCCGCCCACCTCACCATTAACCAAATAGGCGATAAACAACATCCCCACCATAATCACCGTCATTTGCACAAAATCCAGCAACGCCACCGACCACATCCCGCCAAACAAGGTATACACCATCACGATGCTCATGCCGATGACCATCCCTGTTTCAGGTGCAATGCCGCCCACCAGATGAAAAACCAGTCCCAGTGCCACCACCTGAGCCGACACCCAGCCCAAATACGACACCATAATGCAGATGGTCATCAACAATTCCACCGTACGGTTGTAGCGCACACGGTAATAATCGCCGATGGTCAACAAGTTCATGCGGTACAACAAGGGCGCGAAAAACAAGCCCGCAATCACCAAACACAGGCTCGCGCCAAACGGATCGGCAACCACGCCACTTAAACCTTCTTTGACAAAAGTCGCGGAAATGCCCAACACCGTTTCTGCACCGAACCACGTGGCAAACACCGTTGCCGTGACAATGGGCAAGGGCAAATTGCGTCCCGCCACCACAAAGTCCCGCGCCGTATGCACCCGCCTCGCCGCATATAAACCAATGCCAACGGATAAACCCAAATATAAAACCACAAACCAAATCAACATAATGTCATGAACTTAGGGGGGGAAATAGGTCGAATTTTAGCAGCGATGTAAGCGGTTAGCGCGAGCAATCTATCGGTAAGCTTGCCGCAAAGTCATGAGTTTGATGGCGAGCAGAGCCAATACCCAAGTTTGTTTGTATCGTATTGACACTTCGATTAAAATGCACCGCTCATCTATGCAATTTCTGCTGCGGCAGGGCTTGTTTGGTGAGAAAAGTACTTTAATGAGGTTGCGACCTTGTGCTTGCGTTGCTGTTTTGCAGCGCATAATTTAATGAATAAGGAGTATGAAAATGAAGCGACAAACAGGTTTTACTTTAATTGAGTTGGTGATGGTCATTGTGATTTTGGGGGTGTTAGCAGCAGCAGCACTGCCAAAATTTGTGAATTTAAAAGGGGAGGCGCAAACGGCGGCGTTGGCAGGCGTGGCGGGGTCATTAAATACAGCACTCTCCATGAATCGAGCAATTCGTGGATTAAATCCAAACAGCGGGGTAACGACGGTTCAGGGAAATGCGGGTGTCAATCAAGCGTGCACGATTATTTTTAATGGCATTTTGCAAGGTGGGTTGCCTGAGCCTTATTTTACAGCGACCAATACTGAGAACAGCAATAATGGTACGGGTGGCATTACGCTTGCGGGTAACGCCGTGGTTCCTAAAAATTGCTTGCTTGGTGATGGTGTTGCATCTATGGTTATACCAGTCTATGCAATTCCATAAAATTCTTTGAAGCAAATGTAAGCAAGGCTGTTTCGGCAGAAATAGCCGAGCATGACATGAACGACTGGAAAGTGTGTGCCTATTATGCCACACTACTTTTATCGAGTATTTGCATTCTGTAAATTTTCGGTGTAGAGTCTAAGTCGTCTAATGGGTTACTGCGGTGACTTTGATGACGAGAAATGTTAAGTAGTTATTTAAACGAGACCGAGGTCTCAAAACAAGGAGTTTTAAAATGAAAAAACAATCTGGTTTTACCTTAATTGAATTGGTCATGGTTATTGTGATCTTGGGTATTTTGGCTGCGGCGGCTTTGCCAAAGTTTGTTAACCTGAAGGATGAAGCTCAATTGGCAGCATTGAAGGGTGTCGCAGGTTCAATTTCCAGTGGCAATACCATCAACTATGCGGTGCGCAGCTTGAATTCAGCCAGTGGTATAGCGATTGCTGACTGTAGTACAGCAGGTGGCTTGCTGGAAGGTGGTTTACCAGCTAACTATGCCATCACTGCCGCTGCGATTACCGCTGGCACGACCGCAACCTGCACACTTTCAACCAGCGGTGTTACTCCCGCAGTCACCACAACATTTACTGCGACAGGTATTTAACCTCTTCACTTAGGTTGTGCAGAAACGGGCATCTTAGGATGCCCGTTTTTTATGGCCAAAAAAGCGTAATACATGACTTATTTCGGCAGTTTTATTGGCCAGGAAATTCATATAAAAATCATTATAGTTAAACCAAAACAATATATTACAGATATGGCTTGATTTTTGCTTTAAATTGAATTGCGCATAAACATGC
>JAQTTV010000003.1 GCA_028710565.1 Gallionella sp.
GCCCCTCTCCCACAAGTGGGCGAGGGGAGTCTGGGTTCAAATCCAGACATTCGGATCTTGTTGTTTTTGAATGAAAAGTTTAATACACCCTTATTCCAAAATGATTGAAAGTTGTGTAGATACCTATACCTTGAAGGCATAGGTATCTACACAACTTTGTTCCCTCACCCTAGCAGGGGGAGGGTTAGGGTGGGGGTAGAATTTCATTTAAAAACAACATGCTTCATAATTTGTAGGGGGCGCGTTGCACATGCCCTTGTCTGGATGCAATTCGCGCCGTCGGCGCACCCTCTCCCCCTGCCCCTCTCCCACAAGTGGGCGAGGGGAGTCTGGGTTCAAATCCAGACATTCGGATCTTGTTGTTTTTGAATGAAAAGTTTAATACACCCTTATTCCAAAATGATTGAAAGTTGTGTAGATACCTATACCTTGAAGGCATAGGTATCTACACAACTTTGTTCCCTCACCCTAGCAGGGGGAGGGTTAGGGTGGGGGTAGAATTTCATTTAAAAACAACATGCTTCATAATTTGTAGGGGGCGCGTTGCACATGCCCTTGTCTGGATGCAATTCGCGCCGTCGGCGCACCCTCTCCCCCTGCCCCTCTCCCACAAGTGGGCGAGGGGAGTCTGGGTTCAAATCCAGACATTCGGATCTTGTTGTTTTTGAATGAAAAGTTTAATACACCCTTATTCCAAAATGATTGAAAGTTGTGTAGATACCTATGCCTTGAAGGGGAGAGAGCCTAAGGATTTACCCTTCTCACTTGCCATTTTAATAGAATTTCCAACGCCCTTAGGGCATCATGCCTTGAATATGTTGCCATAATTGGCGTGCCAACGTGAGTTTGTCCGCCTTGGGCAAAGGATGGCAACCCGCATCGTCAAAGAGCAGCAGCTCATTGTCATCACTGCCAATTGCCGTTTGCGCAAGGTTGCCGACCAAGAGCGGCAATTTTTTCGCCCGACGTTTTTGCTCGGCATATTCCATTAGATTTTGACTTTCTGCGGCAAAACCGACGCAAAACGGTGGCTGCGGCAAGCTGGCAACATACGCCAAAATATCAGGGTTGGGTACCAATTCTAGCGTCAGATTTTGATGGCTTTTCTTGATTTTTTGTTCGCTGGGCGCGACCACGCGGTAATCCGCCACCGCCGCCACGCCGATAAAAATATCACATTCCGCCACGCGCTGTTGCACGGCGGCAAGCATTTGCGCGGCACTTTGCACATCCGTGCGTTGTACGCCCTGCGGGGTAAGTAAAGCGGTAGGACCCGAAACCAAAATCACCTGCGCACCCAGTTCCACGGCGGCTTGGGCAATGGCATAGCCCATTTTGCCCGAACTGCGATTGGTGATGCCGCGCACTGCGTCGATGGCTTCATAGGTGGGTCCTGCGGTCATCAAAATGGTTTTGCCCGACAAGGGTTGCGGCAAGCGCACAGGATACAAAAAATCAGTGATGGATCGTGTCAGTTCAGACACACCCAACAACCGCCCTATTCCCGATTCGCCACAGGCTTGCAAACCACTGTCAGGTCCTAACACATTGATACCATCGGCTTGCAACTGCGCGACATTGCGCTGCGTGGCGGGATTGAGCCACATTTCACGGTTCATCGCAGGGGCAACCAACAGCGGGCAATTGCGCGCCAAACACAAGGTCGAGAGTAAGTCATCCGCCAGCCCAAGGGCTAGTTTCGCCATAAAGTCTGCACTGGCGGGAGCGATGATAAGCGCGTCGGCAGCGCGACTCAGATTGATATGCGCCATATTATTGGGTTCGCGCGCATCCCATTGGTCGATATAGACAGGCTTGCCCGACAAGGCCTGAAATGTGGTGGGGGTGACAAAATGGCAGGCAGCTTCGGTCATCACAACTTGTACGCTGATGTCCAAACGCATCAATTCGCGCAACAGCTCCGCCGCCTTATACGCCGCCACGCCCCCTGTCACCCCTAAAATCACTTGTTTATTTGTTTTCATGGTGGCGCGCATCTTACAAGAAAAAAGGGTCAGTACACGATGTCCTGGTGGTTACTTTGATTTAACGCCTCGACCAACGCCACCTTGTTGTAAACAAGTTCGGAAGCGCGTGTCCACGCGGGTGGCAAACCATTGCGTGGTCAGCTTGCGTTTAAACTTTGGACTCTTAATGTCGATTTCGGGCAGGGTTGCGCGGGGCATTTGCCCTGTCTTCTCCGCCAAGCCAAAGACGCGGGTATAAAGCGTGGTTTCGTGAAAATTCGTGGCTTTTTCCAGCAACACATCGCGCTGTATGTCGGCATCACTCATTTTCAGGGTCGTGGACATGGACAGTAGAATCTTCAGGGTACTGCTTGGCTCATCAGACGGATTGCCATTCTTGTAGCGTAACAAATCGCCATCACAGGCAATTTCCTGACCACTCACACGGGATAATGCATGCTGAAAAGCTGCGTTGCGGCTGCTGTAGCGACCCGCATTGAAATCGGCAAAACGATAGAGGATGTCCTGATAGGGCACGGGATAATCCAGCAGAATCGCGGAGCCAAAATAAATCCCGCCGCGACGGGTGAACACTTCACTGCGCAAGCTACGTGGAATGGGATAAGGATAAGGGCGAACTTGGGCATGACCCTCGGCAAATGCCACGCTGACTTGCATCGGCCCACCCGTATGGACAGGGTTATAGTTGTGAAACAACTTATTGCCAGCAGGCACGCTTTCGATAATTTCCTCGACTAAGTCGCTCAGTTCTTTCTCAGTTTTGAGCGCGTCTATGCGCGTATGATAGCTTCGCCCGTCCTGAGACTTGGTGTTAAGAGACCAATCCAACACCGTTTGAGGAATGCTGTATTTTTCACTACGCTGATGAATTTCGCGCCAAGCAATTGCGGGTAAATTCGGCACGACGGGGTCGGCTTGAAAGCCAGATTCTTGTCCAATAATGGCAATCACCGCACAGAAATTTTCTGTTGTCGGTGGAACCTGTAAGGCTTTGAATGCAGTTTGAATATCATTTGCCCAGCCGTCTTTGTACTGAACTTTATCAGGAAATAGTTTCACGACCAGCGCGTGAATTTGTGGGTCGGTTGCTGACGCAGCGGGGGGTGCAGGCGGCACGATCACCTTGGGCGGCGCGGGTTTTGGGCGCACGGGTTTAGGTTTGGGCTGCTCAATCACAACAGGCGTGACAGGAGGTGGCACAACGGGTGGCGGTGAAGGAGGTTTCGGCGGCGGTGTCGTGGCACAAGCTGTGGTAAAAACGACCATCAGCAACAGTAAGAAATGGTTAGAATATCGCACAATATAACGGTCGAAGTCGATCGGATTCGACAGGATAGGGCAATGTGTCACAATCGGCAAGACCGCGCGTTCACATCACCTGTAAAAAGGTTTCTTTATCGCTTCCGCTTACAAGGAGAGCAAGATGTCCATTACCGATTGGCCAGAAGGTGATCGCCCCCGCGAAAAACTATTGCAAAAAGGTGCGACCGCCTTGTCCGATGCCGAATTGTTGGCGATTTTCTTACGGATAGGCGTGAAGGGCAAAAGTGCGGTGGATTTAGCGCGAGAGCTGATGACAAAGTTTGGCACATTGACTCAGCTATTTGCCGCCTCTGAAACCGAGTTTTGCGAGATTCTCGGCTTGGGACAAGCGAAGTTTGTGCAACTGCAAGCTGTGATTGAACTTTCACGTCGCGCATTGCATGAAGAAATGCAACGTGGGGACGCACTGAATTCACCACATGTTGTGCGCAACTATCTGCAATTACTATTGGCTGGGCGGCACCAAGAAGTCTTTGTGGTGCTGTTTTTGGACACGCAACATCGCGTGATTGCATCAGAGGAATTGTTTCAGGGCACATTGGGACAAGCCAGCGTCTATCCTCGCGAAGTGGTAAAACGTGCGCTGGCAAACAACGCGGCGGCGGTGATTTTTGCCCATAATCACCCCTCAGGCGTAGCCGAACCCAGCGCAGCGGATGAGCGACTGACCGCCACTTTAAAGCAAGCCTTGGCGTTGGTTGAAGTGCGCGTGTTAGATCACTTTATTGTCGCCATGGGGACGACCATCTCTTTTGCAGAGCGCGGTTTACTGTAAAACACGCGATTTGTGCGGTAAAGCACGAGCTGAATACACGCGATATGCGCGGTATGCGCCGCCCTTGCACGTGCCAAGTTTACATCGCACAGCTCTACTATCAATCAGTCAGGTTGCTAGTCTGTTGGTTTTTACGGGGATTCATCAAGCGCGTGCGAGCGGTTAAGTGCAACGCTTCGCCTTATCTCCCCTGCCAACATGTGCAAGGTATCTACACAACTTTTTTCCCATCCCCCTAGCAGCGGGAGGTTTAGGGTGAGGGTAGAATTTCATTTAAAAACAACATATTTTATATTTTGATGCAATTCGCGCCTTCGGTGTACCCTCTCCCCCCAACCCCTCTCCCGCATGCGGGCGAGGGGATAGCGTGCTAAGGAGGCACTGATTAAATCCGTTCGCCCTGAGCCGTGAGCTTGTCGAACGATCGAAGGGTGAGCGGATTTAATTATATGATTTCATTAAGCTTTTCATTCATTGTTCGACAAGCTCACCACGAATGAAAGATTTAATCTGTGCTTCCGTTGTCATGACGTTTGCGCCGCCAGCACCCTACTCTCTTGCGACAGTTCGCAAACAGATTCTCCGTTTTTGAGCACCACATAGCATTTCAAAATTTCCGCATGAAACGCGGCAGGTAAGCGCGCCCAATCGCGGGCTTCGACCAAAATGGGGATATTCGACTCGCGCAAGGCTTCCAAAAAATCTTCCAATGCGTCGATAGGAATTGGACTTAAATCTACCGAGCGCAGCACCACATCCAAATCACTGGTGTCATGCGCCTCGCCTTTGACGCGAGAGCCATACGCCCACGCGCTGACGTTAGGCAAATGTTTGTCCAATAAAATCAACAGGGAATCACGATCTTTGTCGCGCAGAAACAGGCTCATATTTGGCTTTGAATCGCTTGATTGACGCGATACGCATCGACAATAAACTGCGGCAACAACGCCAGCGTTTCATTGGCAAAGCCCTCGCCGTAGTCGTGCGCGGTGTCGTTGCGATTATCTCGATAGGCTAACCAGCGTTCAGCTTCGTCAAGATTGATTAAATCATGCTTGGCTGCATGGCGAAACACCTCTTTAAAGTTCAACTGATCCACTTGTTTGGTCGAGGCGAAGTATTGTTTCAAGCATTTATTCAACAACTTAACCGTTTGTTACAAAATAATTTCAAACTCCTTCACGCACGCTGCACGGTAAATATCGAACATCAAATCGTCTTGGGCATTTGCGTTAAGCAAAGTCAAAGCACGTTCCAAAGTGGCAATGCAACACACAAAATAATCAGTGTTGAGTGGGGGCATGGGAATGTCCTAGCGGAGATGGTTTATTAGGCGGGAATTCGATTCACTCAATTGATCTTGCCATCAAATGGATTCAGCAGCTCAACCTGAAAAGTCCGAAAATCAGCGACATTGCGCGTGACTACGGTTAAATGATGTACTTGTGCGGTGGCGGCGATCATTGCGTCTTCGTACAAGGTGTCGGAGGTGTGGTGCATGAGTTTTGCCCATGCCCTGAAAATCGCGCCGTCCATAGGCAAGACGTTGAAAGTTTGGGCAACTTGGTTTAACCACTGTTCAATCTGCGCGGCTTTGGCGGCATCTTGTGTGCGGGTGAGTTCAATGCCCGCTTGAATTTCACCCAAGGTGACAGCGGAAAGATACAGATCATTATCTTCAACCGACTCCAGCCAAGCCACCACCGCGCCGTGTGGTTTTGGGCGGCGCAGCTCGGAAACAATGTTGGTATCCAGCAAATACATGATTATTCAACCGCTTGCACAACACGCCGCCGCGCTTGACCGCGTGCGGGTAGCTCTAAATCTGCGCGGTTGCTATCCGATAACAACAGCTGTTTCAGTGACGGTTTTGCTGCCGCTTGCAAACGCTCCCAAACCTCTACGGGAATCAATACAGCCGCTTGCGCCCCGCGCTTAGTCACCATCTGCGGCCCTTCCGCTAAACACGCATCGAGAAACTCACTAAACCGCGCCTTCGCGTCTTGCACTTGCCAAGTTTGCATCGCACACCTCTGGTATCAACTGGTCAGGTCGATAGTCTGTTGGTTTTATGGGGATTCGTCAAGTGTGGAAAAAGCTGCGAAAGGGAAATGAGCGCACTGCAACTGACTCCTTCCCCCTAGCAGGGGGAAGGCTGGGATGGGGGTTGAAGGTTTGCACCGAAAATGCAATTTCGACCCTCACACTAACCCTCCCCCTGCTAGGGTGAGGGAATCAAATTGTGTCGCTCGCGTAGGGCTATTTCGCCCAGCAAACCGCCGTTCGGCGGGGATGGCGGATTGTCTTGCAGTGAATCTTCCTTAAGAGTTCAGGTGTGGTCGTTCAGGATAGGATACTCAGCTTACTTTGCACCGCATCCCACGATGAACCCCACCCCAGTCTACGCTGTGGCATTTCGTTTATGGACATGATGTACGGGTCAGATCACATAACCCAAGTCCACCCTCATATTCGATGCGCCATTGATAGTGGTGAACGAGATCATTGAGTGAGCCCAAATCAGTTCGACTGTCAGTTTTTGCAAAAGCAGCCGTCTCGCAATGACGGATCGCCCGCATGATAGCCTCGTTTGAAAACCCGCGCATTTCCAGCAATTGTTGCAACCCCGCCAGCAGCATAGTCGGCAGCCGTTCTTGTGTCGTGGGTATTTCCCCTTGAAAGAGCACAAACGACAACAAGGTTGATTGACTCATAAAGATAAACGCCTTGCGATGACCAATATCAAAGCGATTGACATACCAGTTGCCCAGCAACGCCTCGGTTTCGGTGGATACGGCGAGATTTTCCTTACGCAGACCGATGGCTTTTTGGACTGCAAGCGTGCATTTTAGATAGAGCATAATGTGAGTATCGTAGCGGTGGAAAATGGCGGATTATCTTACGGCGAATCCGCCTTACGGGTTGCTCCCTACGAGCCGCCTCGTTACCACCTTTGATTATCTTCAATATGGTACATAGGCATTTCGGCAACTAAACCATCGCTTTCCTTCAAAGGATTTTGTTTTTCTTGCCAATGAATTGCTAAAGAAACATATATCAATGAACTACGCACCAATTTTAAAAGTTTAACCGTTTGCTCTTGTAATTCTGTTTCATCAATTGGATAAGTCAATTCATGTCCATTATTTTCACGCCAAGAAGCGGGATTGCTATATGAATGTTGAACTTTTAGATATTTATGTGAAATATGGTTGCGAATATGATTTAACTGTTTCGCATCGGGTTCAGTAGGGCGTTTATCATCTTTATAAAAAACATCTTTACTCAGCCAGAACAAGCCGTTAAGTGCTATATTTTTGTCTAGTGAAAGTTTCGGATTTATTCCTTTTTTGATTTCGGCATTCTCAAACCAAACTTTGCGAAAATCTATTTTGTCTGTTTTTATTTCTAGCTGCCAATACACATTGATTAGATAAGCGATCTTATCAAAAATGGCATACGCCGCTAAAAAAGCCATTTTCATTTTTTCTACCCATAATCTATAAAAGCGACCATCTAACATATTTACTAAATGCACTCTCTTATCTGAAAAATGCACTGAATATTTATCGGATTCCTCAATAGCTTCAAATAAAATATACCGTGATGAAATATATTCTTGTTTTAATTGGTTGTAAATTCCGTAAATCTCTGGGGTGCTTCCAGAAATAGGCGTTGTAATAGAGTTTAGATGTAAGTCATCGTAAGCTTCATAGACTGTTTTCAAAACATCATTAACTGGGTTTAGAAAAAGACGATTATCTAAACACCACTGACGATAATTACGTTCTCGTTTTGAACGCCCACATATTTTCTCATCAGCTTCAAACGATATTTCCCCCCAATCAGCAAAGCTATTTAGGTGATTTAAATAGCCCTGACAACGTGCTTCTGCATGTTCTTCCACACCTAAATATAAAGCAGTTTCGAGTGATATATGACTATATTTTGCGAAAACTTGTTTTTGCTCGTCATAAAATAGTTGTAGTCCGTAATGGAATAGAGCGATTCCTTTTGTTGCGTATGCCATTGAAAAATTTGGATACTTTTTAATAACAGAATCATAATGCGCTAATGCTTCTACGGAACGTCCGATATGATTTAAAGCATTGCCCAAATTGGTTTCTACTCTATAACGTAAATCACTTTTATCTTCTTTTAGTGAAATAACTTGAAAAACTGTGCTAGCTAATCTGAGGTGATAAATTTCATTTTCAATATGCTCTTGATTCGCACTATCTATATATCCCAAGCGGGAATAAATATTAGCGGCATAATAATTAAGTGCGGCATCTTCAAATGAACTACCTTTTCCTTCTTTTACCATTGCTTCAATGCGTTGCAAAAACGTATTAAGCTGATTCAAATCCGCCTTATTCACTAAAGCATCGTCAATTTCTAAAGCTAATTTATTAAGTCGTTCTTGCATATCTCACGTCTTCTACCAGATTCGTGTTTCAGTGCGTAAGGCGTTTTCACGCAGCAAACACCGATTGGGGTACGGATTATCTTGCTGAGAATCCGCCTTATGGGTAGTCATTTTGTGACTAGGGCTAAGTAAAACCCTACACCGTCCCCCCCACCGTCAACCCATCTATCCTCACCGTCGGTTGTCCCACGCCGACTGGGACGCTTTGCCCTTCTTTGCCACACGTCCCGACCCCAGGGTCTAGGTTCATGTCGTTGCCGATCATGCTGATGCGGGTTAATACGTCTGGGCCGTTGCCGATTAGGGTCGCACCTTTGACGGCGTGGGTGATTTTGCCATCTTCGATCATGTAGGCTTCCGAGGTGGAGAACACGAATTTTCCGTTGGTAATATCCACTTGCCCGCCGCCGAAATTGACCGCGTAGAGTCCATTTTTAACCGAAGCTATGATTTCTTGCGGGTCGCGATTGCCGTTGAGCATATAGGTGTTGGTCATGCGCGGAATCGGCAAGTGGGCGAAAGATTCACGTCGTGCATTGCCCGTCACAGGAACACCCATGAGGCGAGCATTGTGACTGTCTTGCAAATAGCCTTTTAAAATCCCGTTTTCAATCAAGGTTGTGCATTGCGTTTCGTTACCTTCGTCATCCATTTGCAACGAACCGCGACGATTTGCCAACGTGCCGTCATCGACCACCGTGACACCTTCCGCCGCGACGCGTTCGCCGACGCGACCTGCAAACGCCGAGCTGCCTTTGCGGTTAAAGTCACCTTCCAAGCCGTGCCCGATGGCTTCGTGCAGCAAAATGCCAGGCCAGCCGTTGCCGAGTACCACGGTCATATTGCCCGCAGGTGCGGGGGCGGCATCGAGGTTGATGACGGCTTGGTGCACGGCTTCGGCGGCGTATTGGCGCAACAGCGCGTCGTCAAAATAAGCATAGCCAAAACGTCCGCCGCCGCCCGCAGAACCTTGTTCGCGCTTGCCGTTGCTTTCGATAATCACCGTCAGCGACAGGCGCACCAAAGGGCGAATGTCGGCGTTCATCAAACCATCACTGCGCGCCACCAGCACTTCGCCATAACTGCCCGACAATCCTGCCATGACTTGCACCACGCGGGGGTCAAGGGCGCGGGCGTAGCCTTCGATGCGTTCCAACAGCGCGACTTTTTCGGTGTCTTTTAGGCTGGCAATCGGGTCGTGCGGCAAATACAAATCGCGGTGCGTGCCTTTTTTCAACATCGGCACGCTGCGGTTTTGACCTTGGGTGGCAATGGCACGGGTGGCTTTGGCAGCATCTTCCAGTGCGTCTAGGCTGATGTCGTCAGAATAGGCAAAAGCAGTTTTTTCACCCGACACCGCGCGCACACCCACACCTTGGTCGATGCTAAAACTGCCCGATTTGACAATACCTTCTTCCAGCGACCAGCTTTCCGAGCGGTGGTATTGGAAATACAAATCAGCATAATCTAACTGATGCGCCATCATCTGCCCGAACACGCGCTCAATTTTGCCCGCGTCTAGGGAATACGGCAGCCATAAGGTTTTTTCGGCGGTGGTAAATAAAGAATCGTTTGGGGTCATGGTGGGTATTTAAAAAATTGGATTGAATGGTGGATGGCGGCAACTTAGTGCGTGTATCCCCTCGCCCGCTGGCGGGAGAGGGTTAGGGAGAGGGAATTTTTGATTTTTGAGTGATTTTCCCTCTCCCCCTCTCCCACACGTGGGCGAGGGGAGTTACGTTAGCACTGATACAACGTGCGATGGGCGAGTGCGGGTAAACTGGTGCGCAGGCTGGCTTGGTAACTAGGATTGATTTCCGCCACCACTACGCCAGAGCCACGCGGCAAGCGATCCAGCACCCGCCCCCAAGGATCTACCACCATGCTGTTGCCATGGGTTTCGCGGCCATTGACGTGATAACCGCCTTGCGCCGAAGCTATCACATATGCCAAATTTTCAATGGCGCGGGCGCGGATCAACACGTCCCAGTGCATTTTGCCCGTGGTTTCAGTAAATGCGGCAGGCAGTACAATCACGTCCACATCTTTCATGGCACGGAAAAGCTCTGGGAAACGCAGGTCATAACACACCGCCAATCCGATCCGACCAAATGGGCTATCCACCACCACAACCTGATTACCAGGCTCGATGGTTTTGGCTTCATGATAATTTTCTGTGCCTAACTCTAGGTTAAACAAGTGAATTTTGTCATAGCGTGCCACTTGTTTGCCCGTATCGTCATACACCAAGCAGCTATTCAATACTTTGTCTGGCGTGCTCGCCGCCAGCGGAATTGACCCACCCACCAACCAGATTTTGTAATACCGCGCGGTTTCGCTCAGGAAAGTTTGGATTTGCCCGCTACCTTCCTGTTCCCGCACCTGAATTTTATCCAACTCCGTCAAGCCCATAATGGCAAAAAACTCAGGGAGGACGACGAGACGCGCACCTTGGTCAACGGCTTTTGCAATGAGACGACGCGCTTCGCTCAGATTACCTGACACATTTGGGCCCGAAGCCATTTGAATCGCAGCCACTTTATAGCTGGACTGAACACGAGGGATGGATTGACCTGCTGGCATAACTACCTTTCCGTTTAAAAAACTATTTGCTTGAGTTGCTTTCTGGCGCAACAAGAGGTACGTTGGGCGGCGGCTTCACCACTTTGACGGGCGTTTGTCCCACCTTCACCACAATTGGTTCACTCCATGTCCCGCTGATATTATATTGAAATGACACTAGCTTATCGAATGGATTGCCCAACACTTTGGTGAAAATCAACGCCCCGACCCCCACAACAGGCCCCCCTGCAAAACCGCTTAGCAGCGACACACTTTCGCCAATCGCAGGCAACACCTCTACCCGCAACTGCTGAGTCTCATGGTTTAAATCGACATTCCCCCACATAGTTACTTTGGCGGCAGAGCCGTCAAGATGCAAATCTTGGGTACTCATCACCCCATCTTTAATCAAGGCATTGCCGTTGATATTATCGAACTGAAAACCATCGCTGAATATATCCGTAAAATCCAAAGAAATATGGCGCGGCAAGGCCTGTAAACTTAACACACCCAATAGCTTGGCAATACCAGGCTCAATTTTGAGAAAGCGTCCATTGCCTGTATCCAGCTTAAGTGAACCATTCAAAGTCGCAAAATTAAATGCCATCGGTGTTCCTGCCCAAGCCAGTTTAGCTGCGAGTGTGCCGCTGCCTTTTTCCACGGTTTTGGGGTAGCCAGAACGCCCCATCACCTTGCCTGCATCACTAATTGCTAACACCGCATTCAGCTCCGTGCGTGGGTTCACGCCATACCACACACCGTCTGCCGTCACCGTGCCGTCAGGATTGGTGACCTGCAACTGACTCAACCGCCAGTCAGCCCCTTCTGGCTGACCTTGCAATTGCACTTTCCCTATTTGCTTATTCTTAATTTGCAAATGCGCAATGGAGACCTCCAAGGCGGGTAATTTGCCAGGCTGTATCGATACCGCAGCAGTCTGTGTTTCAGCGACAGGCGTTTCGGGTGAGGCTGGTACACGAGACGCGTCGCCTTGCCAATTCATGTTTTGCAAATTCGCCTTCAGCTTAGGCACACTCCCTTCAGACTGCCACGTTATATCCCCTGTCAACGCGGGACTCGCCAGTTGCACGAGCAAACCCGCATCGGTCTGATGGGCATTTACCTTTACGTCATGCAGGGCTTGCCCGTAACCTGTCAACGCACCCACATGCAAATTTTTCACTGTGAGCGGCAATTTACCTTTGGATGAACCTGCTGCCAACCCCTCCCAGCCTTGTAGCGACAAGGTGGGCATGTCGCCCGTCACGACAATACCCGCTTGATCGTTGGACTCGCCTTGAGCACCAAAATTGACCGTGCCTCGCCAGTTCATGGGTGCAGCAGCATCATTCTGCTGACCTTGCAAATGTGTCGTCAACAAATTACCCAGCTGTGCCAACACGATTTCTTGATCGGGCATAGCCACACGGCTTTCTGTACTTTTATCCACATGCAGCACCATCGCGTCGGTTGCCGCTTTGCCAAAGGGCGCGGGCAAAGTCGAATGCAGCCCCACTAAATCAGTATTGAAAACCATGTGAGGCACTTTATGTTTCACCACCACATTCGCCTCCCATGCAGCTTGACCGCCTAAATACGCCCAAACAGGATGCGGATACAAAGCACGCAATGCTTCAACACGGCTGTTGCCACGCACATCGGCATACACGGCTCCCTCTTTGGTATAAACATCTATCGCAGCAGGGTCGCCCAGAATCTCTGCCGTTGCTTCACGCAGTTGAATACCATTTTGGGTAAACTGCAATTCGCCTTTGGCATGATGTAATTTAGGGACATTGCCGCCTAAATCTATTTCATGATTATCAAAGGAATAAAGTCCTTTGACTTCTGCAAAATTTTCGCCCACTTGCGGAATACGGACAGCAATATCGAGATGTCCATCGCCATTCGCCACAACACGATCCGTAAAGCCTTGCGAATACGCCAGCACAGGGCTGATGTGTGCCAAACGCAGAAAATCTTTCGCGTCCGCCGTTGCTTCCCCTTTAATCAGCAATACGGTAGATTTAGCCATTAAATCAGGCAATTGTGCACTTACATTGGTCAAAGGAATGCCATACATCTCGGCATCCAAGGTATTAAAAGCCAATTGTTTACCCTGCAACAAGAGGTTGCCCGCGACCTTTTCGACGGGCGGCCAGTCAGGTGAAAAGCGAATCGCGCCCTCTTTCACCCCCGCACTCAACTCAAAAATGCCATTGCCATCAAATGGAAAATCTTTCAGATTTCCCTTAATGCGCAAATAAAAATCCTGACTGGTTCCCGCCAAAACGGCCTCGTGCAGCCAGTCACTCACCGCGCGCGTCACGGCAAACAAAGGGGTGTAACGCGCGGCTTGATTGACATTGGCACGATCCAAGCGCACCGTTAAATCCAATATCCCTGGCGAATTCCGTGCGGTGTGATACTGAATTTGTGCCGTACCCGCCAAATCCGCATTCACCGCCGCCAACTGACTCACATTGATTGCCCACTCTTTATCTAGATGTGTCCAAGTCAATAGGCTATCGAGTTTATCGACGTT
The DNA here is from genome assembly GCA_028710565.1 of Gallionella sp. Classification (GTDB taxonomy): domain Bacteria; phylum Pseudomonadota; class Gammaproteobacteria; order Burkholderiales; family Gallionellaceae; genus Gallionella. The sequence goes on from JAQTTV010000003.1 coordinate 13,623, forward strand.
GACAGGCTCGCGCAGTATCCCGACTGCATTTAACCAAAACTGACGGGATTGCACCCGTGCCCTACCGCCTTTATCATCCCCCTCCACTTCGGCCGTCAGGTTGTCAAATCCTGGCAACACGCCCACCTGATGCACGCCAAATTTGTCGAAATCACCCTTAATTTTAAAGTGTTGCAAGCCGCTCGTTCCCCCAGACCACTGCGCATCCAAATTACTGACTTTGCCGTGTGGCGCGAAACGATCCAGCTCGGTGCGCCAGTGTTTAGGAAGCGGGACGAAGTTCGCCAAGCTGACCAAGGTTTCCAATTGCAAAAGATTGGCGCGTATTTCGCCTTGCGCGGGCGCATCGGCTTTGGCATCGACAATCCGCACCACTAAATCCGTGGTCGGCAAGGTCGTGCCATTCTTCAGACTCATGGTCAACTTTTGCGTCTTAATCTCAAAACCACCGCCAATATCCTGCCACATCGCCCGACCATTCAAGCGATGCAGCACCATAGCAGGTACGTCATTGGCCAATTGCGTGACAACATTTTGCACCGCCAAATCTCCAACGAGATGGGTAATTTTGCCCTCGGCAATTTGCATCCAACCACGCAAGCCCCCTTGCCCTTCGCTAAACTCTTGGGGCAAATTAAACCAAGGTCGCCACGCGGTTATGTCCGCATACGTTAACTGGGTAAAAATCTGCCCTTGCCAACGGTTAAGTTGGTCGAAACTGTGTCCCACAAAATCACCGCGCACATCAAGTGGGGTGGAGAGCTGAGGATCGGGGCTGGCCAATAAAGCAAAGCGATGGCGGTCTAATTTACTGGAAAGACGTAAGTTGACGGCATTTAATACCAAGGGCGGCGCACCCCGTTTGTCATCTTGCCAGACAATTCTGGCATCCCGCACCACAATATTTGATTGGTGCAATAACCAATCCGACATATCGTTGTTATTGCCTTGTTGTGCCAGCGCAATGCCACCTATAAAAATCTGCCCGTCGCGATCCCGCATCACATGCAATTCTGCGTGATTGATTTCTAACAGATCTAAACGTATTTGCAGCGTGGGCAGTGATAACCAAGAGAGGTGAATGTTGATTTCGGGCAACACCAATGCGGCACGATGTTGCGCATCAAACACCTGCACCTTGCGCAACGTCATACGGGGATCCACCCCGTGCCAATCCGCTTCAATCTGCCCTATGGTCACAGGTGCACCGATGGCTTGCGACACCCTGTTTGTAATGCGCTGATGATAGTGCTCTATATTGGGCAACAACAGATAACGTAATACCAAAATGGCTGTCGCCAACAACAAAGCCGCACCCATGACGACCCGCGACGCAACGTGCGCCAGCCACGTAAAGCAGCTCCAGAGTCGGGTAAGTAAAGTCAATTTTGACATTCAGTTTCGATGATGGGTTAATGACAGACGTGGCGCAATAACGAACGGCTCATTCAATATTAAAGTGAAATCAGTCCGCTTGTTCGACTTAAAACCAGTGCTACAACTGTGCTACGATACCCGCCACGCATCATGCAGACGCACATTCTAACTTGAAGCCTATCACTATGAACACCCAAACCACCGCTTTCGTTGACTTTCCGCACTTATTGAGCAAAACCCAGCAATGCAGCCGCTATACCAAGCGCGTCTTAGAGGCAGATGCCCAGCTCTTGGCTTGGTTGGAAGCCCATTACCACACGCCGTGTGATCGCGCTGAAATGCTCATGTTGTTAAACGGATTTGGTTTGGATTTGAACGATGAAAGCGCGCTGGAAAAAGCCGTGCGCAAGCTACGCCAACATGTCATGGTGAAGTTGATTTTGCGAGACGTAAATGGTTTGGGCGACTTAGATGAGGTCATACAAGCCATGACCGCGCTGGCAGAAATTTGCGTGCAACATGCGCAAAACTGTTTAATGCGACTGTTGCAAACCCAATTTGGCGAGCCTATCGGCGAACAAACCCAAACCCCACAGTCGCTTTTGATTATTGGCATGGGCAAACTGGGCGGCGGCGAGCTGAATGTTTCTTCGGATATAGACCTGATTTTCATCTATCCAGAAGATGGCACAACCAACGGCGCACGCCAAATTGACAATCATGATTTCTTTACCCGACTGGGACGACGGCTGATTAAGCTTATCCACGAAGTAACGGGTGATGGCTACGTATTTCGTGTGGATATGCGGCTACGACCTTACGGCGACAGCGGACCTTTAGTGATGAGTTTCGCCGCGCTAGAGCAGTATTTGATTAGCCAAGGACGCGAATGGGAGCGTTATGCGTGGATTAAAGCGCGGGTGATTTCCCCCGTTGACCATCCTGCCACACGTGAGTTGATGAAGTTAACGCAACCATTTGTGTTCCGCAAATATATGGACTTTGGTGCCATTGACTCCATGCGCAGCTTGCACAGTCAGATTCGTCAAGAAGTGCAACGCCGCGACCGTTCCAACAACATTAAGCTAGGACCTGGTGGCATACGCGAAATCGAATTTACCGCACAGGTTTTTCAGCTCATACGGGGCGGGAGTGATGCCCGTTTGCGTATTTATCCGACGCGCAGTGTGTTGCAAGTCTTGGCCGCTGACGGTCAACTTAGCACTGACACGGTCACGCAGCTTATCGCCGCGTACAATTTCTTACGCAATCTGGAACATCGTTTGCAGTATTTGGATGACCAACAAACCCAAGACATACCTGAATCAGCGGACGATCAAGCGCGCTTAGCGTTAGGGATGGGTTATGCGAATTACGCCGAATTATTGACCCAATTGGACAGCCATCGCGCCATCGTCAGTGCGCAATTTGCGCTGATTTTTGGGGCACAAGAGGCGGTGACACAAAATATCTGGCACGAAGACATAGACGACAGCGAGCTGCATACCGTACTGACCAAGCTGAACTATCACGCCGTCGCCGATAGCACACAGCGTCTGCTGCAACTGCGCCATGGCACACGCTATCGCCAACTCCCTGAACCCAGTCGGCTACGTGTCAATAAGCTGTTACCGCAATTTATCACCCTGAGCGCGCAGCAAGCCGAGCCAGATGCCACACTCGCCCGTATGCTCACCCTGTTAGAAGCCATTAGCCGCCGCGCCAGCTACCTCGCCTTTCTATCCGAATACCCACAAGCCTTGCTGCGACTGGTCACACTGGTGGCCGCCAGTAGCTGGGCAGCAGAATACTTAACGCAGCACCCTGCCCTATTTGATGAATTGCTGGATGCGCGAGAAATGTATTTGCCGCCCGACTGGGTGATGTTGGATGGCGAGATGAGCAGTCGCTTAGCGCAACATCACGATGATCTTGAACGACAAATGGATGTGCTGCGCCATATTCAACAAGAACAAATTTTTCATTTGTTAGCGATGGATTTACAAGGTCTGCTGCCACTAGAAACCTTGAGTGACCACCTGAGCGATCTGGCTGATTTAATTTTGCGTCACGCTTTGCGTCTGTGCTGGACACATGCGCGTAAACGGCATAGCGACGAACCCCACTTCGCCATCATCGCCTACGGCAAATTAGGCGGCAGAGAATTAGGCTATGCTTCTGATTTGGATTTGATTTTCTTGTTTGATGACGAACACCCCGACGCACAAGAAAACTACGCCCGACTGGCGCAACGCATTAACGTGTTACTCAGCAGCTACACCACCGCTGGACGCTTATATGAAACCGATTTACGCCTACGTCCCAATGGGGAAAGTGGCTTATTGGTCAGCACGGTCGCCGCCTTCGCCGACTACCAACAGCATCACGCGTGGGTATGGGAACACCAAGCCCTCACCCGCGCCCGTTTCAGCGCAGGCAACCCCGAAGTCGGTGCGGCTTTTGAAGCGATCCGCCGCCAAGTGTTGTGCCAAGCGCGCGATCTGCCCGCGTTGCGCGCAGAGATTGTGACGATGCGCCAAAAAATGCACGACGGTCACCCTAATACCAGCGGAAAATTCGACATCAAACACGACCACGGCGGCATGGTGGATATTGAATTTATGGTGCAATACCTCGTCTTGGCTTATGCACATTCATACCCACAACTCGCGGAAGACATTGGCAATTTAGCCCTACTCAAACTCGCAGGGCAACTAGGCTTAATTCCCGCTGATCTTGCCGAAGCCACGCGCGACCTCTACCGCACCCTGCGCCAAACCCAACACCGCTTGCGCCTCAATCAGGGCGGACATTGCCGCATCTCGCACGGGGAAATCAACACGGAGGCGGCAATCAAATTATGGGAAGGATTGTTGATGGGAGCATAGACTCACGGTTCACTCAAAACCGTCGCACCTTATTAAAACTATAGGTGCGACAAGTTCATGCACTCATCAACAATTCACGATGAAGAGCATTCAAGCATGAATCCGTGCGGTTTACCACTGATAGGAAAGCCCTAACATCGCAACGGGATGCCAAGTAAAAGCATTTAATGCCGCTTGAAATTGAGTTTGTTCAGCAACTACCGCAACCTGAAATGCAGCAGTGCCACCCGTTGCAGTTAAGCTGGCTTTAGGATTCCCTTGGTACAACAACCCCAAATCAGCAACAAAACCCCAGCCCTTATCTTTTGCTACAGGATTCCCCCAGCCAATACCAATGTAAGGCGATAAGCTATTAAAGGTCATATCTCCTTGGAGAGCCGTGCCAGCAGCAGCATAATTCACGCCACCTAAGTTATAGACACCACCTGTCGGTACAGTATTATTAGTACTGACGAAGCTCAAACAGATACTCTCCCCCCACGTTATGCCCCGCACTGACAGATGCGCCATATTGCGGAATTTGCGGTATCCCATCTTGCATCACACCCGCTTTAATTTGATCGTACACTTCCGCCCCATGCTCATAACTGCCCAGTTTGTTCAATTTATCCATTAAGTGCCATGTAAAGATAGAGTGTCCATCACGCCCTTCGTCCATTACAGGCTCTTCGCCCCCCGAAGACATGACCACCACGGAACGTTTGCCTAGAATTTCAGCGGGCGATTCCTTGGAGGTAAGTTCGGAACTTACTTTTCCTTCATTCGTGAGTGAACCAGAGAAACAACTATCCGAAACGATCAACATTTGTTTCGCGGGGATACTGCTTAGCATCTTATTAATGTCGGCATTTGAAATCCAATTGGCGGGACTGGAGGTGGAACCGTCACTGGGTATCCAGTACCCCATACCCGTATCTTCCATTTGATAACCATGCCCAGCGTAATACACAACTACACTATCTTTTGAACCTGTTTCATCCGCAACCTGATTTAAGGTGCGCACAATATCCGCCCGTGTACCGTTATGGATCAGACGAACATCGTAGCCCATTTTCTCTTTCAGTATTTTACTGATAGCATCCGCATCCCGAACCGCACCATTGAGCGAGGGAATATCGGGATCTTGATAGGCATTATTACCAATGACCACCGCGATTTTGCGTTCAATTTCAGGTAAAAATGAGCTCGTAGGGGTCATAAACGGCAATCTCACGCGAGCAACCACCTCCGTTACAAACTTATCAAATGATGCGAAAGGTTGAATACAAACATCCCCGTTCGCCGCACCACAAGGCTGCAAATCTGCTGCTTTAGCATTTGCCGCTAACACTTGCAAAGCTGAATCCAATTTCCCTTTTAGAAACGCATGACGGACTGACATCAGTTCTTGTATGCGAGCGGGACTCATCGTCGTCACGTCAATCCCAGCAAAAGTAGCCAAGGTTTTTTCATCCCGTCGCGCACTTTCCGCCAAATGCTCGTCTTCTTTTTGATTGGCTTCCCCGCTCAACACCGCTGCATGATGTGATTTTTGTTCGGCATCGCTCCGTTTACTTGCCAACTCCTCTTGTTTTTCACTCAAACGTTTGGTTGCACCCGCTCTTTGTTCAGGGGAGCGCGCCTCCTTGACCTCGGATTCCACCTGTTGTATTTCAGCTTCAACGCGTTTGACCGCTATCTCTGCCGCCTTCGCCAAATGTTCACTCTCTTTTGCAACCACTCTGGCTTCGCTTGCCTCTACTTTTTTCAAGGCAACATATTTATCATCCGCAGAATGCGCTGATTTAACGCTCTTCTGAGCTTCTTTCACTTCTTCAGTCGCCTGCTTCGCCTCCGCTTCCACGGTTTTCATTTGGGCTTCGGCCAACTTAATTTCGGCTTCTACTTTTTTACCACTTTCTTTTTCAGTTTTGACCAGCACTTCTGCTCTTTTCTCTTCGGCAGTCGCTTTTTTCACCGCAACTTCAGCTTTAGCGATCTCAGTATCCTGCACTTTTGCACGACCTTCTGCGACTTTAATCTCCGCATCCGCCTTTTTCACTTCAGCTCTCGCCACTTTTTCTTCTGCATTTGCTCGTTCGACGGGGTCTTTTGCGGTATTTACGTCAATTTCGGCTTTTTTCACTTCCGCATAAGCCTGTTTCACTTCAGCCTCAGCATTTTTTATTTCAGCTAGGCGTTTTACTGCGGGAGAGTGCACTGCTTTTGCGTCTTCATCCGCTTGTTTCGCTTCTACATTAGCTTTTTGAGCATCCGCTTCGGCTTTTCTGGCTTCTGCGACAGAGACTTTGAGTACGGCGTTGGCTCTGACGACGGGGTTTTGCGCCGTTTTCACTTCAACATCCGCTCGCTTAATGGCTACGTCTGCCTTGCTCGCTTCCGCCTCCGCTCGTTTAATTTCAACATTCGCTTTTGCCTGAGGCGTAGGATTTCGTGCAACTTCTTCCTCTGCCTGACGAACTTCTATGTTTGCTTTTTCGACCTCTACCTCGGCTTTAATGATCTCGAATTGCACTTTGCGAATTTCAGCTTCCCCCTTTTTAACTTCAGCAAGTGCTCGCTCTTCAGGTGTTTTGGCATTTCTACCCGCGATTTCTGCCTGCATCACCTCCGCCTCAGCCATCTTCACATCCGCAGCCGCACGACGTGAGGCAGCCACCGTTTGGCGAATTTCAGCACGCATACGCGCTTCTGGCGATTCAGCTTGTTTTAGTTCAGTTTCTGCGGCCTGCAATTCCATGGCTGTTTCCTGCAGGCGCGACTCTGCCCGTTTAACACGCGTCCAAGCCGATCTCGTATCTACTTCATGAATAAGTGTCTTACGTTCCTCGGCGTTATTAGCATCACTCAAACGCATCGCTGTACGTTCAAGGTCTTCATCCGCCTGACGCGCTTCCTGACGCGAATGACGAATATCCGCATAAGCACCCCACACTGTATTCTCTTGTACACCTAAACTAGGGCTGTAGCTCACAACACCTACCGCAGCCGCTGGCTTAACAATCGCGGTGCTGGTCGATTTAGTATTGGTAGTATTTATGGCATTGTTGGTCACATTGCTGCCGCATATCGTGGGGTTGATTGAGCAATCGACCAGTTCAGTGGTTTGTGCTTTTATCACGGGCGTTGGCGTTGCTGTTGGTGTTGGTGTTGGTGTTGGTGTGCTGCTTCCCCAAAATACTTCCCGATTCCCTGCAGTGGTTGCCAACAAATAAATGGGATCCCCTACTGTGGTTAATCTAGGTAAAACACTCGCGAATGAGAACACACTTGGGTTTTGCGCCATATTCACCACACTGGTCGCACTAAGACCATTTAATGAAGAGGTCGTTTGATCCTTGGCAAACAATGACCAACTATGCCCTGCAGGAACACTCAAAGCACCTGCACCGACATTATTGAGAATCCGATTCCCCGCGATCAGGGCAAGATTAGTCACAGAAAACGGGAGTGGCAATCCCGTAACTGGATCAAGCAGCGTCACGCCTGGCTGGGTTACACTGAGCACACCATTTAAGGTAATATCATTCGCAGCAGCAAATACATATAGATTATTACCGCCATCCAAATTAACATTCCCTGCCACCGTCATATTTCCTAGGCTCGCCACCCCAAGCCCGTTACCAGCCCATAGATAATGATTTCCAGCCGCTAAATTATTCGAAAACAAACATAAATCAATTGCACAGCGAGGATCGCTGCCAATCAAGCCAAGATAAACATTTTTGTTGGCTGAAAAAGGGGTGAACATGAGTGAATCCACGTGCACGCTCAGCCTTGAAGTATCAATTTGATCGAAATTAAAGCCTGCATGCCCTGTCGAATTGATAAATGCACCGCTGGTTGTACCATTAGGATTAACGAAGCGAGTACCCGATAAATTGATGCCTCCTGAACCTGTGTAAATAGCACTGCCTGTTTCAAGCAATATGCTATTCATCACAGGAGTACCCGCCATAGGCGTGCCGATATTGACCGCCCCACCCAACACTTGTCCAGTTGTTACCGCACCTGACATCGTGTTGATCGAAACGGGTGTAGCAAGCGTCATACCCGTGCGCTGATCCCAGCCCAATACAAAGTCCGTTGCAGTAACATTGACGGCACCACCAAAGGTATAAATCCCTGCTAAATTCGGAATGGTTGCGCCAGGTAAAACAAAGGCTCCTCCCCCGCTGATGCTCGCCACGCCTTGTGCATCAATGGTAAAACTCCCCCCATCCGTTAAGATACTATTGTTAACGTGAACGCTGCCTGTACCTAGTGCCGCACTTCCCGTTGCACGCAAAATCAGATTCGCACCATAAGTAAACATTAAGCCACCAAGTGCTGCGGTTGCCGTCTTTGCAGCACTGCCTTGTTTCAAGATTAAAGCCTCTGCGGGTGTCAAGGTGAGAACATTCCCCCCATTGGCTTCCAAAATCAGGGTTTTACCTAAATTGGTCGTACCCGTCGCTGGAGTCAGCAAAAGAGGATCAACCACGATTAAATCACCAACCCCGTAAGAAGTCGCACTGGTTAGAATAGTCCAAATACCATTAGTTAATGCGTTGGTCGCAATGGTAAAAGGCGAAAGCACACTGGGACAACCTGCCCATCCGACCGCCACATCGGTAATACACAAGGAGGTAGGATCTAGCAACAGCGAACCCGCCGTCCCTTTAGGCGCGAGCGTATTGACCGAACCCGTAAAGGCCAAAATCCGCTTACCTGATACTTCCACATTACCACCATTGCCACCTTGCGCGCCGCCACGTGCTGAAATACGCCCCGCAAAAGTCGTGGTGTCATTTGCCCAAACCACCGATTTACCACCATGACCATTTACCAGCGCGTCCGCTTTAATCACCGCACCTTGCGCGACTGAAGTGGAAAAAGCATTCTGTACCGCTGCATTTTTACCTTGAAAATCACCGCCGACCAATACCGTCCCACCACCCGTTGAACCCGATACATCCACCGAGGCACTGGGGATTAGACTAACCTGCTTGCCTAAAATGTGGACATTTCCACCTTGCGCCGTACCCGTTGCGCTTATATGACCTGCAATGGTCGTGCTACCTGTCAATCCTGATTGCACCGTGACCGAGCCGCCCATCACACCATTCGCACTTGTCACACTATTGTTGGTCAAATTAACCGCTTGGGTTGCTGACAACACGATATTGCCTTGTGCGTCGATACTGGCACTATCCGCCCGTATCACACCTTGTTGCTGAATCAGGGGCGCGTAAATATCAATGGAACCACCCTGTGCCGTAATCGTCCCCAAATTGACAACTTCCCCCCCCGCTGGGGCGTTGACGGTAACACTGATGTGTGGATTGATACTATCAACCAAACTCACCTGATTACCCGCAGCCAGCACCACTTGACCTTGTGGGGTGGTTATCACCCCTTGATTACTCACATTATTCCCAATCAAATACACTCGCCCGCCCAGCGGGGTGGTAATCGTGCCTTGATTCATAACAGAAGTGCTATTACTGCCGCTGAAATTGAGCCGATTCAATAAGAAATCGGCATTGCTGATATTTAACGTTGAAGCAATCAAGCCATTCACATCCACCACAGATCCCACACCGAACATAATGCCGAAGGGATTGATTAGAAAAACTTGACCATTGGAGCGCAAGGTACCAAGAATTTGGCTAGGATTATTGCCCGTGACACGGTTCAATACCGTTGATTGGGCAGATTGCTGAATAAACTGCGTAGTTTGACCTTGATTGATATTAAATTGCTGCCAATTTAAAATCGTACCTGGTGTATTCGTAATACTTAAGGTGTTGCCCTGAGTGACCATGCTGGCAGAGCCATTGACCACTGTTACGCCTGTTGGATTCGCGCTCGCCACAGAAGAGACAAAACACATAGCCACCGCCACGACCGCCGCTTTGAGGCGAAATAGTTGAGTGGATTTTGTCGTATTTTTCATTTGATGTACCTCCTTAAAACACAAACGAGATGGCGAAATGTCCTCGCACATCATTTTTTGGGGTTAGGCTTCCCAAATAAGGCACTCGCTTCTGCGCCCAACCTAAATCAAATTTGATATTGACAACTCTATTGTGTACAACTCTGAGACCCAAACCATAGCTAGATAAATAAGAATGGGGAGAAAGTGGTTGGTCATTCACGGTCGTGCGCGCCGTATCCCAAAAAATCAACGTGCGCAGACTATCGTTTGGAATGGGGAAGTATTTATTAAAATCAGGTGAGTACAACTCAAAATTGGCAATATAGCCCTTTTCACCCGCAACAACCCGTTCAGGATAACCCCGAACCGATAATGCGCCCCCTGCCCCAAATTGTTCAGCAGGGATTAACAAATCTCGTGAATACTGCCCATTTCCCATGGCACGGATCTGCCAATCATTGGGTAAGGAAAACCCTAAGCCCAAATTCATGCGCAAAGCACTCCAGTTAGGGGTTGCGACCAACGTTGACCCAGAGGCCGCGACACGAGCGGCTTGATAATTGACTGAGCCATTTTGCGTGCCCCCTGGCAAGTTGGATACCAATGAGAAACCACCACTACTTTGAAAATCAGGACGAGTAACTTGAGCGTAATAAGCCAAACTAAAGGGTTGTTCCGTGATACTGGCGCAGGGAGCAACACATCCCGTAAAACTATTGTTAGACTTTTTGTAATCAAACCCAGCAATCACCTTATGGCGAATATCCCCTATGCTGGTCAAGGCGTAATTAACACGAGCACCGAATACCGTCCCTTTGCCTGCAAAGTAAATCGAACCATTTTGGGTAGAAGAAGAGGAATAGGCTGCAATTAAATCTAAGGACAAGCCATCTTGATAATAGGGGATGTGATACCCCACGTTGATACTACCAATCTTATCGAGCAATTCGGGGGCTCCGTTATATTGCACGGTAAGTGCGTGATCTCGATCCCACAAATTCGCATGTTGGTAAGCAAGCCCTATTTTTGCGTATCCCGTTGCCAAGCTACCCGTATTATCAAGCGATGCCAGCATTTTAGAAACTCTATCCTCACTGACATCAATACGGGTATCCAGCTCTCCTAATGTGGCGGCGGGTTGTACATTAACAGCAACTTGTTTGGCAGAATTTTCATTGGCGAGCGCAATTGCCGCTTCTAAATGTTGTGCATTCAGACTTTTACCTATTTGTAATACAGGTAGGCTTGCACGAATATTTTCGGCTGAATAGGCGGCATTTCCTTTCACGACAATCGTAGCAACTTTGTCTTCGATCACTTTAAGCAATACCTTGCCAGCGGTGACTGTTTGTACGGGAGCAACCACCCGCACCACAGCGTATCCCGCCTGCTGGTACAAAGCACGTAACGCATCTGCTGCTTTGTTAACATCGGTCATCTCACGCCCCTCACCCGTGAACGAGGCAAGTGCAATTCGAATTTTACGCTCAGACAACAAGGTATTGCCCTCGACCGTAAACTCAACAATATCAAACTTGAGCGGATCCGCGCTGACAGCTCCACCCAAAAACAATTGAGCCGCTAAGACCACCATGACGCATACGCCTTTAAACATAACGCACTCCCTAATGAACTAAAATGGGACGATTACCACTAATGCCCCGTATTCTAATCCTTAAACAAGTTCACATACCATAAAATAAACCACAATTTATGCTATTGTTTCAATCAGTTCTATCCCACGTCACGACCTCACAGAAAGGACTTACCATGAACAAACTTGCATCAGTCTCACTCGCTATTTTAATGTGTAGTTTAGGCGCACCTGTTTATGCGGCTGACGACAGCTCTACTGCTGCACCCGTAGCACCTCACACCACTGTTGATCCCGCAGACCCTGCTCAGCCCCCCACCATTCCACCAGAAAAAGTCACCTTCCTCGATTCCCGCATATTTGATATAGAGTTGTTCAAGTACTTAGATGCGGGGAAAGAATCCGTCGAAATTAGTATTGCTGGACATATTTCTTTAAGTGCGATTCCACCCCGATTAGATCGCTGGATAGCCAAATCAGCTGAGGGCGGGGGCAAGGTAGAAATTTTGCCTATGCCCGCCACACGTATGCTGATTTTTAGTTTGATTTCGATGGCATTTAGCTCAATGGGAATATGGGAAAAATTCCGCGAAGAGAGTGCTTATGAAAAAGCCAAAAAATACGATGTTAAAATTTTCTACAAGAAAGACAGCACAGGTGACACGCTGGTCGAAAAAGTCGTGATGAATAAACGCAAGCTATAAATCAACGCAGGGATGGGTACGAAAGTATCCACCCTATGTCGCATATTTTGCTTACTACGGCGCAATCATTTGTGCGTAGTCGTTCAGCTCATGCAGCAACGCGAGATTCGCGCCTTCACTTTGCGCAAGTTGTTCTAATTGAGCAAAGAATGCGTCCAAACTCAACGCGCCGCCCTCGCCGCCATGCAGACGGGCGGCGCAATGTGCTTGCCACTGCTCAAACTCTTCTTCATTCAACGTATCAGGGAAATTCCGTGCCCGATAGCGGAACAACAATTCCGTCAATCGCGCATCGGTAAAACGGGGACGTTCTTTTGCCAAGGCTTCTGGATCGAGTTTACGCAAACGATTCAATAGATTACGATCGTTGCTGCCGATAAATCCGCTATACAGCGATTCATCCACATCCCCCGCGTCAAATTCGCGCTGAAACACTTGCTGCCAGATGCCCGCATCCAACTCGCTTACACGATTGGCTAAAACTTCCGCATGTTGCTGATTTAACGCCAAATCCAACTGACAACGTGCCTGCGCCGCCGCATTCAATACCCGCAAATCCCGCGCCACGAAGGGCGATTTGTTGATATGAATCGTCTTGATTGGCAAACGCATCACCCCGTCGGGCAAGTCATCCGTGCGGGTAAACATGCGCTGCTGTATCGCCGCCGCGTCCAGCGTAAACAACTCGCCAGGATCAAACGCACAATCCCACACGATGACTTCATTCTTGTTGGTGGGATGCACACTCAACGGGAACACCAAGGCAAGGTGCGCACGTTCGGCGGGATACATACTGGATAAATGCAAAAACGGCTTGCCCGTGCCCAAGCCAATTTCCGCACTGACGTTGTCCTTGCTGCGCAATTTAAAATAAAAATCAAACAACTTCGGCTGCTTTTCGCGCAACAACTTCGCCAACGCAATGGTCGCCCGCACATCCGACACCGCATCATGCGCCGCCTCGTGCGCAATCCCGTTCGCCTCGGTTAACGCGGTCAATTTAAAACTCACATTGCCCTGCTCATTGCGCGACCAGTGAATCCCCTCAGGGCGCAGCGCGTAAGTCACCCGCGCCAAATCAATCAAATCCCACCGCCCGCAACCGTTCTGCCACTCCCGCGAATACGGCTCGATCAAATTGCGCCAAAACATAAAGCGCGTGATTTCATCGTCATAACGAATGGTGTTGTAACCCACGCCGATGGTGTTGGGTTGAGAAAATATCTGAAAAATCTGCTCGGCAAATTGAGACTCAGGCACGCCGACGCGTAAACACTGCTGCGGCGTGATCCCCGTGATTAAACACGCCTCAGGCTCAGGCAAAAAATCAGGCGCAGGCTGGCAAAATAGCTCAATCGGCTCACTGATTTCATTCAAGTTTTCATCCGTGCGTATCGCCGCAAACTGCGCAGGGCGCGCCGTGCGGGTGTTTTTGCCAAAGGTTTCGTAGTCGTGCCAGAGGAAGGTGTGCATGGGGATATTTAGTATTAATCTTTTAAAATCAATGTATTGTATATTTTTCAGGCAAGCGAAGCCTAACGGACGACTCCTTCCCCCTAGCAGGGGGAAGGCTGGGATGGGGGTTGAAATTTTGCGCTGATTCATGCTTTCTACCCCCACCCTAACCCTCCCCCTGCAAGGGGGAGGGAATCAAATTGTGTTATCGGCAAAAAAATCACACCGCCGAATGCGTTTTTAACCACTCGCGCAGCGCGTCGTTCATGCGGGTTTGCCAGCCTCGCCCTGAGGCACGGAAGGTGGCGAGAATGTCATGGTCAAGCCGTATGGCGACTTGTTCTTTGGTACTTGTTCCAGCGGGGCGACCGCGTTTGGCGCGATAGGTGGCGAGCGCGGCGTTAAGTTCTGCCGCCGTGGCAGGGCGGTCGTCTTGGGTTTTGCCGTCCCAGACAAAATCTTGTTTGGCAGGAATGACGCGCACCGCCGCCAACACCTCATCACGAGTCATCGTATTCGTTTTCGAGCCAGTCATCATAAATTTCTCGTCTTGATTCGTAGGGCGACAATAAGCGAAGCGCATTGCGCCGAATGAATGAATATTACATACGGCGCACTATGGAGTGCGCCCTACGGGCTACAGGCTGTTTGATTTTACTTCCTCGTAGGTGGCAATCTCTTTCCAATAGAAATGCCCATTTCCCGTATCAACCTTTTGAGTATAGAAAAGGCGTTCGTACGGATCGCCCTTGTTCGCAAAATGGCAAAAAATGTGTGGGAGATAATAGTACTCGTCACCATCAACATTCATGCTTTCGATAAAGTCATAAGGAATTTCACCTGTGAGCATTGCTTTTATTTCACCATGCTCATCGGCTTTGTAGTCCTCCTTGCGCAAACCATGTGGACATTTGATTAGTCCTTCCCATCCGAGACCGACCTTTATACCTTTATGATAGGTGTCGAGCAAACCGACCTTGAACCAAGGAGAAATACCTTTTTTATTCTGTGCATTTGGATAGTCGTCAAGGCGATTGACATGTCGAATGATCACATCCTGTCGCAGATTCTCTAGTTGGCATCTCTGTATCTCATCTTTAAACTGCTGACGCAATAAGTCGTGATGATGTACTCGTTCAGATGGTGTGCGGAGAACCCCTTCAGTGCGAAAGAGGCGACCTTCATATCTGCGATAAATATCGGTTCCAGCAAAACAAATCAGGCCTATCACAAATCCGAACGGCTCGTATGAGCCACTCGGATTTGCAGCCCAGAGTACACCAAGTACAAGCGATAAAATAAAGCCAATGGTTTCTATCGCACCAATGATTAGTATGAGTATGCGTTTCGAGATGACAGGCATTTCTATCGTTTATAAAATCTTACTTAAGAGCGAATTCGATAGATTTATTGATTCATGGAACATCTTGATACACACATGCCATGCGCATTAGAACATCCAGCCACACATCCGCCATGTGCATTAGCACATGCAGAAATACATTGTCCGTTCCCTTGACATTGCCCCATGCACATTCCTTGCTGGCTAGAACAAGAACCCATGCACATTCCTTGCTGGCTAGAACAAGAACCCATGCACTGACCAATATCACTACTTGCAAGGATGAAATTGCTAGTAAATTTCTGATCTTTATGGGGAAGATACTCGTTTATGGACTCGCTTTTATTAGCATCGCTATTAGGAATAATTTCTTGTGCAGTAACGCTATGCACATTGCCAACGACGACAATATCAGCCTTATTGGCATCGGCTGCAAAAATACTACTACTTACTATCAGGAGTAAAGCTGCGAAAATATGTTTCATAATTATGTTTCCTTTCGTTATTTATTAAAATAACCAGTAAAATCAACCTTTATTCCATTGGCTCATCGTACATCAAACAAATTGACGCACACAGTATTCTACGCCAATCGGTTAAACTCCCCGCCTCTTTTTGTCTCAACCACCCACCATGCCAGCCCCCGCTTTCATTGTTTGACTACCACCCAATTTGTTAATACAATCCGAGCATAATTACTTATGATGAAACCAAACGTGCATCTAATCTGGTCAAGCATGGCTTGGATTTACGGGATGCCGCGCTGGTGTATGACGCACCCAACAAGGTCACGCTGGAGTCGCCACGCGGCGATGAACCGCGCTTGATGGATATAGTGCTGGTTGAAATCATGGGAGTGGTATTGGCATTGGTATATGTTGAACGAGGTGAAACGATCAGGGCACACCCTGCGCCGTGCCTCGAAAGCGGAAAGGAGATTGTATGAAAACACAAAGCAAAACTGACTGGGCGCGGGTCAAACGTGAAGCGGCGCAAGATGCACCCATCGCATTTGATGCGGAAACGGATGCTTACAATCCAAACGACGCAAAATCCGTAGCGGCGCATTGGGAGAGCGCAACCATCAAACAAAGCGGCGTAGTCGTTGGGCGAGTGCGGGGCGCACAAAAAGCTCCGTTGAAAGTGCCGACCACCATACGCTTTGATGCCGATGTACTTGCTGCGTTAAAAGCCTCTGGCAAAGGTTGGCAAACTCGCGTCAACGAAGCCATGCGCGAGTGGATTAAGACACATTCCGCTTGCTAATGTGGGTACGACAAATTCATACACTTGCGCTGGAATAAGGCAGAATTGATCGTTTTCGCCCTGTTGGGCGATGTACGAATAAATTCGTACCCACAATAAGTTAAACTCCCGCCCCTTTTGTTTCCAACCTGCCCACCATGCCCGCCATTCACCCCCGCACTGCCTCGTCAACTGCAATTTCCCATTTAATTTCATCAGGCTACCCCCCCGCATTGGCGCGAATTTTTGCGGCGCGGGGGATTACCCAAAGCTCCGAATTAGGCACATCGTTGTCTGATTTATTGCCCTTCGACACCTTAAAAAACGCCCGCGAAATGGCGCGATTATTGGCGGATGCGATTGCGGCACAAGAAAAAATCCTCGTGGTGGCGGATTATGATGCGGATGGGGCGACGGCGTGTTCGGTGGCGATGCGCGGGTTGTTGGCGTTTGGGGCTACCGTGTCGTTTTTGGTGCCGAATCGTTTTGAATATGGCTATGGGCTCACGCCTGAAATCGTGGCGTTGGCGGCGCAGTCGCAGCCTGATATTTTGTTGACGGTGGATAACGGCATCGCCAGTATCGACGGGGTGGCGGCGGCGAATAGGCTGGGGATGCGGGTGTTCGTCACGGATCACCATTTGCCAGCAGACACCTTGCCCGACGCGGCGTGTATCGTGAATCCCAACCAGCCAGATTGCCAGTTTCCCAGCAAAAACTTGGCGGGCGTGGGGGTGATGTTTTATGTGTTGTTGGCGTTGCGGGCGGAGTTGCGCGCACGCGGGGCGTTTGCGACGCAGCCTGAACCGAAATTGGCGGAATTGCTGGATTTGGTGGCGTTGGGCACGGTGGCGGATGTGGTGAAGTTGGATCAAAACAACCGCGTGTTGGTGCAACAAGGTTTGGCGCGCATTCGGGCGGGACGTGGCTGCGCGGGGATTAACGCGTTGTTGGCGGTGGCGCGTAAACAGGCTGCGAAGCTGGTGAGCATGGATTTGGGTTTTGCCATCGCCCCGCGCTTGAATGCAGCGGGGCGGTTGGATGACATGAGTTTGGGCATCGCGTGTTTGTTGTCGGACGACGAAGCCCAAGCCACGCGCATCGCCACGCAGTTGGACGCGTTGAACCAAGAACGCCGCGCCATCGAGTCCGACATGCAGGACGGCGCGCTGGCGGCGTTGGACACGGTGCAAGTGCAAGACCAATACAGCCTCGCGCTGTTTGACGACTCGTGGCATCAAGGCGTGATCGGCATCCTCGCCTCGCGCCTAAAAGACAAATTTCACCGCCCTGTCATCACCTTCGCCCGCGCCACATCGGGCAACGAGCTGAAAGGATCAGGGCGGTCGATTAGCGGCTTGCACCTGCGCGACGCGCTGGATTTGGTCAGCAAACGCCATCCCACACTGATTAAAAAATTCGGCGGACACGCAGCGGCAGCGGGATTGACCATCGACGCTTCCTCATTCGAGCAGTTTGTCGCGGCATTTGAACAAGTGGTGCGCGAGTTGCTGGACGAAAACGATTTGCAAGCGCGCATCGACAGCGACGGGTCGTTAGACGAAATTGAGCTTCCATTTGTAGAGCAATTGGAACAACAAATCTGGGGACAAGGTTTCCCCGCCCCATTGTTTGATGATGATTTTGTGGTGGAAAATCAGCGCGTGGTCGGCGAAAAACATCTGAAATTGCGCTTAGGCAAAAACGGCGCGAGCTTTGATGCGATTTTGTTTGGCGATCCCACGTTTTTGCCTGAGCAAATTCATGCCTGCTACACCGTCAGTGTCAATGAATACAATGGGCGACGGAGTGTGCAGTTGATGATTAAATCAACGGCAGCCCTCTCTCCCCACCCCTCTCCCACAAGTGGGCGAGGGGAGTAACAGCATTGGTTTATCAAGCGTAATTCACTCAACACACCCGTCACGGACTCCCCTCGCCCGTTTACGGGGAGAGCGCAGCGAGGGGTGCGTAGCAGGCTGGGGGAGAGGGTGCTTTTAGGAGAAAATCAAATGACAAATCCGAAAATACTGAACTACGCCAAAACCTTACGCTCGCATCAAACTGATGCAGAATTGCAGCTTTGGTATCATTTTCGGGCGCATCGGTTTTTGGATTTTAAATTTAAGCGGCAAAAACCGATTGGCAACTACATCGTGGATTTTGTGTGTCTTGAAAAGAAGCTGATTGTGGAGCTGGACGGCGGGCAACATGGCGGGCAGATGCAATATGACCAAGTGCGCGATGCGTGGTTGCGCGACCAAGGTTATCAGGTGTTGCGATTTTGGAACAATGACGTGATGCAGCAGTTGGAAAGTGTGTTGGAAGCTATATTGATTGCACTTGCTTCAAAGTCACCCTCTCCCCCTGCCCCTCTCCCACAAGTGTGAGAGGGGAGTAACAGCATCGGTTTATTAAGCGAAATGCGCTCAATACCCCCATAACGGACTCCCCTCGCCCGTTTACGGGAGAGGGGCTGGGGGAGAGGGCTGTTTTTCACTAAAAGGAACACATCATGCAAAATGGTTTTTTACAAATTAATGGCATTGAGGCGTTACCAAGTTTCCTCACCAGCATTGCGATTGGGCTATTGATTGGGTTGGAGCGTGAGCGGAATCCTTCTGCCAAGGCGGGGCTGCGGACGTTTGCGTTGGTGGCGATGTTTGGGACGTTGACGGCGTTTTTATCGAACAAAGTCGGTTCGCCGTGGCTATTGGTCGGCGGACTTTTGACGGTTGCAGCGATGATTATCGCGGCATATCATCATCAGCCCGACAAAGAAAATGACCCTGGCACCACCACCGTGATTGCCTTGCTGCTGTGCTATGGCTTGGGCGCGATGGTGTGGTATGAACAGGCAAAACTGGCAGTGATGTTGGCGATAGGCGTTACCGCCCTACTCTACTTCAAGCCTGAATTACGCGGCTTTTCACAACGTATGGCACGGCGCGATTTAGTGGCGGCACTACAGTTTTGCGTACTGACTTTCATCATACTGCCCATTTTACCGAATCAGGATTACGGTCCGTATTCCGCATTCAATCCCTATCAGGCTTGGTTGATGGTGGTGCTGATCTCGGGGATTAGTCTAGCGGGTTATGCAGCGCTGCATCTGGTGGGGACACGCTATGGCGCACCACTTCTGGGCATATTGGGCGGACTGGCTTCGAGCACAGCGACCACGTTGATCTATGCCAAACACAGCAAGACTAATCCTCCGATGGCTGCACTCGCCGCGATGGTGATTATGGTTGCCAGCATGGTGGTATTAGTGCGGCTGATGGTGGTCAGCGCGGTGGTGGCGTTTGGCGCAGTACCCAGCTTACTCCCCGTCTTTGCGGGGGGACTGTTTTGCGGTTTGTTCGTCGTTGCCTATCGCTGGCATAAAATGGATCCCAACGCCGAGCTATACGTGCCCGAAACCACCAATCCCGCCGAATTACATACCGCCGTTGGCTTTGGCTTGCTGTATGTGGTGGTGCTGCTGGGGTCGGCGTGGATGGAAGATTTGGCGGGTAGTCAAGGCTTGTACATCGTGGCATTCGTGTCGGGCTTGACCGATGTCGATGCGATCACTTTGTCCAGCTTACGCCTGTTTAATCTCAAACAACTCAGCGAACATCAAACCGTCGTCGCCATTGCGATTGCCTTTATTGCCAACCTGATTTTCAAATTTGGCTTGGTATACTTTATCGCGGGTCGGGAATTAGCCAAACGGGTTGCCACGGGATTTGCTGCGATTGCATTTGGCGTGTTAATCGCTTTGTTATTTTGAATCACCCTCAGCCTACGCGCATTACCCGACGACCATGTAGGCAATCCGTTATAATCCGTGCCCTTGTTTATCTAAATCATCACCATGTCAGTTTTGCTATGGATCGTTGCGGCGAGTTTTGTCGGCGGCGTATTGAGCGTGTTGTCTGCAGCATTATTTGCCTTGAATGCGCGCGCCCATTGGGTGAACAGTCTGGTTAGCTATGCCATTGGCGCGCTCTTAGGTGCGGTGTTCTTGGATATTTTGCCTGAAGCGATTACGCTCAGCCCCAGTATTACCAAAGTCAGCGGCACAGTATTGTTCGGCATTTTGCTGTTTTTCACCTTGGAAAAGCTGCTGTTATGGCGGCATTGCCATCACGACCATTGCGAAGCTCACGAACCAACCCCAGCTCACAACCACGGACGCAGCGGCACGATGATTATCGTGGGCGATACATTCCATAATTTTGTCGATGGAATCATTATTGCTGCCGCATTTTTGACCGATATTCATCTGGGTATCGTGACAGCACTGGCGATTATCGCGCACGAAATCCCGCAAGAAGTCGGCGACTTTATGATTTTGCTGCATTCAGGATACAAAAAATCTACCGCGTTGATGCTGAATTTAGTGTCCAGTTTGGCGACGCTGGTGGGCGGGGTGTTGGCATATTTTGCATTGCAATCCATGCAAAGCGTGGTGCCGACATTATTGGCACTCGCCGCTGCCAGCATGATCTACGTCGCCGTCGCCGACCTTATTCCTGGATTGCATAAACAAACTCAGCTTCGCGATACCATAGAGCAAGTCGTGTTGATTGCATTAGGTATTTCGTCCATTTTTATCATCAATTTATTGGTTGGAGCGGGGTAAATTGCCTGCGTTGTAGAATCTCCCTCTCCCCACCCCTCTCCCGCTTGCGGGCGAGGGGAATATGGCATTTATTTACAAGGATTTTTATGTCTTCTTCAATTCCTAAAATCGGTTTCGTTTCACTCGGCTGCCCAAAAGCCACAGCGGATTCCGAGTTGATCCTGACGCGCTTGCGCGCCGAAGGTTATTTGATTTCAACCAGCTACCAAGAGGCCGATTTGGTCGTGGTCAACACCTGCGGTTTTATTGATAGCGCAGTGGAAGAGTCATTGGACGCAATCGGAGAAGCCTTGGCAGAAAATGGCAAAGTCATTGTCACTGGCTGCTTGGGTGCAAAGGGCGACGTGGTCAAACTGGCACATCCCAAAGTCTTAGCCGTCACAGGTCCGCACGCCACCGATGAAGTCATGGCCGCCGTGCATCAACATGTGCCACCCCCACCGCTGGATAGACTGCTTGCCGTACCGCCTCAAGGCATACGCTTAACACCCAAACATTACGCTTATGTCAAAATTTCCGAAGGCTGCAACCATCGCTGCACTTTCTGCATTATCCCTAGCTTGCGCGGCGATTTGGTCAGCCGCCCAGTGGGTGAGGTGTTGCAAGAAGCGCAACATCTGGTCAATGCAGGCGTAAAAGAGTTGCTGATTATTTCGCAAGACACCAGTGCGTATGGCGTGGATGTCAAATACCGCACGGGATTCTGGGGCGGCAAGCCCGTCAAAACGCGTATGACTGAACTCGCCGTAGCATTGGGCGAATTGGGCGTGTGGGTGCGATTGCATTATGTCTATCCCTATCCGCACGTCGATGAAGTGATTCCCTTGATGGCGGCGGGCAAAATTTTGCCCTATCTGGATATTCCCTTCCAACACGCCAATCCGCGTATCCTGAAACTGATGAAACGCCCTGGCAACAGCGAAGGCGTGTTAGCGCGCATTCAACAATGGCGCGAAATTTGCCCAGACTTAACCTTACGCAGTACGTTTGTCGTCGGCTTCCCTGGGGAAACCGAAGCGGAATTTGAAGAGTTGCTAGACTTCCTGCGCGTCGCACAATTGGATCGCGTGGGGGCTTTTGCCTATTCGCCCGTTGAAGGTGCGGTTGCCAACGACTTGCCTGACCACGTTCCACCCGAAGTCCAACAAGATCGCTTGGAACGCTTGATGCTATTGCAAGCCGAGATCAGCGCAGAACGCTTGCAACGTAAAATAGGTCGTACCATCACGGTGCTAGTCGATGAAGTCGATGATGAAGGCGCAGTGGCGCGCAGTGCGGCTGACGCACCTGAAATTGATGGGCTGGTTTACATCGAAAACGGGCAGGATTTAGCCGTGGGCAATCTTGTCACAGTGAAAATCATTGATGCGGATGAACATGATTTATGGGCTGAATTGGTTTCTTAATCTGAACAATAAGGGGAAATGACATGAAAATACGCATGCATCTTGCTTGGTATTTCATCGCTATCGTACTATTGGGGCTGACTGCTTGTGATCAGCTCAAAACCGAAGAAAACTTCGCCATGAGTGTATTTGTGCATGGTGAGGCAGGACGTGATGTCATTCCCCTGAAACGGGATGGCATACTCACGGTCGATTTAGGGACTGAGAAAAAGAGCTTTGCCCTCAACGAGCAAGGCGAAGCGCGTATCACAGAAATCCCACAGTCGCTACATGACAAACAAGTTAAAGTCACCTTAGCCGCCGCTGGCTATGAGCTACTCGACCCCAGCGGCATCATTAAGTTATCACCCGAAAACGTCTATCTTGCCGTCAGAATGATTACCTTGCCCATTAGCGGTCAGGTACAAGATACCAAAGGCAATATCATTTCAGGAGCTAAAGTCAGCGTGGGGCAATATGCCACGCAGACGGATGAAAATGGCTGGTATATGCTGAAATTACCCCGCAATCTACCCGAAAAAGACCAATCGCTAGAAGTGTCCATAGCGGGCTACAAGCCTTATAAAATCCCCGTGCTAATGGAAGAAGCCCCGCAAACATTGATCTTGCAACGCGAAAAATAGTCCATAAAAAAGCAGGCTAAACGCCTGCTTTTGTCTGACTCACATCGCTATTACGCGCTACGTTTCTCGTACTTCCTCGCCACATATTCATCCACAATTTGCGTGAACTCCGCTGCGATATTATTGCCGCGCAGCGTCATGGCTTTTTCACCGTCAATGTAAATCGGCGCAGCGGGGGTTTCACCTGTGCCTGGCAAGCTAATACCGATATTGGCAAGTTTGCTTTCCCCAGGACCATTCACTACGCAGCCCATCACCGCCACCGTCATATTTTCTACGCCGAGGTATTGTTTGCGCCACACAGGCATTTGGTCGCGTAAATGGCGTTGGATGCTTTGGGCGAGTTCTTGGAAAAACTGGCTGGTGGTGCGACCGCAACCAGGACACGCCGTCACCATCGGGGCGAAAGCACGCAATCCCATGGTTTGCAAAATTTCTTGCGCCACCACCACTTCTTGGGTGCGCGAACCGTTGGGTTCGGGGGTGAGCGAAATGCGGATGGTGTCGCCTATGCCTTCTTGCAACAGCACGGACAGCGCGGCGGTGGAAGCGACGATCCCTTTTGAGCCCATGCCCGCTTCGGTCAAGCCCAAATGCAGCGCGTAATCACATTGCTGGGTGAGCGAGCGATACACCGCGATCAAATCTTGTACTTCACTGACTTTACATGACAGCACAATGCGGTTGTGCGGCATCCCCAATTGTTCGGCACGTTCGGCACTTTGCAATGCGGAAGCAATCAGCGCGGCGCGGGTCACGGCTTTCACATCCAGCGGTTGCGCCAATTTAGAATTTTCATCCATCATGCGTACCACCAGCCGCTGATCCAGACTGCCCCAGTTCACACCGATGCGCACGGGTTTATCAAAGCGAATGGCGGTTTGAATCATGATGGTGAAGGGATCTTCTTCGGTGCGATTGCGCCCGACATTACCAGGATTGATACGGTATTTTGCCAACGCCTGCGCACATTCAGGATAATCCGTCAGCAAGCGATGTCCGTTGTAATGAAAATCCCCCACCAGCGGCACATGACACCCTAAGGCATCCAAACGGCGACGAATATGCGGCACTTGCGCGGCGGCTTCAGGTGTATTGACGGTGATGCGCACCAGCTCCGAACCCGCTTGGGCAAGATCAAAAACTTGTTTGGTGGTCGCCGTGACATCCGCCGTATCGGTGTTGGTCATGGACTGAATAACAATGGGCGCACCGCCCCCCAACATCACTTCCCCTACCATTACCCGTTGTGACGGGCGGCGTAATATCATTGCACTCATTTTTATTCCAGTTCTAAACGAGCAATCGCGCTATCCGAACGCGAAATATGCTCAGACAAATCAATTTCTGCCCCTTTGTAGTACAAATGGACGCTCGGGGAGTTGCCAATCACTAATGAAAAGGGCGGACGGCCATCCAACCTTAATTCACCACCCTTATAATTCAATTGTGAAGACAAAACTTTACCTGACTGCTCTTTCACTTCAACCCACGCATCCTCGTCAAACACCAAACGCAAGGTCGCAGCAGCAAGCACCACGCCACTCGTAGGAAGCGTCGTCAACACCGCTGAAGTCGGGTTGGGCGCGCTGGCAATTGCACTCGTCTCAAGCGGGATCGCTGAAAAATCACCTAGCTCTAACGCTTGGTCTTGGAGTTTTGACACAGAGGCATTGGGCGGCGTATTTAAACTCCAAACAGCAAATAGACTCGCCGCCAGCACTACCCCTGCCGCAGCCGCTAACCAAATCAGATTTTGCTTACGACGTGTCGAAAGTTGTGATGTCAAAGGCACCTCACTGGTCGCAGGCATGATGATTTCTGTGGATTTTGGAGCAGGCAATGCAGCCAAAAGAGACGGCACATCCAATCCCAATAACTTGCCGTAACTGCGCACAAACCCGCGTACAAAGGTCATATCTGGTAGTTGAGCATAGTCCTCGTCTTCCAAAGCCATTAAGCGTTGGACGGGCAGTTTAATACTCTCAGCTATATCCTTAAGGCTGAAACCTTGCTGTTCACGCGCCGCACGCAAGGTCTCACCTAGTTTGATAGGCGATTTCGATTGGGCAGGCAAATTATCTTCGATCACCATGATGTTATAGCTTCAAGCTATCTAATAAATGCGCTTCTGTGGAATCAGGGAAATGCGTGCGCAACTGCTCCGCGTAGCGAATGGCTGAACCGCTATCTCCTACTCCCCGCTCAATCCGAGCTGCTAGCAATAAGTTGGCTGCACTTAAGTCACCACCCGCCGCACTATACTCACCGAAATAGCGTTTAGCGGTATGGAATGCACCTTGTGCAAAGCTCACCTCCGCCATCCCTAACAATGCAGCAGGCAGACCTGGACGAACGGTCAGGGATTTTTGCAGAAAATCTTGCGCCTCGCTGTAATTTCCCGCTTTTTGCGAACAAACACCCGCATTTAAATAAGCGCGCTCTGGCGTGGTGTAGAGCGGATTTTTCAGTGCCACTAAGAAATGGGGAATAGACTCTGCTGGCCGACCGCGTTGGCACAAAAACCAGCCGTAATTATTATGGGTTTCAGAATCATTGGGTTCTAAACGCAAGCTTTGTTTAAAGTCCTCGTCCGCTTCCTTATCCTCACGCAAGTTCATGCGAATCAAGCCCCGCATATTGTAAGCAGGCGCATAAGCACTATCTGCTTTTAGAGCGGCCTCCACTTCATTCAGCGCAATCCCAATTTGCGCACGTTGGTAATACATCCCTGCCAACTCAGTATGCACTTTTGCACTTGCGCGCTCCTGTGAGCGTTCTTCACCAACCGAAGCACCTCGCGTGCTCACGCAGCCAGATAACACCATGAGTAAAAAAAGCATTCCGTATTTCATGCGCATTTCTCCTAAATTTGCACAATGCGTTGCATCGTACGTTTGGTTTTGTCCTGCACTTGACCCGCTAATTGGCCACAGGCGGCATCAATATCGTCACCCCGTGTTTTACGCAACGTTGTAGTAATGCCGCCTTGAATCAGAATATCGCGAAAACGCTGAATCGCATCAGGTTTAGCACGCCGATAAGGGGATTGGGGAAAAGGATTGAAAGGAATCAGATTGAACTTACACGGCACATCGCGCACCAGTCTCAGCAGTTCACGCGCTTGTTGTTCGCTGTCGTTAATGCCATCCAGCATCACATATTCAAATGTGACAAAATCCCGAGGGGCTTTTTCCAGATAGCGATTACATGCAGCCAGCAATTGTTTCAAAGGATATTTCTGATTGATAGGCACCAGCACATCGCGCAGCGCGTCATTTGGCGCGTGCAGCGAAATCGCCAAGGCGACGGGGCACTCTTCACGCAATCTGTCCATCGCAGGCACAATGCCAGAGGTGGAAACCGTCACACGACGGCGCGACAAGCCATATCCATGGTCATCCAACATCAAGCGCAATGCACTCACCGTGTTGTCAAAATTGAGCAGCGGCTCGCCCATGCCCATCATTACCACATTGCTGATCGGCCAATTCCCCTCGGCATTTTTGCCGAGCTGGTGATTCGCCCACCACAACTGACCGATGATTTCTGCCACGCTTAAGTTGCGGTTAAAACCTTGTTTTCCCGTAGAGCAAAAAGAGCAATCCAGCGCGCAACCCGCTTGGGTAGAGACACACAACGTGCCCCGTGTTTCTTCAGGAATATAAACCGTTTCCACGGCATTCCCCACACCCACATCCAGCAGCCATTTGCAGGTGCCATCTTCGGACACCGCTTCGCGCATAATCGTGGGGGGGCGAATTTCAGCGACTTGCAGCATTTTATTGCGCAAGCTGGCAGCAATGTCTGTCATTGCCGCAAAATCGGACTCCCCGACTTTGTAAATCCAGCGCATCAACTGGCGTGCCCGAAACGGTTTTTCGCCCATTTCAGTTAAATAGGCCGCCAATCCATGCGCATCAAAATCGAGGAGGTTTTGTTTCATTTTTTTATCGTCCATACCCAGAAGGAATATCCCTTTTCACCACTCCTTCCCCCTAGCAGGGGGAAGGCTGGGATGGGGGTTGAAAGGTTGCATCAGCGCGACGATTCTACCCCCACCCTAACCCTCCCCCTACTAAGGGGAGGGAATGTCATTGTGCTTATAGCGATGCACCCAAAGAGGTAAGGCGCAATCCCTTAGCGGGAGTAAACGTTCAATGCTGGGAAGAAATAAGCGATTTCAACTGCTGCTGTTTCAGCTGCGTCAGAACCGTGTACGGCATTCGCGTCGATGCTGTCTGCAAAGTCAGCACGGATGGTACCAGGAGCCGCATCTTTAGGATTCGTTGCACCCATCAAGTCACGATTCTTCAGAATCGCGCCTTCGCCTTCCAAGGCTTGAATCATCACAGGACCAGAGATCATGAATGCAACCAAATCTTTGAAGAAAGGACGTGCTGCGTGAACAGCGTAGAAACCTTCTGCTTCAGCTTGGGACAATTGTGTCATGCGGGCGGCAACCACTTTCAGGCCAGCACCTTCAAAACGGGAATAAATTTGACCGATGACATTTTTTGCAACGGCATCAGGTTTGATAATCGACAGGGTACGTTCAACAGCCATGCTACTCTCCAAATATAAATAAAAACAAACATCAAAAATTAAACGGGATACGACAACATAGAAGCCAACATGCTGCGACCAGCCCAAAAGAACGCGGCATTCTATCAGAATTTACCCTGATCCGCGTGGCACAGTTCACGCGCTAAACCAGACCAAACTGTTTTTAAATATCAAATAAACAAAGTCGTATTGGATTCGGATGCTTCGCCCAAGAAGGCCGCGACACCGCCGATTTCCACACCTTCGATCAACTCAGACTTATCAATTCCCATCACATCCATGGACATCTGGCAGGCAATGAGTTGCGCACCGCCTTCGACGAGGCTTTGCAATAAATGACCTGGGGTTTCCACGCCCTTGTCGTGCATGACTTTGCGTATCATCTTTGCACCCAAGCCGTGCATATCCATCTTAGAAATAGACGTGAGGTGATCCACGCCTGAGGGCAACATGCTGCTGAACATTCTATCCATCAGCGGCTTGTTGCGCGCGGGCGCATCTTCGCGACGCAGCACGTCCAACCCCCAGAAAGTGAAGAACAGACTCACGCCTTTGCCCATCGCCAACGCACCATTGGCGATAATCATGCTCGCCATGACCTTATCCAAATCGTCGGAAAACACCACCAGCGTCAGCTTATCTTTAATCGCAGCAGGTAATGTTGCAGCTGGCACAGGCGCATTCTTACGCAAAACCACCACCATCAAGCCCTTTTCGGCCTTAATCGACAGCACTTCGTTGCCTGTTTTCTTCGCCCAAGCGCGAATATCACGACCGAAGGCGGGATCAGAAACAGTCACTTCCAGCAACTCGCCCGCCTCCAGCGCATCCATCGCCTTGTAGGTTTTCATAATCGGGCCAGGGCATTGCAGCCCAACCGCATTCAGGATGTGCACCTCACCACTGGGCGCGCTCCATGCCGCACTGACCACACAACTGCCACTACGCTCCGCTTCAATCTCGGCTGGATCGCGTCGTTTAATATCTTCGTAATCGAAAATATCGGGATTCGCTTGTTTATCCACCGCCCACGAGTAAGTTTTGTAGCCGCCTGAAAGATTCTTGACCTGCGTAAAGCCATGTTGTTTGAGGATGCGATACGCCAAATAACCCCGCAAACCAATCTGGCAGAACAGCACCACAGGCGCATTTTTATCCAGCTCATCCAAGTGTTCGCGCAACTGGTTCACGTCTATGTTGCGGGCGGTGGCGATACTGCCAAATTCATATTCCTCCGCCGTGCGCACGTCGATCAATTGCGGTTTAACTGCCTGAGAAGTCAGACTTTGGTGCAACTCGCGCCATTCAATCAGTTGATGAGATTGATTCAACACGTTGATCGCAACATAACCCGCGATATTGATAGGATCTTTAGCCGAACCAAAAGGCGGCGCGTAAGCCAATTCCAGTTCCGCCAAATCTTCCACGTTCAAATTGCCATGAATCGCCGTGGCAATGACATCAATGCGCTTGTCCGCGCCATCGGCTCCGACTGCTTGCGCACCGAGAATTTTGCCTTCTGGGGTAAACAACAATTTCAAGCTGATTTGTTTCGCGCCAGGGTAATAACTGGCATGAGAACCGCTGTGCGTGATGCAACTCAAGTAGGGAATATTCGCCGCGATTAGCTGTTTCTCGTTCAAACCCGTGGTAGCAGCCGCCAAATCAAAGGCTTTTAGAATCGACGTGCCTTGTGTGCCACGATACTGTTGGGTGTTGCCAAACACGATATTGTCCGCCGCCATGCGACCTTGACGATTGGCAGGGCCCGCCAGCGGAATCAGCACTTGCTGACCGCTGATGGTTTGGGTCACTTCAATCGCATCGCCCACCGCGTAGATGTCCGCGTCAGAAGTCTGCAAATAGCGATCCACCTTAATCCCGCCCGATTTCCCCAGCTCCAAGCCACTGGCACGCGCCAAGGTCGTTTCAGGGCGCACGCCAATCGCCAACACCACCATATCCGCTTGCAAGCGACGACCGCTACCGAGATACACCACGGTATGCCCTTCCCTATCCTCGAAACGCTCGACCTTGTCCGACAGGTACAGCTCCACATTCTTATCCTTCATATGGGCATGGACGATTGCCGCCATTTCATAATCCAGCGGGGTCAAAATCTGATCTGCACCTTCCACCAACGTGGTAAAAATCCCCTTATCGTGCAGATTTTCAGCCACCTCAATCCCAATAAATCCCCCGCCGATCACCACCGCACGGCGCGGTTTGTGCTGTTCAAGATGCGCCATAATGCGATCCAAATCAGGGATATTGCGCAACCCAAAAATGCGCGGCGAGTCTATCCCTGGCAATTTCGGGCGCAACGGCTCCGCCCCTGGCGACAACAACAACTTGTCATAAGACTCATCAAACTCATCGCCCGTGGCAAGGTTGCGCAAGCGCACCACTTTCGCGTGGCGATCAATCGCGATGGCTTCGGTACGGCTGCGCACGTCCACCCGATAACGCGCCTCGAATGCAGGCTCCGACGTCACCAACAACTGTTCGCGTTGCTCAATGGTGTGGGAAATGTGATACGGCAGCCCACAGTTGGCAAAACTGATATACGGACCGCGCTCGATCATCACAATTTGCGCATTTTCGTCGTTGCGACGTATCCTCGCCGCTGCGGTTGCACCCCCTGCGACACCGCCAATAATGATTACTTTCATGGGAACTCCTTAGAATTTAAAAAATAAAATGCACCGCAAAATCAATTGCGTGCCACGAGATAGGGTTAGGGGAGCACAGATTTATGCATCATTCCGACGAAGGTCAGAATACAGTCCATTGATACAAAAGCGTTTTTGCTTCAACAAAAACGACAAAACCGAATAAATCAGCACATTCTGAGTTTGAGCGATGAATTTGAACAGAAAGTGGCGAAACCACCCTGCGGATACGGACAGATGAGCTGAACGACTGGATAACTTGGAAATTTAAACATCATGCCTCGCATTTTCGTCCTAATGCGCATGATTTACAAGCTGCGTTTTGAGAGGGTTGCAGCGATTGCATATCCCTTGGTGATGTGAAATGGCAACTCCCCTCGCCCGTTTACGGGGAGAGCGTAGCGAGGGGTGCGCAGCAGGCTGGGGGAGAGGGTGCACGCCACTAAGCAAACCACCGTTCTGGCATGGCGGTGGATTGCCTTGCGGCGAATCCTCCCTAGGAACCCGCATTTTCCCGACACGCCAAACGCGCCTTCGCTTCGATCATCGCCTTATGCAATTTGGCTTGCAACACGGCTTTCGGTGGGAGTTTTAGCCAGTATTCCGCGACATGGATATTATCGGGAGCTAAATCCATCAACTCCACCACCTCGTTATCCTTGTCGCTGCACAAAATAATCGCAATCGGCGGCAATTCATCGGCTTGCTGCTCATATTTCGCCAACCATTTCAAATACAACGCCACCTGCCCTTGGTATTCCGCTTTGAATTCGCCCAACTTCAGCTCAATCAACACCAACCGCCGCAGCTTGCGATGATAAAACAACAAGTCGATGTAATAATCATTACCCCCAATTTGAATCCGTTTTTGACGACTCAAAAATGCAAAATCGCTGCCCAACTCCAAAATAAAGCGTTCTAACTCCGCCAAAATGGCATTTTCCAAATCTTTTTCCGTGAAGTTGTCCTTCAAATCTAAAAAATCCAGCAAATACGGGTCTTTCAAAAACAACGACGGGCTAGGTTGAACCTGCGCTAACTCCTGCCGAATCAGCTCATCAGGCTGTTTCGCAATCGCCGTGCGCTCATACAACATCCCCGACACCCGCTCGCGCAACACCCGCACCGACCAGCGCGCCTCGGTGCACAACTCAATATAAAACGCCCGTTTCAGTGCATCGTCCAGCTTGATAAATTCCACGAAATGCGACCAGCTCAATTGTTGCGACAGTGTCACAACAATTTCCCGCTCAGGCAAATAAGCAAAAAATTTCGCCATACGGGTCAAGCTGGAATAACTAAAGCCATTGCCATACTCCAGCGTCAAACGCGTCGCCAATTGTCCCAATACTGCATCGCCATATTGCGCCGACACCTCGGTTTGAATCATCCGCCCAATCTGCCAATAGGTCAGCACCAACGACTGATTCACCTGTGCCACCACTTGGTTTTTCGCCTGCTCGATACAAAGCCGAATTTCTTGATACAACGTATCAACGGGTTGGATGTTGGATTTATTCATATTTTTCAATCACCTTGCAAGTATTGTAGGGTGGGCAGGCCTCTGTGCCCACGCGGATGCCCAGCCGCGTGGGCAGACGATAAAACTGTCTGCCCACCCTACGCCAAACTCCCCTCGCCCACTTGTGAGAGAGGATGTGTCGCGCCCAAAAAATTCAAAACCGTGCGAATGAATTCGCACCTACAAAAACCTTGGGGGCTACGCCCCTACGGTTCACCCTTCCCGCTTCTTCCTTATATTTTACGGGGTAAAAGCCCCACGTAGGGCGACAATAAGCAAAGCGCATTGCGCCGTACCACGCTAAATTTCAAGCTTTACAAACTTCGCTCCTCATCCATACAAATCGCCTACTCCTGCCGCGACATATGAGCTTCTAAACTTTAGCGGATAAATATTTTCCCCTAAAAGTACACTGGTTACTGTATATTCCCAAGCGTAGTATTTTCCATATTTAATCTAGGATCTATGTGACTTCTTCGTTTCCAGCCAGTGCGATATCATCGTGGGGAGGCTTTGTCTACCAAGGGAAGGTCGCCCTATATCATTCAATTAAGTTGCTCTGCGATAAAAAGTTCAACGGCGAATCTGTCACTGGGTTCGATTTGCAATTGGACAGCACGGATGATTTTGCAATTTATGTCTCAGGAATTGCCATATCTATCCATCAAGTAAAAGCGAAAATTTCGCCGTATCGTTCAGCTTTTGTTGACGCGCTTATTAAATCCAGCAAAATCAATACTGATTGCAGTACATCTACGCTTCGCTATTTTCATATTGCGAATCCCATCGACGATGCCAGCGACTTCACTAATGCTGCGGCATCAAAGGTAGAATTTTATCAATATGGCGACAATAAATATTGCCTACTTGCGGACATAGAAAAGATAACCAAAGAAACTATAGATAGTTATCTAAAAAAGAACAGCCTTCCGTGTTCAGAGCTGCTAATTGATAGAAAATACTGTTATCTGTCTGAACTCGTTACAAAACAAGTTGTGAAAATGCACGCTTTAATACACGGAGGCGAGACAGAAATAAAGGTAGCTTACACTGAGATGATCGCCAGTCAGGCTTTGAAGGAGATACTAGAAATTGACTTCAATTCAGTCGTGGATAAGGAATACCAGTTACAAAAACTGAGGTTGGTTTTTGCAAACACATTCGAAGAATACATTGCCAAAAATGACCAATCCTTTACAGATCAGCAGATAAATAAATTCGGTGAGGTTTTCCGCTTTATCTACTCTATGAGCGATTCGGAACTCGCCGAGGTAATGCGGTCACTTCGACCATCGAACCCTGATGATCAAATTAGATTTGACGATATACAAAATTATGCTGACATCGTAACCGAAATATCGAGCACGATTGTTCTTGTTGGACTTCCACACTACGTGAAGAACATCAAAAGATATCTTCCTACTGCAATGATGTTATCGGATAAAAGAACCTCTTCTTTCAAGGAAAGTTTGATTGCCCATATCCGTTCCAACCAATATTTGGCTAATATTTTGTTTGAATACAATACTCTAATAACTGGAGCAGATCATGGCGATATTAATATCATTGGGAGCTCTGACAAAATAACGACAAGTCCAAATTTTGGCACACAAACATCCAATAATATTGTCCGCGAATTTCCTGTTTCAATTATTTCAAAAAAAGTAGCGCAAGGAGAATTGGATGCTTAAGAAAATACTAATCGAAGGCGCACAAGAGCACAGTTTTAAGCTCATTAAATCTATCCAAGATACCGATTTTTTCGAGCGTAAAATTGCAGGTGCTGAGCGTTATCTCATTCTAAAGTCAATGGATTTACTCGATACGATAGAGAATATCCAAAGCGAAGTGCTAACTTCTATCCCAGAATCCTTCAGCATTGAACCGTCGTTTAACAAAAACTGCGATTTAGTCTTAATTCATAAATTGAAAAATTTGGCCGACTTTAAAAATCTAGAAAATAAGATTCTTACATACGAAGAAAACCCATATCACTTCAAAAAATATTTCCTATATTTTTCCGACTCAGAAGAAAGGGCTATTCAGGGGAAAAATTACAACGACTTCTTCTCCGTTGTACTCAAAATGGATGAGTTTGAGAGTTATAAGAAAAACCCCCTCACGCCATCTTTCTACAGTTTGGCAGCGCGCATTTTCATAAAGCTACCATTTCTCGCAGTGCCTCGGTCAAAGAAAACGCTACAGACGTTGTCGGATGACGTTGCCGCTGTTGTTGCTGAGGCGGGGTTGCAGCAAACACATAGTCAAATAGCATCCCATGCCAACACGCCAGAGAGTGCGGATGCACTCGTTAAGGAATTAATAAATGAAGAATTGGAAAATATCTAGGTTACAAATACAGGGGTTTAAAGCTTTCTCGTTTGTAGACTTCGATTTTGATGCTTGCTCACTTTTGACCCTTGAAGGTCCTAATGGCTATGGAAAAACAACCGTATTCGATGCGATTGAACTTCTATTTACAGGAGGAATTTTCAGAATTTCCCAGCTGTTTAATACAGTTATGCTCGGAACCAAGAAAAACTATATAGACAACCTTTATTGGAATACAAAGAATGGCGACAGCGTATTAATAATAAAGTTGGAGTTGGTAAGCTCAAGTAATGGTGAGCGCATCACCTTTGCAAGAGTGGCAACAGTCGAAGATTTAAAAAAACAGGCTAACAATAGGGCTGACAAGTTTGATATTTTCAAGCTTTACTCATTGAGCGAGTTCGATTCTGAAATATTATCCGATCCCTTGCCATCACATTACCTCGATAAATATTTTGGAGAGAACTTTTGTAAGAACTATTCAATGCTTAATTATCTCCAGCAGGGGCAAAGCGACTTTATTTTCTCCAAGACGATTACTGATCGTAAGAACGCACTAGAAGTTCTACTAAAGACACGCGAAACAAAAGATCAAATTGATCTTTGTAAAAAAGTGGAGGCGCGTCTTTCTGGTCTAAGCTCCGAAAGTGAGAAACAGAAAATTTCAGTTCTAGCGGAGAAGGTTGAACTACTTTCAAAAATGGACTCGTCAGAACCCTTTGAAAGAGAATACGAAAAACTGAGTACCCGTGCACCAACTCCGAGTTGGGATCTGCCTGAACCATTCGTTCAACTAGACGAACCAAGATATCAGGGGTTTTTGGCAGAATTAAATCTTTTAATCGACGTACTAAAGCATAAAGAGGAAATCAAAACTCGAAGGAAGAATTCCGAAATTGAGCGGTATATAACAGAAAAGGACAATCTAATTTCTTTGGCCGTATCGATAGGTAAACACTTTGGTCGGTACGACATGCTCAATACTAAAAACCTACGTCTGACCGTTTTAGCAAAAGCTCTTTCGGCATTAAAAAAATCGCCCAGCTCAATCACATCTACTGATCTAACTACAGTAAAAACAGCAGATATCACTATCGATAGCAACCTAGAAAACCATATATCAAGCCGTGATGTTCTACTTAAACAACTGAACGGTAGGTCTGCACAAGTTGTAGAGTTAAAGCGCGTGAGAGCTGATCTTTTTACTCGTCACAAACAAGCTTTCGAGGAAAATGGAACTTGGTGTGCTTTGTGCGGAATTGAGTGGGGTACAGTGGAGCGACTCGCAGCGGCAATTAATGAAACAACAAAGGTCTACGATGCTGAAATAGGCACTCTCGCCACTCAGCTGGCTGACATTCATAAAATTATTTCAGATGCACTTGATCCTTTGACGGCGCGTTTGGCTTCAGAAAACGAACTGTTGGAAAAGAGCTTCGAGCGTAGCTTATTTATCGAATTAGGAAAAAATCTCAATAACTTTGATGCCCTAATACATTTTAATGAGAGACTTACAGCCCAGCAAATCGAATATAGCGAAATATTTACGAATGATGCCATGGAGCTCGCTTTACGCAAGGTGGATCTGATCACAAGAATTAGAACTCTCAAACAAGCCGAAGGAGAATCACCACCAGCAGGTTGGGAAAAGGCTATCGAAAATACATTCGCTGCTATTGCAGATTTTTACAATGCAGATACCACTAAATATATGGAAAAGAGAAGCTATGTCACGCTGAAACACCGAGCCCAGCAGAATTCAGCCCTACAAGCTTCAAAGAAAGAACTAATTCTGCGACAAAACAAACTTAATGCTGCAATTGCTGCAAAAGACAAAGTATCGAAGCTCAAGCTCTTGTTAACAAAAACTGAACGTGATTATTCCGCAAGAATAATCTCAAATATAGAGTTAATCTTCCACATATACAGCGGTCGCTTGATTCAAAACTATCAACGTGGTCTTGGACTGTTTATTGATCGAGGAGATGGTAGTAAGCTTCAGTTTTGTACAGCCGAACAGTCAGAACATGATGCAACTCTCTCAATGAGTTCTGGCCAGCTTTCAGCACTTAGCCTTGCCTTCTTTTTGTCGCTAAATCGAGTGTACTCTGAAAATGCTTTTGTGTTAATTGATGACCCTGCACAATCACTTGACGAAATAAATATTGCGTCGTTAACTGATTTACTGAGATGCGAACTTCAAGACAAACAGCTAATTATCTCCTCCCACGAGGATGACATCGCGGCATACATTCGCTACCGATTCAAACGAGCGGGACTGACTCAAAAACCTTTCCACATGCAATCGCATGTAGGAGGCAATTCCCCTGCTACGGTTTTGTCGAGTTTGACGTAGGTTAAATGCTACGACACTTGCAACCGTGTGCTATGCAAAATCAAACTTTTTCTGCCTTGATTAAGTAGGCATTAACTCCAGACTCTCAGATAGTGGCAGAATTTATGCTAATTATGTCATAAAAAATGGTCACAAAAAGAGCTGGATCCCCGCCCCCGACAAAAGCATTCGGGGGTGACGTTCCTTCGCGGGGATGACGAATAAATTAAAACTTCGCATTGGGAATCGGATAATGTTCAATCACAAAATCAATGTCTTTATCCCCTCTGCCGCTGAGGTTCACCAAAATCGTTTTATCGCTACCCAAGGTCTTGGCGAGTTTCATGGCGTAGGCAACCGCATGGGCGGATTCCAACGCGGGAATGATGCCTTCGAGTTGTGACAGTTTATAAAACGCATCGACCGCTTCTTCATCGTTGCACAGACCGATTTTGGTTCTGCCGATTTCGTTCAGGTAAGCGTGTTCTGGCACCACTTATTCGCAAAAAGACCACATAAAATTTACATAGCAATACATATAAACTTCATTTCGACTAACGCTGATTTTTCGGTTTTCGTCATTCCTGCGGAAGCAGAAATCCAGTTAAATCAAATAGCTATATCCCAACCTTCGCGAGGATGACGAGTAAACCTAAAAACCGTCGTTGAGATTGACGATAAAAATGGCTGTGATCCAATACTGGCGGATGTTTGCGAGGCACCCAATTGGGGAAAAGCTTGCGCCACCCCATACGATGAAAGCGATCAGGTAAATTACCCGTTATGGCGAGTTAGCAATTGCGACTAAATGCGGTGGATTGGGAAATAGCGTGGTTCCGTAATCACGATGGAAACACGGGCGATGTGTCTTATTTTACGCCCGCTTTCACCCTCTGTGCTTTAATTTCGGCGATGGCTGCTTCAACACTATCTGCGACCTCGTTTGAGGCATTGTGCTTAATGGCACTGGCTTTGACGATAATGTTGACTAGGCTTTTTGAATGCACTCGATACGAAAAACGCGTATAGGCTTTTACCACTTTCGCGCGGTACTCTCCCCATTCCGAGATGATGGCACTGGTCACCACAAAATCGTCCAATACGAAAATCACATCCATAGGGCGGTAAAATCGCCCCAAGTAATCACCATATTGACGCGCCCATGCTTCACAATCTTCCTTGGTTTCAATCTTCCAATTGGGCGTGGCGATCACAATGTCGTTTTCCACATCATGCCTAAAATCTATGGTTCCTATCACGGTATTTCCTATCGCCTTTAAATTGGTATTCACATCACTTAACCTGAGTCAGCTATTTAATGCCTGCTTTCGTTCTCTCGACTTTAATCGCAGCAATAGCCTCTTCGATACTCTTAGCTTCTCTATTAGGCGTTCTGTATTTGGTATTACTGGTCATACTGGCAATGCTGACCAGAATTTTTGGATTCACCCGATAAGAAATCCGAATATAGTTCTCAATCATCTTCGCGCGGTATTCGCCCCACAGCGTCATGACATTACCGCTCATCGTAAAATAGTCGAATACAAAAATCACATCAATTTTGCGATGAAATTGTTTAAAGTAATGATCACATTGTCCAAATCCTATCCTACAATCCTCCGCAGTTTCCATGTGCCAGCGTGGGGTCGCGATCACAACATCATTGCGCACGTCATGCCTAAAATCGACTGTTCCTATCACAACATTACCTCACCTAACGATGTTCATTTATTTTGAATAATCACTAAAAACAGGTACGAATCGTTGCTTGATGCCCGCTGATCCTATCCGCTTGAATCGCGGCGATAGCATGCGCTATACTTTCTGCCTCTCCGCTAGGATTTTTGTATTTAATCGCACTGATCGAACTGGCAATGTTGACGACGGGTTTGGGATGAACCAGATAATAGAACCTAATATAGCGTGTGATCAGCCTGATTCTGTACTCTCCCCACACCGTCATGATTTGACTGTTAATCGTAAAATCATGTAACACAAAAATCATATCCATAGGGCGATCAAAATGATGACTAAAATACGCCTCATACTGATTAAGCCATAGCTCACATTCCTCTTGCGATTCAATTTTCCAGTGTGGGGTGGCGATAACAATATCGTTTACCGTGTCATACTGAAAGTCTATCGTTCCTATCACACAGTCCTCAACTATTTATTTTAAGGAGGTACTGATTAAATCCGTTCGCACTGAGCCATGAGCCATGAGCCATGAGCCATGAGCCATGAGCCATGAGCCATGAGCCGTGAGCCGTGAGCCGTGAGCCGTGAGCCGTGAGTTTATCGAACGGTCGAAGGGTGAACGAATTTAATCTATCGATTTAATTGAATATTCCATTCATGATTCGACAAGCACACCACGAACGGAAGATTTAATCAGCGTTTCCTTGGATTTATGAAGCTCCCTACAATTTAGCGAAATCGCTATTTAATGCCCGCTTTCGCCCTATCCGCTTTAATCGCCGCAATCGCTTCTTCAATGCTACCTTTTTCTGGATTAGGCGTTTTGGATTTCACAATACTGAGCGTTGTCGCGATACTCAGTAGCGTTTGGGGCTTTACCCGATAGGAAAATCTAACGAGGTTCTCAGTCATCAGCGCAACTCGGTATTCTCCCCACCGCGTCATCATCTGTCCGTCGATACTCAAATCACCCAATGCAAAAATCACATCAACTTGCCGACCAAAGCGGCGAAAGTAATTTAAATATTGATTGAACCATGATTGACAATCTTCTTCTGTTTCGATTTTTCCGTGAGGCGAAGCAATCACAATGTTGTGATGCGCATCATGCTTAAAATCTACCGTTACCGTCATTGCTGATTATCCCATTAAACTAGGCAGATGCCGCCACTTCCAACCTTGCCGCTTTAATCCCTTCAATTGCCCCTTCAATACTGTCCGCATCTTGGCTGATGGCATTGTATTTAAACGAACTGGCTTTCACCATGATATTCACCAAGCTGTTTGAATTCACCCGATAAGAGATTCGAATATAGCTTTTCATCAACCTTGCCCGATATTCGCTCCACACCGTCACAATTTGACTGGCAACAACAAAGTCATCCAACACAAAGATCGCATCGACTTTTCGATGAAATAAGCCAAAATAATCGACATATTGCTTAAACCAAGCGTCACAATCTGCCTGTGTTTCTATTTTCCAGTGTGGCGTGACAATCACCACGTCGTTTTCCGCGTCATATTGAAACTGTATGGTTCCAGTCATTGTGTATCGACTCCTAAATTAAGCTGTATGGTAGGGTGCGCGCAGCACACCATGGTGCATCGCATGATCCTATGTCATGATTACTGCATGAAAATTAAGCACATTTATACAATACCCGCTTCAGCTCTTGCGGCTTTAATACCTTCAATCGCGCCTTCGATGCTGTCCGCATCTTGACTGGCGGCGTTGTACTTCAATGAATCGCTTTTAATAATAATTTTGATCAGTGAGTTCAAATGCACCCGATAGGAAAATCGGACATAATTTTTCACCAAGTCCGTGCGGTATTCTCCCCATACATTGATGATTTGGCTGGCAACGGCAAAATCATCCAGCACAAAAACCACATCCATTTTTCGACGAAAAAGCGTGAGGTAATCCATATACTGCTTGAACCACACATCACAATCTGCTTGAGTTTCTATTCTCCAATGGGGAATGGCAATCACCACATCATTTTCCGCGTCATATCGAAACTGCATTGTTCCAGCCATTACGTATAACCCCTATTCCATTGCCATTTAAGCGGATTTATTCAATACCCGCTTCAGCTCTTGCGGCTTTAATCCCTTCAATCGCGCCTTCGATGCTGTCCGCATCTTGACTGGCAGCGTTGTACTTCAATGAATCGCTTTTAACAATAATTTTGACCAGCGAGTTGAAATGTACCCGATAGGAAAAACGATAATAGTTTTTGACCAAGTTCGTTCGATACTCTCCCCACACATTGACAATTTTGCTGTTCACGAAAAAATCATCCAGCACAGAAATAGAATCCATTTTGCGACCAAAGGGTTTGAGGTAATCCGTATATTCCTTGAACCATGCCTCGCAATCTTCTTCTGTTTCTATTCTCCAATGGGATATGTTAATGACCACATCATTTTCTGCGTCATATTGAAATTCTACCGTTCCAGCCATGGCGTGTTTACTCCTGAAATTAAGCGGATTTATTGAATACCTGCTTGGGCTCTTGCCGCTTTAATCCCTGCAATCGCCCCTTCAACACTGTCCGCATCTTGACTCGCGGCGTTGTATTGCATTGCACCGCTTTTAATAATAATTTTGATCAGTGAGTTCAAATGTACTCGATAGGAAAACCGAATATATTCTTTTACTAAGTCCGTGCGGTATTCTCCCCACACATTGATAATTTGACTGGTGACAGCAAAATCATCCAGCACAAAAACCATATCCACTTTGCGACGAAAGGGCTTGAGGTAGTCGATATATTGCTTGAACCATACCTCACAATCTGCCAGGCTTTCTATTTTCCAATTGGGTATGGCAATCACCACATCATTTTCCGCATCGTATTGAAACTGTACCGTTCCCACTTCGGTATTTGCCCCGACAGATTGCAAGCCCTTCTCAAGCCGTGCAGCCGTAATCCCCGCAATCGCTTCCTCAATGCTGTCAGCATCTTGGCTAATGACATTCGATTCGCGCGAACTGTTGGCAAGCAGCAAATTGAGGAGGCGATTGGAATGCACCCGATAGGGCAAACGAACATAGTTTCTCAACAAGTTAATGCGGTATTCCGCCCAAATATTGATGACATTACTGGCAACGACAAATTTGTCCAGCACAAAAATCACATCGACTTTGCGACAAAATGGCGTGAGAAAATCCATATACTGCTTAAACCATACATCGCAATCTTCTCTGGATTCTATTTTCCAATTGGGCGTGGCAATCACCACATCTTGTTTCCAATCATATTGAAACTGCATTGTGCCTATCACGATGATATCCTTTATCAAAAAACATCCCCTCGCAACAGGA
Organism: Gallionella sp.; assembly: GCA_028710565.1. Taxonomy (GTDB): domain Bacteria; phylum Pseudomonadota; class Gammaproteobacteria; order Burkholderiales; family Gallionellaceae; genus Gallionella. The sequence continues at coordinate 55,262 of JAQTTV010000003.1, forward strand.
GGGGAATGATTAAAATAAGTAACTGTATATGATGTAGATACTACACAAACTCATGCGACTAGGCAATAACCCTGTAGAGTGAGTGGCAAGGATATCAGTGGTTTTCGCCTAGAGAAGTACTGATTAAATCCGTTCGCCCTGAGCCGTGAGTTTGTCGAACGGTCGAAGGGGGATGGATTTAATCTACTGATTTCATTGAATCTTCCACTCATGGTTCGACAGGCTCACCACGAGCGGAAGATTCAATCAGCGTTTCTCTAGATAAAAGCGTTTCTCTAGATAAAATGGAATAAGCTATGTTGATTCAACTTACATCCTCTGAGAACCTGTTTACACCGTTAAACTTTGCACTGTGATATTCAAGTTTTGTGCGGCAGCGTCGATGGCTTGCGTCACCACAGCGGCAGCGTCATTGTTAGCATTCATGGGCTGCTCTGCCAAGACCGCTGCGGCGAAGGTGCGTATCGCAGCCAAATGACTATCTTCATCTCGCAACAAAGGCGGGGGTGCAATTACTTGAAAATACAATAAGCCGTTGCGCAACGAGACTGCGAGCAAATAAAACTTATCCTTATCACCAAAAAGCTGGAAATCTTTTACGCTGAAAAATTGCGTATCGCACTCCCCTGACACGGGTTGATACGTGGCAAATTGCTTGGCAATATGCTCCATAAAGGTCTGCGCGCCATTGAGTTGTGGTGCTAGGGTGATGTGATATTGTCCCACCCTTTGTATCACCAGCGGATGCTCCAACACGGGCGGTTTCACATGACGCAAGGTCAACACGACCAAAATGGTGAGGATAGTGAGTACAGTCAGTTCGATCATATAGGCTCCTTGCTGTTAAAAACCGACCCGATATTGCCCCAACGCATCGGGTTGATTGCCCGTCAAATTCAACAAAGCGGTGAATTCGCTTTGACGCGCGGGATCAGGCTTCACGCTACCTGAAAAACGAAAGTGGTCGTGTGCTGCCCAACGTCCTGTGCCATTGACCTCCAATGCGCCGCGCAGGGTGCGAAGCTGCAATACCACGCCTTGCTCCGTGCCTGTTACCTCCACCAGATAATCCCCTAAAGGTTGCACGAGCAGTTTGATGGTATGCGCGTCACGCCATTCGACGTGGGCAATCCCCTTCAATCCCCCGTCAAACTGCCACGTCAATGCGGATGTTTGTATTATCGCATCGCCCCCCCACCCATATGGCTCTGCCGTCGGGAAAGCCGTCGCCAACCATGCAACGGGCAAAGTAATCTGCGCAGCTTGTAACTGCAAAGTCTGTCTGGTTACGCGTACTTTGGCATGAGAATCGCCAGCCCATGTCACGTCCGCGCAGACGGTTGCCCAGAGCGCACACCCCGCATTGAGCGTCCACGCAAACTCTTTTAGGCGGTGAGTATCCACTTGCAACGCGCTGCTTTTTCCCTGCCATAGCGTGCCAACAGGGTCGATCAGTTGTATGCGTTGATGACTGAACTTCGCCAATGCCACCGCCGCCCAGTGGGCAGGCACGGTTATCAGCAAAAAAATGCCATACAGCCCCGCCGCGATCCACAGCTTACGACGCAAACTCATTCCTGTGAAACCGTCGCTTGGATATTCACCCGCCCAACTTGCACGCTGCGGGTGATGTCGCCTGCCACCAAGTGTAGCCCTTGCTGGGTTTGTAACACATGTAGCCAGCGCAGCCAGTCATCAAAAGCCACGTTATCTAAAACCAGCATTGCGCTATGCTCCCCCGTGACATCGACTTTGAGCAAGGTCAGCCCCTGCGCCGTCGCACTCGCCGTGAGTGCCTGTTGCAAAGGCAAAGTGGATCTTGCACCCGCCCCGATCTGGGCTTTCAGTCGCAACACTTCGTCACGAGCCGTCTGCAACTGCGTCGCTTGTAGTCGCATACGCGGCAAGACTTCTTGCAATTTTTGCCGTTGCTGATGCAGCGGCAACCAAAGATAGGCATACAACAGTGCTATGACCAACACCCCACCGCCGCCCGCGATGATCCAGCGTTCGCGCGGCAATAAATTTTGCCAATAACGAGACCAATCGGATTTCATCGACACTCCCACACTTTAAGCCGCACATTCATGCCTTCAGCCAACCACTCGGTTTGACAAGAAAGCTGACTCACTTGGGTATGCAACGATGCCAATACCGCTGCCGTCGGCAAGCTCAACTCTAACCTTAGCACTTGATTTTCAAAGTTTATTTTTTGCAGTTGCGTGCCATTCGCCCCCTTCAGCAAGGGCGTGATTTTACCCAAGATAGGCAAAAAGTCCTGCGCATCGGCAATGCCTGCCGTCCGCCGCAAGGTTGCGACTTGCCGTTCCATTTGCAAAGCAGGATCCACCACCACGGTGGCTTCGGGAAACGCCTGACGAAAGCTGGCTTCCATCTCTTGCTGCAATTGCCGTTGTTCGCGACTGAGTCGCCAATCGTCTATGCCCGTACCGAGCAACTGCAACAAGATCATCGCAGCAGCCAACCATAACACGGGTTTGAGTTTGGGCAGCCAAGTCCAATTAAACTGCTGCCGCGCAAAATCACCTTGCAATAGGTCTAATGCCGATAACTCGCTGGGCGCGGCTTGCGTACTTTTCACCACAGGCACGCCCAATTGCGCCGACCACACCGCAACATCCAACGCCGCGTGGGTGTAAATCAGCAACTGTTTAGGCGGATGTGAGACGACAGATTGACACAAGCATTGCAACGCAAAAGGAATCCCCTCGCCTTCCAACGCGCAACCTGCAAAATCGCCAGTACGCACCAAGCCGCGCTGCCCATCCCACGTCATGACCCAACCGTCTTCAGGCAAAGCCAACAACAAGGTTTCAGGGAAAAAGTGTTGTACGCGCAGCCCCTGTGTCGTCAAAAAAGCCAGACTTTGCTGCATCCAGTGCTTATTGACCACCGCGACGGATCGCCGTCCATCGGGCAAGTCTGCACCCAAGGCAAAATGTACCGTATCTACCTCCACCGCCAGTTGATCTTCCACCACAAATGGCAACAAACGACGGGCTTTTTCGCCTTTACTGGCGGGGAGCTTTACCGAGGTCAGCAGCACCACGGCAGCAGGAGCAACCGCCTGACACTGTTCCGCGACGGGCATATCCGCCAAGGGATCACAGCCTGATTGCACGGTATTACCCTTTGCATCCAACCGCTCCCATGCCAGACATGCTCCCAACTCAGGGAGAGATTCAGGCATCAAAATTCGCAAAATTGCCACTATGTACTCCAACAAAATCCATCGGGTGAATATCACCCATTAATTCCCTCTCCCGCAAGCGGGAGAGGGTTAGGGTGAGGGGTGTTGCGTACTAAATAATGTACGACAGCTCAAACTCCCTCATCCCCAACCCTTCTCCCGCCTGCGGGAGAAGGGAGAAAAGCATTAGCCACAAGTTCAACATGCCCTTCCTCCCCTCCCCCTCCCTACATCTGCTTAATCCATATCAACTTCGGCCAGCCCATGCCATTACGTTGCAATAAAGCCTGTTCCCGCACCACCGCCGTGCCGTATTGTGCCTGACTCGCGACCAAAAAGTATCGACTACCGTAGTCCAGCGAGGCATCCGTTGTTTGCATCGGCAAGTTTGGGAAACGCTTCCATAAATCTTGTTTATCCTGTATCGGTCGAGATTGGCGCGCCAACACAATCGCATTGGCATCGCTCAAACTGCCATTATCCAAGATTGCTGCCAGCACCGTTGCCGAAGCAGTATTGACATTCACCGCCGTGCGATCAGGTAAAGCGGTCACAAAGGGACGCAATTGCGCGATGATTTTGGCATTAAATCCTTTAACGTGATACAACTCATCGACATCGACCAACCAGCGATTACCCGCACGATACGGCGGCTCTTGCTGCAAATACTCGCCATCTTCCGCGCCGCCAGGATAGGTGACGACGCTATCGGTATCCATCCAGTCCACCAGCCCATTTGCCAAGTCGGTAGGCAATTGCAATTGGGTCAACAACCGCTGAAAACGCGCCACATCAACAGGATAAGCAGCCCCCCCCCACATCAAATTATTCAAATTAAACAAAGCTTGCTGGTCATCAATTCGCCCACCGACTTGTCCTCCATCGGTTTGCTGCGGCACCACCACCGTTGCCCACAGTTCGGAAGGGTCATCGACTACACCACGCATCGCATCATCCGCCAATATCGCACGCCCCCAATCCACCGCCGCCCGCGCCAATAACTCTGCTTGCGCCCGTCCTTTGAGATTTTCCATCTGCTGAATACGCACTTGATTTTGCGCCGCCAGATAAGTCGCCACACTCGCCACCAGTGCCACGATCAGGATAGCAGTTATCAATGCCACGCCACGTTGGCGCATCACAATGTGCGAGCAAAGGGGACAGTATGCCTTCATTGGACGACAAATAGCCATTCGATATGCTCACCCGTCAGCAACACCAAATTCAATTTAACTGCCACAGGAGGAACAGGCTGTTGATTTGTCATCGGCCAACGATCATGCCAAGTCCCTGTCATGTCTAAATAGTTTGCTTTCAAACTGGCTGCTCCACTCAACACTTCATCCACCATAGGACGGACACGCGGGGCTTGATCCAAACTGGTCCAACTAAGCATTTCGACTTTGTTACCGCGTAAACGATAGCCAAACCGCTGCAAACCTTGCAACCGTCCTGTTTGCCCCGCTAAGCCCATGCGGGTAAAAGACAACAGCGCATCGTCATCACCGACAGGATTGGGTTCCCCCACCAAAGCCGCCACTTCCGTTCCCCAACTATTACGTATAGGTCGATTGACCACGCGGCTTAAATCCTGCTGCAAGCGCACATACAAACGCGATAAGTCCTGCCATTTTTGCCCTTGTTGCGTGACCCGTTCACGAGTGTCCAACATCATGGTCAAGCCCCGAAAAGCCATGACCGACACCAAGGCGAAAATCGCCAGTGCCACCAGCACTTCTAACAAGGTAAAACCGCGAGTAGGGTGTTTGAACATTATTTTTGGGCGGGCAAATAGGCGACCAAATCGGCGTAAGCGTAGTTGGGAGAACCAATCGCAAACACCCGAATTTCGACACGACGAAAGTTAGGATTGGGCGTGCCACTAATCACTTCTTCCCAGCCCAAGATAAAACCAGCCTGTTCCACTTCGCCACTACTGCTGCCGATGGGCGCGAAAAGAGGGGCGGCACGTAATGCCACAATACGGTTTTCTGCGACCCAGTGTGCGACGATACGCTGACGCACTTGCATCGCGGTATCGACCGAAATACTGGCAATCCGCCCCGCTGCTGTCAAAGCGATTGCCAGTATCGCCAAGGCTATCAACACCTCCAACAAGGTAAAGCCGCGTGATTTACAGGCGGACATCTTGGCTCTATGTGAATCATAGTGGGTCATCGTGACACAAGTGCGCAATCTCCCTCCCCTTCAAGGGGAGGGTTGGGGTGGGGATGGGGTATAACCGCTGCGCTCTGTAAAGCCATCCAGGTAGCCTCTACCACCGCGTCCGTTTCTTGCAAAACCTGGTTGTTCCAGAATCGCAACACTCGAAATCCAGCTTCCTGTAAACGCCAATCTCGTGCTTGATCGCGCTCGTTTTCCAAGTGTTGCCCGCCATCGACTTCAACAATCAAGCTCTTTTCCAGACAGACAAAGTCCAACACATAATCCAGATACGGATGTTGGCGGCGGAATTTACAGATCGCGAGTTGCCGACTGCGTAGTCGTTGCCATAAGCGTATTTCCGCATCGGTCTTGTGGTTGCGCAGCGTTCGCTGAAGCTGCCTGCCGATGATCGAGCGGTTTGTTTGAGCCTTCATCTCTTCCCCATCCCCACCCCAACCCTCCCCTTGAAGGGGAGGGAGTCTTGTTTCACACAGTGTAAATCACATAGAACCGACATCTTTTTCCACCCACACCCGCCCAGCCAAATTACCCACGATGCGCCGTTGCTGCTGTTTGAGTACCAACACAATCTCAAACGCCGTCCCCACCCCCGACGAGGTGAATAACAACTTTTCGGTTAGCGGTACGGCTTGATGCTGAATAGACACATTCATCACGCGCATTTCTGCGGGCAAGGTACGAGCGCGTAGTGTTTCGATCGCGCTCTGTTCCACCCAATCACCCTTCTCGTTTTGCTGACTAAAGAGATAACCTTGTGGCGACACCGACCAAGCCAAGGACAGACTGCGTGTGGCGGCGGTGTCGTGGGCTAATTCTAGCAACAACGCCAGTCGTGCCGCTTCATCTTCGACCATTTGTCGCTCATCAGGCATTAAATTGACGCGGGCGATGGCGAGTATGATGCCGATGACCACCACCACCACCATGATTTCAATCAGGGTAAACCCTTGCGATGCGGCGCGCGAACGGGAAGCAATCACGCGTTTTCCCTATAAACTCCAAGAACCAATATCCGCATCCCCACCTTCTCCGCCCGACACTCCATCTGCGCCATAGCTGAAAATATCAATTTCGCCATGCAGCCCTGGGCTGAGATACAAATAGGTGTGACCCCACGGGTCTTTCGGTAATCTTTCCACATAGCCGCCCGTTTTCCAATTCGATGGAATCGGTGCAGTCGTCGGTTTTTGTTGCAAGGCTTGCAAGCCCTGTTCAGTCGTTGGATAGCGTTGATTATCCAAACGATAAAGTTTCAAGGCTTGACTCAGTGCTTGAATATCCTGCTTGGCGGCTACGATGCGCGCTTCGTCCGGTTTTCCCATCACTTTAGGCACCACCAATGCCGCTAGCACACCCAAAATCACGACAACGACCATAATCTCAATCAGCGTAAAACCACGCTGACGCATGTTATTCAGTTGATTCATACTTTCTCCACATTAAGCTGCCCACGCTAAGACGACTGGGCATGCTGCACACCATTCCCTCGCCCAAAAATTTAAGATCGCCCTTCTCGTTCGTCCTTTCTCCCGCTTGCGGGAGAGAGTTAGAGAGAGGGGGAGGGGGAGAGGGCTAGGGAGAGGGGAAATTTGCCCTCTCCCCCAACCCCTCTCCCAAGCGTGGGCGAGAGGAGCATGTTACATCTTCGACACGACCGCTTCGCCAAAGGCTGAACAAGATATTTGTTCCGCACCTTCCATCAAGCGCGCAAAGTCGTATGTCACGGTTTTCGCACCAATCGCGCCTTCAATGCCTTTGACCACCAAGTCAGCCGCTTCTGTCCACCCCATGTGACGCAACATCATTTCGGCAGACAAAATCAATGAACCTGGATTGACATAATCTTTGCCTGCATATTTCGGTGCCGTGCCGTGGGTGGCTTCAAACATCGCCACGGTATCGGACAAATTCGCGCCTGGGGCAATGCCTATCCCGCCCACTTCTGCCGCCAATGCGTCAGAAATATAGTCGCCGTTCAAATTCAGGGTCGCAATCACGTCGTACTCGGCTGGGCGCAACAAAATTTGTTGCAAGAATGCATCCGCGATTACGTCTTTGATAATGATGCCATTCGGTAATTTCAACCAAGGTCCACCGTCGATTTCTACGCCACCGAATTCACGTTTAGCGATTTCGTAGCCCCAATTTTTGAAACCCCCTTCGGTGAACTTCATGATATTGCCCTTGTGCACCAAGGTCACCGATGCACGATTATGGTCAATCGCGTATTGAATGGCGCGGCGCACCAAGCGTTCTGTCCCTTCCGTAGACACAGGTTTGATGCCGATTGCAGAGGTTTCTGGGAAGCGAATTTTGGTCACGCCCATTTCATTTTGCAGAAAGTCGATCATTTTTTTGGCTTCTGGAGAACCCGCTGCCCATTCAATCCCCGCGTAAATGTCTTCGGTGTTTTCACGGAAAATCACCATATCGACTTTATGCGGTTCTTTGACGGGAGTCGGTACGCCTGTAAACCAACGCACGGGGCGCAGACAAACATACAAATCCAACATTTGGCGCAGTGCAACGTTCAAAGAACGAATGCCGCCAGAAATCGGCGTGGTCAACGGACCTTTGATCGACACCACGTAGTCACGCACCACTTGCACGGTTTCTTCAGGCAGCCACGTATCGTTGCCATACACCTTCACGGCTTTTTCGCCCGCATAGACTTCCATCCACTCGATTTTCTTTGCACCACCGTAAGCCTTAGCCACTGCCGCATCCACCACACGACGCATCGGAGGGGTAATATCCACGCCCGTGCCATCGCCTTCGATGAAGGGAATGATCGGATGGTCAGGCACATTCAGGGTGTGATCTGCGTTAACGGTAATTTTGCTGCCATGAGCAGGGACTGTGATGTGCTGGTACATAGTTCAACTTCTCCGAAGAAATAGAAAGGATTACGGTAATATCGCCGCTGAAAAATCACTGAGGACTGTAATGAAACGCGTCTTGCTATTTAACAAACCATTTGGGGTGATCTGCCAATTTAGTCGCGACGGGCTACATCCAACGCTGGCGGATTATATCGCGCTTCCTGACTTTTATGCCGCTGGCAGACTAGATACTGACAGCGAAGGCTTATTGGTATTGACCGATGATGGCAAATTACAACATCAATTGACCGATCCCAAGTTTAAACAAGCAAAAACCTATTGGGTACAAGTCGAAGGCATACCAGATGATGCCGCACTGCAAGCCTTACGCAACGGAGTAAAACTCTCCGACTTCACCACCCTGCCCGCGCAAGCACGCTTAATCGACCAACCTGCTGGATTATGGGCGCGCAATCCGCCGATACGCCAACGTCTGCACATTCCCACAAGCTGGATAGAAATCACGCTGCGCGAAGGCAAAAATCGCCAAATCCGCCGCATGACCGCCGCCGTGGGCTATCCCACTTTGCGACTGATACGCTATCAAATTGGGGATTGGGCACTGGACAATCTTGCGGTGGGGGAATGGAAATTTTCAATTTGACCAAATAGCGGGGTGATGTGGGGATAACAGCTTGTAAGTCGTTAGTTGATAGTTTTTAGTGGATAGAGAAGATAAGCGGCGAGAATTAACAAAATTTCCATATATTCATGTGGATGCGCTGCGTTTATCCACCCTCCCAACTTCTCCCCTCTCCCTTAAACATACATATAATTAACAGGTTTTCTTGACGATGAAATTCTGTAAAATAACCCCGTTTATTAAAGCACTTCCGCTATCCACTTACCTCAACCCATTAAATCATGGCTCAATTTATTTCTTTTGACAAAAATGCAGAAGTCGCAGGACACAGTATTCTGTCGTGCCTAAGTACATTTCCCGAATATTATCGCGCAGAAATTGAACAATTTTTTAAGAATAATAATGTCACAAATGTTACGCCCGATAGCTGGCATAACCAGCAGAGCGATTTGAATGTTTTCAAAGAGATTGCAAATCGTTATGGCGCGAGTACGCTCTTTAATGCGGGTGTAGCGGTAGGTGAGAGCGTCCCTTTTCCGCCTGGAACCACGTTAGAAGCAGCTTACTCAGCTTGGGATGGCGCATATCGCTCTCATCATCGCAATGGTTATCTGATGGGCTACATCAAGCTACTATCCTTTGACCATCAAGCTAAAAAAGCCGTGGTCGAATGCAAAAACCCCTATCCCTGTCATTTTGAACGCGGCATCGCGACAGAATTTTCCCGTAGATGCAAGCCCCAAGACGCGGGTTATATTGATGTAGAACTCGACAAAAGCAAGAAGTCACGCTTAGACGGGGCAGATTCCAGTTTTTATGTTATCACTTGGATTTAAGGTTGGTCTCTACGCGGTTCATGTAGCGGCTATTTATCAACTTTTCACGGATTAATCATTTTAAATCATGGCTCAATTTATCGCTTTTGAAAAAGATGTGGAAGTACTCGGCATAGGCATACTGACTATCATTCCCGCTTTTCCTGAGTATGCTCGTCCCCTCGTTGAAGGGTTGATAGCAGAAAATAATCTCCTGAACGTCACGCCCGAAAAGTGGTTCAAGGTACAGCCCCTACTAAATGTTTTCAAAGCATTTTCAACCAGTTATGGTCCTAGCACCCTTTTTCACGTCGGCGTAACCGTGTTTGAAGGCTTTGATCTTCCGCCGCAACTAACCGATTTAGAATCTGCTTTAAAGTTGATCGGTGAAGTATATCTTATGCGCCATCGCAATGGAGAGCTTGGATATGTGGAACTCAGATCTTTTGATGTCCAGGCAAAAAGAGCTGTCATAGAGTATTGCAATCCTTACCCTTGTCATTTTGAGCGCGGCATTGTGACCGCCTGTGCGCGTAAATTTAAACCCAAAGATGCCCATTTCATTGAAGTTGAGCTTGAGAAAAATAAGCCCTCCCGATTAGATGGCGCGGATTCGAGCTTTTATGTTATTACTTGGATTTAACCTGGCTCGCTACCCAGATACGGTAGCGGCTATTTCATCAACTTTCTTCGGATCAATACTTTAAAAATGGCACAATTTATCGCTTTTGACAGAAATACGGAAATAATAGGACTTCCTATCATGACGACTTTGGAAAGCTTTCCGCCATATTATCGAGCGGATGTTGAACGTTTGATGCAAGAAAACAATCTCGTCAATCTAGCTCCCAATAAGTGGTACAAGTTGCAGAGCTATTTGAATGTACTCAAAGCTATTTCAACGCAATATGGTGAAAATACGCTGTTTAATGTTGGGGCAGAGGTCTTTGGCAAACTACCTTTTCCCCCTGACTCGACCTTGAAGTCAGCATTGTCTTCCATCGAAGCCGTTTATAAAGCTCATCACCGCAACGACCCTGCGGGATATATTAAGCTCAACTTTGATGAGCAGGCTCAAAAAGCCGTCATGGAGTTTAAAACTGCATCACCCTGCCATTTTGAACGGGGTCTCCTGACAGCGGCACTGCGTCGTTTTATCCCCCCAAACGCCAAATTTACGGATGTTCAGCTTGATAAAACTAAAAAATCTCGGTTAGATGGGGCGGATAGCAGTTTTTATATCATCACTTGGTTTTAAGGTTTGCACAAACAGCATATTAGCAACATTCTACCAATCAACCCTTTAAACTATGGCTCAATTTATCGCTTTTGACAAAAATACGGAGGTCGCAGGACACTCTCTCCAGACCGCTTTAACTTTTTTTCCTGAATATTATCGTGCTGATATTGAACGACTCCTCAACGAAAACGATATCGTGAATATCACAGCCGATAGCTGGCATCCTCAGCAAGGCTGGTTGAGTACACTCAAAGAGGTTTCGGTTCGCTATGGTTCAAATACGCTGTTCAATGTAGGGATCTCGATCGGAAATGACGTTCCATTTCCGCCTGAATTCACGTTGGAAGCAGCCTATTCAGCTTGGGAAGGGGCATATCGCTCGCATCATCGCAATGGTTATCTGATGGGCTATATCAAGTTACTCTCCTTTGATTATCAAGCTAAAAAAGCCGTGATCGAATGCAAAAATCCCTATCCCTGTCATTTTGAACGTGGCATCGCGACAGCATTCGCACGTAAGTTCAAGCCTCAAGACGCAGGTTTCATTGATGTTCAGCTTGATAAGAATAAGAAGTCACGACTAGACGGCGCGGATTCGAGTTTTTATGTCATCACTTGGCTTTAAAGCTATTTCATCAACATTTTAAGGATTGATCATTTTAAACCATGACTGAATTTATCGCTTTTGAAAAGGATGCAGAAGTCGCAGGACACGCAATCCTGACCTGTTTAAGTTGTTTTCCTGTGTATTATCGTGCCGATGTGGAAAGCATACTGAAGGAAAAGAACATCCTTGATATCACACCAGACAAATGGTTTAACTTGCAGAACTATTTAGATGTGTTCAAAGAGATTTCAATGCGCTATGGTCCTAATACGCTTTTTAATGTGGGTCTGGCGGTAGGTGACAGCATCCCTTTTCCACCTGAAGCCACCTTGGAAGCCGTATTGACTGGTTGGGATAGTGGGTATCGCTCACATCACCGCAATGCTACCCTTGGATATATCAAGTTGCTCTCCTTTGATTATCAGGCTAAAAAAGCCGTGGTAGAAGTTAAAACCTCCTACCCCTGTCATTTTGCACGCGGCATGACGATGGGATTTGCGCGTAGGTTTAAGCCCCAAGACGCAGGTTTCATTGATGTAGAACTCGACAAAAGCAAACCATCACACCTAGACGGCGCGGATTCGAGTTTTTTTGTCATTACTTGGCTTTAACATCAGTCTCTACTCAGGCAGTGTAGCGGCTATTTCATCAATCTTCTGCGGACTTATCATTTTAAACCATGGCACAATTTATCGCTTTTGACAAAAATGTGGAGATACTGGGGTTGCCTATCTTGACGACTTTAGAGAGCTTCCCTGCTTATTATCGTGCGGATATAGAACGATTGCTGCACGAGAATAATCTCATGAATCTGGCACCCGACAAGTGGTACAAGTTGCAGAGCTATTTGAATGTACTTAAAGCAATTTCCACGAATTATGGTGAAAACACGCTGTTTAATGTCGGTGTAGAGGTCTTTGGCAAGCTGCCTTTTCCGCCTGACATGACCTTGAAATCAGCATTGACCGCTATAGAAGCGGTCTTTAACGCACATCATCGCAATGGGTATGCTGGAGAAATTAAGCTCGTCTTTGATGAACAGGCTCAAAAAGCGGTGATGGAGCTTAAAGCCGCGACACCTTGCCACCTTGAACGGGGTATCATTACGGCGGCGGCTCGTCGATTTATCCCCCCAAATGCCAAATTTATTGATGTTCAGCTTGATAAAACTAAAAAATCTCGGTTAGATGGGGCTGATAGCAGTTTTTATATCATCACTTGGTTTTAAGGTTTGTACAAACAGCATATTAGCAACCTTCTACCAATCAACCCTTTAAACTATGGCTCAATTTATTGCTTTCGATAAAAATGCAGAAGGACTGGGAATAGGAGTGGTCACCTGTATCTCGGCTTTTCCTGAATATGCTCGCCCCCATGTTGAACGGTTGCTAGTCGAGAACAATCTCGTGAACGTTGCACCAGAAAAGTGGTTTAAGGTCCAGGGCTTGCTGGATGTTTTAAAAGAAATTTCCACCAATTATGGTCCCAATACGCTGTTCCATATTGGAGTAACCGTCTTTGAGCGGTTTGCTTTACCGCCGCACATCACCGATCTGGAATCCGCCCTGAAACTCATTGCGGTCGCATATCGTGAACACCATCGCAATGGGCGTATCGGATATGTTGAACTCCGCTCCTTTGATGTTCAGGCGAAAAAAGCCGTGATTGAGTATTGCAATCCTTATCCGTGTCATTTTGAGCGTGGCATTGTGACGGCCTGCGCACGTAAATATAAACCCCAAGATGCCCATTTCATTGACGTTCAGCTTGATAAAGACAAGCCGTCACGCTTGGACGGCGCGGATTCGAGTTTTTATGTTATTACTTGGTTTTAACGTGGGCATCTACTCAGTTCGTGTAGCGGCTATTTAATTAACCTTTGCGGAGCAGTTCCTCTAAAATCATGGCTCAATTTATCTCTTTCGATATAAATGCAGAAGTGAGCGGTGAAGTGATACTCTCTGCGCTCAATACTTTTCCTGAGTATCATCGCGCGCGTATTGATCGGTTGATGCAGGAAAATAACATTGTTAAGCCTGCGCCTAATACTTGGTTTAAACAGCAGAATTGGTTGAGTGTACTCAAAGGCGTTGCAACTGAATATGGCGCATTTACACTCTTCGAGCTTGGGGTTGCCATTCCAGAGAAGCTGGTTTTTCCACCTCAAATAATAGACCTAGAATCTGCATTACGCTCCATTGATGTCGCCTATAACATGAATCATCGTAATGGTCAGATTGGCTATTACAAATTACTTTCCTTTGACGCCCAAGCTCAAAAGGCGGTGATGGAATGTAAAAACCCCTATCCCTGTCATTTTGATCGCGGCATTATCACAACGATTTCCCGCAAATTCCTACCTTCAAACGCCAAATTCGTTGATGTGCAACTTGAAAAAAATAAGCCCTCACGATTGGACGGAGCGGATACGAGCTTTTACGAAATCATCTGGTTTTAAGGTTGGCATCCACGCGCTCAGTAGGTCGGGTTAGGTGCTTGCACCGTAACCCGACGTGCATAACGGGGTCTGGTTACTTGCTCAAACACCTGCCCGCTCGGACAATTTGCGCCATGTTTCCAACAAGGTATCGGGATTCAGCGATATAGTTTGGATACCCGCCTCCACCAGCCATAACGCAAAATCAAAGTGATCCGACGGACCTTGACCACAAATGCCGACGTATTTGTTCAAACGATTGCAGGTGGTAATCGCCATGGTCAGCAAGGCTTTAACCGCATCATCGCGTTCATCGAAGCGATTCGCGACTAAGCTGGAGTCTCTATCCACTCCCAGTGTTAATTGAGTCAAGTCGTTGGAACCAATGGAAAAACCGTCAAAGTATTGCAAAAATTGTTCTGCCGACAGCGCGTTCGACGGAATTTCACACATCATAATCAAGCGCAAGCCGTGTTCGCCACGTGTCAGTCCATTTTTTGCCAACTCTTCCACCACTTCGCGCGCTTCGGTGACGGTGCGCACAAACGGAATCATCACTTCCACATTGGTATAACCCAAGGTTTCCCGCACGCGTTTCATAGCTTGGCATTCCAGTGCAAAGCAATCGGTAAAACTGGGGGCAACATAACGCCCTGCGCCACGGAAACCGATCATGGGGTTTTCTTCTGAGGGTTCAAACGCCTCACCGCCCAGCAATAAGCGATATTCGTTGGATTTAAAGTCAGATAGACGTACGATCACGGGTTTTGGCCAGAATGCCGCCGCCAAAGTTGCTACGCCCTCAGTCAGCTTGTCCACGTAAAAACTGACAGGATCGGCATAGCCACGAGATTGGTGTAACAGCTGCGCTTGTAAATCGGCAGATAAAGTGTCAAATTGCAATGCCGCTTTAGGGTGTATGCCGATCAGGTTGTTGATGATAAATTCCAATCTCGCCAAACCGACCCCCGCCGAGGGTAAGCTGGCAAATTCAAACGCCAAGGTGGGATTGCCCACATTGAGCATCAACTTCACGGGAATGTTTCCCAACGCCGCCTCACTTTGTCGTGTCACCTCAAAGCGCAACTGACCGCGATAGACTTTACCTGTATCACCTTCAGCGCAAGAAACCGTCACCACTTCACCATCTTTTAAAACCTCGGTCGCATTGCCACAACCGACAATGGCTGGAATGCCCATTTCACGCGCAATAATGGCGGCATGACAGGTACGACCGCCGCGATTCGTCACAATCGCCGAGGCGATCTTCATCACAGGTTCCCAGTTCGGATCGGTCATGTCAGTGACCAGAACATCGCCCGCTTTAACTTTGTGCATTTCCGCGCTACTGACCACTAAGCGCACGCAACCTGTACCGATTTTTTGCCCGATGGCGCGTCCTTCAATCAGCACTTCACCCGTTTGTTGTAACTGAAATTGCTCACTCACACTGCCAATCGCAGACTGAGATTGCACAGTTTCAGGTCGTGCCTGCAAGATGTAGAGCTTGCCATCTATGCCATCTTTACCCCATTCGATATCCATAGGACGACCATAATGGGCTTCAATCGCCATGGCATGGCGCGCCAATTCCAACACCTCCGCATCGGTCAGCGAAAAGCGATTTCGCAATGCGAGTGGAACGTCTTCAATACGCGTGGAATGCCCCGTCGCCTGACTATCGGTCAATACCATGCGCTCTAGTTTTGAACCTGTGCTACGACGCACAATGGCGGGGAATCCCTGTGCCAAATGCGGTTTGTGGACATAAAATTCATCAGGATTGACCGAACCTTGCACCACCATCTCGCCTAAGCCGTAAGCGGAAGTGATAAACACGGCATCGCGGAATCCTGACTCCGTGTCCAAGGTAAACATCACCCCCGATGCGCCCAAGTCTGACCGCACCATGCGTTGCACCCCTGCGGAGAGTGCCACATTCATGCTCGTATAACCTGTGTGCACGCGATAGGAAATCGCACGGTCGTTGTACAACGAGGCGAAAACTTCGCGTATTGCCTGCAAAATGTGGTCAACTCCACGTATATTCAGAAAAGTTTCCTGTTGCCCAGCGAAAGACGCATCAGGCAAGTCTTCCGCAGTGGCAGAAGAACGTACCGCAAAACTGGTCTGCTCATCGTTGCTAAATTCCGCATAATGCTCACGAATTTCGGCCTCTAAACGTGCCGGCAAAGGTGCTGAAACGATCCAACTGCGTATCGCTGCGC
Source organism: Gallionella sp. (assembly GCA_028710565.1). Lineage (GTDB taxonomy): Bacteria > Pseudomonadota > Gammaproteobacteria > Burkholderiales > Gallionellaceae > Gallionella. Next base: position 71,452 of record JAQTTV010000003.1, read on the forward strand.
CTGCCGTTGCTAGTGCCACCACATCCGCCACATCCAACGTTGCCAATGTCGCCTCAATGCGTACATCTAGTCCATTATCGTGTAAGAAATCACGATACGCTTGCGCCGTCGTGGCAAAGCCTCCTGGCACAATCACCCCAGATGCGCCCAGATGACGGATCATCTCGCCTAAAGAGGCATTTTTACCGCCTACTGAAGCAATATCGGCAATTCCCAGTGATTCAAAAGGTATGACATAGCGTTGCATAGTTGTACTCCTTGTATAAGTAAACGATAGCGTGTGGCAGGATGACTAAGGAGGTGCTGATTAAATCCGTTCGCCCTGAGCTTGTCGAATGACCGAAGGGTGAAAGAATTTAATCTATTGGTTTCATTAAATATTCCATTCATGGTTCGACAAGCTCACCACGAACGGAAGATTTAATCAGCGTTTCCCTAATTCACATTTGGCACATCCAACATCTGGGGAGATTATCCGCCAATTTGTGAGCGTGTGTCAGACATGAAAAATCAAATTGATAATTGAGCAATGGAAATCATGCTGTTTGATGGATGACGTATGCGACCACCCTCTCCCCAGCCCCTCTCCCACAAGTGGGAGAGGGGATAGTATTGCCATTACCTAAGTGCTTGCTTCAATTTAACGGCAATTTCTTCGATAGAACGGGCGGTGGTGTCCAGATAGGGGATTTGCGCGCGGCGCATCATGCGTTCTGCGGCAGCGACTTCATAACGGCAGTTTTCTAGCGAGGCGTAATGGCTATTGGGTTTACGTTGTTGGCGAATGAGATGCAGATAGTCGGGCTGGATGGTCAGTCCGAACAATTTTTTTGCATGCGGGAGCAAACAAGGCGGAAGCTGATCGCGCTCAAAATCTTCGGGGATCAGCGGGTAATTGGCGGCTTTTATCGAGAATTGCAGGGATAAATACAAACTGGTGGGGGTTTTGCCACTGCGCGATACGCCTACCAAAATCACATCGGCAGCCGCAAAATCCGCATCCGTCACCCCGTCGTCATGTGCTAAAGCAAAATGTATGGCAGCAATACGGCTGGCGGCTTCATGACGCGCTTGTCCATGCGTACGTCCTACCACATGCGAGGAATGTTGCCCCAATTCCAGCTCTAGCGGAGCGATAAAGGTTTCAAAGACATCCAGAAATAGCGCGTCGGCTTGTCGCAATAACGCGCTGATTTGATTATCCATGAGCGTCATCACCACCACAGGACGTGCGCCGTCCTGCACTTTCGCCGCATGAATATGCGCGAGACAATCTTCGGCTTTTGCTAAGGAATCGAGAAAAGGAAAATGTTGCGGGAGAAACGTCACGCCCTCAAATTGCGACAGCAAACCCTGACCCAATGTTTCGGCGGTAATGCCAGTCCCATCGGAGACAAAGAAAAGCGTGCGGGTCGTCGTCATATCAGCGTGATTGCGTCAAAACAAAGAAAAGCAGGTGGGTCAAAAACCAACCTGCGAGGGCAAATCATTCGTATCGCTTATGCTTGATGTAAGTTTCGATACTGGTGCGCGTGATCTCACCAGGTTGCATCATCACGGGTTGACCATTGGGCGCGTACAAATAGCTGGTGGGCAATATGTCCACTTCACCAATCGCAGCATACACCCTGTCATCCCCTAGCACCACGGGATAACTCAGCGGGTGGGTTTTGAGAAAAGTCTCCACCACGCCACGATTGGCATAATTGGTGACGACACCGATTACCACCAAGTCTTTGTCCTTATGTGCTTTATGCAGACTATTCAGCTCTGGAATTTCATGTAAACAAGGGGGACACCACGTCGCCCAATAATTAACCAACACCCATTTGCCGCGATAATCTGCTAATTTCAGCGTATTGCCCTGCATATCTTTCAGCACAAAGTCGCCCGCTTGTGCGGACAACATGCTCAGCAGGAGCAATGCCCCTGCAAAAAACTTAGTGACCATGTTTATCATCTGCACTTTCATCTTGCGCCGAGCCATGTTCCGCCGCGTGGCTCAAATACAATGCCAGCGCAATCAACGCGATACTCAGCCCGATATACACCAAATCCAGCGCATTGGTGATGTGCATGGTCAGGGTATGCTCAAACAGCGTGACAATCATAATCATCAAGATCACTTTAGCAAGACGTGATTTCAAATCGTCCAAACTGTTAATCACCAAAATTTTGCTAGAAGCCTTGCTGCCATGCGCTTGGTTAATGTCGCTGATAAACAACTCATACAGCCCCAGCGAAAAAATCAACATCACCGTCGCCAATAAATAGCCATCCACCACTTCCACGATATGCGACACCGTGCCGTCATGCAAGGCTTTACGTGCTTCAGCGGTCATATCGCTATCCGCATAATGCAGTGCGTGTTGCAACAGAATAAACACATCCACCGTTGCCATATAAAAAATCACAAAACCCGCGATTAAGCTGCCAATCACCGCCACCAGAATCACGAAACGGCTATTCCACAACGCACCTTCAAACAAATCTTCTAAAAATTTCATGTCGCACTCCTTCAATTAAACCTATCAAAACAAAAAAGGTCGGAAATACCGACCTTCGGCGACGCATTCTATCCAAAATTGTGGCACTGCACCAGCGACGCACCAATCTCCCCGTGGTAGGTCAGGTTAGGCAATGCCGTAACCTGACGTTTTGGGTGTGCATGTCGGGTTACGACCGTTGGGCTAACCGCGACCTACGGGTTTCACGTCACTGTCACTTGACCGTTCATTAGCATGGGCAATAGCCAGTCTCTCAATGTTTTCAATTGTATGTTTTCTTTCAAAGTGAGCGAGCGTCGCTTCAATAACGAGAAACATAACAATTCATATTGTTCCAGTAATTCTGGCGGTGGTAGCACTGACTTAAACCAATTAACACCATTGAGATCAAGGTGGAGAACAAGTGTTCCAGAAGCAAAATGCTTTATGTAGCTATGGTATGTGGAAGAATTAAATAGTCTTTCTAGGTAAAACGAACCGAACGTTTTTGAAAATATGGCAGCAACGTCACAAGAAATCAAAGGTTGTTGATCAAAGATGTCTGTTAGGACAAAGGCTTTGCCAATAATGTCAGCATTTCTAGTTACATCAGTAATCGCAATCACTAAATCCCCCGCTTTTAAAAGAGCATTTTGGTTGTAATTTCCGTTATAAAATTTTGTTCCACCATGTTTGAACTCACCAGACAATGAAAATGAATTCAGGTTAATGAATGGAATTCCCGTAGCTTGTATATCGGAACTCTTGTACGAGATACCGCGTTTAAATGTTAAATGGTCACCTAACTCACAGTCCGTCCACCCCTCAGGAATTTCTCGTTTTAGGGTGGGGTTGCAAACCATTTTGCCGCCAGCGGTGCGGTAGGGTTTGCCGTTGGGATCGGGTCTGCCCTGAGCGAAGTCGTAGGGGAAGTCGAATTGCACGAACCAGTAGTCGTACAGGGTTTTTGCCATCGCTTCCAGCTCGGCGTTGATGCGGTTGTTGCAGGCTATCTTGGCATCGAGGGCGGAAAGAACGGCGGCGATTTTCTTTTGCTCGCTTAATTCTTTGGGTAAGCGAATAACGAAATTTTTGATGTCATTCGAGTTAAGGTTTTTTCTAACCCCAGATGACAAGTTTCGTAGCTGGTCATACTGGGTTTTTAGGAAGTAGTACACATACTCATAATCAACCAATTCGGGATCAAGCTCGACGTTACAACAGGCTTGATTGGTAGTCATTTCAGACTTGATGATTGAGACATTGCCACGCGTTTTTCCTTCACCGTACATGGCGATTGATAACGTATTCTCTGGGCAAACCTTGATGCTCGTTTTTCGCAGTGCTTGCGCTGATATTTTTTCGCTTGTTTCGTAAATGTATTTCTCGCCAAGCTGTTCCGTTTTTAACCACGGAATCGTCCCATTTTTCCAGAAATCTGGATTGCTCCTTAACGGTGTTAAACCGCTTGAAACTCTTTTTGAAACTTTCGAGATTGGTTTAGACAACATGCTTCAACCCCGCCAATTGCTTTTTAATCTCCCGCTCCAATCCTGCCGATTCGGCAAATAGCGTGTCTAGATTGCTGGTAAATCCCTGCATCTTCGCGGCGAACTGTTCGGGCGTGAGTGCGGAATACTCAATCTTCACCTCAAAATACTGCCCCGCGCTGAGGCTGTAATTTTTGGCGGCGATGTCGGCGTAGCTGACCACTACCGAAAAATCTTCCACTGCTTGTTTTGCGTTGAAGGTGGCGATAATGCGGTCTTCTTCGGCAACGGACAGCAGGGTTTTTTGATTTTTGCCGTCTTTGACTTTGGTGCCTAAATTGGATGCGTCAATCAGCACCACGCCCGCTTGGTTGGCGCGGTCAATAAACAAAATCGACACATTGGTGCCTGTGGTGGCAAAAATATTGCTGGGCATGGACACCACGCCCGCCAACATTTTATTGTCCACCAGATGCTCGCGGATTTTGCGGTCGATGCCGCTTTGCGCGGTGATAAAGCCCGTGGGTACGACCACCGCCGCTTTGCCGCCAGGCTTGAGCGAATAGATGATGTGCTGCAAAAACAGCAGGTAAATCGCCATCTTGTCTTTGGCTTTTGGGGTGATATTGGGCACACCCGCGAAAAAACGCGCCTGATGTTCGTTCGAGTCCAACGCCTTGTGAAAATCGCTGAAATCCATTTTGAACGGTGGATTGGACACGATGTAGTCAAAGCGTTTTAGTTGTTGACCGTCTTTGTGATACGGATGTAGCAAGGTGTTACCCTGAATGATGTTGGGGATGGAATGCACCAGATTGTTCAAAATCAAGTTCAGCCGCAACAAGCTGGAGGATTTTTGCGAAATGTCTTGCGAATAAATGCTGCAACGTTGTTCACCGATGGCGTGAGCAATGTTCATCAGCAGCGTACCCGATCCCGCTGACGGGTCGTAACAACTGACGTTGCTGACTTTGCCTCGCACCGCGTCGGGCACCAGAATCGCCGCCATGATTTTGGCGACGGCGTGCGGGGTGTAATACTCGGCGTATTTGCCGCCGTTGTCTTTGTTGTAATCCTTAATCAGATATTCAAACAGCGCGGCGAAAAAATCGTATTTTTGGGTGAAGAGGTGCTCGAAGCTGACCGCCACCAGTTTGTTGATCAGGGCTTTGCAAAATTCATCGCGTTTGGCGGGGTCGGAGATGTACGCGCTGACGCGGTCAAACAGGGTGATTTTCGCGCCACCGTCGGTTTTAACCGCGAAAATATCGTTGTTGCTGATGGCAATGTCGAGCAAGGTTTCGTCAAAAAGCTTGGCAAAATCGGCCGCATTTTGGCGGTCAAACAGGTGGGCGAGCAAGTGCGTGGATTTTAGACGAGCCGTGTCCGCGCCCATCTGCAGGTGCAACATCTCCAGCTCCTCCGCACTGAGGGCGGCGAGCGCGGCTTCCCAACTTTTCCCCTTGCTGAGTTCGGGACGAATGCGCTTGGCTTCGTAAGCAAATTTGTCATTCAAAAATTTGTAGAGAAAAACTTGGGTGATGATTTTGAATTCGTTGCCGTCATTGCCCAGCCCGTAATTGGCGCAAATGGCTTTTAAGCTGTCGATCAGATCGCGGGTTTTTTGTTCAAAGTCTAGTGTTACCAAGGTGAGGCTCCAGTTCGGTTGCCCGAAGAAAATTCATGTAGATATTCCGCCACCAGCAGTTGGTTGATGGTTTTGGCGGTTGTGGCGTTAAAAGTGAGTTTGGGGCGCGTGTTGAATTCGCCAATCACGAAGGGCATGGTGGTCTTTTCAAAGTAGCTTTCGTGCGTCAGCAACGAGGTGTTTTGCAACACCAGACCGTCGGTTTTTGCCTTGATGCCCGTCAATGCGTCAATCAACCCGCGCTCGCTTTGGGCAAATGTGCCGCCTTCCCATAGCCGTTTGTGGATGCGGGCGTATTTGGCATCGCCTTGATATTTGGCGCAAAGTTGGTTGTTTTGTCGATTCAGCTCGCGGGCTTGTTCTTGTATGGCATTCAGCGCGCCGATGTTGGCGTTCATTTCGTCTTGTGTAACTTCGTTGAGTTTTTTGTTTTTGAACAAGCGTTCCAGCTCGGCTTTGAGCGTGATGAATTTGGGATCTTGCGGGTCGAAATTATCCAACAAAGTTTCACGGGTCTTGCGCAGCGTGTCTTTCAGCTTGCCTGCCAGTACCAGCTCGCTTTCTTTGAGCTTGGTGAAGGTGAAAAGCACCTCTTCCAACGCGAGGTTGAGCAAATTGCGATTGTCCGCACCCGATTCAAGGCTGGCTTGCAAATTGAGCTTGTCGAGCTGATTGCTGGTTTCCCGATAAAGCTGGTTCAGCTTCTGAAAGTCCAATTGTTCAAGGAAAGTGTATTCACCTTGTAAGCGAATCAGGTTGTACAGCGTGCGGGCATCGGACAATGCTTTTTTAAGGGCGAGCACAGCGGCGCGATCATGTATTTCCCTGATTTGCTGGGAGAAGATTTCGCTATTGTCCGTATCGAAGCGGCACAAAGTATCTTTGATGAACTCGATTTCTTGGCTGATTTCTTCGTTAGATTTGAATAGCTTGGAATAATACTCAAACTCATCGCCCAACTCATCTTGCAGCTCTTTGAGATAGGCGGCGTTGGTTTTATCGAACTCCGTGCTGATGTCGGCAAAATCCACCACATAGCCATAGCGAAAGCTCTGATAGGGACGATTGACGCGGGTGAGGGCTTGCAGCAGATTGTGATCGCGAATGACGCGACCCAGATAGAGCTTTTTCAATCGCTTGGCATCGAAACCCGCGAGCAGCATATTGTTGACGAACAGCAAATCAATTTTGCCCGCCTTGAAATCCCTGACCCATTGCTCGCGCTCGGTTTTGCTGCCGACATCGTGCAGAATCAGCGCGCCCGTTTTGACCCGATTATTGCGTTGAGTGCGGGCGGCGTAACTCTCCAATTCACGCATAGAAAGCATGGCTTGCGACCCATCTTGGAGGACGTAGGGGGATTCCGCATAGACGGCATTAAAAATCTCGAACATCTGCTTCGCTTGCTCATTGCTGTCGCAAATCACCATGCCACCGATGCTGAGGTCGCTCCATGTGCTGCGGCTTTTCTCAAAATCTTTGATGATGTAATCGAGCATAGGCTCGACAAACTGCGGGTGTGCGTAGAGTTGCTTGCGGTCAAAGTCGCCTTGTTTCAGCTCTATCGCCGCCAAGGCTTCTTGCAGGGAAAGTTTGTAGTGGGTGGCGATTGCTTCGCGGATGAGGCGCAAGGTGTAGCCGTCGGCAATCGAGGCGTTGTAATAATACTTGTGGATGTAGTCGCCAAACAGCTCGCGGGAATTGTAGTCATCGCCCAAGAGTGGCGTGCCCGTGAGTCCAATTTTGATGGCGTGCTGGTCAGATTCTTTCAAATTGGCGAGAAAGCTGCCTTTGGGATTGTAGCTGCGATGCACTTCATCCAAGAAATAGACGCGCTGAATGCTGAGGTCGTAATCCTCTGTGCGCACCATCGTTGGGTCATCCTTGAACTTTTGGATATTCACCACGGTAATTTCAGCTTTGCCCGCATGATTATGCGTCGCTTGATTGGCTTTGATGTCGCGGGCGAAAGCTTCGCGGCTGTCGATGGTGTGCACGGTCAGCCCACGCGCTTCAAACTCACGACTGGCTTGCGTGAGCAGATCAATGCGATCCACGATAAAGTAAAACTTGGGCACGATGCCGCGCCGTTGGAAATAGTCAGTCAAAAAGCGGGTGTTGTAATACGCCAGTGCGGTTTTGCCGCTACCTTGGGTATGCCAAATAATGCCCTTGCGCATCCCCGCGTTGAGTTTGCGCTCAATAGCTTTAGTGGCAAAAATCTGCGGATAACGCATGACGTGCTTGTGCAGCCCGTTGGTTTCAGTCACATAGACCAATGCGTATTGAAGGATGAACGACAGTCGAGCTTTGCTGAATAGCGAGGTACAAATTCGGTTGGTAGGGGCGTTGGGCGATTTATTGGTTTGAAATTCCGCGCTGTGTTTGATGCTGTTGAGATTATTGTCGCGCAGCACGGCATTTTCCAACGTGTCGTCTTCGTCAGCCAACAACTCGGACAGATTCAGGGTTTCTTCTTCACGGAAAAAATTGAACACAGGTGCGTCATAAGAAGCACTGGCGTAGAACGCGCCTTCAATCGGCTGCGGCGAGCCGTCATCATATTCCATGTTGTTGGAGAAAACCATCAACTGGGTGATATTGATAAAGCGACGGAAGCGCGGGTTGCGACTGCGCTCGATGATGCGGGTACGCTCTGCCAGTATGCCGTCGCGGTTGTTGGGTTTTTTGACTTCGATAAACGCCAGTGGCAAACCGTTGATGAGCAACGTGATGTCGGGGCGGAATTCATCATCCCCATTTTTGCAGGTCAATTCGGTGACGACGTGGAAGCTATTGCGGTCGAAATTTTCAAAGTCAATCAACCGTTTACCTGAACGGGCAGTGAGCATTTCGTAGAAAGCACGGCCGAGGTCTTCGTTTTGCAGCGCGAGCTTCACGTCGGTCAAAAGTCGAGCGATGTCAGCAGCATCAAGGTCGGGATTAATACGGGCAATGGCGGTGCGGAATAAGTCAGGGAAGATGTTGTTTTCTTCATCCCACGTTGCGCCCTTGAGTGGCAGATAGGTGTAGCCTAAGCGCACCAGATGCAAAATGCAGGGGATTTTCACCCTTGAGTCTTCATTAAAAATCATCCGTATGCCCTTATGCGGTGAATCAAAAGACCAACTACCAGCCCACGCGCCGCCCATTCAAGGCGATGCTGGGTGAATAACAGGCTGTTAATCTTGGGCAAAGCGAACCAGCTCTTGCACTTGTGAAGCGCGAATAATTTGCACATCCAAATGCGCTAAATCTGCACATATTTCTTGGTATGCCAAGTAGCGATTGCCCTCATCTTCATTCGGTGCATCCATGGCAAACAAAGTGGCTGCGGGTAGCAGTTTGCGTTTCCTTAGCCGCTGAACTTTATCGACCCATGCCCCGCCATGCGTAATGATTTTACTGGGTGAGCTTTGGTCAAGGAAAAAAGGCTTGATGACTTTTAGCGGGGTTTGCTCATTCATTTGTACCAATGGAAAACTTGCCTGAGTCAGTTCGTCGCCAATGATTTTTTGTTTGAATGGATGGTTAAGATGCAACCCTTGCACCACATTGCGCACGCGCTGAACCAGTTGGTATTCTTGGTATTCTGGCGTGACGAAGTTACGTTCAACATAAAACTGGAATAGGCTTTCAGGCAGTTGTGCGGGGTGTTCCGCTAGACGAACGCTGGAGTCGCTAAAGCGCAAAATGGCTTCTCTGGGGTGAATCAAAGCGAAGAAGAGCGCGCGCAATTCGTCAGGCTGATGCTGCCGCGCATTGACCACTGTGCGGATGCGCGCCAGTTCTTTGTCAAACAACGCCAATGCATCACGACAAACGCGATTATCTATCTCGTCAAAAAACTGAGTGATGCGCGCAAATTTGCGACTCAGGAGTTTGTAGTCAAAAAACCCTGTTTCTGGACACGCCACGACCACGCCCACATTGGCGAATTCGCCTGTTTCGGGATAAGGCAAAAAGCGGACGATGGCATAATGACAGGCAATTTTTTTCATTCCATCCTCCATATTTCTGTGGTTGAACATCGGGTTAATACGGCCAGTGCGGCGGCTGGGTGAAACAAATCACGCTGAGATCCTGTCGCGTCTATCCAATCTGGGGGCGCATTATCGCAAGCCGTTTGCCAAATTGCCAATGCCGCTTGCATGCGGCTGGCATACTCGGCTTGCTGCACCCAATCACCCAGCACGTCTGCCCAGTCTTGTTGAAAAATGTGGTAATTGCGAAATATCGTCGGAAAAAAGTCAGGGCTAAATGCCGCATCGTGGTCGATGACGTGCAAGTTTTGCGCGCTCGCATTCCAAAGTAGATTGGGATTACTCTCTAGGCGGTCATCGTTTTGCACCCACCAGTCAAACACCAAAACATCTTTGCGCAACGGTTTCGGGACTTCTTGCACATAACTGGGTTCAAACCATTGGCTAAGCTGCTGCGCCTCAGAAGCAAAGGCAACCCCCGCCCCCAATATTTGAAATTCTGGTCTCGCTTCTGCCAGCAAATTGGCAGGGATGTTGGCGAGGTGGAAAGTCGGGACGGGCAAGCCAAAGGCTTTTGCCAAATGCCCAACCACCCATTCGCAGCATTGCCTACGCCGCCCCGCAGATTTTCCTTTGACGTAATAAAGCAAATCGTCTTCGCCACGACAGACAAATGCTTTATTCACGCCTTGTGTTGCGGGTCGAATAATTTCAACAATCTCAAGCATCTGTGTCATGGATTCGGTTTTTGCGCACACAACATTATTGAAAAACGTTCATGGTTCGACCCGCTCACCACGAACGACAGATTGCGCGTTGTCTTAGACGTTAAACAAGAAGTTCATCACGTCGCCGTCGTGTACGACGTAGTCTTTGCCTTCCACGCGCATTTTGCCTTTCTCCTTCGCGCCCGCTTCGCCGCCGCAGGCAATGAAGTCGGCAAAAGAAATCGTTTGCGCACGAATGAAGCCGCGTTCAAAGTCGGTGTGAATTACCCCTGCTGCCTGTGGTGCGGTGTCACCTTTGTGGATGGTCCAAGCGCGCACTTCTTTTACGCCTGCGGTGAAGTAAGTTTGCAGGCCGAGTAAGTCGTAGCCGCTGCGAATCAGTTTGTTTAGACCAGGTTCATCTAGCCCTAGGTCAGCGAGGAATTCTTGCTTGTCGGCATCGTCCAAGTCCGCCAGTTCGGCTTCGATTTTGGCGCAGATGACCACGACGGGCGCGCCTTCTTTGGCGGCGTGTTCGCGCAGGCGATCCAGATGGGGGTTGTTTTCAAAACCGTCTTCCAGCACGTTGCCCACATACATCGCGGGTTTGACCGTCAACAGGCACAGTGGTTGGAGCACCTGTATTTCGTCATCGGACAGCCCAAGCGTGCGCGCGGGTTTGCCTTCATTTAGATGGGGTAGCAATTTTTCCAGCACCGCGAGGAGGTGTTGTGCATCTTTGTCGCCCGATTTGGCTTTTTTACCTTCGCGTTGGATGGTGCGTTCCACTGCCGCCAAATCAGCCAGTGCTAGCTCGGTGATGATAGTTTCGATGTCGGAAATGGGGTCAACTTTGCCAGAAACATGAATGACGTTTGGGTCGTCAAAACAGCGCACTACGTTGACGATGGCATCCGTCTCACGAATGTTGGCGAGAAACTGGTTGCCCAGCCCTTCACCTTTAGACGCGCCCGCGACCAAGCCTGCAATATCCACAAATTCGACGATGGCAGGTTGCATGCGTTGCGGTTTAACGATTATGGCGAGCTCCGCCATGCGCGTATCGGGGACTTCCACAATGCCGACGTTAGGTTCAATGGTACAGAAAGGATAGTTTTCCGCCGCGATGCCCGCCTTGGTCAGCGCATTAAACAGCGTGGATTTGCCCACATTCGGTAAGCCAACAATGCCGCATTTCAAACTCATGGTGTGTGTCCTTGATATTAGGTGATCGCATCCGTCCACGCGCAACGTTGCGAGGGCAGGTTAACAAGATGCGAATATGAAAAATGGCGACCGCAGTGCGTCGCCAAACAAATTCGAGCGCGATTGTACCACTCAAGCCCATTACGACCCAAATGGCACGAACTCAATAAAACTTCGCTTCCCCTTCTGGGCGAGTTTTGAAGCGTTTGTGTAGCCAAAAGTATTGCTCAGGCATTTCGCGCACGCGGTCTTCGATAAATTCATTGACGCGGCGGGTGTCGGCGAATAAATCTTCGGTGGGGTAGTTTTCCCATGCGGGATAGAACTGCACTTCATAGCCGTTTGGCAATAATTTGGTCGTAACAGGAATAACCTTCGCGCCTGTCATGCTCGCCAAGCGAGACACGGTGTTTAAGGTCGCAGCGGGAATACCAAAAAAAGGCACGAATAAGCCATCTTTAGTGGCTAAATCTTGATCGGGCAAATAATAAAACGGCAGTCCCGCTTTTACCGCCTTGACGATGGGACGCAAGCCTTGTTGGCGCGCATAAAGCTGCGGATTGCCAAACCGACTGCGTCCGCGCAACAGCAAGTCGTGGAACAGTGGATTTTTTTGGTTGGCATAGACGCTGACCAAATTGACATTTTGCGTCAGCCAACTCCCCGCGACATCCAAGCCCACAAAATGCGGTGCCAGCAAAATAATCGGCTGCGGGGTAATCGCTTGAATATGCTCAAAACCGATGACTTGGGTGAGTGCTTGAATACGGGATGCGGGCGACCACCACAAAATGCCGCGCTCCAACAAGCTGCGCCCAAAGGCTTGGAAATTGCGTTTGACTAATTCGCGCCGCGCTTCGTCGGAAAGCTCAGGAAAACACAGTCGCAAATTGGTATTGGCAACGTGATAGCGTTCTTTGGCAAAGCGAAAAAGCAACCACCCTAGCGCGTTGCCGACTTTTGCCAATAAAGGGAGGGGAAGGAAGTGGAGTAGCCAAAGAATAAAAATGCCGAGTCGAGTCATTTGTGTATTTAAGGGGTAGAAATTGAGACTAATGTATTGAGAGTTCGCAGGTAGACCAATCAGGATTCATTTGGATTGGTGGCAGCCCCTTTTGGCACTTTATAGCGGTTGTAACTCCACAAGTATTGGGCGGGCGCACGAGCAATGATTTTTTCGAGTGCTTGGTTGATTTGTCGCGGCACGGGTTGGGTGAAATCCAACTCCAACGGCTCAATGCGCAACACATAGCCTTGTCCTTTGGGTAGACGTTCGGCACATGCCAACACGACAGTCGCGCCACTATTTTGGGCTAAACGCCCACTGAGGGTCATGGTGTAAGCAGGTTTGCCAAAGAAATCCACCCATTCGCCTTCGCCTGAGCTGGGGACTTGGTCGGGTAAAATGCCGATGGCTTCGCCACGTTTGAGGGCTTTGAGGAGTACGCGCACGCCGCTGACATCGGCGGTGGCAAGTTTTGCCAAGCCGCGTTCGCGCCCGTTGCGCATGATGGTTTCCAGCCAAGGTTGTTTGGGGGAGCGGTATAAACAGGTCAACGACAAACGTTGCCCGACATACAATCCCACCACTTCAAAGCAACCCCAATGCGGGGTGAGCAGCATAATGCCTTTGCCTCGTGCTTGTGCCGCTTCCAAATATTCCCACCCCTCACAGCGTTGTACGGTATCACATACTTCTGCTTGCGAACGTTTCCAAACCCAAGGCAATTCGATGCTACTTTTGCCTGCTTCATTGACACTTTGCTTCAACAGCGCGTCAAAATTCGCCTGAGCCAAACCGCTTTGACGCAGGTTTTCAGCCGTGCGTTGGGCGTAAGTCGGCGAGAGGACAAAGGTTAATCGCCCCAGTAACGCGCCGATAGCATGCACTACCCTGAGGGGTAAGTTGGCGATGAGCGAAAAAATAGTGTTAAACAAGAAAGCTGTCATTCGGTGAGAAGGCGAACTATTTGCTACAATGCGCGCCTTAAATTTTTTAGTTGATAGGATAAATGCTATGAGCGACTTTTTGTTTACGTCTGAATCTGTATCTGAAGGGCATCCTGATAAAGTAGCCGATCAAGTATCTGATGCCATTCTGGATGCTATTCTAGCGCAAGACCCCTATGCGCGGGTAGCGGCGGAAACATTGACCAATACAGGTCTGGTCGTGCTGGCGGGTGAAATCACCACGACTGCCAATGTCGATTACATTCAAGTCGCTCGCAACACCATTAAACGCATCGGCTATGACAATACAGAATACGGCATTGATTACAAAGGTTGCGCGGTATTGGTGGCATATGACAAGCAAAGTCCTGACATCGCTCAAGGCGTGGATCGTGCTTCCGATGATTTTTTGAATCAAGGTGCAGGCGATCAAGGCTTGATGTTCGGTTATGCCTGTGACGAAACCCCCACTTTGATGCCGCTGGCGATTTATTTGGCGCATCAAGTGGTGCAACGCCAATCCCAATTGCGTCACGATGGTCGCCTACCTTGGCTGCGCCCTGATGCAAAATCGCAAGTAACCATTCGCTATGTCGATGGCAAGCCACACTCCATTGATACCGTGGTGCTTTCTACCCAACACGCGCCTGAGATGACCTTGGAAGCCATCCGCGAAGCGGCGATTGAAGAAATCATCAAGCCACTGTTGCCTGCTGAATTGATTAAAGGCAATATCAACTTCTTGGTCAACCCCACAGGGCGTTTCGTGATTGGCGGCCCCCAAGGCGATTGCGGATTGACAGGTCGTAAAATTATTGTCGATACCTACGGCGGTGCGGCGCCTCACGGTGGTGGCGCATTCTCAGGCAAAGATCCTTCTAAAGTGGATCGTTCCGCTGCCTACGCAGGGCGTTATGTGGCGAAAAATATCGTTGCCGCTGGCTTGGCAAGCAAATGTTTGGTGCAAGTTTCCTATGCGATTGGTGTGGCAAAACCCACCAGCGTGATGGTGGACACTTACGGCACAGGCAAAATTTCCGATGAAAAATTGACTGAATTGGTGTTGCGTCATTTCGATTTGCGTCCAAAAGGCATCGTGCAAATGTTGGATTTGTTGCGCCCGATCTACGAAAAAACAGCCGCTTACGGTCACTTTGGACGTGAAGAGCCTGGTTTTACTTGGGAAAATACCGATAAAGCCGCCGCGTTGCGCGCTGACGCGGGGCTGTAATTCGCTATGCAGCTCTATGCTTTTGGTCTAAATCATCAAACCGCACCGCTTGCGGTGCGTGAACAGGTCGCGTTTCGCCCAGAAAATACGGAGAATGCCTTGCGCGATTTGGTGGATAACGGCGCAGCAAAAGAAGCTGCGATTTTATCCACCTGCAATCGCATGGAGCTGTATTGCAATGCTGCACACCCCAATCATGCGATTGATTGGTTGGCGCAATATCACCAGCTCCCCCGCAAAGAACTCGAACCCTATCTTTATACGCTACCACGTGAACAAGCGATTAAGCATTCGTTCCGCGTGGCAAGTGGCTTGGATTCGATGGTGTTGGGCGAGCCCCAAATTTTAGGACAAATGAAACAAGCGGTGCGCATGGCGGAAGAGGCTGGCACACTGGGTTTTCTATTGCACAAACTGTTCCAACGCACTTTCTCGGTTGCTAAAGATGTGCGGACGCAAACTGAAATTGGCGCGAATTTGGTGTCAATGGCTGCCGCTGCGGTTAAGTTGGCGGAACGAATTTTCCCCAGTATTGCCGAGCAATCCGTGCTGTTTATCGGCGCAGGCGAGATGATCGAACTGAATGCGGTGCATTTTGCAGCACGCAATCCCAAGCGCATCACCGTGGCAAACCGCACCTTGGAGCGTGCCCAAACCTTGGCGCGTCGCGTCAATGGTCACGCCATTACCTTGGCCGAATTACCTGAACATCTGGCGCAGCATGACATTATTGTCACGTGCACTGGCAGTCCGCTACCAATCTTAGGCAAAGGTATGGTCGAGCGTGCCCTCAAAACGCGTAAACATCGTCCGTTGTTTATTGTTGATTTAGCCGTGCCGCGTGATGTGGAAGCGGAAGTCTCGCAATTAAGCGATGTGTTTTTGTACAGCGTTGATGACATCGCCGAAGTGGTTAAAGAAGGCTTGGGCGCACGTCAAAATGCGGTCAAAGAAGCCGAGGTGATAATCAATTCAGGTGTGTCAGATTTTGTACACTGGATGCACTCGCGGGAAGTTGTCCCTACGATTCGTGCGCTACGTGACCACGCGGATCGTAATCGCCGTCACGAATTAGAAAAAGCCCTGCGTCTATTGGCAAAGGGCGAGCATCCCGAAAAAGTCTTGGAAAGCATGAGCAGCGCGCTGACCAATAAGTTTTTGCACGCCCCTACCCACGCATTGAATCAAGTACAAGGCGATGATCGTGCCAATTTTTTGGATGTCGTGCATAGGCTGTATCATCTGCATCCTGATGAATAGCAACTTCATTCCCTCCCCCTAGCAGGGGGAGGGTTAGGGTGGGGGTTGAAACGTTCACTTGTCTCAAACCATTCACCCCCCATCCCAGCCTTGCCCCCTGCTAGGGGGAAGGAGCTTTTAAATTAGCCTAACCCACTGAATTACCAAACAAATGAATCCTAGCATCGCCCTTAAATTAGCCCAGTTGAGTGACCGTTTGATCGAAGTCGATCAGCTCCTGAGCACTGAAGAAGCCACCAAAGACATGGACATGTTTCGCAAGTTAAACCGCGAACGTGCCGAACTCGACCCCGTGGTCACGCTCTATCACACTTATCAAGCCTGTCTCGGCGACCTTGCTACAGCACAGGAAATGGCGGCCGACCCTGAAATGCGGGAATTCGCGGATGCGGAAATCCAAGACTGCAACGAACGTTTGGCGGAGCTGGACAAAGATTTGCAAGTGCAACTACTGCCGAAAGATCCCAATGATGAGCGTGGCGTATTTTTAGAAATTCGTGCAGGCACGGGCGGCGACGAAGCTGCATTATTTTCAGGCGATTTATTCCGTATGTATTCACGCTTTGCCGAACGTCGCCGCTGGCAAGTGGAAGTCATTTCCGAGAGTCCTGGTGAAATGGGTGGCTACAAGGAAATTATCGCTAAAATTTCAGGACAGGGCGCGTACTCGGTGTTGAAGTTTGAATCAGGTGCGCACCGTGTGCAGCGTGTGCCCGCCACTGAAACCCAAGGACGGGTGCACACCTCGGCGTGTACCGTGGCGATCATGCCCGAAGTGGATGAAGTGGATGACGTGGTGCTCAATTCCGCCGATTTGCGCATCGACACTTTCCGTGCTTCAGGCGCGGGCGGTCAGCACATCAACAAAACCGACTCCGCTGTGCGCATCACCCACTTGCCCACGGGCGTGGTGGTGGAGTGCCAAGACGGGCGTTCGCAGCACCAAAACAAAGCGCAAGCCATGCGCGTATTGGCGGCGCGGATCATGGATGCCAAAGTGCGTGCGCAACAATCACAAATTGCCGCCACGCGTAAAAGTCTGGTCGGCAGCGGCGACCGTTCCGAACGCATCCGCACTTACAACTACCCACAAGGACGCGTATCCGACCACCGTATCAATCTGACCCTATATAAAATTGACGCAATGATGGATGGCGATATCGGCGAAATGACCAGCGCGCTGATGGCGGAACACCAGGCCGAGCAATTAGCGGCGATGTCGGAAGATGTGATGTTTTAACGAAAATGTCTTGGTTTATCACTAACCTCATTGCGGCGGCGTTGCTGCCACCGTTAAATTTGCTATTGCTAATGATCGTCGGATTGGTCGTCTTGAAACGCCGACCCAAACTGGGACGCGGATTATTGGTGAGTGGCATCGCCTTACTTTGGCTCAGTGCCACGCCCTACTTTGCCGAAGGCGCGATGCACTGGCTGGAAAAAGACTTGAAACCCGTGAGCAATGTTTCCGCTGATGCGATTGTGATACTGGGTTGCGGTAGCTATATGCAAGCCCCTGAATATGGTGGACAAGACACCGTCAGCGATAACACTTTGCTGCGGGTTCGGTACGGTGCGATGTTGTATCGCAAAACAGGCAAACCGATTTTGGTGACGGGCGGCGCGCCTTTGGGCAATGCGGGATCAGAAGGCCAGCAAATGAAAGCCGTGTTGGAGCACGAATTTCAAGTTCCCGTGCGCTGGACAGAAGACCTTTCCAACAATACGTTAGAAAATGCCTTGTTTTCTGCCAAAATACTACAAGCCGCAGGCATCAAACGCATCTACCTCGTTTCTCACGCATGGCATCTACCACGATCCATCATGGTATTTCGTCAGGCAGGATTTGAAGTCATCCCTGCCCCCACCGCATACACAACCCGCTACGAAACCAACTTGCTCACGTTTTTACCCAATACAGATGCGCTACACAAAAGCAAGATATTTACCCATGAAATCATAGGATTAATTTGGTATCATCTAAAAGCTTGGGCTACCTAAACCCGTTAGATCCTACCGTTTCACCCACCATGCACCAATTCCCAATAGGCTGGCGTTTGCATTTCGACTAAGCGGCTGGCAGTGCGCCTAAACTCCCCCGACATCTCGCTGTAGAGGTGATCTGGATTGCACGCTGCGGTGGCGATGAGTTTGACATGGCGGTCATAAAATACATCCACCATCCATGTAAAACGGCGGGCTTCGGCGGCTTGTTCGACGGTCATTTGAGGAATATGGGATAGAAAAACGATAGGAAATTGCTGAGCAATGGCAAGGTAATCATTTTGTCCATGGGCGCGACCACACAACTCTTGAAAATCAAACCACGCCACCTGTTCAGTTTGCTTCATCACAGGAATAGCGCGATCCAATACCGTACCAGACTGCGTGGGTGCACCCTGGGTCAGCTCAGCAAATAAGGCATCCATGCGCTGCGCACTGGCGGCATCGTCTGGCACCATAAACAGCGGCGCGTGCAAGCCAGCGCGCAGCCGATAATCATTGCCATTATCGACATTTAGCACCGTGAGTTCGCGGTTCAGCAAGTCTATCGTGGGCAAAAAATGTTGCCGCTGCAAGCCATTGGGATACAGACCATCGGGTGGGTAATTCGAGGTCGTCATCAACACCACGCCTTGCTCAAACAACGCCGCAATCAACCGTCCCAAAATCATCGCATCGGCAATGTTATCGACATGCAGCTCGTCTAAACACAGCAAGCGCGTGGCGTGGGCGATCTTTTTAGCCAAGGCTAACAACGGGTCTTTCTCGTGCGACAGGTGCTGCATTTCGTGATGCACTTCCGCCATAAAATGATGAAAATGCACCCGCCGCTTACGCCGATACGGCACGCACGCATAAAACGCATCCATCAAAAAAGTCTTGCCCCGCCCTACCCCGCCCCAGATATACATGCCTTGCGGCACGTCGGGACTCAACAAACTGCGCCCCAAGAAATGATTGCGTTTGGATTTAAACACCACCAGCTCTGACCACAGCGCGTCTAACTCTTCAATGGCGGCGGCTTGGGCGGCATCGTAAACAAAATCGTCGCGCTGACTCATGGCGTGATACCACGTTTTGGGGCGCAACTCGCCCATATCGGCAGGAAAAGCGTGAGACATCATCAATAAGCAACACCCGAAAGCAATGCCGCGCATAGTGCAAGCAGATGCGGCTGCGGTCAATGCGATTTTCTACCGCAACACTCATTTTGACTAAACAGCGGGGTTTTGTGGGTACGAATTCATTCGTACATCGACCGACAGGGCGAAATCTGTCGCACCCATGCAGCAATTCTCAACTCAACAATACACAATATAAATATAGACTTAAAATGCACGAAAGGTACAAAACGGGACGTAGGAGCGCAATTTATTGCGCGATTTCACGTCAAAATTATTACGCAATTTGTGCGCTCCTACGTCATGCCTTATTAATTTTTCGTGAAAAAATAAATCAGCGATTTTTTGAGTTGAGAATTGCTGGATTTTCAACGCCAAGCGCAATCCCCACGCCAAAGCCCACTATAATCACGCCTTTCCCAGCCCCTTGACCAACATGATTCGTTTATTGCCTGATTTGCTGATTAACCAAATTGCCGCTGGCGAGGTGATTGATCGCCCTGCCGCTGCCTTGAAAGAGTTATTGGAAAACAGCCTCGATGCGGGCGCGACGGAGATTTCGGTGCAATTGGACGGCGGCGGGATTAAGTTGTTGCGGGTGCGGGACAATGGCAAGGGCATTGCCAAGGACGAGTTACCGTTGGCGTTAATGCGTCATGCCACCAGCAAAATCGACTCGCTTGAGGCGTTGCAGCAAGTCAACAGCATGGGGTTTCGCGGCGAGGCGTTGGCGAGTATGGCGGCGGTGGCGCAACTGACTTTGACCAGCCGCACGGCGAACGATGAACACGGATGGGAAGTAACCAGCATCGACGGGCATCTGAGCGCACCCTTGCCCGCCCGTCACGGTGTGGGCACAAGCATCGAGCTGCGCGAGTTGTATTTCAACACCCCTGCGCGGCGAAAATTCTTAAAATCTGAAGCGACGGAATTTGGGTATTGCGAAGAGGCGTTTAAGCGCATCGCTTTATCGCGCCCTGAGGTGCAATTTTCGTTGCAACACAACGGGCGCACCGTGTGGCAATTGCCCGCTGACCCCACGCATTTGCAGCGCATCGCGGCGATTTTGGGGGCGGAATTTGGCAGCATGGCGGTGGGCGTGTCACACAGCGCGGCGAATTTGTTGCTGCACGGACTCGCCGCCCTGCCCGCCTATTCGCGCAGCCGCAATGACGCGCAATACTTTTTCGTCAACGGGCGATTTGTGCGCGACAAAATTGCCAGCCACGCGCTGCGCCAAGCCTATCAAGATATTTTGCACCACCAACGCCACGCCGCTTTCGTGCTGTTTTTGGAACTCCCGCCCGAAGCCGTGGATGTCAACGTCCACCCCGCCAAAAGCGAAGTGCGCTTCCGCGAAGGTCAAGCGGTGCATCAATTTATTTTTCATACGCTCAACAAGGCATTAGCCACACCTGAAACCGACACCCCGCAACCCGAACGCGCGCCTGTTTTTCAACCGCCCGTGCAACAAACCATGGCATTGGGTGCGGCGGAACGTCAGGCGACTTATCAAGTATGGGAAATGGCGAAGCAGGCGTTGCGGGATGAGACTTCCAGCTATTCCGCCGCCGTTCGCCCTGATGCTTCGACGCTGCTCAGCACTGAAGGCGTGACCGAAGGGCAATTTTTGCACGATTCCGTAGGTCGGGATTTATCCCGACGAGATGCAACAGGCAATGCGCAACCCGACCTACGTGACGCATTGGATGGCGAACACGACATCCCCCCGCTGGGTTTTGCCCTCGCCCAACTGGCGGGCGTGTACATCTTGGCGCAAAACGCCCACGGGCTGGTGGTGGTGGATATGCACGCCGCGCATGAGCGCGTGGTGTACGAACAGCTCAAGACCAGCATGGATCACCAACAGCTTGCCACCCAACCGCTGCTGATCCCTGTGACGTTCCACGCTGATTCAATAGAAGTCGCGACCGTGGAAGCGCATCAAGACGCGCTGCACACACTGGGTTTTGAAATCGCCCCGCTGTCACCGCACACCCTCGCCATCCGCGCCATGCCTGTGCTGCTCAAACCTAGCCAAGCCGAAGCCGCCGCCCGCGATGTGCTCAATGAACTACGCCAATTTGGCGCAAGCCGCGTGATGACCGAACGCCGCAATGCCCTGCTCGCCACCCTCGCCTGCCACGGAGCCGTCCGCGCCAATCGCCAACTCACCGTCAGCGAAATGAACGCCCTGCTGCGCGACATGGAACACACCGAACGCGCCGAACAATGCAACCACGGCCGCCCCACTTGGCGACAAATCAGCATGGCGGAATTAGATAAATTGTTTATGCGGGGGCAGTAGAATGGGAAGTGTGAAAAGGGAAGGGAGAAGGGTGTGGGTACGCGACGGTTTTTTCACGTTTCACATCGCTCAAAACACCTGCAAAACAGCTTTGCTTTCCCCCGTTGCCTGTGTAGCATTCAGCCCGCTGCGGCGAATGCCGCTTTTTTAATGTCGCTAAGGACGAAGCATGAGCTGGACGGACTGGATACTAGAAGAAGATAAACGTGGGCTGCTAACGTGGTTTGGCGGTTTGACGGCGACACTGATTGCGGGCGGCTGGGCGTTTTACACTTGGCGGCATCCCAAGCCCAAAACTGACGAGCCGCTTGATGCGGAAGATCAAAAGCGTGCGGATAGGCTACTTGTTTTATTGGAAGCTGCACAACGCGACAAGGAAATTTTGCAGCGCGAAAAAGATGAGTTGCGGCAGCACACCCAAACGCTTGAAAGCAAAAACGCACAAATAGAAGCCGAAAAAAGCGAACTGGCACAACGTCTTGCCCGCGATACTCAACAAGGCGCAAACAACTCCGCTGCGGATCAAGCGGTGGCAGGTTTGCAACGCGGCGACCTCAAACCTACTGCCGATTACTTGCGTGATGTCGCCAAACAAGCCCGCGCCAAAGGGGTCGCCGAAAACGCCAAAGCCGCCAGTGCCATGCGCCAATTAGCCGCCATCAGCACCACCGCCGAAGCGGCACTTGCCTTGCTACAGGCAACAGAATATGAGCCTAATAACGCGCTCAACTGGCAGTTGTTAGGCGATATGCAGCTGCAATCGGGCAAATTACTGCAAGCTGAATCCGCTTACCGCACCATGCAGCACCTCACGGCGACGGCTAGTAAGGCACAGCCCAGCGATTACTCTTTGCAGCGCGACTTGAGCGTTTCGCACGACAGAATCGGCGACATCCAACAAGCCCAAGGCGACAGAGCTGGTGCGCTACTGTCCTACCGCGCCAGCTTGACCATCCGCGAACGCCTCACCCATCACGATACGGCGAATACCCAATGGCAACGCGACTTGAGCGTATCGCACAACAAAATCGGCAACATCCAACAAGAACAAGGCGATTTAGCGGGCGCGCTGTTGTCCTTTCGCGCTGGTTTGACCATCCGCGAAGACCTCGTCCAACAGGATGTGGCGAATACCGAATGGCGGCGCGACTTGAGCGTGTCGCACGAGAAAATCGGCGACATCCAAACAGCCCAAGGCGATTTAGCGGGAGCGCTGTTGTCCTACCGCGCTAGTCATGCCCTCGCCGAACGCCTCGCCCTGCACGATGCGACGAATACACTATGGCAGCGCGACTTGAGCGTGTCGCACGTCAAAATCGGCGACATCCAAAAAGCCCAATGGGATTTGGCGGGCGCGATGGTGTCCTACCGCGCTGGTTTGACCATCGCCGAACGCCTCGCCCTGCACGATGCGGCGAATGTGCAATGGCAAACGGACATAGTGATTTCATGCGTAAAATTATCCAGCTTGCGCGAAAAAGGCCTATCTGACCAAGAAGCAGCGGGTTATTTGCAACGGGCATTGGATATTACGGAACGCTTGCAACGAGAAGGAAAATTGAATGCTAACCAAAGTTTGTGGGTGGAAGATTTTCGTGAAAGATTGGCGGAGATCGGCGCGAAGTAGGCATTCCCCCCCATGCAGGGGGAGGGTTAGGGTGGGGGTAGAAATCATCGCACGGACGCAAACTTTCAACCCCCATCCCTGCCTTCCCCCTGCTAGGGGGAAGGAGAATCCCTACAAAACCCCAACGCAAACAAGCCGACATCGCTGTCGGCTTGTGGGTGCAGCGATCAAACGATGGGGATTAAGCCATTGCTTTGATTGCAGCAGACAAACGGCTCTTATGGCGCGCTGCCTTGTTCTTGTGAATAATTTTCTTGTCAGCGATGCTATCCACGGTGCTGACCGAGCTTTGGTAAACAGCCTGAGCAGCTGCTTTGTCGCCCGCTTGGATCGCTTTGATCACTTTCTTAACCGCAGTGCGTAATTCGGAACGCAAGCTGCTGTTATGAGCATTCTGCTTGATTGATTGACGAGCACGTTTACGTGCTTGTGCGCTATTTGCCATTGATGACTCCCTAAGAATTTGGCTTGCAATAAAAGTCGCGCATTTTAAAGACTTGTGCCGACTTTAGCAAATGTTTTTTCAATCACTGACCACCTATCGCTTTGCAAGTGCAGAACGCAAGATTTTCGCCCTATTTATACTGAACAATAAACACGCGAGCAACTACAATTCCCCCATGCCAGCATCCACACCACAAACTATTTTCTACCCCCATGATCCCCATCCCACTCACCGCTGACATCATCATAAATACTTTTCCCGCCCGCCCCCACGATAGCCATAAAGGTTTATTCGGCACGGTGGCGATTATCGGCGGGGATACGGGGATGGTGGGCGCGCCTTTGTTGGCAGGACGGGCGGCGTTAAAACTGGGTGCAGGTTGCGTACGAGTGGGAATATTGGCGGAGTGCGCACCTGCGGTGGATGTGGCACAGCCTGAACTTATGCTATCGCCAGCTTCAGCGATTTTCACCACAAAATTTACCATATTGGCAATGGGCTGCGGCATGGGCGGCAGCGAGGCGGCACGGGCGTTATTAGCGCAAGGTTTGCAATGCGCTGTGCCGTTGGTATTAGATGCCGATGCCTTAAATTTATTGGCAAACAACACGGACTTGCAAACCGCTTTATTGGCACGCGATGCCGCGACGGTGTTAACGCCTCACCCTGCCGAAGCGGCGCGTTTATTGGGATGCAGCACGCAGACCGTGCAAACCGATCGCGTCGCGGCGGTGCAGCGATTGGCGCAACAATATCATTGCAGCGTGGTGTTAAAAGGTGCGGATAGTTTATGCGCCACGCAGGACGGGCGGCTGTTTATCAACACCACGGGCAATTCGGGCATGAGCACAGCGGGCATGGGCGATGTGTTGACGGGCATCATCGCCGCCTTGATCGCCCAAGGTATGCGTGCGGACGACGCGCTGTTGTTAGGCGTACATTTGCACGGCGCGGCAGGCGATGCCTTGGCGCAACAAAACATCGCCATCGGCATGACCGCAACGGAATTGATAGATGCCGCACGGCGGGTGTTGAATCAGTGGTTGACGGAAAAAACGCTCGTCTCCCATGAGTAGCGCGGCGCAAATTAGAATGCAAATTTTCACTATCCCAAACCCGCGCTTTACGGCATAATTCGCGCCGCCGTTTAAGACCAATGGGAGAGTGTGGTTCACAACCACCGCCGAAGGCGCAACACCCGCAACCGCTCAGGCAAAGGAACTATTGGCACAGGCAAATCTGGAGAGTATTGGCATCGCCAATCACCGAAGGGGCAAGCGGTTTTGACCGTAATCTCTCAGGTATCAAGGACAGATGGGGCGTAGCACTTTATTGTGCTGCGCCTTTTTTATTGTCTAAAACTTTTGTGGTCTGTTGGTTGTGCACAAACTTCACTCCTTCCCCCTAGCAGGGGGAAGGCTGGGATGAGGGTTGAATGGTTTGTTACAAGTGAACCCTCCTACCCCCACCCTAACCCTCCCCCTGCAAGGGGGAGGGGATGACGCGGTGAAGTGAGCATTCCGACAGGCTACGCCCCAAAAACTAAGGAAAACACATGACTTTGAAACAAACGCCGTTGAATGCAGCACATCGTGCTATGGGCGCGAAAATGGTGGATTTTGGCGGATGGGATATGCCTGTCAATTATGGTTCACAAATCGACGAGCATCATCAAGTGCGCAACGATTGCGGCATGTTTGATGTATCTCACATGCGTGTGGTGGACATGCGCGGCAATGATGTGCGCACTTTTCTGCAAGGCTTGTTGGCGAACAACGTCAGCAAATTGCACCTAACTGGCAAGGCGTTATATTCCGCCATGTTGCGCCCAGATGGCGGCGTGATTGATGATTTGATTGTGTATTTTATGCGCGAAGATTGGTTCCGCATCGTGGTCAACGCGGGCACGGCTGACAAAGACATCGCGTGGATGCGCGCACAAGCAGCGATTCATGCCCCAAAGCTGGACATTACCGACCATCCTGAATTGGCGATGATTGCGGTGCAAGGACCAAATGCCCGCGCCAAAGTTTGGGAAGCCTTGCCTGGCAGCCAAGCGTTGACCGAATCGCTGATTCCGTTTAGCGCGGTGGAAATGGGCGAGATGTTTATTGCGCGCACGGGCTACACAGGTGAAGATGGTTTTGAAATTATGCTGCCCGCCAAAGCCGCCCCGTTTTTTTGGGGAATCTTGGCCGAAAAAGGCGTGAAGCCGATTGGGCTGGGCGCACGCGACACCTTGCGTTTAGAAGCGGGCATGAATTTGTACGGTCAGGACATGGATGAAACCGTAAATCCGCTGGAAGCGGGCTTGGCGTGGACGATAGACTTAATTAGCCCGCGCGACTTTGTGGGTAAAGCGGCGTTGCTGGCGAATCCACCCACACAAAAATTGATTGGACTGATTCTGCAAGATCGCGGCGTACTGCGTGGCCACCAAGTCGTCCATACTGCCCATGGCACAGGTGAAATCACCAGCGGTAGTTTTTCGCCCACGCTCAATCAATCTATTGCCCTAGCACGCGTACCAAAAGAAGTTGCCATCGGCGACAGCGTACAAGTGGCAATCCGCGATAAAATGCTGACCGCCAAAGTGGTGAAATACCCGTTTGCGCGCAATGGCAAAGTTGTCGTCCATTCTTAAGTAATTAAGTCGTTAGTTTTTAGTCGCTAGTCGTTAGTTAAAAGCAGCAGGCTGACGACTACCAACTAACGCTAACGACTAATAACCCCTCAATCAGGAGACCAAAATGAACATCCCAAGCGAATTGAAATACACACCCTCCCACGAATGGATCCGCGTGGAAGCGGACGGCAGCATCACCATCGGCATCACCCAACACGCGCAAGAATTATTGGGCGACATGGTGTATGTCGAAGCACCCGCTGTCGGGCGCAGTTTGAACGCAGGCGAAGAGTGCGCCGTGGTGGAATCCGTTAAAGCCGCCGCCGACGTATATGCGCCTGTGTCTGGCACTGTCACCGCGATTAACAGCGCGCTGGACAGCTCACCCGAAGCCATTAACAGCGCGCCTTATGACGCTTGGATTTTCAAAATGCAACCTGCGGATGCCAATGCCGTCAACGCGTTGTTAGACGCAGCCGCATATCAAGCGGTGGTCGATAGCGAGGCGCACTAAGGCTGTGAAACGTGAGATGTGAAAAGTGAAACGTAGGTCGGGCTTCAGCCTGACTTGCTACGCTGAAAAGTGAATAGTGAAAGGTGAAACGTAGAAACATGACTCCGTTCACCTTCACTTTATGCACACCCACCCCGCACATTTCACGTTTCACGTTTCACTTTTCACCCTTCACCGCCTTTCTGTTTCACTTTTCACGTTTCACCTTTCACTGATTCACACACAAAATGCCCTTCATTCCCCATACCTCTCAGGATGTCAGTTCCATGCTCGCCAGTATTGGCGTGGCGGAGATTGACGCGTTGTTTGATGAAATCCCTGCGCATTTAAAAAGCGGTTCGTTGACTGCTTTGGGCGCGGGTTTGAACGAAATGCAAGTTGCGCGCTTGATGCGCGACTGTGCGGCACAAGACACGCCGTTGCTAAACTTTATCGGCGCGGGTGCTTATGAACATCATATTCCCGCTGCGGTTTGGGAGCTGACGACACGCGGCGAGTTTTATTCCGCCTACACGCCCTACCAAGCCGAAGCCAGCCAAGGCACGCTGCAAGTGCTGTACGAATATCAAACCATGATGGCATCGCTCACAGGCATGGACGTGTCCAACGCCAGTTTGTACGACGGCGCGTCGGGCTTGGCAGAAGCCATGTTGATGGCGGTGCGGGCGCATAAAACCTCGCGTCGTATTCTCGTTCCCGCCACGGTCAGCCCGTTCTATCGCAGCACGGCGCACAGCATCGTCAAGTTGCAAGATATTGAATTGGTGGAAATTCCTTATGACCGCACGACAGGCACAGTCGATATGGCGGCATTGGCGCAACACGCGGGCAGCGATTTTGCCGCCTTAGTGATCCCGCAGCCGAACTTCTTTGGCGCGCTGGAAGATGTGGATGCGCTGACCAATTGGGCGCACGCCAACGGCGGTTTAGCGATTGCCTTGGTCAATCCTTTGTCGCTGGCATTATTGAAGTCAGCGGGCACTTGGGGTGATTGCCCTCACCCTACCCCTCTCCCAGGGGGAGAGGGGACGAACGAACCGCTGCGCGGTGCTAAAACGTTTGGGGCGGACATTGCCGTGGGTGATGGTCAACCGTTGGGTGCCCCGTTATCTAGCGGCGGACCTTACTTCGGTTTTATGTGCTGCAAACAGGCTTTGGTTCGCCAAATGCCAGGGCGCATCATCGGTCGCACCGTGGATTTGGATGGCAAACAAGGCTTCACCCTGACCTTACAAGCCCGCGAACAACACATTCGCCGCGCCAAAGCCACTTCCAACATTTGCTCCAATCAAGGACTGATGGTGACCGCCGCAACAATTTTTATGTCGCTATTGGGACAAGACGGACTGCGCCGTGTGGCGGCCGCGTCGCACCAAAATGCTCAGCGTTTGGCAGAATTGGCAAGCGGTATCGCAGGTGTGAGCGTAGCGTTCAACGCCCCAACCTTCCACGAAACCGTGCTGCAATTGCCTAAACCCGCTGCGGAAGTGCTGGCGAATATGGCAAACACGGGCATTTTGGGCGGCTACGACCTCAGCGCGGACTATCCCGAATTGGGCAACGCCTTGCTGGTCTGCGCCACCGAAACCAAAACCGAGGAAGATTTACAGCAATTTGTCGCCGCGTTGCAGGCGGCGATTGCATAGGTCTGGCTGAACCGACCTACTTGCCCCCCTCGCCCATGAATGGGAGAGGGGTTGGGGGAGAGGGAATTCCCCGAAAAATTCAAATACCCCTCTCCCTAACCCTCTCCCGCAAGCGGGCGAGGGAAATGAGACCGAGACAATTTTAAGAGACCTCATCATGTTAATTTTTGAACGTAGTCACCCCAGTCGCCGCAATGCCGCACAAGCACCGCATGCCATGGCAGACGTAAAATCCATCCCTGCTGCGTTGTTGCGTCAGGACGCGCCGCTGTTGCCCGAAGCCTCGGAAATGGATGTCGTGCGCCATTACACGAATCTGTCGCAAAAGAATTTCTCCATCGACACGCACTTTTACCCGCTGGGTTCTTGCACCATGAAGTACAACCCGCGCGCCTGCAACACCTTGGCGATGCTGCCGAATTTCTTGGCGCGTCACCCACTCGCCCCCGCACACACGGGTCAAGGCGTGTTGGCGTGTTTGTATGACTTGCAAGAAATTTTGAAAGAAGTGACGGGCATGGCGGGCGTGAGTTTGATGCCGATGGCGGGCGCGCAAGGCGAATTCGCGGGCATCGCCATGATTCAGGCGTATCACGCCAGTCGCGGCGACACTGCTCGCACCGAAATCATCGTGCCCGATGCAGCACACGGCACGAATCCCGCCACGGCGGTGATGTGCGGCTACAAAGTGCGCGAAATCCCCACCAATGCCGACGGCGATGTCGATTTGGACGCGCTGCGCGCTGCCGTCGGCCCACAAACCGCTGGGCTGATGCTGACTAATCCTTCCACGCTGGGCGTGTTTGAAACCCATATCGAAGACATCAAACACATCATCCACAACGCGGGCGGCTTGCTGTACTACGACGGCGCGAACCTCAACGCCATTTTGGGCAAAGTCAAACCTGGCGACATGGGCTTCGACGTAATCCACAGCAATTTGCACAAAACCTTCGCTACCCCCCACGGCGGCGGCGGTCCTGGTGCGGGCGCGGTTGGCGTAGCAGCTCGTTTATTGCCATTCTTGCCATTGCCCGTCGTCGCCAAGTCCCCCTCGTCCGTCGCGCTCCCCTCTCCCACTGGGAGAGGGGTTGGGGGTGAGGGTGCGGGAACTGAAAGCACCGCCGAATACCGCTACCTAACCGAAGCCGACCTCCCCCTCTCCATCGGTCACCTTTCCGCCTTCACAGGCAATATCGGCGTACTACTGCGCGCCTACATCTACGCTAAAATGTTAGGCGCAGACGGAATGCACCGCGTCGCCGAATTCGCCACTTTAAACGCCAACTACCTGATGGCAGAATTGCAAAAAGTCGGCTACCGCATCGCCTTCCCCCAACGCCGCGCCAGCCACGAATTTATCGTGTCGTGCAAACCGTTGAAAGACGCGACAGGGATTTCCGCGATGGACGTGGCGAAACGCCTGCTGGACAAAGGCTACCACCCGCCCACCACCTACTTCCCCATGCTCGTCCCCGAATGCTTGCTCATTGAACCAACCGAAACCGAATCCAAAGAAACCTTGGATGCCTTCGTCGCTGCGATGAAAGAAATTTGGGATGAAGCCCACGCCACGCCCGACTTAGTCAAAGGCGCGCCTTACACCATGCCAGTACGACGTTTGGATGATGTCAAAGCCGCGCGGGAATTGGACTTAACTTGGAAAGTGGCGCAGGCATAAAACGAGAAGGGTGAAACGTAGCAAGAAGCGCAGTTCACCACACCGCGCTTTGTATTACCGTTGTTGAAGGATCTTAGTACGTAGCGTGCACCGTGCGTACGATTGAGTTTTTTGCTGCGCGGATGGTAGGTGCGAAATTATTCGCGCCTACACCGTCGACAGCCCCAAGCAGCAACCACGTAGCTATGGCATTGCGATACAGTCTCAACCATTGGAATAATGACTTGTAGTGTATCGCTATACCCGTCAGCACTCAGCTACCGTGGCATGGCCTTTGAGTACCACTCTAAACACATACACGTCGGTTTTTTGGACAATGCGCCCCCTGACTTGGTGGGAAAACGCATTGTCATAATTGACGACGTATTCTTCCCAATAGCACAGCTTGTGCTGAATACCCTCTCGTTCTTCCATGTCGCTATACCACTCTCGCGCATTGCCTAACAAGCCGTACAGCCCGATAGTGTTCAATGGCATCTTCTCGAAATTTGAAAAACCATGCTGAAAAAACTCAATGTCGTCTGCCGTGGTGGGATAGTCTAAAAAGGGTACTCGGAAATTTTTTCGCTGAATGGCATCGTAATCGCCCACTTTATTTTTAACCCAACCCTTCGCCGCATACTCCCATTCAATCATGGTGGGTAGCCTGAACCCCACAACGGCAAAAATATCTGGGGCGGGGTTGCCAGACTCGTCCAACAGTCTGCCCGTCTCCTCGGAGTAAGCCACAGGCAAATGATGTTTGAGCGATAGCCAATTGCAGTAATGGATCGCTTCCGACCATGTGGCTTTTTGAGCGGTGCCATCACCGTCGCTGCCTGTTGATACCAATCCGAGCATTTCCCGAAATTCATTGATAGACACAGGGAATGGCGAGATAAAAAAGTCTGAGGCGATGGCATCGTCAAACTTCTGAATAAGCACTAAATTTTGTAGCATGTTTTTCCCTTAACTTCCTCCCGCAGGCGGGCGAGTGAATTTAAGGAAGTGCTGATTTATTCGGTTTTGTAGTTTTTTGCTGGCGCAAAAATGCTTATTTATCAATGTGCTGGATTCCGACTTTCGTCGGAATGACGAATAAATCAGTTCCTCCTTAAACATTCACACCTGGGATTTTGCTTAAATCCACTTCGTCGATTTGTTCGGGTTCAAGAAATTGTTGGGCGTAATGGAGATAGACTTTTTCACGGATAAAAATATCGAATAGGTCGGGGTCAATATGACCGCCGAGCTTGAACTTGCCGAGAATTTCGAGCGACTCGGTGAGCGTTTTGCCATTTTTGTAGGGTCTATCCTTGGCGGTAAGGGCTTCAAAAATATCGGCAATGCCCATAATACGAGCTTGTACAGACATTTCTTCACGGGTTAATCCTTTGGGGTAGCCCTTGCCATCCATGCGTTCATGGTGACCGCCAGCAAATTCGGGTACATTTTTCAGGTGTTTTGGCCACGGCAGGGATTCCAGCATTTTGATGGTAATGTCTATATGGTGATTGATGATGAGCCGCTCGTTTGAGGTCAATGTGCCTGCACGGATGGTGAGGTTTTCAATCTCGTTATCACTCAAAAATGGGCTGGCTAGACCTGCTTCATTGCGCCATGTATAGGCAGCGATTTCGTGTACGCGTTGCTGTGCTTCGAGTGTCATGGCTTCGCTGCCCATGTTGCACTGGCGTAAAAAGCGGCAGTCATCGTCTAACTGCTGAATGTGAGCCTCAAAATCTTGACGACATTGCTCTGCGGAAATCTTTCCTGTGGCAATTGCGCGCAGCATGGTGATTTCTGCATCGCGCTTGAGCACCTCAAAACGCGTATCGACCAGATGTATGCGATCAAATAGCGTTTGCAGCTTGGTTGCTTTATCGACCACATGCACGGGCGTGGTGATTTTGCCGCAGTCGTGCAAGAGCGCGGCGATTTTGAGTTCGTATTTTTCCTTGTCGGTCATCTGAAACCCATGCAGCGGGGAGTCGTTGCGGGCACGGCAAGTGGCTTCTGCCAGCATCATGGTGAGGACTGGTACGCGTTCGCAATGTCCGCCCGTGTAGGGGGATTTGTCGTCGATGGCGGTGTTAATGAGATTGATAAATGCCTCGAACAGGGCTTCCATTTGCTGGATCAATCGCCGATTAGTAAGCGCGATGGCGGCTTGTGAGGCGAGGGATTCCAAAAGTTGTTGATCGTCGCTGGAAAACGGCACAATTTCGCCCGTGGCTTGATTTTGTGCGTTAATCAGTTGCAGTACCCCGATCATTTCAGCTTCGTGGTTGCGCATCGGAACCGCTAGGAAAGACTGAGAACGATAGCCCGTCTTAGCATCAAATTTTTTAGTGCCCGAAAAGTCATAGCCCTCCGCCGTATAGGCATCAGGGATATTAACCGTTTCGCCACTCAGCGCGGCATGACTGACGACCGTGGCGTGGTTGGGCTTACCCGCATCGTTATATAAGTGAATGGGATAAAAGGTAATAGGTATGCCACTGCTGCCGCCCATTGAGATGTTGAGTGAATCCGTGCGCAGCATTTCAAAGCGCAAGACGCGTTGTTCGGGTTCGTGCAAATACAGTGTGCCTGCATCGGCATGGGTAATCCGTTTTGCGGCAACCAAAATGGTTTCAAGCAAACTACTGATGTCGCGTTGCTGCGACAGTGCAATCCCGATCTCGTTGAGTTCTTTGAGTCGATGGCGCAGATTATGTTTGTAACGCATGGTTCGAAATCATCTGGGTGATAAAACCAAAAAATAAAAAGTGCTGAAACAATAAGTTAAAACAGGTCGTTTCACAATCAAATTTCGCATTTCACTACAGCAAGGAAATACTGCTCAAATCCTCCGTTTGTGGTGAGCTTGTCGAACCACGAACGGAAGATCTCATTAAATCAATAGATTAAGCCAATTCACACTTCGACTATTCGACAAACTCACGGCTCAGGGCGAACAGATTTATCAGTGCCACCCTAACAAGCGTGAGTCTCACTCTGTGATCCAAACGCTGATGGGGCTACATTCATTGGGCATCAGTTGCCCATACAGGGTCACGGGCAGCTTGCCATTGGCGAGGTTGACTAAGGCAGGATCAGAGGGGAATGGGCTATAGAGGTTAGCCAAAATGGTTCTGCCAGCAGGTCGGTCTAAGGTAACTGTCCAGAATTCAGACAAGGTGCACACTTTTTTCGGATCGTTTTTGAGGGTGAGTATCACGTCATTTTCTTGATCCTCATTCCTTGCCGCAGCAAGCGATGCCAATGTCCCTGACATCCATGGCGTGGTGTTATCAAAATCCGTGATCGCACGGGCGGATTCGCTAGGTGGAATAACGGCACGACGATTGCTGCGCGAGGTAAAACGGGTGTAGAGCGGATAACTACGTTGCGTAAATTTTCCTTGTACACGTTGCCAACGTGCTTGGTCAATTTGATAGAGGTTAATCGCCCAATAGCCCTGCCCATGGCGCATGTCGATCAATTCGGCTTTGCCATCGTGGTTCATATCGACCAGCGCGGTGAGGGTGTGGTGTTCTTCTGAAAAATAACTGTTGAGCGTGAGCAAGGTCGGCCTGCCATTATTTTCAAAAGTGAGCAGGTAAATCAGCGTGGGCATCGCCAAACCATTACCACAGGTTTGGCGCACCACCACTAGATCCTGAATCCCATTGTGATCTAAATCTGCTTGATAAAGCTGGGTGGGCGCACAGCCTTCCAGCTTATCAATTTGAACGCGCCAAGGTTTACCTACACGATCTTTGCCTGTGGCGGTTAAGGGTTGCGCAGGATGGTCGTCATCCAGCTCATTGTCCCAACTCAACTGCGCGCCTGTCAGCCCAATGGAAACGTTAAATTTTCGGGGTGTTGCTTCATTGTTTTGATCCACTTCGCGCAGCCATTGCAACGGAAATGGCTTACCTAATTCGGTCGTGGAAAGCGGCAAATAACGATAAGGCAGGGTATCGAAATCAGGTGCAGCTTGAACAATCGCGCAACAGCAGAGGAAAAATATACCCGTGATATGTTTCATTGCAAGCTCTCCAAAGAAATTTAGTCGTACACAATACCTAGATAAGTTGAATTTTAGTGCGATAACCGCCGTTAAGGGATATAAATATGAATCGTCGCGACTGTTTTGTGTGAAATTCTCTCCCCGTCGTGGACTTTATCCTCTATATTCCCGCTTCATTTCCAAACTGCATTTTGTCATGCTCAGTCACTACAAACAAAAATTTCGCATCTGGTTGTTTCGACCCAAAATAGACCAAGGTACGGTGACCTTGACGCAACGCCGCATTTTTATTCTGCCCACCAAACAAGGACTGGTATTGGGTGGGGTATTGATCTTGATGCTGCTGGGCGACATCAATTACGTGTTGAGCTTGGGCTACGTCCTCACCTTTTTACTGGCAATGATGGCGGTGATGTCAATGTTGCACGCTTTTCGCAATTTAGCGCATTTACAAATACGGGCAGGACGCGTGGATGCGGTATTTTGTGGTGAGCCTGCACAGTTTATGCTGCATTTTGACAATCCCAGCACATTGGTGCGCCATCAACTTTGGTTGCGCGACCTACAGGGCAATAAAGTGAGTTTTGACTTGCCCGCGCAGCAAGTCAGTCAAGTGGCGTTCTCCCTACCCACGCACCAACGCGGCTGGGTGCAAACGGGGCGACTGTCGCTTTACACCACATTTCCCCTGGGCTTGTTTCACGCTTGGTCGTATTTGCATTTTGATACGCAGGGTTTGGTCTATCCAAAACCCTTACCTTTTGCACCCTTGCCTGTGAGTTTGGCTTTTAATGAAGCGGGTAAAAATCATGTCGCGGGAGAAGATGAATTTGCGGGGTTGCGCGCTTATACGCCTGGCGATGCACTGCCCCGTATTGCGTGGAAAGCCTTCGCCCGTGAACAAGGCTTGCAAGTGAAACAATTTTCCACGCCTGTGGGGGCGGCATTGTTATTTGATTATTTGCAGACACCTGAGCGCGACGTGGAAGCCAAGTTGTCGCATTTGACCCGTTGGGTGTTAGATGCCGAAGCGCAAGGCTTGCGTTATGGGCTTCGGCTATTGGGCAGCGAACTGCCCGCCGATCACGGTGTGGCGCATCGTGACCTGTGTTTGCAGCAGTTGGCATTGTTCAACCCGCCATCAACCATGACGCAGAAAGCGCAGCCATGAACCCATCATTGATCTATTTCCTGTTATTGAGCATTGCGATGGTGATTGCACCGCACGCGCTGCATTTACCTGTGTGGGTCAGCGTGTTATGTGGCGTGGTATTGCTGTGGCGAACGTTATTAACCTATTTCTACAAACCCCTTCCTTCGCATAAATTATTGATCGTACTGACGGTTGCCAGTATTGGGGGCATCACAATCGAGTTTCAAACGGTATTTGGGCGAGAAGTGGGTGTCACGCTGTTAGTGTTGCTAGCAACGTTGAAGTTGATGGAAATTCGTGCGGCGCGGGATGTGATGGCGTTGATTTTTCTCGCCTGCTTTATTGTCATTACCAACTTTTTCTATTCACAAAGCATGGTCACCGCCGTGTATATGTTAGCGACGCTGTTCGTGGTGATGACGACTTGGTTGCATTTGGAAACCCCAAATGCGCAACTCAAAGCGCGTTTTCGTTTGGCAGGCGTGTTGCTACTGCAAGCCATTCCTTTGACCTTGATCCTGTTTGTGCTCTTTCCCCGTGTGCAAGGGCCGTTGTGGGGATTGCCCCAAGATGCACACGCCAGCAGTGGCTTGGGCGACACCATGTCGCCAGGGAGTTTGAGCAAACTTTCATTGTCGGATGCGGTGGCTTTTCGGGTGAACTACGAAAGTGCCGTGCCGCGCCGTAATCAGATGTATTGGCGCGGCCCTGTGTTATGGGATTTTGATGGACGGACTTGGACGCTGGGGCACAATGCGTTTGTGATGCCGCCCACATTTACTGAGCTCAGTCAGCCCATGGATTACCGCGTCACCTTAGAGCCGCATAACAAATCTTGGCTGTTCGCGCTGGATGTGCCGCATCAGTTATCGACAGAAGCCACGCTGACGGACGACTTCCAGATATTGAGCAAAGCACCCGTCACGTCTCGGCTACGTTATCGTGCGCGCTCTCACTTGGTTTACCACGCCAATGTGCAGGAACTCGATACGCAGCTGCGACGTGCGTTGGCTTTGCCCGCAGGGTTTAACCCACGGACTCGCGAGTTGGCAACAACTTGGCGAGCCCAGCAATCGGATGATGCCTTATTGGTTAATGAAGCGTTGCGCTATTTCAATCAGCAAGGCTTTACCTATACTTTGGAGCCACCGCCATTAGGAAAGCACAGCGTCGATGATTTTCTGTTTAGCACCAAACAGGGATTTTGTGAATATTACGCGTCATCCTTTGTGTTTCTCATGCGTGCTGCGCATATTCCCGCGCGCGTGGTGACGGGTTATTTGGGGGGTGAATTTAACGGGGTGGGCAAGTATTACATCGTGCGTCAATCCGATGCCCATGCGTGGGCGGAAGTGTGGTTGTCTGGGCGTGGCTGGGTGCGCGTGGATCCGACGGCGGCGATTGCCCCTGGGCGCATTGAAAATAATTTAGCGATGGCGGTGCAAGACAATTCCGCCATGTCATTTATGGCGCGTAATCCACCGCAATGGCTACGCAATCTCAGCCTCAATTGGGATGCGGCTGCTAATCAATGGAATCAGTGGGTGCTAGGGTACGACAGTGAGCGGCAGTTCGACTTCCTGACCCGTTTAGGAATGGAGGTTACTTGGCAAAAAATGGTGAGTTGGATGGGCATGGGACTTGCACTATTCATCGCGCTCTTTTCAGCGTGGATGTTGCGCCATTTATTCCATCGAACTACCGACAAAATACAAGATCAGTGGTTAAATTTATGCAATAGACTTGCTAAAGTGGGACTAGCACGCGAACCCTCTGAAGCCGCATTAGCGTATGCACAGCGCGTGGCTCAACTTAGACCAGATCTGGCACGCCCATTTCTTGAGATTACTCAAGGGTATAATGCCCTCCGATATGGCGTTGCAGGTCAAGCAGAAATTAAACAACAGCAATGGTTAGTCCAAGCAAAGCAATTTGCCCGCTTAATCAACAAGACGGTAAGCAAATTAGACTCATAAATGGATGGCAGCGAAAATTTATCAGTTACAAAACCAATCCAAATTCAGCACAATTTTAGACTGAAGCGATAAAAAAACAGGTCAGGTTAGGGGGAGAAATGAAAGCGTTAGCTTGGGTCAGAAAACTGCATCCGCGCCATAGCTTGGTTGCGAAAATGAGTTATGCCTTTGCGTTGGTATCCTTGGTGCTGTCTGTGATATTGAGCTATTACGCGGCGGAGATTAGTCGTGAGCAAATTGAACGTGAACAAGGTGCAAGCTTCGTGCGCCGCGCTCAGCATATCGTTGATGTGCTCAATCGCAGCATGTTCGAACGTTATCGTGAAATGCAGATTGTGGCATCGCTGGACGACATTCGGAACCCCTCGGTTTCAATCAGTAAGAAGCGTGCTGTATTGGAAAAATTGCAGCTCAATTTTGATGCTTACGCATGGATTGGTATTTGCAATCCAGAAGGCTTGGGTATCGTTGGCACATCGGGCTACTTGGAAAAAGTGGATTTATCCAAACGACCATGGTGTCGAGATGGTCGAGAAAACCCCTTTGTAGGCGATGTGCATGATGCACTGAAATTAGCCAAATTATTGCCCAACCCCAGTGGTGAAAAGATTTATTTGGTTGATGTGGCCGCTCCCGTGAAAGATGAACAGGGTGTATTGCAAGGAGTGTTGTGCGGACATATTTATTGGGGGTGGGCGAAAAATCTGTTAAAAGACAAGAACGAAGAGTACGGCATAGAGATACTTTTATTAAGTCGTGATGGCTTGGTCTTGGCTGGGCCTGAGCAGAATAGTCACCCTTTATCTGGATTGGCTCCCCATACATGGCAACGTATTCATACCGCTGGTACCCAGGATGATTACATGTTGGATACTTGGCAGAACGGCAAACGCTATTTGATCGGGCATGCACATGATACGGGTTATCGAGATTATCCAGGTTTAGGTTGGATTGCAGTCGTGCGACAAGATGCAGCGCAAGCTTTTGCGCCTGCGAAAGCATTACAGCAGCGCATCTTGTGGGTGGGATTAGGATTGGGCGTGTTATTTATGTTGATCGGTGCAGCGATGGCGCGGCGTATTGCTCGTCCAATTTCGCTTATTTCTGAAGCCGCTGATAAGGTGGCGGCAGGAAACTTGACCTACGATGCCCCCCAGCAATCGGGGGATGGCGAGGTGGCGCACCTCTCTAGAGCCATACACACCATGGTCAGTCACCTCACACAAGAAATCCAAGAACGGAAAAATGCTGAAGTACAACTACAACTCTCTGCCGCCGTGTTTGCCAACAATACCGAAGGCATCGTGATTACGGATACGGATAATCGTATCGTGCGCGTCAACGGTGCATTCAGTCGCATATCGGGTTATACCGAAGCAGAAGTGTTAGGTCAGGATCCCCGTATATTTTCATCAGGGAAAATGAGTCCGAAGTTTTATCAGACGATGTGGCGTGACTTTTTGCGTAATGATGGTTGGCGCGGAGAAATTATCAACAAGCGCAAAAATAATGAAACTTATCCAGAATGGTTGATCTTGAGCTTAGTACGAGACGAAGCGGGCAAGGTCATTAACCATATCGCGATTTATTCTGACATTAGCGAACGTAAGCGCGAAGAAGAGCGCATCCAGTATTTGGCAACCCACGATATGTTGACCCAATTACCCAATCGTTATTTATTGATGGATAGACTCACGCAGGCTTTAGGATTTGCCGAACACCATCACATTAAAGTCGGGGTGATGTTTATCGACCTCGATCATTTTAAGAACATTAATGATTCTCTGGGGCACGAGGTGGGTGACACCTTGCTACAACATGTGGCAGACCGCATTCGTCAGTGTTTACGCACACACGACACATTAGCTCGTTTAGGGGGTGATGAGTTTGTGATTATCTTACCTGAAATGCACTCAGAAAGCGAAGCGGCTTATTTAGCAGAAAAAATTCTGGAAGGTTTTGACAAGAAGTTCAATATAGACACTTTCCAACTGACGATTACACCGAGTATTGGCATCAGCATTTATCCCGATGATGGCGTGGATTCAACCACCTTGCTGCGCAATGCCGATATGGCGATGTATCGCGCCAAAGATGGCGGTCGAAACATGTTGCAGTTCTACCTGCCCGAAATGACCTTGCACGTCAATGAGCGTTTACAACTTGAAATGCAGTTGCGACTCGCGATTGAAAGGCATGAACTGTGCTTGCTGTATCAACCGCAATTCGACACCCTTACGCATAAAATAACAGGCATGGAAGCCTTGCTACGTTGGCAGCACCCTACGTTAGGCATGGTATCGCCTACACGCTTTATTCCCATTGCAGAAGAATCTGGGTTGATTATTGAAATTGGCGATTGGGTATTGCACGAAGCTTGTATGCAAGGGCGTATCTGGCAGGCTCAGGGGTATGAACTTGTGCCGATTGCGGTGAATGTGTCGGGCGTACAATTTAAGCGTGGGCAAATGATAGACCGCTTAAAAACTGTTTTGCATGAAACACGCTTCCCGCCGCATTTATTGGAAGTTGAGATTACCGAAAGCGTCTTAATGGAGCTTGGAGATGCGAGTTTGCAACTAATGGAAGCCATCAAGTCCTTGGGCGTGAGTTTGGCGTTAGATGATTTTGGTACAGGTTTTTCTTCCTTAAGTCGCTTAAAGCTGTTCCCATTGGATTTACTCAAAGTGGATCAATCCTTTGTGCGGGATATTCATACCGATCCAGATGATGCCGCGATTGTACGGGCGGTGATTGGCATGGCGCACGAAATGAACATTGAGGTCATTGCAGAAGGCGTGGAGAATCAAGCGCAACTGGACTTTTTGCAAGCCTTACAGTGCGAAAAATGTCAGGGCTATTTGTTTAGCGAACCGATTCTGCCAGAGAAAATTGAGGCGTTTTTACAACGAAAATAAACCGTTTTCTGTCCTTAACGATTCCCCTCCCTTGCTAGCAAGCCGCGAGGGGTTGCTATTTGTACCTATCACGTAGTCCATCTTGTCTAGCAATTCTCAATTCAAAAACATTATCATCGTCATACCGACGAAAGTCGGTATCCAGCCAAAAATCAATCCGCGTAGCGAACAAAACCGATGTAGTCTCGCTACGCGAGGCATATTTAAACGTCTGGATACCGACTTTCGTCGGTATGACGGGCGTGAGATTTGGGGCAAGTCCCAATCTACGGCGGCGCATTGGGTAAATAAATTTTGAATTGAGAATTGCTTGATCTTGTCGCAAAGCGTGCGTATCCGCCCCAAAGCCCGTAAAATGCGCCCCTGATTTTTACTCGCTTTTGACATCATGACTGTACGCACCCGTTTTGCCCCCAGCCCGACTGGTTATCTTCACATTGGCGGCGCGCGCACCGCGCTGTTTTCTTGGGCGTTTGCGCGCCACCACGGCGGCACATTTATTTTGCGCATCGAAGATACCGATGTGGAACGCTCCACCCCCGCAGCGGTGCAGGCGATTTTGGACGGCATGAACTGGTTGGGACTGGGCTATGACGAAGGCCCGTTCTACCAAATGCAGCGCATGGATCGCTACCGTGTGGTGTTGCAACAATTACTGGATGCAGGGCAAGCCTATTACTGCTACACCTCCCCCGCTGAATTAGACGCACTGCGGGAAGCCCAACGTGCGCGTGGCGAAAAGCCGCGTTATGACGGACAGTGGCGACCCGAAGCGGGCAAAGTGCTGCCCACGCCGCCCGCCGACGTGAAACCCGTAATTCGCTTTAAAAATCCACAAGATGGCGTGGTGGCATGGGACGATCAAGTCAAAGGCACGATTACCTTTGAAAACAGTGAATTAGATGATTTGATTATCGCCCGCACCGACGGCACACCGACTTACAACTTCTGCGTGGTGGTGGATGATTGGGACATGGGCATCACCCACGTCATTCGCGGCGACGACCACGTCAACAACACCCCGCGCCAAATCAACATCCTCAAAGCCTTGGGTGCGACTGTGCCGCAATACGCGCATTTGTCGATGATTTTGGGCGACGACGGGCAAAAACTCTCCAAACGCCACGGCGCGGTGAGCGTGATGCAATACGACGACGAGGGCTATTTGCCCGCTGCGGTGCTGAATTATCTGGCGCGCTTGGGCTGGTCACACGGCGATGACGAAGTGTTCGACATGGCGCAATTTACGCAATGGTTCGACCTCGACCACATCACCCCCTCGGCGGCGCAGTTCAACACCGAAAAACTCAACTGGCTCAACGCGCATTATTTGAAGCAAACCGACGATGCCGAATTGGCTGCACTGGTGCGCACCCGATTGGAAAAACGCGGTGTGACCGTCAGCGACACCCCCGCGCTGAGCAGCATCGTGGCGTTGTACAAAGGTCGCGTCAGCAACCTCAACCAACTCGCCGACGAAGCCGAAGTTTTCTACCTCGACCTCCACCCCGCGCAAGAATTGCTCGACACACACCTCACCCCTGACGTATTGCCCGCGTTAAAAGAACTGGCAGCAGGCTTCGCCGAAGTCGAATGGCAAGCCCCCGCCATCGCCTCCTTGATTAAGCAAGTGCTGGCAAACCACACCCTAAAAATGCCCAAACTCGCCATGCCCGTCCGCGTGATGTTGGTCGGACAAACCCATACTCCCTCGGTGGATGCGGTGATTAGCTTGTTTGCGCGGGAAGTGGTATTGGCAAGGATGGGGAAATATGTCGGGTAAGTGGTAGCCCGTCATGTAGCGAAGCGGAATGCGGGGGATACCTTGTAAAATCAAGGTTCTGCCCGCCTAGATTATGCGACAATCAATCCCAGATTATCAGACACATTTGTGTGTCTATTTTACGTTAGCATTTTCAATTAATAAATTACGGATATGATTAAAAAAATATGGCAATGGGGTTTTTCTCTGGGTGAAAGTGAGCGAGAAGTTAAAGATGCCGCCGATAAGCTACAAATGAGTATGAGGGTAACGGCAAAGTGTCGCTATAACGCAGCTAATAGGCTTCAATCTCAAGGTAAATTTTCATTCTTCACAACAACTATTTTGTCATTAGGCTTGATATTCATTCCCTTAATGCAGAATGCCAATATTCCCTTAGCTTTCAAACCTAATGTGTTAAACATGATGGTTGTTTTTCTGGCAGTAGCAGTTTTAGTTTATTCAGTTGTTATTGGCACTGCACGATACGAGTTAAGAGCCGAAAACCTAAGAGAATGTGGCGATAAGCTAAAAGACTTAATACGCTCGATAGAAACTGATCGAGAACAAGTTAAAGAACAAATTTTCTCTAAGGAAAATCATGAAAGTTACCAAACAAAATATTCTGACATTGTAACTGACACGGAGAACCACATAAAAAGTGACTATCGTTTTGCGATGTTGGAGATGCGTAGAGATTATTTTATTTCAGGGATTCCTAGATTCATTGAATATTTATTGGCTTATATTGAAAGACTATGGGTATATATCATTCCATTTTCCATGATTGTTTTTGAAGTGATATTTATTACTGACATGATTGGGGTGACACAGGTACTCACCCCTTATCTTGATGGGGTATGTGTCAAAAATATTGGTATGCCATCACATTAAATGGCTAACATTACGCGGAGCGGACTGCCGAAAATCGCCGTATGGATAAGCAATTGAAATTTAATAACTTACCATTCGGTACAATGCGCTACGCTTATTGCCACCTACAACCCGTTTATTACGAAAATATAGCATCGCCCGCGTAGGTGCGACAAATTCGCACGGTTTCAGAGACGTAACCCGTCATGGAGCGTAGCGGAATGCGGGGGAGACTTCTGAAAAAAGTGTTCCTCGCCGCAATAATGCGACAATCCATCCAAGATGGTCAGACACATTTAGTGTCTTTTTTACATTAGATTTCAACCTCACTCTTGCGATGCACACAGAAAACGAAAAAAATAACGCCGCAGCACGTAACCGTTGGTACAAGATGCTGAACTGGAAAGTGCATGTTGCAAAAATCGAAAGGCACTTTGGCGCAGTTTGCGAACAGGCAAAGAAAGAGGTGTTCTTCGAGAATTTGTATGTCTCACGCGATGATGAGCACCGACAAATCCAACTCTTTTCTGGCTCGCACCCGATTGGAAGTTCTGAGGTAAATCGCGATACTTTCGGGCGCGAAATTAGCCATAAGCTTCACAGCGAAGATGGCGCAGCATTAGTGTTATCGCAATCGACTCTTGGTGATGTCGCGGTAATTCTCTATCCTTACTCGTCCGAGAAGCTATCCAGAATCCAGCGGCACATCATTTGGGCGATATATTCTGATCCGACAAAAATCACAGACGTGGTACTTAAGTCCGCTACCCGTGATTTCTTTCGCTATATGCGAGTTTCCAGCGCGTTGTTCTCGGAAAGCTCACTAGACCGTATTCACATCCAATATCTGGAGTTTAGAAGCAAGAAGTACACGGGAGGTGGCGGTATCGCGAAGCTAGTTTTTTCCCACTGGTCATGGGTATTTCTTGGAGCAGTCGGGTCGGTAGCAAGTATCTATTCGCTATGGAAATGAAATCTAACATGGTGCTTAACCTCGCTCCCTTCGGTCGCTGAACGCTGCGTGATAAAGCCGTGCAGTGCTGGTTAGCTCTATAGCACGCTAGGGCGCAATCCTTATTCCGCCGCATGACTTAACCCATGGAAATCCCCAATCACTTAAAAATGAACACATCAACCAAAGAAATCACACTGGATGCTCAGGCGCAAAAGGACATTCCCTATTTTGAGACCGTAATTATTGGTTCTGGGTTTTCAGGCTTGCTGGCGGCGATTCGTTTGCAGAAAAAAGGTTGCAATGACTTTGTGTTGTTGGAGAGAAGTGCGGAATTAGGCGGTACTTGGCAGGTCAACTCCTATCCTGGTGC
The DNA here is from genome assembly GCA_028710565.1 of Gallionella sp. Classification (GTDB taxonomy): domain Bacteria; phylum Pseudomonadota; class Gammaproteobacteria; order Burkholderiales; family Gallionellaceae; genus Gallionella. The sequence goes on from JAQTTV010000003.1 coordinate 115,389, forward strand.
CGAGGTGGATATTCCCACCAGTCTGTATTCCATCTCCTTTGTTCCCTACCCGTTCAGCAAAACTTTTGCGCCGCAAAGCGAATTGCTCGCCTATACCAACCATATCATTGAGAAGTTCAGCTTAAGAAAACAGGCTAGAACCAACCAGACCGTCACCCAGCTGACTTATGATGAGCACGCGGCTTTGTGGCACGTGGAGACTGCGTCGGGCGAGGCATATCGTGCCCGCTTTATCATCGACACCAGTGGTGTGCTGGCGAATCCGCATATTCCCCATATCAAAGGCGCGGACACTTTTGAAGGCGCTATATTCCACGCGGGACATTGGGATCACACGGTCGCTTATGCAGGCAAGCGGGTTGGCGTGATTGGTTCGGGATGTTCAGGGGCGCAGATCGTTCCCGCCATTGCCGACAAGGTTGCCAGATTGACCGTGTTTATGGGGCGTGCGCAGTGGATCATGCCACGTTCAGATCGACAGTACGGTGCGCTGGAGCGTCACGTTAGAACGCTGCCCGTCATCCGCCACCTCATCCGTTTTGTCGTGTTTGCTTTTTATGACCTCCGATTTATTGCCTTCCGCCGCTATCCGCTGATCTCAAGCATCGCGCCGTATATGAAAAGCTATTACAAGCGAGTGCTGAAACAGCATCTCGAAAAATATATCAAAGACGAGAAGTTGCGTCAGCACATGCTGCCCGATTACGAATTGGGCAGTCGGCGCGTCATCCCGACCAGCACCTATTTGCCCGCGCTGTCCCGTGACAATGTCGATGTCGATATTAGCGGGATAGCCTGTATTACCCCCCAAAGCATTCAAACCAAAGATGGCAAGGAGATTCCCTTAGACGTGATCGTTTATGCCACGGGATATTTTGCCTATTCAGATATGAAAAAGGCTCTGACATTTCAGGTCTATGGCTTGGGGGGACGGAGTCTCAATCGCGAATGGGAAAAAGCGGCGGTTTCTTACAAAGGCATCACCGTTTCAGGTTACCCCAACTATTTCAAAGTGAACGGTCCGAACACAGGCTCTGGCCACAGCTCGCAGCTATCTTATATGCAGGTGGCGACCGACTATATCGTTCAAGCCATCACGGCCGTGAAACGGGATAAAAGCATCAAAGCCATCCATCCCAAGCAGGTGCGGCAGGATGAATATGTCGCCAAAATGCGCGCCAAGATGCAAAAAACGGTCTGGCAAAATGCCACGGTCACCGCCTTCTATCGTAAGAATATGAGCGAAGAAGTGACCAGCCTCTCCCCAGAACCCGTGACGGGTTTTATCTGGTCACGCAAATGGTTTAACTTGAGCGATTATGATTTATTGAAGTGAGGTGCTGACCGTCAAGATTATGTGACGATCAATGCGGTTGATGTATTGCACATGTTTGGTCATCAGCCCATATCCGTGGATGACACAGCGCCAATCGCCAGCAGACTTATGTAGCCAAGGTGGCAGTGATAAGAAACACGCCTCGCGATTGATACTGCGCTAGCTGTGGGATATTCGGCACATTAATGCGTGGGCGACGTGGCTGAAATTTGGAAAATTCAACGTAAAGCTGACCTCTTTTGACCAATGGTTTTGGGTAAAAATGGGACTGATAGGGGCGCAGACCGAAGTATTGTTTGACTTGTACGGTTGAATTTCTTACACTTCATGACAAAATGGATATAGCGTATAAATGCTTGGAATTTTGGTTGCTAGCCTAGAGAGAATGCGTAGTGCTGTTATTCTTTCTGATGCTGATATACCTACTTTTTAAGTGCGAGTGGATTAGGTCAATCTACAGTAAATACCAAAATATGCGAATAATTAAATAAAAATATAAACATCTTTCATGGAGGAATCGTCATGCCCAAACTCATTCGCCCGCCAGTTTCCGAGATTCGTTCTCGCGTATACGATGCCGCCCGTTGGCGCGATTACAAGCCGCGCGCTAGCGACATCGTCATCGCCACCTATGCCAAGTGTGGCACGACGTGGATGCAACGGATCGTCAGTATGCTGGTCTTTGCCAGTGCCGAACCGCGAGCATTGTGGGAAACCTCGCTCTGGCCAGATGCACGGTTTGGTCCGCCGCTCGCCGAACTCGATGCGATGGCCGAGGCTCAAACGCATCGCCGCTTTTTGAAAACACATCTGCCGCTCACCAGCTTGCCGTTCTATGAATCGGTGAAATATGTTCACGTGGCACGCGATGGTCGAGATGCTTGCATGTCGCTGCATAATCATCTGGCCAATTTTTCGCAGCTGGCATTGTCCGTTATGGACGACATCAGTATGAACGATCCGCTTTTTGGCGACCCGTTCCCGCGCGCAGCGACTAATCCGTCCGAATTTTTTTGCGACTGGATCAACAACCGCGTGATCGACGAACATCCAGAATTTTCGTACTTCGGGTTTGAGCAATCTTATTGGGAAGAACGTCAACGGCCGAATGTACTCCTGGTGCATTACAACGATCTGAAAGCGGATAGAGCGGGTGAGATGCGGCGGATTGCGAAATTTCTCGACATTGACATTCCCGAATCACTTTGGCCTGAATTGGTTGAAGCGGCGAGTTTTGAATCCATGAAGCGCGATGGAGAGACTTTACTCGCAATGTCACACGATTTCTGGGACGGTGGTCCAGCGCGCTTTTTGCACAAAGGCACAAACAATCGCTGGCACGAGGTAGCAAGGTCAGAGGACTTGGCCGCTTATGACGCGAAAATTAAAGAAGCGTTTACACCAGAACTGGCAAAGTGGGCCGAAAGTGGCAGGCTCGTGGCGGGTGATCCGCGCGCACAATTTTGACCCGAAAAGTCGAAATTTCGCGTCAAATCGATTTTATCTAACCATGAATTTGCCGCGAAACACAAAAAACTTGTCTTCAAAGATGCAGGATTCCGCCTGAAATGATTTCCATTTCACATTTCAGGCTACAGGACTCGGTCAGTCAAAGAGGTCAACTTCGCATTTTTTGCAACCAGCCCTTCAAAAAAACCTGCGCGGCGGCTAGATTTTCGGTTGCTGGTGCAGATAATGGCTCCCCTAATTCAAAACTTTCCCCACGGATACATAAAACAAAAGCGTCTGGCGGCGGGGTCGGTTCGCACTGTTTATAAACTTTGAGCAAGGCGGTGGGGGTGAGGGCGTGGCTGTATAACATCGCGCTGTCATCTGCTTGGATGCGGTAAAAGGCGAAGGGGGCGGGGGTGTCCATGCCTGCATCAACAAATAACACCACTTCCCTGCCCTGCATATCCATGACGTGTTCAATTTGCAATTGGAACTCTTCGAGGCATTCAAACTGGGCGGCACGCGCGGCTAGCTCGGTTTCCAATGAACGCAAGAGTAGCGGGGCTAAGGCATCGTCGCCGCGTGATTCGTTGCCGATGGCGAAGATGAGGATGGGGGGCGGGTTATCTAGCATCAAGACTACCCTCTCCCCCTGCCCCTCTCCCACACGTGGGCGAGAGGAGTCAGCGCAAGTGTGTGAAGGGTGACATAAGCCAACGCCGTTTGGCTCACGACAATACACCCTCACTGGTGCGCGATAGGGTAGAAAGGTTGAGTCCAGCGGCATCCAGCACTTCCACTTCCAGCGGCATTTTGCCTAGGGCGTGGGTGGCGCAGGACAGGCAGGGATCAAAAGCGCGGATGGCGACTTCGATGTGGTTGAGCAAGCCTTCCGTCACCTCGTGTCCATGCAGGTATTGCTGTGCCACGCGGCGCACGGCTTCGTTCATGGCTTGATTGTTGTGGGTGGTGGAGACAATCAGATTGCACATCGTCACTAAGTCTTGTTCATCCACGCGGTAGTGATGAATCAACGTGCCTCGTGGGGCTTCGATCACACCCACGCCTTCAAATCCGCGCTCGCCTGTTGCCATCAACTCCGAACCTAAAATATCGTCGTCATGCAGCAGGTCTTTAATCATTTCCGCCGCGTGCAGCATTTCGATCATGCGCGCCCAGTGGTAACCTAATGGCGCGTGCATCGGCATCACGCCGCTATACGCCACAAAATCTCGCCGCTCTATTTCCGCCAGTGGCGTGGAGATAAAGTCGCAATTTTGAACCCGTGACAACGGCCCGACCCGATACCAGCCCTTTTCTGTCCCCAAGGATTTTAAATAGGGGAACTTCATATAGCTCCAGTTTTTGACTTCCTCGGCAATTATCTGGCTGTAATTTTGATAATCCACACCATCAAACAACACCTTGCCGTTTTCATCCCGTGCGCGCAAGCGTCCGTGATACAAATCCAAGCTGCCATCAAAGCCCACCAGCGACATAAAGTTCGCGCGAAATGCCCCAAAACTGTTGTATAGCTCTGGGTGTTGGTGATGCAATTGCTTGACCAAATGCACCGCATCTCGACTCCACGAGACCATCTGGTAAATGTCTTTCAGCAAGATGTCCCGCTCGGCGATGGTCAACGATTTATTGACCCCGCCAGGTACCGCACCCGTGCCGTGGATGCGTTTGCCTGCGGTGTGGCGGATCACTTCTTGCCCAAATTTGCGCAACAAAATGCCGCGTTTGGCGGTTTCGGGATGTTGTTCGGCGATACCGACAATGTTGCGTTTTGCCACCTCGCTATCAAACCCAAACAGCAAATCTGGCGAACATAAATGGAAAAAATGCAGGGCGTGCGATTGCAGAATTTGCCCGTAGTGCATCAAGCGACGATTTTTTTCCGCCGTGGGTGTGACGTGTTTTGCCCCCACAATGGCATCCAAAGCTTTACTGGCGGCGAGTTGATGACTGACGGGACAAATGCCGCACAGCCGTTGCACCATCACGGGGACTTCCCAATATGGTCGCCCTTGGATAAATTTTTCAAAGCCGCGAAACTCGACGATGTGCAAGCGCACTTGATGCACTTTGTTGTGTTCATCCAGCAAAATCGTCACTTTGCCGTGCCCTTCCACCCGCGATACGGGGTCAATGGCGACGCGGCGCAGGGCTTCGGGATGTGCCGCCGTTTCTAAGTTCGTGGTCATATCGTCCTCTTAATCATAATGGATCAAGCCGTGTCCCAGTTCGGGTTCACGCCCTGCCAATAAATCGGTCAGTACCTTCCAAATCGCGTCGCCAGAGGGTGGGCAACCAGGAATAAAGTAGTCCACTTTGACCACCTCATGGATGGGATGCACTCGATCCAGCGGCAACGGCAACTCAGGATCGTTGGGAATAAAGCCATCCACCAAGCCATGCTGGGCGTGATACACCTCTTCTAAAATCGTCGCCAAAGACAAATGATTGCGCTGCGCAGGTAGCCCGCCATTGACCGCACACGCGCCCAAGGCAATCAGAATTTTGCAATTGGCGCGAAACTCCCGCAGCACGTGTACGTTTTCGGCATTGCACAAACCTCCTTCGATAATGCCTATATCGCACGGCCCGCAATGCTTGATGTCGGTCAGCGGCGAACGGTCAAATTCGACTAACTTCACCAATTCCAACAACCGTTCGTCTATGTCCAAAAAAGACATGTGACAACCAAAACACCCCGCCAACGAAGTTGTCGCCACTTTCAGTTTTTTGACTTCATTCCCCTCGCCCACTTGTGGGAGAGGGGTTAGGGGAGAGGGTGCAAATTTATCTAACTCACTCATCACACATCCTCCTTGGATAGCGGCTGCGCACTAATCGGTTGCGCATCAAAACGTCGCTGTCCGATGGGCACGGCAAACCCGACCCGCTTCTTAAGAATCACGCCCACAGGGCAAATATGCGCGGCTTTATCAGTGCTGGAAAAGTCCGTGTCCACCAGATTGCCAGATTCAGCATTGACAATGAGATGGCTGTTGATGCCGCGCCCAGACAGGGCAAACACGGCTTTACCATCCACATCCCGACTGGCGCGCACGCACAAAGAACACAGGATACAGCGGTTAAAATCCAGTAAATAATCGGGGTGGGTCGCATCGACGGGGCGATCAGGGAAGAAATGATCGAAGTGCGGCGACATCATCTTTAGCTCGTAAGCCGTCGCTTGCAACTGACAATCCCCGCTTTTTTCGCAAGAAGGGCAAAAATGATTGCCTTCCACAAATAGCATTTGCAACAAGGCGCGCCGCTCGTCATTCAGCTCCGTGATATTGCTTTCCACCACCAAATTGGCTTGCGCAAAGTACGTGCATGATGCGGTTTGCCGCCCATTCACTTTGACCGTACACAGCTTGCAAGAGCCGTGTGGCTTGAATTCGGGGTGAAAACACAGGTGCGGAATATAAACCCCCGCTGCCATCGCCGCCTGAATAATGGTCTGTCCCGCGCTGAACGGAATGGGTTGTCCGTCTAAGGTAAAGGTCTCTAACTTATCTTGATTCATCGCTACGCTCCAAATGTGCACCGCTGTCATCTCGCCCCGTCATTTGGCGCGCTTGCAACAAGGCATGATCCAAGTCAAACGCGGGGACAAATTCGTGATGAATCAAGCGTTTTTGATAAGCGGGACGGAATTTAGCGATGGTGTCCAACACGGGATTACACGCAGCATGTCCCAGCCCGCAATGACTGGTGGATTGCAACAAAGTATTGAGCTTTTCGATCTCGGCAAAATCGTAAGGCGAGCCATGTCCCTGCGCTAACTTATCCATCATATTCGCCAATAAAGACGTACCCACGCGGCAGGGCGTACAAAAACCACAACTTTCATGCGCAAAAAAGTGTACGAAATTGCGCGCCACTTCAAACATATCGCGACTTTGGTCAAACACCATCAACGCGCCTGCCGTGGGAATATCTTCAAAAGCAATTTGCCGATTAAATTCAGCGGGGGCGAGGCAAATGCCAGACGCGCCGCTGATTTGCACCGCTTGGGTATCTTGCGCACCACAATCCGCCAACACCTGCCCCACCGTCACGCCAAATGGATATTCGTACAAACCAGGGCGGGCGCAATCGCCCGAAACCGACAGAATTTTGGTTCCGCTGGAAACCGCCGTGCCGATGGACGCATACCACTCGCCCCCTTTGAGCGCGATTAAGCTGGCGGCAGCGAAGGTTTCAACGTTATTCACCACGGTGGGTTGGTTCAAATAACCATTGGTGACGGGAAAGGGAGGGCGATTGCGCGGTGTGCCACGCTTGCCTTCTAAAGATTCAATTAGTGCGGATTCTTCACCGCAAACATACGCGCCCGCACCCAGATGAATGTCGATGTCGAAATCAAAATCCGCCTGTCCTAAAATGCTTTTACCCAGCAGATTTTGTGATCTACGCTGTTGCAGCACCACTTGCAAATGTGCCAACAAATAACGATATTCGCCGCGCAAATACAGAAAACCTAGCTTCGCACCTATTACCCGCGCGCACAAAGTCATACCCTCAAACACCTGATCCGCATAGCGATTGAGCAACACGCGATCTTTAAACGTGCCAGGTTCGCCCTCGTCAGCGTTGCAAACTACATAATGCGCGTCGCCTTGCGCATCGCGGCAAAACTCCCATTTTTTGCCTGTAGAAAACCCCGCGCCGCCGCGCCCGCGCAACTTGGATACTTGAATTTCTCGCAAAATCGCTTCATCCCCGCACTGCAACAGCGCAGCCAATGCCGTGCCTGATTGAAACTCGCCATTCAGCAGAATATCTTTGCGCTGGATATTGTCCTCAATAGCAAAAAACAACGCAGGCCAAGCGGACACAGGCACGCGCTCCCGTATCAGCTCGGCAATGGCGGTAGTCCGTTCGGGGGTTAAACGGTTAATCGCGATATTGTTCACCAACATCGCAGGCCCTTGATCGCACAGCCCCGTGCAAGAAGTGGTCGCCACACTGAGCAAGCCATCTTCCGACACCTTGCCCGCTTCCACCCACAACTGCGCGCAAAATTGGGTCATTAAGTCCACGCTGCCCAACATTCTGTCGGTGATATTGTCCGAAAACAGCACCCGATATTCGCCCTGCGGTCGGTCGGACAAAAATGAATAGAACCCTGCCACACCCGCAATTTTGGCACGCGGCAAGCTCAATTGCTGACTGAGATACCCCATTGCATCGGTGTGAATATAACCAAAGTACTCCTGCGCCTCGCGCAATATCTGCAACAAATGGTGGGGATTGTGCTGATACCGCGTCAAAATCGGATCAAGATACGCGGCGTGAATTTGACTGGCCATATACACACTTTCGAGAATGATAAATTGGGCAAACCACGTTTCAATGGGGTGTCAGGTGGGTCGCCTACAGAAACACTGATTTATTCTTCCGTTCGTGGTGAGTCGTGAGTACATCGAACGGTCGAACCATGATCGGAAGAAAAATTAAATCCATAGATTCAATTCATTCACCCTTCGACAAGCTCAGGGCGAACGGTTTTAATCTACATCCCCTTAGCATATCGAACATCACGCTACCCAGAAAACACACCCCAATCTAACCACCCCTAAAATAAGGGGTCAAGTGAATTATTTGTTTTATCCAAAATCCCCTGCGTGGGTAATGGTTCGTCACCGCTATGAGTCCAACGTCTGACGACAAGGTCAGTGATTTTGCTGCGGCAAAAACGCGTGATGGTCCGCAGGTTCCGTACACTCTTTTCAATCCGCAAAAAAGCGGGGATGCATTTACCCTGCGAAGCCGAACTCAAAACAGGTCGCACCCACCAAATCCGCGTGCTTTTACCCCATCGCAGGCGATGCAAAATACGGCGACTTCGCCCGCAACAAGGAATTGATGAAACAAGGGCTAAAACGCATGTTTCTACACGCCCACTCCATCGCCTTCGCCCATCCCCTAACAGGCGAAGCCATGCACCTCACCGCCCCGCTGCCTAAGGAATTGCAGAGTTTTGTGGATAAATTAGATGGGCTGGCGGGTTAATAACAGCCGTAGGTCGTGTTAGCAGTTTCATCACGTAACGCGACAACATCGTCGGATTACGCTCGCTTGACCTCCGCGATGCCTGCTGTTGGAAATAAAATTCACATTTCCTCAAAGTATTTATCCCAATTTGCATTATCCCAATTTAATCCAACAAAGTTTCTTGCTCCTGCAAAAAAAGCATTTGCCGCATTTGCAGCCTGTTCTTCTGGGATCGTAGAGTTGCACAATTTTGGGGTATATATCTTGAAGCCTTCAGGCGAAGATGCTTGGCGATAAGGCACGATCAACAAACATGACATTTTGGGTGCATCATAATAACGAATATCGATGTACATCGCATCCAAACGTTCTAATGGCAAGTTGGCATAACCATCGAAAATATATACCTGAAAAGGCACTTTTTCAGCATTCCCTTCCATGTAATCTGATGCCGTTTGGTTGGCTTTTTCCCAATTTTCGTAAAATGAAAAATCAATAATTACTTTTTTCCTGTCGGGTTTCGCGCCTTGTAGCATCTGGGGTGAAAGCTGGGAATTGCCTGCCAAACCACTTGCCGCAAACGCCGCTAAAAAGCCCGCTTCGCGAAATGGCTCTCCCCACTTGGGATCAAATGTTGGTTTGGATTTAAATTTTGAAAAGAAGCCACTTGCATTTTGTTGCGCTGCTTGCATATTTGGGTAAAGGTGAATCATGCTGGGTGTTTCTTTGTCCATCATGACTCTTTCTGCAAATCCACGGCAATTGATATTATTATCATCCGCAAATAGCAAATCGCATACCTTACCTACTGGATACATCAATGTGCCACCGCCGAACATGGCATTAAAAGAAGTACCAAAAGTATGTGGTGTGGTTGGATGCATGGCTTTGGTTTGCTCATAGCTTAGCCATTTAACAAAGCAATTAGCATTCAACGCCGTTGTTGCGCCCAAATAGGTGCCCAATAAATACAAAAAATTGCACAACGAGGAAGACCCCATCCATCGGGCGTAATCTGGCTGAGTTTGTTGTTTGATTGCAATCAATAATCCATCTATGACATCTAAGCTCTCCAGTGAAAAGTCGAGCTTCAATTCTTTTAATGCTTGTTCAAAAGCAATTTCACCAGGAATGGCTTTTTCAGCCAAAAAGTCATTGAGATATTCTTGCTTCCAGCCTTCAGCTATTGCTTGGTTGTTTTTAATGAGTTTAAGTACGCCATTAAAAAAATACTCAACCGTATGTGATTTATCGTCGAAGATTCGTAGCAAAGCAGCCATTGGCATTACCACGGTATTTTCAATAATGGCAATGAGGTGTGTAGTAAAGCCTTGGGGCAATTTTGGTTCTGGTGGGAACTGTTTGACAGCATCCTGATAAGTAAACCAAAGCGCGTTGCTTTTTGTTTCCTTGCATAAATAATTGCCAAGGTAGGAGGCAAGTGTTAAGGCAAAATTTTCCTTGGCAATATCGGCCAAAAAACCTTCTTCAACGGGTTTTAGCTTTTCTCGTATTTGATTTAATAACGCATCTATACGTTTTAAGCTATCGGGCGTGTAATCCAATTGCACTTGCTGTAAGGCATTTTCCAAAAACAGACCACCCTCAGGTGGCGTATTGTTGGTATTTGCCGCTGACAATTTTTGAATTCTAGTTTGAATATCCACGTTCTATCCTTTAACAAGCAAAACCAAATCCACTATCAAATTCTTTAGGTTGGCGGTTTCAAGCACCAAGTGCAAAAAGTGCTGCGCAATGCTTTTCTCGTCAGTTTAATCGCGCAATAAATCGCGCTCCCACGCCAATCACCTTTGCGCATGTGGATACTAGCAAAAAAGTTTTATCTTAGGCGCGACTCTTTGCGGCATCACTCGCCAAGTTTAAACGCCGAACAAGGTGCATATTGAGGGATCGTGTGTGCTTGTTCCAACGTTTCATGGCTTGATCGAGTTTGGCTTGTAGCTTTAAAGCCGTGGCGTTGTCTCCTGAGGTCATCGCCCAAATCGCATACTCGGCATGAACCTCAAAGCTACCAAAGCGAGTCGCGGCACTTTCAAATTCGGTCTTCGCTTCTGGATTTCGCCCTGTTGCGGCTAACGCGCGAGCAACCAGAAGGCTTACTTGCTCAGCTCTGAAGTTTGCGTTTTTAGCGCGTATCTCTTCAAGATGGGTGAGCGCGGGCAAATATCGTCCGCTCTCCACTAAGGCGCGTGCGGCACTGTATTTAATTTCAGGATCGGCGGCGAAAGGGCCTTTTAGACATGCCTCGTAGTTTTTTGCCGCTTCCTCAGCCGCACCAGACTCCAAGAGTGCCGAGGCGAGCCGCATTTGATTTTGCGCGGCGGGCGTGTACTCGAAAGCGGCGCGTGCCTCACGCAACTCCCGCTCTGGATCAAGCGATTTGGCAACAGAAGCAACCACCTTCCTTGCGCCGTGTTCAAGCCTTGAGTCAGGTAGATAAATAGCAAAGAAGTACACGATACTGCCGAGCAAAGGGAATGAGAACAAAATGATGAGCCAATACATCTGTTGACCAGATCGAATCACGTGTATGGCAAAAAAGAGTGCGACCAGTATATGCAAGCCAAGACCAAAAATCGGCATGACTCCTCCAAACAAATTAACAAATCAATGGGTTATCACGCCATTGATTACTTTCACAACAAGACTCGCTGTCGCATCGCTGAGCTTATCCAACAAACGGTACAAACGTGGCTCGCTCCGCGAGCATGACCTAACCTTACTCGTTAGATTTAGTCCGTAAAGATTTAAGTCGGAGATAACCACCAAAGGCTGATAAAGCTGGGCTTGCAACAAAGCCAAGCAAATGCTGCCACAGTGGAACATGTAATGAAGCAAATAGACGTACATACAGCCCACTTCCAATACATAGCAATGAGGCGAAAGCACCATTTAATATCTCATCGTGTTTGGCAATTCGTGCGGCAATGTAACCGCCAAGTATTGAGCAGGCTGAACCAATTAACAATTGCGTAGCATACAAGAGCGGGGTATTTTGCATGGTCTGCAAAAGTGCCTCAGCGAACTGATCACTCTGCAATGAAGCAAGCTGCCGCGTAGCCACAACATAAATAATCAAAGGGATAACTAAAATATTACTCGCGACAATGTCTGTGATTGAGCCGAGAGCAACGCCCTTAAGTGAGAGTTTGTTCAATATATTTCCTTTTAAAGACTGATCTTACATATGTCTAACATGGAGCAAGGGGTTGTGCGCTTTTGAGACGGCGGAAGCATTCCAAAATCAATAAAATTATATTAGATCAATTAGTTGCATATTTTTTATGCTCTTTGCAGAGCTTTATTGGGTACTTTCACAATCTTTCTTGCGCAGTCCAGATTGAGTACAACGTTATTAGAGGTGATAACGAACAAGCTAGATCTCACTTTCAGAAAGCTCGACAAACTGAAAAATGTGGAAGCCTGAGTATACTCGACCACTCCGATACCCAACAAACACGCCGTGATCAGGCATGTTTGGGATTTCACCGAGAAAAATAAGGGGCATGTCTTTAGTAAACGGTAAGTCTTTTGACGCAGGATCAGCAGCACATTTTTTCTTGAGTCGTACAAGACTTAATTTTCGCAGCAACTTGGGCATCGCAAATTTCACCTCTAACGTTAAGTAGACACACTAAAAATTGCAATGAAAACACCTTCGAGGTTTCCAATCTGGCTTGCGATATTTAATGTATCGTTTTTATTACAGATAGTTATCACAACCCACCTAATCCCCTCAGAAAAATCACCGTTACAATTTTGAGTTCACTTGCGCGGACAGAATTAAACACGTTTTCCCCTTTTATCACAAGTGAGAATATCGCCGTATTTTACTCATGATAGATTCGCTGCTTGCATTTTGAAATCTCTCGCTTCCTGACCTGTTTCGCTTGCTACAATATCGACCATTCAAGCTAACACGGAGAACGCAAGTGCGCGCATTTCGACTTTTATGGGTGTTATGGTTTTTCATGGTGTTGCCCGCGCAGGCAGAAGAAACACGCGTGGCGTTGGTGATTGGTAACAGTGCTTATACGAATTCACCGCTGCGGAATCCTGTTTATGACGCACAAGATGTCGCGCGTAAACTACGTGGGCTAGGATTTGATGTGGTTGAACGGACGAATATGACCACGAAACAAATCGGTAGCACCTTGGCGCAGTTCCGTAGCAAACTCACCCCTGGTGCGGTGGCGGTGGTGTTTTATGCGGGGCATGGGGTGCAAATCAAGGGGGAAAATTACTTGCCTGCGGTCGATGCCGACATCAATACCGAAGAGGAAGTGCCGAATCAAAGCTTGTCGATACGGCAAGTGATGGATGTGCTGGAGACTGCTAAAACGAGTCTCAATCTGGTTTTCCTAGATGCGTGTCGCAACAATCCTTACGCACGCAGCTTCCGCTCAGGCGATCGTGGATTGGCACGGGTCAGCGCACCGTCAGGCACGTTGATTTCGTATGCCACGCGCCCTGGCAGTGTGGCGGCGGATGGCAAGGGAAAAAATGGACTCTACACCAGCAAGCTGCTACTGCAATTAGATAGCCATGAGCAGATTGAACAATCCCTGAAGCACGTGATCGTCGAGGTCAAGAAGGAGTCGGATGGGAAACAAGAGCCGTGGATGGAAGGCAGCATTGAAGGTGATTTTTGCTTTGCAGGTTGCGTAGAAAATTCTCATGTCATCGCCACACCTGCTGCCCCTTTGGTCAAAACCGAGGCGCAGATTGAAGATGAGTTCTGGGAAGCCATCAAAAATAGTGCTGAATTGGCAAATTTTGAGGAGTATCTTCGCGCCTATCCCAGAGGTCGCTATCTTAAACTCGCCAAACTTAAAATCGCACAGATTAAGAAAAACCCCACGCATATCGCTTCAGAAAACACCACCGCGCTAATCGCTCCTACACCAAGAATCACTGCCTCTATCCAAGAACCCGACATGATCGCTATCCCCGCTGGGAGCTTTACCATGGGTTGCAAGGAAAGCTGGGGCAGCAACTGCGGTACAGATGAAAAACCACCTCATGTCGTCAACGTAAACGCCTTCCAATTAGGTCAATATGAAGTGACGCAAGCACTATGGCAAGCCGTGATGGGCAGCAATCCCAGTGGTTTTGCTAACTGCGGTGAAACCTGCCCTGTCGAGCGGGTGAGCTGGGAAGACATTCAAGCTTTTATTCAAAGAATCAATGCGTTAACGGGCAAACGATACCGTTTACCGAGTGAAGCAGAATGGGAATATGCCTGCCGTGCGGGTGCCGAAGTCATGTATTGTGGCGGCAACAAAGTAGACTTGGTCGCTTGGCATGAAAAAAATAGTGACGCTAAAACGCACTCCGTCGGTGCAAAACAAGCGAACGCATTTGGCTTGTACGACATGAGCGGCAATGTGTGGGAATGGGTACAAGATTGCAATGGAAGCTACCAAGATGCACCAACCAACGGTGCAGCACGTTCAGGCTGCGATGCCAGCAGCCGAAGGATGTTGCGTGGGGGTTCTTGGTACTATGAAGCAAAATTCGCCCGAGCCGCTTTCCGCGTCAGCAACTCCGCCACGATTCGAGATAAAGGCATTGGCTTTCGTCTCGCGATCACCTTGCCGTAGCTTTCTCTGAGCGAGAAATTGGTTCTATGTGATTTACAGCGGGTGAAACAAAGCCCTCTCCCATTCAAGGGGGAGAGTTGGAGAGGGGATGGGGTGATTCGGTCCTTGAAGGAGGGGAGATTGCGCACTTGTGCCACTATGATTCACATAGAGCCGAGAATCAATGCGGTCGTTATTTTTGCGTCCCCACTACAGACACGGCAGATACCGTGGACGCAGGTGCGGGAGGGGCGGCTAGAATTCGGTAAAAAACTTCGTTGGATTTAACCATGCCGAGGTCATTGCGGGCACGTTCTTCGATGGCTTCTGTGCCGCGTTTAAGATCGGTGACATCAGCATCTAGGAGCGCGTTGCGTGCCTCTAATTGCTGATTACTCGCCTGTTCCTGATCGATTTGACGATTGAGATCCCATACTTTAATCCAGCCGCCTTTCCCCAGCCACATGGGGTATTGCAAAAGCAGGAGCAGCACAAGCAGGATATTGGTAATAGATTTCATGTTAAGTGAAAAGGTTGTGCAAATGAAAAAGGCGTGCAGTGGATGCACGCCTTTTGACTGATTAAGCCTTAATTTGGTAGTAGGCTTCGCGTCCTGGGTAGGACGTTGCATCTCCTAAAAACTCTTCAATGCGCAGCAGTTGGTTGTATTTCGCCATGCGATCCGAACGGGACATTGAGCCTGTTTTGATTTGCAGTGCGTTAGTTGCCACAGCGATGTCAGCAATAGTGCTGTCTTCGGTTTCGCCTGAACGGTGAGAAATCACGGCGGTGTAGCCCGCACGTTTTGCCATTTCAATCGCAGCAAAAGTTTCAGTCAAGGTGCCGATCTGATTGATTTTAATCAGAATCGAGTTTGCCAGCCCTTGTTTGATGCCTTCGCGGAAAATTTTGGTGTTGGTGACGAACACGTCATCGCCCACCAATTGGATGGTTTTACCCAAACGATCCGTCAACAACTTCCAACCAGCCCAATCGTGTTCGCTCATGCCGTCTTCGATGGTAATCAGCGGATATTTGTCCACCCAATTCGCCAAATAATCCACAAATTGCGCGGAAGTCAGTTTCAAGCCTTCGGCATCTAAACAGTACAGACCGTCTTTGTAGAATTCTGAACTGGCGCAATCCAAGCCAATCGCCACATCCGCACCAGGAACGAAACCTGCTGCTTCAATACCCTCAACAATCAGCTTCAAGGCTGCTTCATTGTTATCCAAGTTAGGGGCGAAACCACCTTCATCACCCACCGTCGTAGGCATCCCTTTTTCGTCAATCAACTTCTTCAAGGCATGGAATACTTCCGCGCCATAACGTACCGCTTCGCTGAAAGTCGGTGCGCCCACGGGAATAATCATGAATTCTTGCATGTCGATGTTGTTGTTAGCATGTGCACCGCCATTGATGATGTTCATCATCGGCACAGGCATTTGCATCTTGGCAGAACCACCCAAATAACGATACAAAGGCAAACCTGCATCTTCAGCTGCAGCACGTGCCACTGCCATGGAGACCGCCAAAATAGCGTTCGCGCCCAAGCGGGATTTATTTTCAGTGCCGTCCAAGTCGATCATCACTTGATCGATAAAAGCTTGTTCGGAAGCGTCGATACCGACCACAGCTTCAGCGATTTCAGTGTTTACATTTTCAACCGCTTTCAATACGCCTTTGCCCAGATAGCGTTTTTTGTCGCCATCACGCAATTCAATTGCTTCTTTTTCGCCTGTCGATGCGCCTGATGGCACAGCAGCGCGACCCATTACGCCCGATTCCAACAACACGTCGGCTTCTACTGTCGGGTTACCACGAGAATCCAGCACTTCACGTGCGGTTACATTTACGATTACGCTCATTATTTATCCTTAAACATTTCTCAAATCAATTATTTCTTCAATAAAACCTTGTTGCTTGACCATCGCGTCCAGCCCTTGCAAGGTTTTTAACAACGCTTTTAAATGCCCTAACGGAAAGGCATTTGGACCATCTGACATCGCTTGTGCTGGATTGGGATGCGTTTCCATAAACAATCCAGACACACCCGCTGCAACTGCCGCACGGGCTAATACAGGTACAAACTCACGTTGACCGCCACTGACACTTCCTTGTCCACCAGGCAATTGCACCGAGTGAGTGGCATCAAACACAACAGGACAACCCGTGTTGCGCATCACCGCCAAGGATCGCATATCCGACACCAAGTTGTTATAACCAAATGATGCGCCGCGCTCACACACCATAATGTTGTCTGCACCACTGGCTTCGCGGGCTTTATCAACTACATTTTTCATGTCCCAAGGCGACAGGAATTGCCCTTTTTTGATATTCACAGGCTTGCCGCAGCGTGCCACTGCGTGAATAAAATCGGTCTGCCTGCACAGAAACGCGGGGGTTTGCAACACATCAACCACAGACGCCACAGGTTCAATTTCGTCGATACTATGCACATCGGTCAATACAGAGACACCAAGCTGTGCTTTGACATCACTGAGAATTTTCAATCCCGCTTCCATACCAAATCCACGAAACGACTTGCCCGAACTACGATTGGCTTTGTCATAAGAGGACTTGTAGATGAAGTTTAAGTTCAATTCATTGCAAATTTCTTGCAACGCACCAGCGGTATCAACCGCCATTTGCGCTGATTCAATGACACAAGGCCCAGCAATCAGAAACAAGGGCTGATTCAGCCCTACTTCAAAGTCGCATAATTTCATGGTGTAGTCACCGATTGACGTTGCAATGCTGCCGCGACAAACGCTTTGAACAGCGGATGACTAGCGCGAGGATTAGAGGTAAATTCAGGGTGGAACTGCACGCCGACAAACCATGGGTGTTGCGGCAACTCCATCATTTCAGGCAGATTTTCCGTTGGCGTACGCGCTGAAATCACCAACCCTTTTTCTTCTAGCATTGGAACATAATGGTTGTTGACTTCATAACGATGACGATGACGTTCATTCACATCATCCCCATAAATCCGTTGCGCCAAAGTACCTGCTTTGATCGGGCAACGTTGCGAACCGAGGCGCATCGTGCCTCCTAAGTCCGAATCATTGCTCCGTTGCTCAACTTTGCCTTCACGATCACGCCATTCAGTAATCAGCGCGACCACGGGGTGTTCAGTTTCCAAATCAAATTCCGTGCTATTCGCATCGGTCATACCCGCCACATGGCGCGCATATTCGATCACCGCCAATTGCATGCCTAAGCAAATACCCAAATACGGCACGTTGTTTTCACGCGCATAACGAATGGCGGAAATTTTGCCTTCCGTGCCGCGCACGCCAAAGCCGCCAGGCACCAGAATCGCATCAAAATGTCGCAACGCGTCCTGCGTATCACCCGTTTCCAAGTCTTCCGAATCAATATATTCGATATTCACTTTGGTTTGCAGATGAATCCCCGCATGGCGCAAAGCTTCAATCAGCGATTTGTAGGATTCGGTCAAATCGACGTATTTGCCGACCATGCCTATCGTCACATGATGCAGTGGATTGGCTTGTCGCTCTACTAAATTTTCCCACACAGACAAATCAGCAGGCGGCAAATCCAGCTTCAATTCTTCGCAAATAATGCGATCCAAGCCTTGGTTATTCAGTATTTGCGGAATGCGATAAATGCTGTCCACGTCCCACATGGAAATCACGGCTTCTTCGCGCACATTGGCAAACAAAGAAATTTTGCTGCGCTCATCATCAGGAATCGGACGGTCTGCACGGCAAATCAGCGCGGTGGGGAAAATCCCGATTTCACGCAATTTTTGTACGCTGTGCTGCGTAGGCTTGGTTTTCAACTCACCTGCCGTGGCAATGTAAGGCACAAGGGTCAAATGCACGAATGCCACGCGGTTGCGTCCCATGCGCAGCCCCATTTGTCGTGCGGCTTCCACAAAGGGCAAGGATTCAATATCGCCCACCGTGCCGCCGATTTCGACAATTGCCACATCCGCTTTATCGCCGTGATAGGCAGCCGCCCCACGCTCGATAAAGGCTTGGATTTCGTTGGTAATATGCGGAATCACCTGCACGGTTTTGCCGAGATATTCACCGCGTCGCTCTTTACGGATCACACTTTCGTAAATCTGCCCCGTGGTGAAGTTATTGGCTTTGCGCATTTTGGCGGAAATAAATCGCTCGTAATGGCCTAAATCCAAATCGGTCTCCGCACCATCTTCGGTGACGAATACCTCACCATGTTGAAACGGGCTCATGGTGCCTGGATCAACATTGATATAAGGATCAAGTTTCAGCATGGTAACGCGAAGACCGCGAGATTCTAATATCGCGGCAAGTGAAGCGGCGGCTATGCCCTTCCCTAAAGAAGAAACCACGCCGCCCGTAATAAAGATGTATTTAGTCATGGGGTGCGATGATACCGTAAAACCTATAAACACTCAAAACCATCGCACATTTTGGTATTCTTTCAACACAAAAGCATCATCCTGATTTATCAGCAAGATGATGCCAACTCAAACGACAATCTATCCGATTTAACCCAATGTTTCCATACGCAATTTCACGACTTTCCCGTCCACAACCGCCAATGCTTCGATTTGAGCAATCACGGCATTGATATTTTTTTCACGGGTTTGATGGGTCAGCAAAACTAAATCGGCTTGTTCCTCGCCTTCGCTGGGTTCTTTTTGGATCATCGCGTCGATGGAGACATTCGCTTCCGCAAGGATGCGGGTGATTTCGGCTAATACGCCTGATTTGTCTTGTACCCGCAAA
The DNA here is from genome assembly GCA_028710565.1 of Gallionella sp. Classification (GTDB taxonomy): domain Bacteria; phylum Pseudomonadota; class Gammaproteobacteria; order Burkholderiales; family Gallionellaceae; genus Gallionella. The sequence goes on from JAQTTV010000003.1 coordinate 134,543, forward strand.
CGCAGGTAGTAGCTCGTCACCACTTCATCTATCGATAGAATCGGCAGACCAACCAGTTGGTCTGCTTGGAAAGCCAAGTGAGGCACGCGATTTTCTTGCGCAGCGGTGTGCATACGCGATATATCCACCAAATCGGCAATCACCGCGCTGGCAGTAGGTTCTGCACCCGCGCCTTTGCCATAATACAGTGTGGAACCGACCGCATCACCTTGTACCAACACCGCGTTCATCGCGCCTTCTACATTGGCAATCAGGCGTTTAGTCGGAATCAAGGTTGGATGCACACGCAGCTCTACACCCTCGGCGGTGCGCTTGGTAATGCCTAACAGCTTGATGCGATAACCTAATTGCTCGGCATATTCAATATCGGTCGCTTGTAAGGTCGAAATCCCCTCAATATGCGCCTTATCAAATTGCACAGGCATCCCAAATGCCATGGATGCCAGCAACGTAATTTTATGCGCCGCATCCACCCCTTCCACGTCAAAAGTAGGATCCGCTTCGGCATAACCTAAGCGTTGCGCTTCTTTCAACACCGTTGCAAAACTCAGCCCTTTATCGCGCATTTCCGACAAAATAAAGTTGGTTGTGCCATTGATAATACCCGCAATCCATTCGATACGATTGGCAGCCAAGCCTTCACGCACGGCTTTGATAATGGGAATTCCACCCGCCACCGCCGCCTCAAATGCCACGATCACGCCTTTCGCTTGGGCAGCCGCAAAAATCTCGTTGCCATGCACTGCCAACAAAGCCTTGTTTGCTGTGACGACATGCTTGCCATGGGCAATCGCTGCCATGACCAAGTCCTTTGCCACGCCATAACCACCGATGAGTTCAATCACAACATCGACTTCTGGATCTGCAACCACCGAAAATGCGTCATCTGTCATGCGACATGTACCACCCGTCACTTCTTGTATCAACGCTAAATTACGATCTGCCACAACACTAATGTGTATCGGACAACCCGCGCGACGGCTGATTTCTGCCGCATTGCGTTGCAACACCTTAAAAGTGCCGCCGCCGACTGTGCCAATACCGAGGAGTCCTACATTGATGGTTTTGATGTTTATCATGATGAGTTGCTCTTTTGAGTGATGTGGTTAGTCTTACTTACTATGCTGCTTGCGGTAATTTTCCAAAAAATGAGCGATACGCCCTATCGCTTCGGTCAAATTATCAATATTGGGTAAAAACACCACGCGGAAATGATCGGGGGTCGGCCAGTTAAAACCGCTCCCTTGCACCACCAACACTTTTTCCGCTTCCAATAATTCCAAAATAAATTGTTGGTCATTTTCAATGGGATACATCTCCCTATCCAAACGCGGAAAGAGATACAGCCCCGCTTTGGGTTTGACGCAGGTGACACCTGGAATCGCGGTGAGTAATTGATAAGCCAAGTCGCGTTGACGACATAAACGCCCATTGGGCGCGACCAAATCTTGGATACTTTGATAACCGCCCAAAGCCGTTTGAATGGCAAATTGTCCTGGCACATTGGAACACAAACGCATTGAGGCCAAAATCGTCAGCCCGTTGATGTAATCCTGCGCATGACGCTTCTCACCCGATACCACCATCCAACCCGCACGATAACCGCACGCACGATAGTTTTTCGACAGTCCATTCATCGTCACAAACAACACATCGTCCGCCAAGGAAGCCATGGAAGTATGTGTCGCGCCGTCGTACAACATTTTGTCGTAGATTTCGTCGGCGAAAATAATCAACTGATGTTGACGCGCCAGCTCAATGATTTCCAATAACAACGCATCGGAATACAACGCGCCTGTCGGGTTATTGGGATTGATGACCACAATTGCCCGCGTATTCGGGGTGATTTTACGGCGCATATCCTCAATATCAGGCATCCATTCCGCTTGTTCATCGCAAATATAATGACGCGGCGTACCACCTGCCAATGTGACGGATGCCGTCCACAAAGGATAATCGGGCGCAGGCACCAGCACTTCATCGCCACTGTTGAGCAAGCCTTGCATCGCCATCACAATCAGCTCAGACGCACCATTGCCGATGTAAATATCGTCCAGCGCAACCCCAGCAATTTTCTTGGCTTGGCAATAGTGCATGATGGCTTTGCGCGCCGCGAACATGCCTTTGGAATCCGAATAGCCTGAAGAATTCGGCAAATTCAGAATCACATCTTGTTGAATTTCTTCGGGTGCTTCAAAGCCAAACGGCGCGAGATTGCCGATATTGAGCTTGATGATGCGCTGCCCTTCTTCTTCCATTTGCTTGGCGCGTTCCATGACGGGTCCGCGAATGTCATAACACACGTTACTCAGCTTGGTTGATTTTAATATCGGTCGCACGTTGATTTACTCATTTCCTAGAATTTAAGCCTTGCGCAAGGAATGCGCGAAAGGGCGAGATTTTACCTGTGCAGACGCGGCGCGGCAAATCCTAGCGCGCTTTATTACTGTGCAGTTTTTGCATCGCATCTTCCATTTTGCCTTCCACCAGCAAATCCGCCACACGATGCGCGTCCCACAAAGCAGGCTCAATAACCTCTAACTCCTCGCGGCGCGGGGCATGCAACACATAATTAGATACTTCGGCTCTATCCCCTGGATGACCGATACCAATACGCAACCGCCAAAAATCTTTGGTGCCCAGTTGAGCGATAATATCTTTCAGCCCGTTATGCCCGCCATGTCCGCCACCTGATTTGAGCTTCGCCACCCCAGGTGGCAAGTCCAATTCATCGTGTACCACCAAAATCTGGGCGGGCGGAATTTTATAAAATTGCGCCACGGCGGCAACTGCTCGCCCACTCAAGTTCATAAAAGTTTGCGGCTTCAACAAAATCAACTCATGTTCATGCACCATACCACGCGCCGTCATCCCTTGGAATTTAGCTTCCATTCTGAAATTCAGCTTATGATCCTGCGCTAAGGTATCCACCCACCAAAAGCCGACATTATGCCGAGTCGCTTCATATTCCCGCCCAGGATTGCCCAGACCCACTATTAACCGTATTGAATTCATATTGATTGCATCGTAAAAATCAAGGATTTTGATACGATTATCGTATCCCAAAAACATCTTTTATCACTGGAAAATAACAAAGGGTTACCGTCTGCACGATAACCCTTTTTTGAATTGGTGGGCGATACTGGGTTCGAACCAGTGACCCCTGCCGTGTGAAGGCAGTGCTCTACCCCTGAGCTAACCGCCCTTTTTTGAAGGCGCGGATTAAAACATAAGCCACAGATTTGCGTCAATACGTTTATGCTGCGCCTCGAAAAACTACCCTTGGTAAGAGGTGGCATCGGTGACCACGGCTTGATTCGCCGCAACCCATGCTTCAATCCCGCCCGCCATCGAAATCACTTGGCTATAACCCAACCGTTGCAAATTCAATGTAGACAAGGCAGAGCGTCCACCCGAACGGCAGTACAGCACGATTTTGCGATCTTTAGCCGCTAGTGCAGGATGATCGACGGTTTTAAATTCCAGTACGCCGCGTGGAATGTTTAACGCACCTGACAAATGCGCCACATCAAATTCACTGGGTTCCCGAATATCAATCAGTGTGACACCTTGTGCAATCACTTGCGCCGCTGTGGCAACATCAATTTCACTAATTTGGCTTTTGGCTTCTGCAACCAACTCATGCAAAGTCATGGACATATTTGATTCCTTTTATAAAATTAAGGTGACACTGATTTATTCGTCATTCCGACGCATGGGTTAAGCAGGCAATCTGCGAAGTAGATGCTCGCAAAGTCGGAATCCAGTCCGTTGATACAAAAGGATTTTTGCTTCTGCAAAAATAACAAAAACGAATAAATCAGCACCGCCTTAAATCAACAAACTAGATTCCCGCCTTCGCGGGAATGACGTTTTTTTTTGAAGCATTTCCGATTATAACGGGCGTTTCACGCTGACTGCGCCCCGAATTTGCCCCACGCTGTAGCCTGTGGCTTTATCGTTAGGATATTCAGTTTTTAACTTAGCTTTCATGCCATCGGAAATTTGTTCGCTCGTGCCGTGGCACGCCACACACCCTTGTTGCAACGGAATCGCCTTCATAAAACGATAAAACTTACCTGCGGGTTCCTCGACGATTTCGGATACCACAAAACCGTCAGCTTTCTCGCCTTTGGCTAAACGCGCTTCAAAATCTTGCAGGGCTTTCTGCTCCCACGCATCAGGCGTTCCCAACATAGGATTGCGCACTTTCAAGCTGACGCGTGACACTTTCCAACCTGTTTGACGCGACACATCCCCTGCCAACTGCGGCGCAATTTCTTTACACACGCCCACCGCAGACTCATGTCCACCGTTGGCAATGGCTTGTTGATTGGCTGCGCCCAATTGTTTGAGAAATGGCATCACCACTGCTTGGGTTTCTGCTTGATATTTGCTGAGGTCTTCAGCTTGAACCGCCATGCTACTGGTCATGGCAATCAGGGAAAGTACAATTAGCTTTTTCATATTTGCGCTCGGTAGATTAACAAAAAAACACCCGAAAAAATCGGGTGAAATTGGGAGGGAGAATTTTAGTTATGCGAAAACAGTGGCATGCAAAGCTTACTTTTTCATTGGGCAGGTATTGATACCCAACAAAGTGTATGCAGGGCAAAAACCAAACAAGCCTGTCAACAAAGGCACCACGCCGATATAACCCCACACGGGCAACATACCCATGATGGTTGCGCCTACTAATGCCAATCCTGCAATGACCCGTAGTACGCGGTCAATCGTGCCTTCATTTGCTTTCATTTCAAACTCCTTGGGAAGATGTAAGGCTTGCAGATTAAAGCGTTGCAAGCACGCAGTCTGTGATAATCATCACAAAGCCAAAATAAACTTACACGGGCGGCATATCACTTAAGGAAGCGTTGATTTATTCGGTTTTGTAGTTTTTTGCTGGCGCAAAAATGCTTATTTATCAATGTACTGGATTCCGACTTTCGTCGGAATGACGAATAAATCGGTGTCTCCTTAAAACATAAACGACTTCACCAAATTCAAATCCCCAATTCTGCGCAGAGGGACGACAAAGTTTTGGCGTTTTTCCTTCGGCGTGTTTTCGTAGAAGATGAGCGTCACTTGGGCGGTGATGATGGGTTGTTGGCGTTCGGATTCATCAAAGTTATAGCCACTGCTGCTGCTGAAGTTTCCCCAGTAGTTAACGTAGACATGGTACGCGCCGTGCGGGGTGCCATAGACGGTAAACATTTCGGGGCCTGGGCCATCGACACTATCGACATCCAAACCGCCCCCACCATTTAAAATCGGGCTTGACCAAGTGACGTGTTGCCCGTCGGGGGTGATGACGTGCAGGTCAATTTCGGTGTCGGGCGCGTCCCATGAGCAAATGATGCGCAGTTGCGGAGACAGGCGGCTGGGATTGGCTTCGTAATACTGCACGCGCTTGCTATTGTTACCGCTGCGGACTTCGATGTTTTGCGAGCCGCTGCCCAAGGTGTAGCCACGAGTGAAATTTCCCGCTTTATCGGCGTAAAGCCGCATGGGATTGCCGTTGACAATCAGGGTGCGCACGGGCTGTTTGTCGTTGACTTTGCCTTGTATCATGGTGCGCCCGCCTTGTCTACCGCGGTAAATGGGCGGCGCGGGATAGTTGACTTGAGGGCTATCCTTGTCATTTAACATGCCAAAATAGCTCCACCCTCCGCGCGGAGAATCTAAGGTGATAGGCGGTTCTGCTGCCGCTGCGATCAGCGGGAAGAGCAAACAAATCAAGGCATAAGGTTTCATGGTTCGCTAAATGGATGAACGAGGGGCGGGTGTATGATGCGTGTTGCTACGGCGGAGAATCGTGGATAAAGGCGAAACGCCGCCGCGTGCGTTATGCCTGCTGCTCGGTTGGAAACCAATCGTCTTTCAACACGTCGCTCATATCCCAAGGGCAAGCTTGTGGAAAATCCAGCAACCCCGTTTCACTTTCAGCCTGAGCTTTGGCTTTTTCCCAGATATAAACCAGCCAATCCTGATCTGAAAAATGCGGTTTCAGGCTAGGCGATTCTTTCAACGCGTGCGCAACTTCCAAACGCTGAAGGCGTATCGTGCCCTGCCAACTTCTACCCCGATATGCAGGTTGATATTGCCACTTCAGCAAATGCGCCAATAACACCGCCATACGGCTGGCCAATTCCCGTTGTTCGCTTTTACCCACGTCCGCCACCTCATCCGCAATATGTTCCAAATCCAGTTGGTCGAATTTACCCATACGAATCAACGCAGATTGCTCATTCGCCCACGCCACGATGTCAGCTTGGTATGCCGTTACCATGATTTACCCCCCTATTTACACGTTTGATTCAGAATCAATTGAACCTGACCCCAATGATTAAGATCACCAAGCCCTGATTTGTCCATCGCAGCATCTGCGAGATGACCGAACCACATAAACGACACATAAGCACTAACTGGTAGTACTAAGAAAATGTGGCTGAGTGATTTGGCTTTGGACATAATACCTCTAACGTTAAGTGAGGGGCACTGCGCTTGCGCGACGTCCCTCTTGAATGATGGGTGAGCCTAAATGCCCGCCTGTTGCATGAGAGATACGGCAGTGGCTGCATTTGTAGCACCTTGATTATTTGCGACCCGCGTTTGGGCAAAAAAGTGAATACTGTATGCGGCAGATAAAGAATTTACCCAACCAACAGTCATTCCTCTCGTGCGACAAGCACAAAAAATGATGTCGCACTTTGCCGCAGAAAAAGCAGGAAGGCTTTGCTCTAGCCGTGAATATGGGTCACCCTGACTTTCAATGCCCACCACCAAACCTTTTACGCCACGCATGATGACCGCAATATCTTTTGTGCCGCTATGGAGTGTGTGGATGGTGGCTGATGGATATTTGGTTTGAAGTGCCTGAAACAGGCGAATCAAGGTATCGGACTTGCCGCAATTTCCTGACCCCTGTAATGCGAAAAGATGTGGCATGTGGTCTTCCTTTTGTTAGGCCCAACGTTAAATAGACACCAGAGAAGGTGTATAAACTGGAAATTATTCCATAGTGCATTGTTTATATTGGGGTGTAAAACAATTACGCCCCCCAATTTTCCGACAAAAGCACCACCCTAAAATTTCCGCTTGCGACTGAATCGCGGGCGGAATTAGACGCTTTATTTCGTTCTGTCGCAAGCCGCACTACCACCATTGCCAAGCCCACCTCGCCTTTCACGGGTAGCTAAACGATTTAATCAAGGTTAATTCCCCAGGGTTGCGTAGGGGGGCTTGGAAGGTTTGGCGTTTTTCGGACAAGGTGCCTTCTTGGGAAACAATGGTCACTTGCACGAGGGTGACGTGTGCGTCTTGCATATCGCCGCCGCCGAAGTAGTTGACGAAAACGTGGTACACGCCAGTCGGGGGACTGGGGTTGGCGTAGATTTCAGGGCCGTAGCCCGTGGTCACATCGACATCCAACGCCCCGCCATTTTCAGCCACGCGGTTGCCGTAAAAAACGTGCGCGCCGTCAGGCGAAACCACGTGTAAATCCAAGTCGGTGCTGTCGCTGTCCCACGACAAAATCACGCGTAGGCGTGCGGGGGCTTTGTCGGGATTGCGGTCGTAGAATTGCACGCGCTGGACTTGTTTGCCGTCCGCGCTGCGAATTTCCACATTGTTTGATCCTGAACCGAAGCTGTAGGGGCGGGAGAAATTGCCATTTTCATCCACGGAAATGGGCATAGGCGCGCCGTTGACGATCAGTTTGGCGGGGCGTTTTTTGGGATGACGGGCGATGTGTCCCCGAATCAACGCCATGTCGCTATGTCCTGCGGTATTCACCGACGCAGCGGGATAGTTCACTTCCTGCCGAAACCCCGCCGCCGTACCCGCACTGTCGCGCCACCCCCCACGCGGCAGCTCCAAAGTCGCCTCCGCGTAAACGTGGCTGGATAGGGTTAATAAACATAGCCATTTCAAAGTGTTTAACATGATTGAGTTGCTCCTTGAATAAGTATTTGATCGTGAAAGGTGAAAGGTGAAAGGTGAAAAGACGTGGGAGTGCGATGGTTTGTTTCACGTTTCACCTTTCTCGTTTCACTAAAGCACGCAACGGTTTGTTTCACCTTTCACCAAGCTGCGAAGCTGCGCGTCACATTTCACATTTCAACCAACCGCCGCGCCAATCGCTCGATATAGTTTTCATCCGCCCCATTGGGATGATAGCGCAATGCCAGATGCAAATACTCGTGTGCGAGGGTGATGCGTTCGTTTAGGCTGCGCCAGCCTCGGACGTAGATGCGCAAGCGTTGTTGGTCGGAATACGGGTTCCCGTTGTTGAGCGCGCAAATTTTGGGCGGGGTGTCTAGCGGTTCAAATCCTGCTTCACGTTGTAGTTTGGGCGACCATTTAGCTGCGGCATTGGTCAGCCATGTTTCGGCGGCGATTAGGCGGTGGCATTCGGTTTGCGCATTCAAGGTGGTCAGCGTTGCTTGCGGATAACTGTACGACAACATGCGTTCAAAGTCCCAGCCTTCGCCCGCTTGTGCCACGGCAGCTTGCCATGACAATTGATTTTCGCCCGCCAGCGTTTGGTGATAGCGCACCGCCACCCCTTGCAAGACCAGCTCATCGGTAAACCATGCCGCCGCCAACGCGCCGTCCGAGGGCGGATTGGGGCTGACGCGCTGGGTTTGGCTGGCATCGGCAATGTGCCAACAACCGCCTGTAAAAGCTGCGTTTTGCAACACATAGCTGCGGGCGGCAATCGCCAAAGCGCGGGCGGCTTGGGCTTGTTGCGCATTGCCTTCGCGGTCAACCACGCGGGCGAGGTAGTCATTTAAACCGAATCGCCCTGTGATGGTAGGCGGTTGATTCTGGCTTAAACGCATGTCACCTTGCGCGATGATATTGAGGCTATTGCCATTGGCAAATTGCAGCCGATACGCGCCTCTTAGATGACCCGCTGGCGCGGGGGCGGTGCCTTGCCACACACTTTGCAAAGGATAGCGGGCAAAAAAATCGACATCGACGCAGCGGGTTTCGTGGGTAGTTTGCCAACGGGGGGATGGCAAGGCTGCCGCCAACGCCGTTGCCCAAGTATTCAGCGCGCTGCGACTTGCGCCCGCCGCGCCAAACCAAAACGGTGTGCCATCTGCCAACCAACCCGCCGCGCCGCCGATGTTATTACCCGCCACATCGTGCCACGAATAGGTTTTGTAGCGTATGCCCGTGCCTAATCGCGTCCACGCTTCCCGCCCATAACCTTGCACACTGGTTGCCAACAATGCTTGCCGCGCTTCGGCTTGTGCAGCGGGCTGCATGTTTGCCAGTGCATGAAGCAAACTCACCAATGGCACGCGGGTGTCGGGCTGAAGTTGGTTGATATTTTGCAACCACGCGGCGGCGGTGCGCGTTTGCCAATACCGTTGCCACGCGTCGGGGGTGATGGACAAACGAGCGGGTGAAAAATACGGTGCGCAAGAACGGGCGAGAGCCGTGTCGCGAGAAATGGTTTCATCTGGCGCGCCGCAATAACGATCTGCCTCGCTCAACACAGCGGGAACGAGATAATCAGGCTCGTGTGCGTGCGTGTCGGCGAGATAGGCATAGACAAATAATTTCCACAAACTGCCGAGTGGAACAATATCGGGCGCGGTGGTATTGCCCTGTAACGCTCGTGTTTCCACCTTCCCATCACGCAACCACGCCACCTGCGCATCCGCCCAAACATTGCCCGCCAGTAGAACAAGCAGCACGCCCCAAAAACCGTTCATCCTGAGCGTGTCGAAGGAAGAACGCTTTTTCAGCGGGGCGTGATGTTTTTCATTCATGGTTCGACCGTTCGACAAGCTCATGACTCACCACGATAGCCCCCTTGGCGACCCACTTGTTGGGGTTAGTGGTGGGAATCAAACTGGGCGTGGTATCCACAAACCAGCCGTTACCTGCGACGGTGACTGTCACATTGGACATGTCGGCAAGTTTACCGTCGAGCTGGGCAAGGTTGAGCCAGGAGGTGAGGGAGTCATTGGTTAACACAGTGTCGGGTGTAACCAAAACCGCCAGAGCCATAACCGTTAGGACTGGATTGCCATTGGCGTCTTGCGAAATTTTCCACCATGGCATTCCCTTGCAAACTGGGTTTGTGTTCTCCGTTGCTCCAACTTCATCGGTAACAAACAAGAAATGACGCAGCTCTACCTTTTGACCATTACCTTCAACGGTAATAACAAAAGAATCATCTCCAAGATAGCCATCATTAGGTAAATACCTTGCGCTATCCCATCCTGGGTTGGGCTCTAGTATTCCGTGCCGTGGTTGTTGAACAACCGTAATGGTCGCTGTTGTAGGATCAATATTGCCCTTTCCCCTGAAATAGAATGAGTTCGCATCTATTACTGGAAAAACATCTGCCTGGGGTGACCGCGTCAAATTAAGTACGTCACATATTCCCATAACATGCGGTGCATTAGCTGCGCGTTGCGAACCGCGATCAACCTGCGCCAAAACAATGACGGGCGACGCAGATGGCGGGCTATTCGGAACATCAGAAAGAATCATAGAGTCAGGTCTAGCATCATAGCCTTTAGCATCCCCGCCACTCATCACGCCCATCAAACCCAGTGCGCACAACAGCACTTTCGCATTGAATTTTCGGGGTTCAACGTTCGTCATTTTATTCATCCTGTCGTCTCCCTCACGCGTCGCTCTGCTGTTGTGAAATGCCCGCCCAGTAAACTAGGGCTGCACTGATTAAATTCGTTCGCCCTGAGCATGTCGAAGGGTGATCGGATTTAATCTATTGACTTCATTAAATCTTCCGCTCATGGTTCGACTTGCTCACCACGAACGGAAGGTTTAATCAGTGCTTCCCTAGCGCACCTCAATCTGCCCACGCGGATGCGCCTCAAAGGCTTTTTGGGTGGGTTGGTACATGGGGTAATAACGCACGGGCGGCAAGGTAAATTTACCTGTTTGGGCGGCGCGTAGTAAATGACGTATCACCATTTCTTGGTGCAGCACTTCTACAGGCACCGCGTAACCTTGGGGCGTGAGTTCGTACTGCGCACGTTCCAACGGCGAGGCGGGTTTGCCTTGTGATTGGATGTTGATGCCCCAAGTAGAACGATCCGCTGTTGCCCCAGGCGGGAGCGGCACTTCGAGGATGCCAAAACGAAGCGGTGAGCCTTTGGTGTTGACCAGCATGATTTCATCCAGATAGAGTTCGTCGGTTTTCAGCACAGCATTGCTCGGCAACAGTTCCAAGGTGTAATTCATGCCTAGCTCAGATTCCCCGCTGGTTTTTTGAGCCGCCGCAGACTGTTGCACCATGCGGTAAATATGCCTTTCCACTTTCACCGCTAATTGGCTGGTTTCGGCTTCGCGACTGTCAAATTGCACCATCGCGGTCAATCCTGCTGTCGGTGCGGCGGCGAGGTTGATGCTGTTCGGCACGCCCGTATTCCAGCGATACACACGTTGCCCCGATGACGTTTCGACGGCTTGCCACGGCGCGGCGAGGTCGATATGCGGACTGCGCAAATCCCGTCCGCCGCCCAAGGCGCGGTATGTCCATATCAAGGTCAACGCGCGATCAATGGTGGGGGACTCGGCGCGCACTTGTTCCAACACTTTGCCTGCTTCCGCTGCGGGCAATTTGCCTGTCAGTAACAACAGCGCGTCGCCCAGCGGCAAGTCCAGTTTTTCCACTTGTTGCGCGGCAAGGCTCAATGCCAGCGCGGCTTTGGGCGGCAATGTTCCTTTACTTTGTTGCACCACATAGCCCGTTAATAACAAGGTCATGGCTTGAACCGAATCACGTTCATCGGTACCTAGCACCAGACTATTCAGCGCGGAAGGCACAGCGGTGGGGGCGTTGAGACGCACCGCGAGTTGCTCTTGCAACAAGGCTTCTGCCATCGAACGCACAGGCAAACCGATTTCTTGCATCCAATGCAACATCAATGCCCGATGCCACGGCGAACGTTGCGCGCCGCTGCTGCGATACACTTCCAATAAACGTTCAAAATGTCCGTCAGGCAAACTCAGCTTCAAGGCGCGGCTGGCATGCCAATCGGCGTAATAGGCGTAAGTGGTCAACAACGCGTCATTTTCCTCACGGTCAGGCGCACGCCACCAACCAAACGTCGCTTGATCGCCCGCCATTTGTGCCAAACGGAAACGATAACTGTGCAGCCGTTGCGCCAATTGATCCGCCAGCCCCGCTTCCGCTGGCAACAGAGATTGCAAGGCTAAACTGTAAGGAATCAAGCGACTGGCGGTTTGTTCCACGCAGCCGTAAGGGTAATCTATCAAATCTTCCATCACGCGGCGCAGTTGGGCGTTCGCGCTGTCGGTCAATTGCAGCCGAATGTTGCGAGCATCGGGCGGTAATTTCAGCGCGTTGTCCTTGCTCGTCAGCGGCACACTGATGGAGCGTGGACTTTGCCAAGCCAACGGCACGACTTTCAGCGGCACGGTCAGCGCGTCCACGGTCTTTTTATTGACGGCTAGTGCCAAATTGAGCTGCATCGCATTCGCTGCCGCGCTCAACGGCAGACTGACAAAATTCGCCCCTGGTTTTAAATTGACGGTATCGCGGCGTTTCAAATTACCACCGTTAGTGCTGAGTTCGGCGGTCGCGGCTTGATTGCCTTGGTTGAAAATCGCTACGCTGGCATTGGGCGCGTCTTGGCTGCGCATCCAATTCGGACTCGTCCATTTAACGTAAAAATCTTTGTCGGAACGCAAGTACGACACGCCTTGCCCCACCGTCCCTGCGGGTGCAGTGGCACGCACGGTCACGCGCCAACGGGTCAGCGAATCAGGCATCACAAAGGAAACCTTGGCGTGACCTTGTTTATCCACGGCCACACTGGGTTGCCAAAACGCGGTGTCTTTATCCTCGCGCCTTGGACGTTCCAACACTTTAATCGCCCGTTGCGGCGTTTGGCTGCGCGATGGCATGGTCAAAGACGAAGGCGGTTTTGCCAAGTCATACGCGATAAAGCTCAAACTGGCGGAGGTGCGCACATTGTTGCGACGGGGGTGATAAAAGAAATCGGTAATGTCAGGCGCGATTTCAGGTTGCAGCACGTAAATCATTTCATCGACCACACCGACGGTGAGTTGCGTCCCCGCTGCCACTTTTCCGCCCACCAAGGCGGTTAAATCCAGCGTGACTTTTTCACCTGGCGCATACACGGCTTTATCGGCTTGGGCAGTCACCTCGATGCGTGGAATTTCCACCTTCAGCCCCAAGTTTTGAAACACATATTCGCCGCCTTGCACATACACCACCGACAAAGTGATATTCGGACCGTAATCCGCCCGCACGGGCATATCCACCTTCCATTGTGTTGGCGTGAGTCGCGTGGCGTGCACCCAATCTGCCCCGCTGGTGAGCAGTGCGGTTTTCTCGACTTTATCGCGTTCCAAGGTAAACAAAGCTTGTTCCACTTTTTGCGGGAAAGTCACCAGCGCGTGCGCCGTTTCACCCGCACGATAACTGCGTTTATCGAACACCATGTCTATCGAACCTTGTGGCGCACTCAAACCCGCACCGCTGACGTAATGCGAAGTCGCACCCACCAAATTGCCCGTCGCATCGCGCAGGGAGACGGTGTACGTGCCTGATTCGACGAAGTTCAACGAAAATTGATTAGCATTTGCCAATTTACCACTGGCACGTTGGCGATTTTCCAAGCGCACCCATTCCCACGCAACGGGTGCTGTGGTGATGGCATCGGCAGTGGCAACGACTTGGATGGCAAAATCGACTTTGTCCCCCACCGCAGAGAAAGCGCGCTCACTTTTCAGCGCGTAAGTATTGATGCCGCGCTCGATCAAAATTTCTTTTGTGACACGCACGCGATACGATGCGCCGTCGGTTGCCAAAGCGGACAACACATAGCGGCTGGGTTCGCTGGCGGGCGGCAGGGCAAAATTCGCCACGCCTTTTGCATCTGTCACGAGGCTTTCCGTGGTGAGTTGAACGGGGAATTGCCCCGCATAACCCAAGTCACCTTCAATCATGGAAATGCGTTGCGAACGTGCGGTCAATTCTACTTTGGCTTTCACCACAGGTTTGCCATCAGGGTAGAACAATTGCATTTTGCCTTTCACAGGCTCATTGGTTTTGAAATCACGTTTTTCAGGTAACACTTTGATTTCAAAATGTGGTTTTTGGTATTCCGCCACGCGGAACGCAGCACCATAGGTGTTGCCTTTGTATGCAAAGCGCAACTCATAGCCGCCCGCCACAGTGTTGTCGGGCAATTGAAAACTGGTATCGCCGCCGCTTTGCGGTGTCATTTTCAGCGTTTTTCCCGCCACAGGAAAACCATTGGCATCAAACACTTGCAACTTTAATTCACCCGCCGTGATCGGTTTAGAATCGCGGGCAGAAGTAAACGTGCGCCCCATAAATTTCACGAAAACCGTTTCGCCCGCCCGATACAAAGGGCGATCAGTGACGGCATAGAGCTTGGTGTTGTAAATTTCGCTGTCGTAGTAAAAATTCTCGGCGACATACACCCCACCTTGCGGGTCTTCGCCATACAAATAGGTTTTTTCAGGCGCGCTGCGGGGAAAGGAAACTAGACCGCTTTTGTCGGTTTTACCGTCGCCCAACACACCCACGCCGTCCGTCCACACGGTTTTGGCATTGGCAACTGGGCTACCGTTGGTACGATTCGCCACCCAGACCAACATTTGTTTGCCCGATACTTTGGTGACGGCAATCGAGTTGGAGACAAATACTAAGGTGACGGCACGATGATCGCCCGCCATGACTTCGACTAAATACAAGCCAGGTTTACGTTTCCCCAAGGGAATCATCACATTTTTACCGCGTTCGGCGGGCATAAATTCGCTGCTACTGCCTTCCATTTTCAAGCCTTTGGGCGGCATGATGGATTGAGCCTGATGAATCGGGTAGCGAAAACTGTCCACCAAAGTATGCCCTTGCAAAGGACGATATTTGGGATCAAGGGTTTGGGGCGTGGGTACGGATTCCAGCGGATGGGTGCGCACACCTGATGCTTGGGCGGTGACGGCAGTACGCGCATCGAGCGAAAACACCTTGCGCCATGCCTCACGGGAATTCACCCACCAATTGTCCCAAATACGCGCCAAAGCATTAGAAAACCCCTCCCCCACGTAATCGCCTTTGACATTGATACGATGCAGATTTTTTTGTGATTTCAAAAACTCCATGGGCTGGCTGACGCGATACACATACACATCCACCCCGCCGTATTCGGGCACGGACGCGAGATCCTGCATTTCCAAGCGCACCGTGGCGATGTCATTTGAACCAAACGCCGCATCACTCAATAAGAAAAACGGCGCGCCATCCTCCGCCAGCGAAGGATAGGTGAGCAACAACGCACACAGCGCGGTGAACAAAGCCAAGTAGCGAGTGATTTTCATAAATAAATGCTCCTAAAAATTTTTTAGCTGCTAACGACCAATTTCACACCGACAAAAAATTCAACCGATACACGCCTGCAAAGTTAGGGTTATCCGCGACAGGATGCCAACGCGTATCTTGCCAATGCAACAATTCTCGCAACGACACGGCGCGCAGCCCGTTGTCATCGGGGCGCACCGTACCTGTGTGATAGGCGATATACGATCCCATCCACACCATCAAATGCTGCGCATCACCTTGATCGAAAAACAATAAATCGCCCAGCGCGGCGAGATTGCAATTTTTATGCTGAAAACGCGCATTGCCTTGCACCATTTCCAAGGCACTGGCATACGCCGAATACGAACCATCTGCCAATTTCCAATGGTGGCGCAAAGTTTGTTGCTCGGCGGTTAACGCTAAGTCGGGCGGCAACGGCATTTGGCTCATGCCATTATCGTGTCGCCATTTTGCATCATGGGTGCGCAAGGCTTCCGCCACTGCAAATCGCACCAGACCCGCACAATCGTGCTGCTGCCAACGCGGGGTCAGCGTCTTGAATTGCGCCGCAATCATTTGCCCCATCCACGCCCGAAATGTGCGCGATTGAGCGGGAGTCAAAACAGGCTCAACCGCCGCGCCCCTCGCGTTTGAACAAAAAGCCGCAAATAACGCGCTCAATAAAAAATCACGGCGTGTCATGATGGAACAGACAGCATGCTGGGAAAATCAACCAGCCCCCTCTCCCCCGGCCCTCTCCCGCCAGCGGGAGAGGGGATCAACGCGCTTGGAAAATTGAGTTTGGCTGTTGCAGCCAAAAATTCTAATGAATGCAAATAACTTAGTAAGCCAAGGACACAACTCCCCTCGCCCACTTGTGGGAGAGGGGCGGGGGGAGAGGGAATATATAAAAAACCGCGCCTCATTTCACCGCTTCCGCACTGCGCCATTCCACACTTTGCCAGCCATTTTTACCCGTGCCAGTCAGCTCTAAACGATAGGCAGGATAGGCGGCGAGGGCTTGAATACGGGGAGGGAGATGGGTTTGTGCAACCGTTAAGAAATTGCTGTCATAGCGCAAGGCTTGCAACATTTCGCGTTCCGCCATAGCGGACAAGGGGCGCGGGGTCATCACCGCCAGAGTCGCGCTGGAGGTGGGCGTTTGGTCGGCGATAGCAGGGTAGGTGTGGGCAAGGGTGTCTAGGGTTTTATCCACCAGTGCGCCATCGGGCGAGAATGCGACATATTGCCCCGTTGCGCCAAACGCGGCTTTCGCGCCGCGCCAAATCGACGCGTCGCCTAGACGGGTTTTATCCAGCGCGCCCTCTGCCGTCATCGCCCATTCCGCCAACGATTGCAGCGCGGCGGCGCGGTCAGGCAATTGTTTTGCCAGTCGAGCGATAAACACGGGGGAATATAAATTCGATTCGTTGTACCAACAAGCCAGCGCGTTGCCGTCCAAAGACAACAGCGCGGCGGATTGCACAGGTTTTTTCTCGGCTTGCGTTACCACGCGTTTGGCGGTACGCCAATCCACGGGCAACATCACGCAGGCACTGGGGTTAGCAGGCGCGGCGCGCCACAATTCGGCATCGCCCAGCCCTGCGGTGGGTAAGCCTTTTTCGTTAATCCACGCCGAAGTTGACCAACCATCACCAAAATCAAAGCGCAAGCCTTTGAATCCTGACAGGAAAGCGGTGTAGCCTAAAGTCAATGTCGGCGCACCCACCACGAGCGTGTGTTGACTGCGCGGCGTATCGTCCAAGGCAAATTTTTTAGCCAACACCTTGTCTTCATTCAACCATGACGACACGGCAGCGCGTGAGGTGGGTACAATTTGATTATTCGCATCAAACAACAGCCCCGCATCCGACAACACCACCAAACGGTCACCCAAACTAATCAACAAAACCGTGCGCCGTGGATTCACTTCCAACGCCAAAATCGTCGCCTTGCCTTTGCCCGTATCCAGCTCGCCCGCCCGTTTTAATTGGGTATCGTTCATTGCGATATTGGCGGCTTGTTGCAACACTTTGGTCAACATATTGCGCCGCAACACCAGCGCGTAATGCCGCAACGCCCCTTTGCCATCGCGCCACCACGCCACTTCGGCAGGTTCATTTAACGCGCTGACCAACAACTTATCCGTCCAATCCAAATTGTGTTCGTAAGCAATGCGCTTTATCGCCCCTGCCACGCCCATGCGATCTTCCTGCTGTTCGTAGTAAAACGCCAAATCTTCGGTCAACACATCCCGTACCAGCGGCACTTTCAACAAATCGTGGGGCAATTTTGACAAACTCGCTGTACGTATCAACGCATCAGGCTGGTTCAAATCCGCCATCAAACGTGTGCCGACATAATGAAATTCTTGCCAGTTACTGCCGTGGCGCAACGTTGCCGCACCGACTAGCGTCACCCCCAACAAACCCAACACCATCCAAATACGACGCATCACGGTCTCCCTTTAAATTCTGTGCCAAATGCCAACGAATGATCTCTCAAATACAAGGGTTGAAAACACAGTCTGGCGCGGGCGAATCCTACGCCCAGAATAGGGCAATTGCAATGTCAAAAACCTTGCGTGATTATGGTTTTCATCAAGAAACATGATGATTGTCCAATCGTTTGTTAATGATTGAGTTGAATGGTGCACAACACTGTTTCCCAGTTTTCAACTTTAAGGCTGTTTTTGTACTCTGCTTTCGTCATTTTTTTATTGCGAGCGAGGATCGCGCACACCTTGACAGAAAGTACATCCCCCTGTGGAAGATTGCATTTTTCCGCTAATTTTCCCACTGCAATCCCGCTCAATGTTTGAATCTTGCCTATCCGCTTGGTACACCCGCTTTTCGCAAGTGGTTATATGCAAAAAGGTGAGGATGATAATCCCACTGGGCATCGTATAGCTCGCGATAAGTTGGTGCAGCTACATTCACGCAGATAC
>JAQTTV010000035.1 GCA_028710565.1 Gallionella sp.
CAAAATGTCCGCCCTCGGCGCCGCCATGCGTAAAATCGTTCACCTATGCTTTGGCGTGGTTAAAAATCAAACCCCCTATCAAGCAAATTTCCCTAAAACCGCTTGACGGGAGAGACGGTATCTACGCGATGTGTCGTAGGGGCGGATTGCATCCACCCTTGGGCGCGTGCAACGCGCCCCTACCATGCTCTTCCCTACTCTGTTGGGTAGGAAATGCCTGCTTGCGTGCTGGCTTTTTGCAATACTGCCCACGCGGTATCAAACTCAAAATCATTCAACGCGGTTTCTATTTCTCCCACTGCGTCAGGGAAGGCACTTTGCAACATCGCACGATGCTCCGTGAACAACTCGGCGGCTTCGGGATCATTATCCTGCATTAAATCATGTAGTTTGCTGCAAATTACCTGTAACTGCGCCCTATCCAAGACCATTTCTTGCAGGGCAATTGTCTCAGCGGGTAATGCAGCAATCAGTGAAGTGAGCAGATTTTGCAATAAGCCTGACGTTTCATGAAGGGCTTCATCCAGCAAAGGGCGCGCTTGTTTTTCACGCAAACGGGTTTCCAATACCGCCGCCGACTGTTGCAAGGGCGTTGCCCCGATATTGCCTGCCACGCCTTTTAAGGTATGGGCGATGCGTTCTGCGGTATTCAAATCGCCTTGACCTAAAGCAGCTTGTATCGTCGTCGTGAAGTCTGACTCCGTTGCGATAAATTTTCGCAACATCGACACATATTGATCGGTTCGTCCCAGCACGCGGCGCAATCCCAAAGCGGTATTTAATCCTGAGATGTGACTCGGTAAATCAGCGGTGGTCAGTGATGCGACCTCTAGTTTAGCGGCAAATAAAGGATTGCCGCTCTCACGCGCAGGAATCCACTTTAACAACATCTGCCACAACTCATCGGGCTCTATCGGCTTGGACAAATAATCATTCATCCCCGCCTCCGCGCAACGATCTTTATCAGGCTGCATGACATTAGCCGTCATGGCGATAATCGGCAAAGTATCAAATTGAGGCAGTTCGCGAATATGACGTGTCGCTTCCACGCCATCCATCACAGGCATCTGCATATCCATCAGCACCACATCAAAATGTTGCTCATGCAGTTTTTCTATCGCTATCGCCCCATTTTCTGCCACAACGACGTTCAGCCCCGCATACGTCAACAGCTCGCCTGCCACTTGCTGGTTTAATTCGTTATCTTCGACCAATAACACCCACGCGCCTTGCACCTTGGACATATCGACCTCCTCTGAATTTTCTGTCACCCTATTTTCTTTATGTGTGCTTTCGCTACCCAATGCCCGCACCACGGTGTCATACAACAACAGCGCGTGTACAGGTTTAATCAAGGTGTCGTGTATACCCGCTTGCTCAGCTTCATTCAGCACTTCTTCTCGCCCGTATGCGGTGACCATGACGAGATAGGGCGTATGTTGCAAGCCCAAGGCACGAATGGCGCGTGCAGTTTCCACTCCATTCATATCGGGCATTTTCCAATCCAGAAACACCATTTCAAAGGGTTCCCCTGCGACTTCTGCATTTTGTACTGCCGCGACAGCGGCGTGACCCGATTCCGCTACGCTGACGGCTAATCGCATTTCAGCTAATGTTTCAGTCAGTGCGATACGTGCATTTTCGTTGTCATCGACCACTAACATGCGTCGTCCCTGCAATTCAGGTGGTAGCTGCGCATAGCTCGCCATTTCGATACCTTTACCAAAATGGGCGGTAAACCAGAAAGTCGTGCCTTTGCCTAATTCACTTTCCACGCCGACCTCGCCGCCCATCAGTCCCGCCAAGTTTTTACTGATCGCTAAGCCCAGCCCCGTGCCACCATATTGCCGTGTGGTGGAGGTGTCCGCTTGTTGGAAGCTTTGGAATAGTCGCGTCATTTGTTCGGGCGTCATGCCTATGCCCGTATCGCGTACGGCAAAACGCAGCAGCACATCGCCTTCTTGATCGCTATCCAATTTCCTAACCGAGATATTGATTTCGCCATGTTCGGTAAATTTCACCGCATTATTGGCGTAGTTAATCAAGATTTGCCCCAAACGTAAAGGATCTCCCACCAAATACAGCGGCACGTCTTTATCCACATCAAACACCAAAGCCAACGCTTTTGACTTGGTTTTTTCAGCCATTAAGCTTTCGACCGTGTTCAAGACTTTTTCCAGCTCCAAGGGAATATGTTCTATCGCCAACTTCCCTGCTTCGATTTTGGAAAAATCTAGGATGTCATTGATAATGCCGAGTAAGTGCTGTCCAGATTGTTGAATTTTATGCAAATAATCTAATTGGCGTGGCGTGAGATCGGTTTTTAAGGCTAAGTGGGATAGCCCCACTATCGCATTCATTGGCGTGCGAATTTCATGCGACATATTCGCTAAAAAGTCCGATTTCATCTGCGTGGCTTCTTCGGCGAGATGCCGTGCGCGCTGCATTTCTTCTGTCACCAGCTTACGCTCGGTAATGTCTTCTAAAAAACCGTTGTAATGTATCGAGCCATCTGCCATCCGCAGTGCGTGCGCGACGCTCTGAATCCAACGCGTTTTGCCATTGAGCTGCACACGGAATTCGGCATTCCATCCTTCACCCTTGTGCATGCTCATATCTAGGAGTGCCTCATACTTTTGCAGATCGGCTTCAACGGCGTGTTCAAATAACCGTTTGCGTTGCCCCATCACCTCATCGAGATTGACCCCTAAAATATCTTTAACTCGACGACTAATAAACTGATGCCTGCGCAGACCGTTGTGATCCAGCATGATTTGATAGACCGCCACGGGTGCGTTGTCAGTGAGTTCGCGCAAACGGGATTGCGCGCCTTCTAAAGCACGCATATTTTCCTGTTTCAAGACCGTATTACGCGCGATGCTGTAGAACCAGAATAGTGCTAATCCGACCAACAAACCTGCTAATCCGCCGAGGCTCCACACCCGCCAGTATTGCCACCAAGGTTGACGTTGATCGAGCAACACCAGTGTCCATTCGCCTTGGGGATCATTCCATGCCAAAGGAATATGACGAATGACATAGCGCGTCTCGTTGATACGGGTTTCAGTGCTATTGGCGACAAAGGGCAAGGACGCGCTATTCGCTTGAATAAAACGATGACCAAATTGACGGGCTTCCTGAATGCGGGCGATGCGCTCAGGCGTTACCTTGCCCGTTAAGCTAAACAACCAATCGGGACGGTTGCTGGCAAATACCACGCCTTGAGGCGACACGATAATGGCAGGACCACTTTCCCAATTTTTAAGTAAGGCATCCATTTTTCCTGCACCCACTTTGACCGCCACCACGCCGATAGGTGCAGCGTGCAAGTCGGCTTCCGCCAGTACAGGTGCGGCGAGATACACGCCACGTTCATTGCTTTGCTTGCCCACCGCAGGATAGACGCTCGCGATGCCATTGAGTGCGAGTTGCACATAGGGGCGCATCTCGATGCTTTTGCCGACTTCTTGATAATCCACCTGATGACTGCGTGCCACAATCACGCCAGATTGACTGACCAGATACGCGCTATTGGTTTCATACTGCTGCCGTATGGTGTCCAACACCGACATCACCTGAGGCGCATCGCTCGGTAAGTTTCCCAACACCATCTGCTTGGCACTTTGATTTTCCAAGCCCAACAGCATAATCGCGCCCATCACCCGACTATCTGAGGTTTCACTTTTCAAAGTCGCACTATAGATACTCAACGCCTTCGCGAGCGGCAACTCACGTCCCTCATCCAGCTCGTACTTCACGAGTTTACCCACCAGTACCATCGCTGCTAAAACCAGCAACAAGCTCACGCTCAAAAACAGCTTGCTATGTCGATAAATCCAGTTGAAAAAACGCATCTTGAAGTCCTGTTGAGGAGGGAGGAGATAAAACGTGTAGGCGGTTTAAATCAAGTATTGGGTCGTTAGTCGCTAGCTGTTAGTCGTTAGTTGGTCAAATAGAAACACAAGCATACTCACATGAATATATTGCAAATAATCGAGTATGCGCTGCGCTTATTTTGCTACTACTAACTAAAAGCTAACGACCAACAGATTAATGACTTATCCACGATAATTTACAATCAGGTCTTTCTGCAAAATCAGGGCGCACAGCCAGTGCGCCCCGACAATACTACGCCAATCTTGCTTGCACCCACGCCGTCACACCCGCCAATGCCGCCGTCAGATGTTCAGGCTGCGTGCCGCCCGCCATCGCCATATCGGGTTTGCCGCCGCCTTTGCCGCCGACTTGTAGTGCTACGCTATTGACCAAATCGCCCGCTTTCACGGTTTTGGTTAAATCGGCGGATACACCCGCGATTAAATTCACTTTGCCATCATTGACCGCCGCCAACACCACGGCAAAGCGTGGCAGTTTGTCTTTCAGCTTGTTCAAGGTTTCCCGCAATGCCAACGCGTCCGCGCCTTCCAATTCCACCGCCAACACTTTCACGCCGTTGATGTCAGTCGCTTGCGCCAACAAGCTGTCGCCTTGTGCCGCTGCCAGTTTGGATTTCAAGCGCGCCAATTCTTTTTCCAGTGCCTTCATATTGTCCAGCACCAGCTCCACGCGGTTAGCGACATTGCCCAACGGGGATTTCACCGCATCGGCAATTTGTTGCAATTGCATCCCTTGTGCTGCCAACACTGCCAATGCGCCTTCGCCCGTCACCGCTTCAATCCGACGCACGCCTGATGCGATGCCCGTTTCTGCCATAATTTTAAACACGCCGATGTCGCCCGTGCGCCCAACGTGGGTGCCGCCGCACAATTCCCGCGACGAACCGATGTCCAACACGCGCACTTCGTCGCCGTATTTTTCCCCGAACAACATCATCGCCCCCGTTTGTTGCGCGTCGGCAATGCTCATCACCCGCCCTTGGCACGCGCTGTTCGCCAAAATTTCGGCGTTCACAATGGCTTCAACTTGACGAATTTCCGCGTCTGTCACAGGTTGATTGTGCACAAAGTCAAAGCGGGTTTTATCCGCATCGACTTGCGAGCCTTTTTGTTGTACATGGCTGCCCAGCACTTCGCGCAAGGCTTTGTGCATCAAATGCGT
Organism: Gallionella sp.; assembly: GCA_028710565.1. Taxonomy (GTDB): domain Bacteria; phylum Pseudomonadota; class Gammaproteobacteria; order Burkholderiales; family Gallionellaceae; genus Gallionella. Next base: position 5,059 of record JAQTTV010000035.1, read on the forward strand.
CGCCGAGTGGTTGCGCATAATGCGTTGCCGCGCTGCCACATCCACCCGCGCTTGCACGCCATTGCCCACGGTCAATTTGCCCGTCGTCACAACACCGTGATGCCCAAACACCGTCGCTTGAATTTTTTGCGTATCTTCCACGGTGAAAATGCCATGCACGCTGCGCAACTCGCCGCAATCGCCCACTTGCCCGCCCGATTCCGCGTAAAACGGTGTGTCATCCAACACCACCACGCCCAAGTCGCCCTCGTTCAATTCATTCACGGGCGTGCCGTCTTTGTACAACGCCAAGATATTGCCTTGATGCGCCAATACCTCATAACCGTGGAAAGTCGTGGTCGGTCCCGCGTAGTCCAAATTCACCGTCATTTTGAACTTGCCCGCCGCACGCGCCATTTGTTTTTGGTTTGCCATCGCCGCATCGAAAGCCGCGACATCTACACTCACACCGTGTTCGCGGCAAATATCAGCGGTTAAATCTAGCGGGAAGCCAAAGGTGTCGTGCAATTTGAAAGCCGTTTCGCCATTGAAAACGGCACCCTCACCCTGCCCTCTCCCAGCGGGAGAGGGTTCTGCTTCTCTCGCCCCTTGGGAGAGGGACTGAGGGTGAGGGAGCGCGGCAAGTTCTGCTTCCAAAATCGCCATGCCATGCTCAATGGTGGTGAAGAAACGTTCTTCTTCCAACTTCAACATATCCATCACGCGAGCTTGTGCGGCGGCGAGTTCGGGATAGGCTGCGCCCATTTCGCCCACCAAATCAGGCACGATTTTGTAGAAGAACGCGCCGCGTGCGCCGAGTTTGTAGCCATGACGAATCGCCCGACGAATAATGCGGCGCAGCACATAGCCGCGTCCTTCGTTGCCTGGAATCACGCCGTCTGCAATCAGGAATGAGCAAGCACGAATATGATCCGCCAACACTTTCAACGACGGCGAATCCAAGTCTGCGCAACGGGTTTCGCGGGCGGCAGCTTGAATCAGCGTTTGGAATAAATCAATTTCGTAGTTGGCGTGCACGCCTTGCAACACGGCGGAAATCCGCTCCAAGCCCATGCCCGTATCCACCGACGGTTTCGGCAACGGGTGCATCACGCCCGCTTCGTCGCGGTTGAACTGCATAAACACGTTGTTCCAAATTTCGATATAACGGTCACCGTCTTCGTCTGCCGAGCCTGGCAAACCGCCCCAAATATGCGCGCCGTGGTCGTAGAAAATTTCCGTGCAAGGGCCGCAAGGACCCGTATCGCCCATCATCCAAAAGTTATCCGACGCATAGCGTGCGCCTTTGTTATCGCCAATGCGAATCACCCGATCCGCTGGCACGCCGACTTCTTTGGTCCAAATATCGTAGGCTTCGTCATCTTCCGCATAGACGGTGACGTACAGTTTTTCCGCAGGCAATTTAAACACCACGGTCAACAATTCCCACGCGTAGCGAATCGCATCGTGTTTGAAATAATCGCCAAAGCTGAAATTGCCCAACATTTCAAAGAAAGTGTGATGACGCGCCGTGTAGCCGACATTTTCCAGATCATTGTGTTTGCCGCCCGCCCGCACGCATTTCTGCGACGACGTAGCGCGGCTGTAAGGGCGTTTATCAAACCCCAAAAACACATCTTTAAACTGGTTCATCCCCGCGTTGGTAAACAACAAGGTCGGGTCGTCGTGCGGCACGAGCGAACTAGAAGCAACAATTTGATGCCCCTTAGAGGCAAAAAAGTCTAAAAACTGCTGGCGAATTTCACTGCTTTTCATCATCTATTCCAAAAAAAATATCTCAAATTCAATCAGGCAGCCCGCCCGAAACATGGCGCGCATCATACCATTAACAGGAAAGGAGAAGCATGCAGGGAAAAAGTGGTTGAGGGTGAAAATGCGAATGCTAATGTGAAAATGTGCGGTTGCGTGACGGCTTGTTTCACGTTTCAGTTTTCACGCAGGGGATAGGTTTGGCAGAGGCACATAGCCCGACAATGAGCGCGTGGTCGGGCTTTTAAATCAGGCTAGATCCAATAGATGACATAAAAGCTCGAATCTGCACCGTCTAGGCGTGATGGCTTACTTTTGTCGAGTTGAACATCAATAAAACCCGCATCTTGGGGCTTAAATTTACGCGCCAATGCCGTCGCTAAGCCGCGTTCAAAATGACAGGGATAGGGCGTTTTAACTTCTACCACGGCTTTTTTAGCTTGGTTATCAAAAGAGAGTAGCTTGATGTATCCAAGATAAGCATTGTGGTGATGTGAGCGATATAGCGCATCCCAAGCAGCTAATGCTGATTGCAAGGTTGTTTCAGGCGAAGACGGGGCTCCCTCACCTATCGCGACACCCACATTAAACAGCGTATTGGCACCATAGCGAGTTGAAACCTCTTTGAGCACATCCAAATAATTCTGCAAGTTAAACCATTTGATTGGTGCAATATCAACGATATTTTTTTCCTTCAACAATCGTTCCACATCGGCACGAAAATACTCAGGGAAACAATTTAAACAGGTTAGGATCGCGTGCCCCGCGACTTCTGCATCTTTTTCAAAAGCGATAAATTGAGCCATGATTGAAGTGTAAAGATTAAATTAAGTGAATATACGGAATATTCTCAAAAACGGGGGAGCATTGTACTGCATTTACCCGAGGTTTAACGTTCAATTGCGCGCGTGTAGCTTGGGCTGCCGCACGAAATCCACCATTACTGCGTGGACAAACCCAATCCCCCACCCCATTGCCCATCAGCAAGATGCCAACATCACCCTATCAAGTGCTGTGACATTGCAGCACCCTTTCGTATGCAGATTGGATTTTATCCTGAGAGAAAATAGATTAAGTATTGATTTTATTGCTTATTGTTATCAACTGTTTTAGCTTGGCTTTTGCCGCGCCGCTGGCAAGGGTTGCCGCCGCTTTGGCAATCCCTGCCGCCAAGTTGTCACTGAGTCCCGCCAAATAAATCGCCGCGCCTGCATTCAATAACACGATGTCTCGCGCCGCGCCTGCTTGGTTGTTCAACACGCTTAACAGCATATCGCGTGAAGCGGTGATGCTGTCTGCATGTAGATCTTGCAATGAGGCGGTGTTAAGACCGAATTGACTAGGGTGCAAGGTATATTCTTTCACTTCGCCGTCTTTCAATTCCGCGACCAAAGTGTTGCCTGTCAGGGTGATTTCGTCCAAGCCGTCTTCGCCATGCACGATTAAGGCGCGGCGGCTGCCTAAGCGTTGCAATACGCGGGCTTGGATGCCGACTAAATCAGCGTGAAACACGCCCATCAATTGTTGTTTCGCACCAGCGGGATTAGTCAACGGGCCTAAGATGTTGAACAAAGTACGCACGCCCAATTCGCGGCGCACGGGCGCGGCGTGTTTCATCGCGCTGTGGTAATTCGGCGCGAACATAAAGCCAAAACCGACCTCGTTAATGCACTGCACGGTTTGCTCAGGCGTGAGGTTGATATTCACCCCCAAGGCTTCCAACACATCCGCGCTACCCGATTGCGACGACACCGACCGCCCGCCGTGTTTGGCGATTTTCGCCCCCGCTGCCGCCGCAACAAACGCCGCTGCCGTGGAAATGTTAAAGGTATGCGCGCCATCGCCGCCCGTGCCGCAGGTATCCACCAACCGCCCGTCGTCTGCCAAATCCACTTTGGTGGAAAGTTCGCGCATCACCGTTGCAGCGGCAGCGATTTCACCGATGGTTTCTTTTTTGATGCGCAAGCCCGTGATAATCGCCGCGATCATCACAGGCGACACGGTGCCGCTCATCATCTGCCGCATCAGCGACACCATTTCGTCATGGAAAATTTCGCGGTGCTCGATAATGCGTTTCAGTGCGTCTTGCGGTGTCATGGCTTGCCCTCCAAAAAGTTTTTCAGCATGGCGTGACCATGCTCGGTCAGGATAGATTCGGGGTGAAATTGCACGCCGTGCACGGCGAGGGTTTTATGGCGCACACCCATAATTTCACCATCGTCCGTCCACGCGGTAATATCCAAACAATCGGGAATGGTTTCGCGCTCAATCACCAAAGAATGATAGCGCGTCGCGGTAAACGGATCAGGCAAGCCCGTAAACACGCTGTTGCTATGATGATGAATTTGCGAGGTTTTGCCGTGCATCAATTGCTTGGCGTGGATGATTTTGCCACCAAACGCCTGCCCAATACTCTGATGCCCCAAACACACGCCCAACAACGGAACTTTACCCGCAAAGTGTTGAATCGCCGCGACGGAAACCCCCGCCTCATTCGGGGTACAAGGGCCAGGCGACACCACAATATGCTGCGGATTCATCGCCGCCATCTGGGCAACGGTAATTTGGTCATTCCGATACACCACCACCTCCTCGCCCAACTCAGCGAAATACTGCACAAGGTTGTAAGTAAATGAATCGTAATTGTCGATCATTAGTAGCAATTTATATCCATCCTATTGATTATGAATCTAAGAAAACTCGAATACCCTTTGGCTGGCTGTTAGAGACACCCTAAGATACCCCGTATTGTTTGCTGAGCTTCGGGTATTCCATTCCAAAACAGCATCCCTCTTCAGCCCGTTTATTATCTCACCCTAGTCACGGTATCGGAAAGCATGAGCACTATCTTGCTGAAGGCCGTTCACGCAACGCCTCATACAACTGTGCGGGGCCAAGCAGTACATCTTTCAATCCTCTCCGCACCTTCTCCGAACCGAGTGCTTGCTTGCTCAGCGATGAGTGCGCCGACAGCGCATCCATAATCGCGTTCATCAGCTCATTCGCCAAGTCGGGTGAGTTCGCAAACTGTTCTTTGGTGTTGTTATTGGCCTGCTGCACCAGAATATCCGATTCGAGCAGCTTGCCTTTCAACACATGATTCACGTAAATCAGCTTGTCGTCGTCGGTTAGCTCCCCCTCAAACAGGTCGTTCACCTTGGCAATAAGTTGTGCGAGGTAAATTTTATCCCGCTCATGCACCTCGCCGCTGCCAGTTTCGGTGAGTGGCGGCAACTTGGGATACTCGCCATTCACCAGCGGCAAATTGCGTTTACCTTGATCTTTCAGCTTGTGATGGGTCAGCATCACCTTGGACAAATCAACGCCTTCTCGCTCGCGCCCAAATTCCAACAACGGCAACAGTCGTTTAAAGAACATGGCGCGTTTCTCGATGGCGGTATTGCCGTAGTCGAATATCTGCGACAGAAAGGCATATACCCGCTGGAATATCCCCAAATTGTGTTTGAACAATTGCAATGCCGCCATCTCATCTTTGGCGGCTTGTGCGATATGAACATCGGCGGTTTTGGCGGTCGTCAGGGCGGCTTTGTAACGCTTCAACAATCTATCCGCCACAGGTTCAAGTGCGGCAGAAAGTTCAGCCTGCGACGCATTCGGATTCATCTCCACGTTCACCACGCGATTCACTTCGTTGTCATCGTAATGCCCTGTCGCATCCAGTTTCGCGCGCAAGTCATACACCAGATTCGGGTCGGTTACGCCATTCAGTTCCGCCGTTTCAAAGTAAGTTTTAAATGCGCTCAGCACCTCGTTAGGATCGTTCACGAAGTCGAGCACATAAGTCGTATCTTTGCCTGGGTAAGCACGATTCAAGCGCGACAGCGTTTGCACTGCCTGTACCCCTGCCAGCCGCTTGTCCACGTACATGCCACACAGCAATGGTTGATCGAAACCCGTCTGAAATTTGTTGGCGACCAGCAAAATCTGATACTCATCCGTGGCGAAGGCTTCACGGATGTCGCGCCCGCCAAGGTGAGTATTTAAGACGCGGCTGGTTTCTGTCAGCGGATCGGGATGCGATTCGACATCGTTAATTTCGCCTGAAAACGCTACCAATGTGCCGATTTTATAACCTTGTGATTTGATGTATTTGTCGATAGCAATCTGCCAGCGCACCGCCTCCAGCCGACTACCGACCACCACCATGGCTTTGGCTTTACCTTCAAGTAAGGGCTGCACATTTTCGCGGAAGTGTTCCACCACCACTTGCACCTTCTGGATGATGTTGTAGGGATGCAGCCGCACCCAGCGCATGATGCCTTTCATCGCCGTGCTGCGCTCGACCTCCTTCTCATCCCACTCTCGTCCATCTGGGATTGAAAATTGATTTTCTCGTTCGCTTCCTCGCCCGCTTGTGGGAGAGGATTGAGGAGAGGGGGAGCGGCCTTGGCCGTTGGCAAGTTTGAAAGCCAACTTGTACGGCGTGTAATTTTTCAGTACATCGAGGATAAAACTCTCCTCAATGGCCTGACGCATGGAATAGACGTGGAACGGTGCAGGCAAGTTATTCTCGCCAGCAGGCAGGGATAGATTGGGGCGACGACCGAATAGCTCCAGCGTTTTGGCTTTGGGGGTGGCGGTGAAAGCCACGTAAGTAATACCAGCATCATTCGCCCGTGCCGACATGTTTGCAGCCAGCAAATCTTCCGTGCCGATCTCGCCGCCGTCCGCCAGTTCCTGCATTTCCTCTGCACTCAACAACTGTTTGAGCTTGGAGGCTGCCGCGCCCGTCTGTGAACTGTGAGCTTCATCGGCTATCACGGCAAAACGTTTGCCTTGTGTGGCTGCCAACTCCTGCACGGCCTGCAACGCGAAAGGAAAAGTCTGGATGGTACACACCACGATCTTCTTGCCACCTGACAAGGCTTGTGCCAGTTCGCCACTTTTGCTCTGGCTGTCTCCTTTGATGGTGGCGACGACGCCTGCGGTGCGCTCGAAGTCGAAGATGGCTTCCTGCAACTGCGTATCCAGCACAGTGCGATCCGATACCACTAGCACTGAGTCGAACAGTTTTTTGTGCTGTGCATCATGCAAGTCAGCAAGGAAGTGCGCCGTCCACGCGATAGAGTTGGTCTTGCCCGACCCCGCCGAATGCTGGATCAGGTATTTCTGTCCCGCGCCTTCAGCCAATACCGCCGCCAACAATTTTCGCGTCGCATCCAACTGGTGATAACGCGGAAAAATGACTGCTTGGATCTGCTTCTTGCTGTCACGTTTGGCGACGATATACCGCCCGATAATCTCCAGCCAGCTTTCCCGTTCCCAAATTTTTTCCCACAAATACGCCGTGCGATGCCCACCACTAAACTTTCCCTCGCCCTCTGGGAGAGGGATTAAGGGTGAGGGTGGATTACCCGCTGCGCCGTGATCGCCCAGATTAAACGGCAGGAAAGTCGTTGCCGCACCCAGCAGACGTGTGGCCATCATTACCGCGCGATTGCTAACCGCAAAATGCACCAATGCGCCTCGCGGAAAATCCAGCAACGGTTCGGCGGCGGATTGGCTTTTAGGTTTGGGATGACGGTCAAAGCGATACTGATCCACCGCATCCTCCACCGACTGCGTGAAGTGTGATTTCAGTTCCACCGTCGCAACGGCGATGCCGTTCAGGAACAACACCAAATCAATCGCATTCTCATTGTGCAGCGAATAGCGCACCTGCCGCACCACGCGCAAACGGTTGGCAGCGTACTTTTGTTGCAACGCGGGGTTCATCGCCAATGCAGGTTTGAATTGCGCCAACTGCAACGGCTGACGCAAGCCCAACAACTCGATGCCATGCCGCAATACATCCAGCGTGCCTCTATCATCCAATTGCTTGCGGATACGATCCAGCAATACCGCTTCGGCGGCTGCGCCATGATGCTTACTTAATGCTGCCCACGCAGCGGGCTGTGTGGTTTGCACCCACGCCACCACATCGGCAGAAAATACCGCACGCGCACGGTCATAAGCCGCAAAGTCACCCTCGGCATATAGCCAGCCATGCGCGACAAGATGCGCGCAGATGTCATTCTCGAATTCGATTTCCTTATGCAAACTCATGTCTATTCCCCATTATCTGGCGCATTCAACCAGTAAAACTCGTGCAATTTGGCTTGCAACAAGGCTTTGTCGGGCAATTGGGTTTGGTATTCGGCGATCAGCGCGGGGGACAGGCTGCGGCTGAGGACGTACTCCACCACTTCGTCGTCTTTGCTGGCGCACAGCAACACGCCGATGGCGGCTTGTTCGTGCGGTTTTTTCACGTCGCGGTCTAGGGCTTCGAGGTAAAAGCCCAGTTTGCCGAGGTATTCGGGTTCAAATCGTCCGACTTTTAATTCAATCGCCACCAAGCAATTCAGCCCACGATGGAAGAACAGCAAATCCAGCGCAAAGTCCCGTCCACCCACTTGCAGCGGATATTCGCTGCCGACAAAACAAAAATCCCGTCCCAGTTCGATGAGGAAGCTTTTCAGTTTTGACAATAAACCTTGGTGCAAATCTGCTTCGGCGTGCCCTTGCGCCAAGTCCAAAAATTCAACTAAGTAGCTGTCTTTAAACACATTCAGCGCGTCGGGTTGAATGTGTGACAGCACTGCTGACACTTTTGGCGGATGCAGCACCGTGCGTTCAAATAAAGCCGCTTTGAATTGGCGTTCTAATTCGCGCTTGCTCCATTTTTCCTGAATCGCTAACCGCAGATAAAATTCACGTTCTTCAGTGCGTTTGCTTTGATTCAAAATGATGAGATTGTGTGTCCACGGCAATTGTCTCACCAGTGGTGAGACAATTTCATCCCCTTGATAAGTCTCATAAAACTGCTTCATCCGAAACAAATTAGAGCGCGTAAATCCCCGCAACCCTGGTTGGGTGTGTGCCAGATGTTGCGCCAACTGAGCCACCACGCTGTCGCCCCATTCCGCTTGAGCAATTTTGCGGCTAATGGTTTGCCCCACCTGCCAATACAGCTCAATCAGCGTGGTGTTGACCGACTGCACGGCGCGTTGTTTGGCGGCGGCAATCAGTTGCGTGATGGTGGCGAAATCGTCCTGCGGGAATAGCGGCGCGGTCATCATACCTCCTGAACACTCCCCTCGCCCAGCATGGGAGAGGGGCTGGGGGAGAGGGAACGCACATCAATTTTGCCTGTGACGGCGGCGGAAATCAGCGCGCTGCGCCGCGCTTGCAACAACGCAATCGCACGATTCGCCTCGGCGGTGAGGGTGTCGAATTTCTCGGTTTCAGTGTCGAGAAAAGCGGCAATGGCGTGTTGTTCATTTACTGGGGGTAAAGCAATCGACATATTACCAATTTGATCGAAGTTCAATCCTTCACGCGCCGCACCATTTTGCGCATGGTCAATTTGATTTTTCACGGGCATAGACTTAAAGAACAAACCCACAAAAGGAACTTGAGAAAGTACTCTCAAACGAATTACGCACACATGCTGATTCACATTGGCGGCAGGAAATTCAAACGGCACAACGCATGAACGCCCAATTGATGCGCCTGTTACATTTAGCAAAATATCGTTTGGACGCACACTACTCACGCTCATTACTTCGTTAATGGCTTCAGTAATATAGGCAACATCCTCAAGTCTCAGCCCTTCGTCATAAACGTTTTGACTCCTCAAAAACAACACTCCCTCATCCACGTAAATTTCGCTTCCGCCAAGTGGCGTTTTTCCACTGGCAATGCGCGTGGCAAGGTGCTTCATTTTTTTCACCTCCCAATGCGCAGGCACTTCGCCCAGCCATGCGATGCCAGAGTCTTTCATCGCCACCTCTTCATTCCCGCCCGCGTAGGTCGGGTTAGCGGCTTCATCGCGTAACCCGACGATTGATACGTTGGTCTCGTGGGGAGATGTCGGGTTACGGCTGCGCCTAACCCGACCTACCGCCAAGCTGGAAATTCCTTTCGTCACCGCGTGCGAAATCACCGCCTGCCGCTTTTCCGCCAACAACCCCACCAACCGCCGCTGCTCGGCAATCAACGCATCAATCTTCCCCGTTTCGTGGTCGAGGAAGGTCAAGATTGCATCGAGTTCATCATCAGGTGGTAGCGCAATACGAATTGAACCGATGGTGTCCGTATTCAAATTGAGTTGTGTGCCAAACTTTCCTAGCCCACCGTAGCAAATACCCGCCTCAAAAATTCGATACAGAAAAATTGGCGGGATTTTCAATGTCGGGAAGTAAACGAAGCCGTCGTGAATGCAGGCTTTGATCGCTGAAATACAAGGTTTTCCAACTGTCCCAGCAATGCTAATGAACAATTCATTAGGGTAAATTTTGACGCTCAGAGAGCTACCGAAGTCTGAAAGTCGCTGCGTTGTGTCGCGTAGCACGCCATCGGATGCAGAAACATCAGCAATGCGAACCCAAGCAAACTCGCCGTTATCATCAAAATACTTTGGATCATCAATCGGACGCGGCGATGCGCCTCGTTGAACAGGCGATAACCACTTGATTGATTTTACCGCCCAATGCTCAGGCACTTCCCCCAGCCATTCCACGCCACTGGGTTTGTACTTGGGATAACGCGGCAGGCTCATAACTGCTTCCCTTCGATGCGTTTGATCTCGCGATCAAAGTCCGAGAGATATTCGGCATCTTGTCGTTGCCGATACACTTCATATTCCCCCTCCGCTTTGAGCTTGGCTTCCAGTGCGCTGATTTTGCCTTTGTCTTGCAGAATGGGGTAGTTCGACAATTCGAGGAAACTGTGCAGGAACACCACCCAGTCTGTCATTTTCATGACGATGCCGCGCTCGGCACGGTTCTCCGCCAAATCCAGATAGGCGGATACGATGCGATTCAGTTCTTTCACATGCGCTTCGTTCAGGTAGTTTTTCGCGACAGCGACATCCGATTTCAGAATTTTGCCGCTAGGTGCGTGCTTCCATGTCGTCAGCCCCATATAAATTTTGGTGGCATCGGCACTGCTGTAAATGAGTTCGGCGGCAGTCTGCCCAGTGATCGCCCAATGCAGCTTGTTCTGCACGCTGGCGAAGAATTCCTTGGTTTGTGGTGCGTCCGCACTGTAATCCAGCGAGAGGGCGTAAATGTCAGTAATCTTTTGGTAAAAGCGTCGTTCGCTGGTGCGGATTTCCCGAATGCGTTCCAGTAGTTCGTCGAAGTAATCCTTGCCGAAGACGCGCTTGCCTTGCTTGAGCCGTTCATCATCCATCACGAAGCCCTTGATGATGAACTCGCGCAAGGTTTGCGTCGCCCAGATGCGGAACTGTGTGGCTTGATAACTGTTCACCCGATAACCGACGGCGATGATGGCATCGAGACTGTAATAGCGTGTGGCGTAGCTTTTGCCGTCAGCCGCAGTTGTTTCCAAAATGGAAATAACTGCCGACTCCTGTAATTCGCCTGACTCGAAGATGTTCTTCAAGTGCTTGTTGATCGCTGGTACTTGAACGCCAAACAATTCAGCCAGTGCTTTCTGTGTCAGCCAAGCCGTTTCATTCTGGAAATAGACATCTACATTCACAGCCCCATTCGGCGCAGTGTAAAGCAGGAATTGGCTTTGATCGCTCATGCCGACAACCTCCAACGAGATGGCGCAAAGTGGGATTGGTCACACAGCGTGTGACTTATTGCAGAAGGGTGCGTAAAAGTTGCACTCATCATGCTGACAGCCCAGCAATCATGGTCAAAATCCGATCCGTGCATTGCTTCAGTTCAGCATCAATCTCCGCCAGTGGGCGCGGGGGCTCAAAGACGTAAAAATGGCGGTTGAACGGGATTTCGTAGCCGACTTTGGTTTTGTCGTGGTCGATCCATGCGTCGGGGGCGTGAGGGAGGACTTCGCGCTTGAAGTAACTTTCGATGTCTTCAGACAGCGGGACGTTTTCAGTATCGCGCAGGCTGGTATCGGATTGAGGCTTGCCTTTGAGTTTACCTTTTTCGTTCAGAATAATTTTGCCTGCGGCATCGCGTAAAGGGCGTTCAACGGTGAGGGTGCGGTAGCCAAAATCCTGATTTTTGAAAATGAGGGCGATGGGTTTCCCTCTCCCCAACCCCTCTCCCGCTTGCGGGCGGGGGGCTTCTTGAAACTCGCCAAACAAGCGCGTAACTTCAGCGATGTGCGCGTCCGACATTTCCTTGCGCTTGCTGCCGAGGCTTTTGCGCATTTTCTGCCACATGCTGGATGCGTCGATCAGTTGGACGTAGCCACGGCGTGCTTCTGGCTTGCGGTTGGAGAGTATCCAGACGTAAGTGCCGATGCCCGTGTTGTAGAACATGTCGGTGGGCAGGCCGATGATGGCCTCGACCAAATCGTTTTCCAGCACGTAGCGGCGGATTTCGCTTTCGCCACTACCCGCGCCGCCTGTGAACAACGGCGAGCCATTGAGCACAATGCCGAAGCGGCTGCCGCCGTCTTGGGTGGGACGCATTTTGCTAACCAAATGCAGCAAAAACAGCAGCGAACCATCGGACACTCGCGGCAAGCCCGCGCCGAATCGCCCGTTGAAGCCTTGATGCTCATGTTCTTTGCGGATGTCTTTCTCGACTTTTTTCCACTCCACGCCAAACGGCGGATTGGACAGCATGTAGTCGAATTTTTTATGTAAATGGCCGTCGTCGGATAGGGTGTTTCCTGCCACGATATTGCCAACATCTTGTCCTTTAATCAGCATGTCGGCTTTGCAAATGGCATAGGACTCATCATTTAGCTCTTGCCCGAACATGGTGAGTCGCGCTTCTGGGTTATGCTCTTCCAAATATTCACCTGCGATGGACAGCATCCCGCCCGTGCCTGCGGTTGGGTCGTATATGGTGCGCACCACGCCAGGTTTGGACAGCACATCATCGTCTTCGATAAACAGCAAATTGACCATCAGGCGTATCACTTCACGCGGGGTAAAGTGTTCCCCAGCCGTTTCATTGGAGTCTTCAGCGAATTTTCGGATCAGCTCTTCAAACACCAAGCCCATCTGGCTGTTGCTGACCTCATCGGGGTGCAAGTCGATCTGTGCGAACTTTTCAGCAACTTGATACAGCAAACCAGATTTGCTCAGACGATCAACCAGCGTGTGAAAGTCGAACCGATCGAAGATGTCGCGCACGGCAGGAGAAAATGCTTGAACATAGCTGTATAGGTTTTCACGGATGTGATCCTGATCGCCCATCAGCTTCTTCATATCGAGAGGCGAGGTGTTGTAGAAGTTCTGCCCAGATTTGCGCAACAGGAACGGCTCAGGATTCAGTCCAGCTTGCTGCTTTGCGTCCAGCTCAACCAATACGGCAGGCTTGGTTGCTTCCAGCACACAGTCCAAACGGCGTAGTACGGTGAACGGCAAAATGACCTTGCCGTATTCGGATCGTTTGTAATCGCCGCGCAACAAATCAGCGATTGACCAAATAAAGGAGGAAAGCGTGGTGTGATTCATTTGAGCCTTGCTAGTGAGATTGTCGGTCATTGTACTTGTGCAGCCATCAATTTGCGTAGTTTGGATGATCCTCAAATACACAACTCGCATCGAGTTTGCATATATGGCGTGTTGAACTGAAAAAATATTGAACATCTACACTACACTTCGATTCCTATCCATTTGACTATCGAACTAATGCAGCAATGTTTATTAATGCCTTTTATGGTTACGATTTCCCCAGTCAAAAAAAATCGGGCTTGCGCCCGATTTTTCTGCTTCTTTCAGCTTAGTGCAGCAGCAGCGATTGTTTCACAGCGATGGCACACACCATCATTAGTCCACCAGGAAATAAACCAAGGAAGAGTACACCTAGACCATTTAGGCTAATGACTAAAGCGGTATCAGGCGAAACTTGGATAACTTCGTGGGTTTCAGGAGTGTCGAAGTACATCAGTTTAACGATACGCAAATAGTAGAACGCACCAATCAAGGAGAACATGACGGAGACAACAGCTAAAGGGGTGTAACCCGCTTGGACAATTGCGTTCAACACAGAGAATTTGGCATAGAAACCTACGGTAGGCGGTACACCTGCCATGGAGAACATTAACAACAGCATCATAAAGGCTAACCAAGGACTACGTTGGTTCAAACCTTTGAAGTCATTCAAGGTATCCGCTTCAAAGCCCTCACGTGATAGCAACATAATCATGCCAAACGCTCCCAGCGACATCATCACATACACCACGACGTAGAACATGGACGATCCATATCCTTCAATGCCACCCGCGATGAAACCCAATAGCAAGAAGCCCATATGTGAAATCGTGGAATAGGCAAACATACGCTTGATGTTGGTTTGTGCAATGGCCGCCAAATTTCCCAACGCCATGGAGGAGACTGCCAGAATAATCAGCATGCCCGACCAGTCTTTCACGAGCGGTTGTAGACCATCGACCAAAATGCGCGCCGTAAAAGCAAATGCAGCAAGTTTAGGCGCGGAACCGATAAACATGGTCATGGCAGTTGGTGCACCGTGATACACATCTGGCACCCACATATGGAAAGGTACGACCCCTAGCTTAAACGCCAAGCCTGAGACAACAAATACTAAACCAAAAACCAATAGCGATTTATTAGGCACTCCGTTTTGGATAGCGTGAGAAATCACGGTTAAATCCAAAGATCCTGTCGCGCCGTATAACATAGACATGCCGTACAACAGCAAACCAGATGCCAAAGCCCCTAACACAAAGTATTTCATCGCGGCTTCGGTCGCAACAGCCGAATCACGTTGCAAAGCAACCAAGGCGTACATACTCAGGGACAGTAATTCCAAGCCCAAATAAAGCGACAAGAAGTGATGGGCAGAAATCATCACGTCCATACCGAGCAAGGCAAACAGCACCAACACCATAAATTCGCCTGTGAACAAGCCCCTCACCATCAGGTAATCACGAGAATAGACCAACATCATCATCACGGCTACGCTGGAAAGCAGCTTTAACGTATCTGACATGGCATCGTCTACAAACATGCCATTGAAGGAGATTTGAGCATCGTTAGCATGGGTGAATCCACTCAAGACAGCTGCTCCTAACAGGGTAATCAACACCAAATAGTAAGTGAAAATTTTCCCGCTCTTAGTAAGCAATAAGTCCGCAATCAGGATGAAGCACGACATCACCAGTAGAAAGATTTCCACACTGGCGGGTGCTAACAAACCCCTTAATTCTTCCGTTAAGATCATATTTACCTCAAAATTACTCGTTAATTTCTAGTGAATTATCAGTTGCTTGCCAAACTCAGCAAGAACGCGTGCTATTGACCCATCATGATTTTTGAATGCGCAACATGTTCAAGCAGATTGCTGACTGACTCGTGCAGCACTTCCGCAAACGGCAGCGGATACAAGCCCATGCCTAACACCATCGCTGCCAAAATGGCCAGGATCGCGATTTCACGTGCATTGATGTCAGTTAATTCCGCAACGTGGTGATTGGCTACTTTGCCAAAAATCACGCGTTTATACATCCACAAGGTATAAGCCGCACCGAAAATCAAGGTACTCGCAGCCGCAAAGGCATACCAGAAGTTCACTTTGACCGCAGCCATGATGACCATGAATTCACCCACGAATGCGCTGGTACCTGGCAAGCCGCTGTTTGCCATGGCGAACAACATAAAGAATGCTGCGAACACGGGCATCTTATTGGCAACCCCACCGTAGGCGGAAATTTCACGTGAATGGACACGGTCATACAACACGCCGATACACAAGAACAGCGCACCAGCGACAAAGCCGTGCGAGATCATTTGCAACAACGCGCCTTCCATACCGTACTGATTGAACAGGAAGAAACCAAGAGTGACGAAACCCATGTGCGAGATGGATGAGTACGCTACCAGCTTTTTCATATCAGACTGCATCAAAGCAACCAAACCAATGTAAACCACTGCTATCAACGACAAGGCAATCATCACGCCTGCTAATTTATGGCTGGCATCTGGGGTGATGGGTAGTGAGAAACGTAAGAAGCCGTAAGCACCCACTTTCAACATAATCGCCGCCAACACGACTGAACCGCCTGTAGGCGCTTCAACGTGCGCATCTGGCAACCAAGTATGCACGGGGAACATGGGCACTTTCACCGCAAAGGCAAAGAAGAAAGCGACAAAAATTAAAATTTGAGCTGACATCGGAATCGCCACGCGGTGGAAATCTTCAATCGCGAAGCTACCTCCTGAGAGGTTATACAAGTAAATCAACGAAACCAGCATGAGCAATGAGCCCAACAAGGTATAGAGGAAAAACTTCATGGCAGCGTAGACACGACGAGGTCCACCCCAAACGCCGATGATGACGAACATCGGAATCAACATGGCTTCCCAGAACACGTAGAACAGGATGGAATCCAATGCTGCAAACACGCCATTCACAATACCCGACATAATCAGGAAAGCAGCCATGTATTGTGCGACCCGCTTTTCGATAACCTTCCAAGCAGCCAACACGACCAATGGCGTAAAGAAACTATTCAGCAAGATAAACAGCATCGAAATGCCATCCACACCCAAGTGATAGTGGATATTGAAGCGTGTAATCCATGAATGGTACTCAACAAACTGCATAGCACTGGTTGAGGTATTGAATCCCGTATAAAGCGGCAGCGTCACGAGGAAACCCAATACCCCGCCCACTAACGCGATCATTCGAGCCAAAGGCGCATTTCGATCATCGCCCGTGGCCATGACGAGAATACCGAACAAAATCGGTAGCCAAATTGCGACACTAATTACGGGTAATCCAAAAATCATACTGTCATTCCTTTTACTTTTAAGACAGAGGGGCTAAGTACCAAACATCAAATCGGGGGTGAATCCAATTATCTACTTAGCCAATTTGTACTGACTACTATTCAAACCAAGTTCGTATAGTCAACAACACGAACACACCAACGATCATGGTAAACGCATAGTGATAAATGTAACCTGACTGCAAACGTCGCACTACACCAGAAATTCTACCCACCAAGTTTGCTGTTCCATTCACCAATAATCCGTCTATCAAAATGCGATCACCAAATTTGGAAAGGAAGGTACTCGCCCCGCGTGCACCGCCCGCGAAGAACCAGTCATTGAAACGATCAAAGTAGTATTTGTTTTCCAGCAAGGTGTAAACCCATTGGAAGCGTTTTTGAATCGCCGCTGGAATATCAGGACGTTTCAGATAGAAGAACGCCGCCAATCCCACCCCTGCAATCGCTAACCATAAAGGCAAAGTGGTGAACGAGTGCAACGCCATGGCAAAAGCACCGTGGAACTCTTCGTGCATCTCATGCAGCGCGTGATGATGCTCGCCAATGAAAATCGCTTCTTTGAAATAACCACCAAACAGCATGGGTTCAATGGCAAAGAAACCAATCAATACCGAAGGTATCGCCAATAAGACCAACGGCAGCCAGACCACCCACGGTGTTTCGTGCGGTTTTTGCCCTGGAGCTAAACCATGGTGGGCGTGATCATCATGGTCGTCATCTACATGATGATCATCGTGCGCATCAGCATGTGCTGCTGCGTGAACTACGGGAACATGATGGTCATCATGGTGCGCCTTGCCGAAACGCTCTTCTCCATGGAACACGAGGAAGTACATACGGAAGGAATAGAACGCGGTGACGAATACACCTGCTACGACGGCGAAATAAGCGAAGCTTGCCCCTGGCAGATGCGACAACGATACGGCTTCGATAATGCTGTCTTTGGAATAGAAACCTGAGAAGAATGGCGTGCCTATCAGAGCCAGTGAGCCAATCAGCGAAGTAATCCATGTAATCGGCATGTATTTACGCAAGCCGCCCATATTGCGAATATCTTGGTCATGGTGCATTGCCATAATCACGCTACCCGCGCCTAAGAACAGCAAAGCTTTGAAGAAGGCGTGGGTCATCAAGTGGAAAATCGCTGCGGAATAAGCAGATGCGCCCAAAGCCACAGTCATATAGCCCAATTGAGACAGGGTGGAGTACGCAACAACGCGCTTGATGTCATTTTGGATAATGCCCAAGAAGCCCATAAACAGCGCGGTAATCGAACCGATAATCATCACAAAGGATAAGGCGGTGTCGGATAGTTCAAACATTGGTGACATACGCGCCACCATAAAAATCCCAGCCGTCACCATGGTTGCCGCGTGAATCAGTGCGGAAATCGGAGTAGGACCTTCCATCGAATCAGGCAGCCAAACGTGCAAGGGGAATTGTGCCGATTTGCCCATCGCGCCGATAAACAGCAAGATACAAATGGCAGTGATAAGATTGACTTCCATGCCTGCAATCGGGGCTAAATCGTTAACGTGTTCGCCCACTTGTGCAAATACATCGGCATAGTTGAGTGAACCGAATACCATCAACACTAAAGCGATGCCTAACAAGAAACCGAAGTCACCCACACGATTGACCAAGAAGGCCTTTAAGTTGGCATAAATCGCGGTCGGACGGGTGTACCAGAATCCAATCAGCAAGTAAGACACTAATCCTACCGCTTCCCAACCAAAGAACAACTGCATAAAGTTATTTGCCATCACCAGCATCAGCATGGAGAAGGTAAACAACGAAATGTAGCTAAAAAAGCGTTGATAGCCCTCATCTTCAGACATATAACCAATGGTGTAAATATGTACCATCAGAGAAACAGATGTCACCACCAGCATCATGGTGGCGGTCAATCGGTCAATCAGAAATCCGACTTGGAAGGTTGCGCCATCGGACACCAGCCAAGTATAGATCGTGCCATCAAACACATGCCCGTCTAAGACGCTGAGGAAAATTTTAATCGCCCCGAACAATGCCACGCCGACCATCGTAATGGCGATGCGGTGTGTCCAAGTACGGCCCAACACCTTGCCGAATAAGCCAGCGGCGAGCGCACCGAATAAAGGGGCTAACGGGACGAGTAAATAGTAGCTTTGAATATCCATTACATCAGCCTTTCAAACTGCCGAGATCATCAACGTTAATCGTGCGCAAATTGCGGAACAACACCACCAAAATCGCCAGTCCAATCGCGGCTTCTGCTGCCGCGACCGTTAGGATAAAGAACACAAAAATCTGACCCGCTGTGTCATTAAGATAGTGTGAAAAAGCCACGAAGTTGGTATTCACTGCCAACAGCATTAACTCAATACACATCAACAACACGATCACATTTTTGCGATTCAGAAAGATACCGACCACGCTCACCGCAAACAACACCGCGCTCAGTACCAGATAATGCGACAGGGTCAACATATATTTTTTATCTCCCTAGGTGTAGTTTAGTTGCTGACCGAATCTTTGGATTCGGCAGCCATTTTGACAATACGAATGCGATCTTTCGCCTTCACTTTTATCTGATCCGCCACATTTTGTGACTTCACACCAACACGACGACGCAAGGTCAAGGCAATCGCTGCCACCATCGCCACCAACAGAATCACTGCTGCTAATTCAAACGGATAAACGTAATCGGTGTAAATCAATCGTCCCAGTTCTTTGGTATTGCTGTAATTCGCAGGATGAGCAATCGCGGTTACCGTATCTGAAGTTTGACGTGAACCTAACACCCAAACCATCTCAAACACCATTAAACCTGCCAGCCCCGCTCCAAATGGGAACCACCGCCAGAAACCCTCACGCAGTTGAATGAGATTGACATCCAACATCATCACCACGAAGAGGAACAACACCATGACCGCGCCGACATAAACCAGAATCAACACAATTGCCAAGAATTCAGCTTCCAGTGTCATCCAAATGCCCGAAGCACTGCAAAACGCCAGCACAAGGAACAGTGCCGCGTGCACTGGATTACGTGAAGTAATCACCCCGACCGACGCTGTCACGGTCAATGCGGCGAACACATAAAATACGATACTAATAAAACTCATAATTTGCCCTCTATGCCTGCTTTAAAGTGAAACGAAACGATGCAAATCTGTCGCACGTTTGCTTTCTGCTCATTAGCGATATTTCGCATCTGCTGCACGATCTTGCGCAATTTGCGCTTCATGCTTATCGCCAACCGCCAACAACATCGGCTTGGTGTAGTACAAATCACCGCGCTTTTCACCGTGATACTCAAATACCCGCGTTTCAACAATCGCATCCACAGGGCAAGACTCTTCACAGAAACCACAGAAAATACATTTGGTTAAATCAATATCGTATTGAGTCGTGCGACGTGAACCATCTTCGCGCTCTGCCACTTCAATTTTGATCGCCATGGCTGGACAAACTGCTTCACACAATTTACATGCAATGCAACGTTCTTCCCCATTTGGGTAGCGGCGTTGAGCATGTAGCCCCCGAAACCGAAAACTCTGCGGTGTCTTTTCTTCAGGATATTGCACGGTAATTTTCCGCGCAAACATGTAGCGACCTGTTACCGACATGCCTTTCAACAACTCATACAGCAGAAAGGTCTTAAAAAAGTTTGTAATTTTTTCCATCGATATCTCCCGCGTTTACCAAACCCACAGCGGTGTTTGCATCCATGCACCCACGACCACGACCCAAACAATAGACAATGGGATAAACACCTTCCAGCCCAAACGCATCAGTTGGTCATAGCGGTAGCGTGGGAAAGTGGCTCTAAACCACAAGAACAAGAACAGAATAAATGCAACCTTACCGAACAACCATACGATGCTATCTGGCAAGAAAGGTAAAGGAGACAACCAGCCGCCCAGGAACATAATGGAAGTCAGGAAGGCAATCAAAATCATGTTGGCATATTCAGCAAGGAAGAACAGCGCGAACGCCATGCCTGAATACTCAACGTGGAAACCTGCCACGATTTCGGATTCGCCTTCGGCTACGTCAAACGGGGCGCGGTTGGCCTCGGCGACACCTGAAATCAAATACACTAAGAACATGGGGAAGAGTGGCACAATGTACCAGTGCCAGAATCCAGCACCGTGACCGCTCGCATCACCCTGACCGCTCACGATTTCGCCCAAATTCAAACTTTGCGAAGCCATTAACACGGTGACCAGCGCGAAACCCATAGCGATTTCGTAAGACACGATCTGAGCAGCGGAACGAAGTGCACCTAAGAACGCATATTTCGAGTTGGATGCCCAGCCCGCGATAATCACGCCATACACGCCCAAGGAAGTCATCGCCAGAATGTACAACAATCCCGCGTTGACATCGGACAGCACCAACTCAGCGTTGAATGGAACGACCGCCCAAGCTGCCAGTGCTGGCATTAAGGACATAATCGGACCAACGATGAACAGGAACTTATTTGAGCCACTCGGCAAAATAATTTCCTTCATCAACAGTTTGATACCGTCTGCCAAAGGTTGTAGCAGACCAAAATAACCCACGCGGTTCGGTCCAATACGAATTTGCATCCAGCCAATGACTTTACGTTCAGCTAAAGTTAAATAAGCGACACAACCCATCAATGGTCCGACGATGAGCATAATTTTGACGACTGTCCAAATTGGCAACCACGCAGGACCCAGTAAATTTTGCCCAGCTTGTTCTAATGTTTGCAGAAACTCCATCATGCACGCTCCACGCTAATTGCTCCAAACATCGCACCTAATGGTGCCGTTGCCGCATGTCCTGCTGCGACCCTCGCTGTTGCGACAGGCAATCTATCATCCGCTACAGCCGACAACACGACACTACCTGTTCCCTGAGTAACTTTAACAATGTCGCCCGCTGCGATACCAAGCTGTTGCAAGGTTTGTGTATGGAACATCGCACAAGGGGCTGCCGCATCAGGTGTTTTGTGCAAAGCAACCGCACGGCGCACCACTGCATCCGTTGAATAAATTGGCACATCGCTGATACGCTCCAAGCCATTCACCCCAGTAGATGCCTGAATGGCAACGCCTGTCAGCTGATTATTCAATTTGTCAGCGATATCGCCATTTGCCAGCACTTCATCACGTACCACTTCTGAAGTGTTGTAATCAAAGCCTGATACATTCAACAAGTTGCCCAAAACGCGCAATACTTTCCAACCTGGACGCGCATCACCTAGCGGCTTCACAGCACCTTTGAAGGATTGCACACGCCCTTCCGTATTCACAAATGTGCCAGAAGTTTCGGTGAAGGGAGCGATAGGCAACAAGACATCAGCGTATTCCATGGCTTGATGTTTGTACGCAGACAACGCCACCACCATATCCGCTGCTGCCATCGCAGCCATCGCTTGCTGCGGATTATGCATATCCAACTCAGGTTCAACATTCAACAGAACATAAGCCTTACGGGGAGTAGCCAACATTTGCGCGGCATTTAAGCCTTGCGCACTCGGCACGGCACCTGCTACATAACCGCCCACACTATTTGCTGCTTCACCGAGATAGCCAAATTTCGCGCCTGCCAATTCAGCAATTTGTTGAGCAAGTGCTGCAATCTGTGCAGCTTGTGGATGTTGTTGTGCAAAATTGCCAAGTAAGACTGCGCTGCGTTCGCCACTGATTAAGCTGCGTGCAATGGCTTGCGCGCTTTCGGAAACCACTACATCCGCTAGATCAACAGGAGCTGATTTCTCAGTTGCCACGGCTTTCAGGATTTGCGCCATGGTATTGACCAATTGGCTCGGTGCAGCCACGATTCGATTAGCAATCGGCATCAACAAGTCATCGCCGCTACTGTGCACGATATTTGCCTGCGCACCCTTTTTGACAGCTTGGCGAATACGTTGCGCCAACAAGGGGTGATCTTTACGTAAGAAGCTACCGACTACCAATAATCGATCACGTGTCGACAAATCAGCAATCGGCATTCCCAACCACGGGGCACCTGCTTGCTTGCCATCCGCACTAAAATCCGACTGACGCAAACGGAAATCCACATTGTTTGAACCCAAACCACGCATGAGTTTTTGCAGCAGGGCTAATTCTTCTAAGGTGCTGTGTGGTGTTGCCAATGCAGCAATTTGATCCGCGCCTGCGGAATTTGCCACTTGACGAAGACCATTCACCACATATTCCAATGCAGCTTGCCATTCCACTTCCAACCAATTACCGCCTTGTTTAATCATAGGCTTGGTCAAGCGTTCGGCGGAATTTAGGCCTTCATAGCTAAAGCGATCTTTGTCCGAAATCCAGCATTCGTTAATCGCTTCGTTTTCAACGGGTGTCACGCGCATGACTTTGTTGTTTTTGACATGAACTGCCAGCGTAGCACCTAGGCCATCATGTGGGCTCACCGATTTACGACGAGATAATTCCCATGAGCGAGCGGTATAACGGAAAGGCTTGCTGGTGAGTGCACCCACTGGGCACAGATCAATCATATTGCCTGATAATTCGGAGGTGACGGCACTGTTCACGAAACTCATAATTTGAGCATTTTCGCTACGGTACGCCATGCCCAATTCCATGATGCCCGCGATTTCCTGACCAAAACGGACACAGCGCGTACATTGAATGCAGCGACTCATTTCTTGTGTAGAAACCAACTCACCGATGTCTTTGGCAGCAACCACGCGCTTTTCTTCTTCATAGCGCGAATCACCGCCGCCATAACCCATGGCGACATCTTGCAATTGACATTCGCCACCTTGATCGCAAATCGGGCAATCCAAAGGGTGGTTAATCAACAAGAATTCCATTACACCACGCTGAGCGGTGACTGCCATTTCAGAGTGCGTATGCACCTTCATGCCATCGGCGACTGGTGTCGCACAGGCGGGCAACGGCTTTGGCACTTTTTCCACTTCCACCAAACACATGCGGCAACTCGCCGCGATGGATAGTTTTTTGTGGTAGCAAAAATGCGGGATGTATACCCCTGCCTGCTGAGCAGCTTGAATCACCATAGAACCACGTGGTGCTTCAATTAACTTGCCATCAATTTCGATTTTAATCATATCAGCTCACCTGTCCGCTACACCAAGCAACGCTTGTGTTCGATGTGATACTCAAATTCGTCGCGGAAATTCTTCAACATGCCCTGTACTGGCCACACTGCCGCCTCACCTAACGCACAAATGGTTCGTCCTGCAATATTCCCACCGATGCTCAAAAGCAGATCCAAGTCTTCTGGTCGACCTTGACCATGCTCAATGCGATGCACAATACGATACAACCATCCCGTTCCTTCGCGGCAAGGGGTACATTGACCACAGGATTCCTCGTGATAGAAATAAGATAAACGTTCCAGTGCTCGCACCATACAAACCGTCTCATCCATCACAATCACTGCGCCGCTACCTAAACCTGAACCTGCCTTAGAAATGCTGTCGTAATCCATGGTGAGATCCATCATAGTCTCGCCCTTCAAAACAGGCATGGACGAACCACCAGGAATAACGGCCTTCAACTTATGACCATGACGCACGCCACCCGCCATTTCCAATAATTTAGCGAAGGGTGTACCCATCGGAACTTCAAAGTTTCCAGGGTTATTAACGTGACCAGACACGGAGAACAACTTGGTACCACCGTTGTTTGGCTTCCCAATTTCTAAGAAATTTTGACCGCCGTGGTTAATGATGTACGGGATACTTGCAAAGGTTTCCGTGTTATTGATGGTAGTCGGCTTACCGTACAGACCATAACTCGCAGGGAATGGAGGCTTAAAGCGCGGCTGACCTTTTTTACCTTCGATAGATTCCAGCAGCGCGGTTTCCTCACCGCAAATATACGCGCCATAACCTAAGTGATTGAACAACTCAAAGTTAAAGCCGAGTCCCATGATATTTTGACCCAGCAGCCCTGCGGCACGCGCTTCCGCACCCGCTTGTTCCATCCGCTCATAGGCTTCAAAAATCTCGCCGTGGATATAGTTGTAACCCACCTTAACATTCATGGTGTAGGCGGCAATTGCCATGCCTTCGATCAACAAATGGGGGTTATAACGCAGAATATCCCAATCTTTGCAGGTACCTGGCTCGCCTTCATCGCTGTTGCAAACAATATAGCTATCGCCTGAACAATTGCGGGGCATAAAGCTCCACTTCAGCCCAGTGGGAAAACCCGCACCACCGCGACCACGTAAACCCGATAGTTTTACTTCGGCAATAATAGATTCAGGCGAAATTTTTTCCGTCAACACTTTGCGCAACGCTTGGTAACCACCCGCTTTAAGGTAGTTTTCTAACGTCCAAGGTTGCTCAAAATCTCGGGTAAATTGGGTGACGGCTCCGTTCATGATTTATCTAGCTCCGCCAAAATTTGATCAATTTTTTCAGGGGTCAAACGACCACACAGCCGTCTATTGCTCACAGTCATCAGAGGCGCATCAATGCAAGCACCCATGCACTCACCTTCTCGCAAGCCAAACTTACCATCCGCCGTCACTTCGCCCATGCCAATCCCCAGCTTCGTTTCGATGTACTTAACGGTATCCAAGGCACCGCATAAGGTACAGGATAAGTTAGTACACACTGTCAGCGTATGCTTGCCCATGGGCTTCAAGTTATACATGTGGTAGAAAGTCGCCACTTCATGTACTGCCATCGGAGCCATGCCTAAGTAGGCTGCCACATCCGCCATATCATCAGTCGAAATCCAACCCTTTTCATCTTGCACAAAGCGCAATGCAGACATCACGGCGGACTGTTTTTGCTCAGCGGGATACTTAATCAGTTCTCGCTGAATTTGTTGTTGTATGTGTTCGGATAACATTAGCGGTCGATCTCTCCAAAAACAATATCTTGTGTACCAATGATGGTGACCACGTCAGCAATCATATGTCCACGCGCCATCTCGTCCAATCCTGCCAAATGCGGATAGCCAGGGGCGCGGATTTTTAAACGGTAGGGTTTGTTCGCGCCATCGGAAACCATATAGATACCGAACTCGCCTTTAGGATGTTCCACTGCGGCGTAAGCCTCGCCTGCGGGGACGTGCATCCCTTCCGTGAACAGCTTGAAGTGGTGAATCAGCTCTTCCATGTTTTCTTTCATCGAAACACGGTTAGGCGGTGCGAACTTATGATTGCTACTCATCACAGGGCCTGGATTGACGCGCAGCCAGTCCACGCACTGTTTAATGATGCGGTTGGACTGGCGCAGTTCCTCGACACGCACCAGATAGCGGTCATAAGAATCGCCTGTTTTACCGACAGGAATATCAAAATCCATGCGGTCATACACTTCGTAAGGTTGCTTTTTACGCAAATCCCATTCGATACCCGACCCGCGCAGCATCGGTCCTGTGAAACCCATTGCCAACGCGCGTTCTGGGGTGACCACGCCAATACCGACCAAGCGTTGTTTCCAGATACGGTTATCGGTCAACAGCGTTTCGTATTCATCGACACACTTGGGGAAGCGTTTGGTAAAGTCGTCAATAAAGTCCAAGACTGAACCTTGACGATTTTCATTGAGTTTTGCCACGGCAGCGGCATTGTGAATTTTGGAAGCTTGATACTGCGGCATGGTATCGGGCAAATCACGATACACCCCACCAGGGCGGTAATAAGCAGCATGTAGGCGCGCGCCAGACACCGCTTCATACACGTCCATCAAATCTTCGCGTTCGCGGAAGCAGTACAAGAACATGGTCATCGCGCCCACGTCCAAGCCATGCGCGCCTAACCACAGCAAGTGATTCAGAATGCGGGTGATTTCGTCGAACATGACGCGGATGTATTGGGCGCGCAATGGAACATCTATGCCCGCTAATTTTTCTACCGCCATCACATAGGCGTGTTCATTACACATCATCGACACATAGTCGAGTCGATCCATGTAAGGAACAGATTGCAGGAAAGTTTTGTGTTCAGCGAGTTTTTCCGTGCCACGGTGCAACAATCCGATATGCGGGTCAGCCCGAACAATCACTTCACCATCTAACTCCAAGACCAACCGCAATACCCCGTGCGCCGCTGGGTGTTGCGGGCCGAAGTTCATGGTGTAATTTTTAATTTCAGGCATGAGCGCGTCCTTCACTACCGTAATTTTCTTCGCGCAAAATGCGCGGGGTCACTTCACGGGGTTCAACCGTCACAGGCTGATACACCACGCGTTGCTGCTCTGGGTCATAACGCATTTCCACATGACCCGATAGCGGGAAATCTTTACGGAATGGATTGCCTACAAAGCCATAGTCGGTGAGGATACGGCGTAAATCGTTATGTCCAGCAAAGACAATGCCGTATAAATCAAACGCTTCACGCTCAAACCAGTTGGCAGCAGACCAAATATTCATCGCTGATTCCAACATGGGGAAGTCATCATCTTGTGCAAAGATGCGTACACGAAGACGCTGGTTCTTTGAAACGGATAACAAGTGATAGACCACAGCGAAACGCTTATCGTCCCAAGCACCATCCGCGTACTCGGAATAGTCCATCCCACACAAGTCGATTATCTGCTCAAAACGCAACGAATCCGCATCTCGTAAAATCATCAATGAACTGAGCATATCTGCCGCAGAGACCACAATAGTCAGTTCACCTAGCTTTTGTTCCGCGCTGACCAACTTATCACCCAACAGCTGGGTCAATTGGTCATGCAATACCTTTAAGTCAGCAGCCATATTTCACCTAACGCGCAATGGTATTGGTACGTTTGATCTTGTTTTGCAACTGAATCAAACCGTACAACAAGGCCTCGGCAGTCGGAGGACAGCCTGGCACGTAAATATCAACGGGGACGATGCGATCACAGCCACGCACGACGGAATAGGAATAGTGATAATAGCCACCACCATTTGCACAAGACCCCATGGAGATCACCCAACGGGGTTCTGCCATCTGGTCATACACTTTGCGCAAAGCTGGAGCCATTTTGTTGCACAGCGTCCCCGCCACGATCATCACATCAGATTGACGCGGACTCGGGCGAAATACGATCCCGAAACGATCCAAGTCATAGCGCGACGCGCCTGCTTGCATCATTTCCACCGCACAGCACGCCAAGCCAAACGTCATCGGCCACAACGAACCTGTGCGGGTGTAATTGATAATGGTATCCAGTGTCGTCGTGACAACACTTTTCTCCAAAATGCCTTCTATTCCCATTCCAATGCCCCTTTCATCCACTCATAGATAAAGCCGACCACTAGAATCGCCAAGAATATCATCATGGAAATATAGCGAAAGAACATATGACCATCAGCCTCTTGCATCACAATTGCCCAAGGAAACAAGAATGCAATTTCGAGATCGAACAGAATGAACAAGATCGCCACGAGGTAATAACGCACGTCGAACTTCATACGCGCATCTTCAAATGCCTCGAAACCACATTCGTAGGGAGAATTTTTCTTACTATCGGGACGGTGGGGAGCGACTAATCGCCCCAGAATGACAGGAACCACACCAAATGCCAAACCGATGCAGATAAACAGCAGCACCGGAAAATAGTTTTCCAACATTGAGCCTCCTCCTGTTTGATATGACGAAGATTACTGTAAAGGCACAGCATCTCGCTTAATTATTTTAAATTGCTAACTTATCTTAGCCAGCATAATTTGGTGCCGATGAGCAGACTCGAACTGCTACAGCTTGCGCCACTAGCCCCTCAAGCTAGCGTGTCTACCAATTTCACCACATCGGCTATTAGTTGCTAGTCGTTAGTCGCTAGTTGTTTTGCATTAACTAACGACTAGCGACCAATAACTAACGACTTAATTCACTAAAAACTACTTTGGAATTTCTTTAGCTTTTGAATTATCAACGGGCACTGTGACGGGTGCTTTTTTCACCACGCCTGCATTGAGTTTATCCATCACACCTTGCTGTTGAACAGGATGAGATGAAAGGTAAGTTAGCGTTAAGCTGGTAATAAAGAATATTGCCGCCGCAACCGCTGTACTACGACTTAAGAAGTTAGCAGAACCACTGGAACCAAACAAGCTACCCGCTGAACCTGTGCCAAAAGCCGCACCCATATCAGCACCCTTACCATGTTGCATCAATACTAAACCTATCAATACGACTGCTGTTAAAACATGCACAACCCAAACTATTGTTTCCACACACTACTCCAAAAACACATCAAACCTGTCCAGCGCGACAAATTGCCAGAAACTCTTCTGCAACCAATGCCGCACCACCAATCAAGCCACCATCAATATCGGGCATCGCGAGCAACTCCACCGCATTATTTGCCTTCACACTACCGCCGTAGAGTATAACCAATTCTGAGGCGATTTGCGCGTCATCCGCCGCCACTCGTTGACGAATAAATGCATGAACCGCTTGTGCCTGTGCAGAACTTGCCGTTTTACCTGTCCCAATCGCCCAAACGGGCTCATAAGCCACCACAGCACCCCGCAACGAAACCACCCCTGCCAACTTGATCACCGCATCTAATTGCTCAGCGATCACCGCCTCAGTAACGTCGCTTTCACGCTGCTCCAGCGTTTCACCTACGCACAATATTGGTATTAAACCAGCATTTTTTGCAGCTACAAATTTCTCAGCAACCAAACTACTGCTTTCACCAAAATATGCTCTGCGTTCAGAGTGACCCACAATCACATACTGACAACCAAAATCTTTCAACATGGATGCAGACACTTCACCCGTGTATGCCCCTTTATCCAGTTGATGCACATCTTGTGCGCCTAGCTTTACGCGACTACCAGCCAACACCAGCTGTGCTTGCGCTAAATAAGGAAATGGTACGCACACTGCGCAATCCACACCACCAATTAAATCCATCCCACTGCGCACCGCAATCAGCAACTCAGAATTTTGAGCCAAACTACCGTGCATTTTCCAGTTCCCAGCAACTAATTTACGACGCATGGCAATCGATCCGCTAAGTGTTAAAAGGTACGCAATCGTACCTGCTAACGGTCATTTGGTCAATTTGAATCGCCTCGTTTTCGCTAGACTAAAGCATATAATCAAAGCTGAATACACCTTTGCCCTACCTTTTACTTGTATAGATATCAGCAACACCCGATCATTTAATTTCATATATTCAATAAGTTACCATTTTTCTGATGTGTATTGTTTCGTTTCAATATTTGTAACTTGTTGATTAAGTGGCGTTATTTTCAAAAGGATTAATGCTTACATTTTGTAGAATTGTGTAAAGTGATGCATCAGTTTTGAGGTGTTTTTTCACGATGGCGACCAGTACATAAACGCTGATCGCGATCCAGATTTGCGTTTTGACTGCATTCTCGCTGGTGCCGTAAAACTGCTTGATTCGCAGATGCTGCTTGATCCATTTGAAGAACAGTTCGACCTGCCAGCGACAACGGTAAAGTTGGGCGATAGTCAGGGCAGGCAAGTCGAAGTTGTTGGTCAGAAAGACGAGATATTTCTGGTGTTCGGCATCGTAAAACTTGATGCGGCGTAGGTGTTGCGGGTAATCGCGACTGGCTTTGGTCGAAGTCAAGGCAATGGTTTGATCGCAACGCAGCCCCGTGGATTTGTCCACGGGGCGTGAGTAAACGCGGCGAAATAGCAGATTGGATTTGCCCCGAATGACAAAGAACGCCTGTGCTTGGTGCAGGGCAAACCAACGGGCGAAGTCGGTAAAGCCGCGATCCATGATGTAAAAACTGCCCGCTTCGGGGATCAGGATGTCGAGTACGTTTACCTCGTGCATCTTGCCGTCGCTGATGTGAATGAAGGAGCGTGTGCAGCTTGACAACGGCTTTGAACTGACGAATCAAGGAAATACGCTCAGGCACAAGTCGATGGTTGTAGCATGCCTATCCGCTTGGTACACCCATTTTATAGGTAGTGACAATAATTCATATATCCGTTTGACACACTGAGTTATTGGCGGTAGCGTCCAATGGTATGAAGATAGAGCAACCAGAGACGATACT